>JBEKJP010000244.1:0-8219 GCA_050011155.1 Streptosporangiaceae bacterium
CGCCCTGACTGCCCTCGCGGCCCTCTACCCCTCTCACGGCCAGGTCCTGGCCGGCGGCGTCGCCGCCCTGGCGGCAGGACAGCGCGGCACCAAGGTGGGGCACTGCGCGCGGATCGCCGGCCAGCTCATCGCCGGCCAGATCCAGGAGGCGGCGCAAGCCGCCGCCGCGATGAGCCGGCGGGGCGATACCCACGCCGAATACGACATCGGCAACGAACTCCTCGACCAGGCGATGCTCGCCCAGGCCATCCTCTGCAACGAAGTCAGCAGGCTACTGCCATAAAGCATCCGCCTCGTCTTGCGCATAAGTTACGCATATACGCATGAATGCTGTCGCCATCCAGCAACCCTGGCACCATGCGCGACTCTTGGGCGCAGTAAATCGACTCAGCCGCCACTGTCGTGACAACAGTCAAAGCGCCGTCAGGCAGACCAGCCGATGACGTTCGTTCCAAGAACCGAGACACACAAAGGGCAGTTACCCCGCAATGCCAGCGGCTTTCTTGAGATAACGCCGCTTACGCGCGGCCAGTCGGCTGGGCCGGTGGCGCACGCGCCCGGATTCCGATCTTCTGGTTATTTATGGCTACGTAGGCAGTACCGGGCATGCTTGCAAGAGTAAGACAAAATGTCTTACAATCGCGACATGGCTGATACGATCACGATCCGGACCGACGACGAGACCGAGCACGCCCTCCAGGTGCTGACGCACGATGGCCTCTCGCGATCGGCCGCGATCCGGCAGGCGGTGCTCGAGGCGGCCAGCCGGCGCGAGCGCGCAGCCCGGATGCGCCAAGAAGTGCTCAGGATGGACCTAGGCGAGCCCGACGGCGTCAATGTGGCAGAGGAAATGGCCCGGGATCGCGCCGGAGAGCGCTGATGATCTACCTCGACTCGGCCGCCGTCGTCAAGCTCGTCCACGCCGAGCCGGAATCTGCGGCGCTGCGCGACTGGCTGGATGAGCGGGCCGAGACCGGGTGGATCAGCTCCGTCCTGGTAGAGATCGAATCATTCCGGGCGCTAGCCAGATACGCGCCAGACGCCGTTTCCCGGCTGCCTGCCGTGCTGGACCAGATCGACCTGATCGACCTCGACCCTGGTATCCGGATCCTGGCCCAGACCGCCAAGCCCGCCACGGTCCGCAGCCTGGACGCGATCCACCTCGGCACAGCCCTGCAGGCACGCCCCCGGCTGATCTCCTTCGTCACCTACGATAAGCGCCTACTGGATGCGGCCAGCGCGGCAGGCTTGCCGGTCGACTCACCCACCTAGCCGACAACGACATGATCTGCATGCCTCACCTGATGGGTACCAAGAGCGCCGCGGGCGACCAGATCGGCAGCGACGCGCGGGGACTCGGTCCTGGGCGCGGCCACCACCGGCACGGGATCAATCCGAACGAAGTCGGCGTCCGCGCCGCCCGGTGGCTCTTAGGTGCCTCATCGACTCCGCCGCCACCATCCGTGACAGCAGTCCGAGCGCTGCCAGACAGACCAGCCGGTGACGTTTGTGCCACGGACCGAGGTGCGAAGTGTGGGCCGATAGCACAGGTCATTGCACTGGCGGCACCTGTTGCGCTGGAATTATCCAACACGCCGTTCCACGAAACGTTCCACGCGAATGGCAGGTTGTGACCTGTGACCGTAACCGAACGTAGCGACCGGGACCTGTCGTAAGTTTGGCTTCATCCGGCAGGCCTTACATATTCTGATCCCCGGCGTTCTCCGCGCAGCTCGAGCTTTCCCTCCTTCACGAGGCGCCGCAGCAGACGGCTCGCCTGGTCCGGGGTCAGCGAGCACAACTCAGCGGCTTCAGTCCGGGTGATCTGGCCATGAGCATCGACATACTGCAGGACCATATGCTCCTGCTGCAGCGGCTCGAAGCCGTGCACCCGGACGTAGCCGGCAGGGGCGTCAAGCACTCGGTAGACCGCTGCGGACAGGTGCCAGCTCCGTCCTTTCCCGTCGCCTCGCGCCTCTATCCAGCCTCGTTCGACCATGCGGGCAAGAATGTTGCGGGCTTCCGCATCGGTTCGTTGCATAATCCGTGCAAGCTCTGTCGTGGTGGCCCGGCGCTCCCGGACTAGTTCCGTGAGTACTTGCAGTTCCGCGAGGCGCAACGGCATCCCTTGCTGATTCTCCTGCTCAAGGACCCACCTTGTCATGGACAGGTTGGCCGGCCCACCTGGCAGGACAGCGACAACGTGGGCGTCGGAGCTTCTCCCGTAGTCAGGTGCCGGCCGCCCGACCCGGAGCTGCTCCGCGAACATCCGGTTGATCCCACGTCCGGTTCGTTCGACGAGGCCGGTGCGCTTGAAGGCATCCGCAAGCAAGGGGCTGCGTGGATGCGGCGGCGCGACAAGCAGGTTGTCCAGCCGTATGCCGCTTGGAAAGCCCCCAGGGCTTGAAATCTCCAGCTGATCTTCGCTCCACTGCACGTGGACAGCACCGCGCTGTGTGTAGTCCCGGTGGATGAGCGCGTTGGCGAGCGCCTCACGGAATGCGGTCTCGGAGTAGGTCGATATCGCCACGCGAAACATCCCGAACTGCAGTTCTTCCTCCGCGTTCCGGGCCTGGAAACGGGTGAACATCTCCTCAGCGAGCCGCAGCAGGGGGTAAGGCAGAAAGTCGTTGACTTCCACCTCAAGCCCTCGAAGGACCTGGAAGGCCGCCTCGTGAGTGGGCAGGAAGCGCCGTAGCGCCTCAGATCGCCCGAAAAGCAGAAGCGTTCCCGCCGTGACCTCGGCCTCGGTCCGAATGAGCCCGAGCGCACTGGCGATCTCACGATCGGACAGTGAGGCAAGCAAACGATCGGCCCGATCCCCCGCGGTGGCGGTCAGCCGCCGGAGGCGCTCGAATTCCAGGGGGTCAAGGTCCGCCCAGGTGGCGCCTCCGATACGCAGCCCCGCCCAGTCCACGGCACCACGGTCCACCTCATGAGCGAGCATCTCATGGGCGTGGTACGGCACACAGGTCGGCCGACCGTCGCCAGCGATGGCCCGCCGGACGTACGTGCCTCTCGTTGTCCCTACCACGCGCGGACTATCCGGCACCTCCACGACTAGGACTTCCGCCCCTTCGATCTGAACAATCCCGGCGACCGCAGAAAGCGCAGGCTGAGTCATGTTCGCGATCAGCGCCTGGACCCGCAGCGGATCAGTCCGCCCCGCCTCGTGCCGAGGCCGGGCGCCGCTGACCGAGCCGTCATCCTCGACGCCGACGAGGAGCACACCGCCGGTCCCATTGGCCAGACATACCACCGCCTCTACGAGATCGCGGTCGTTCAGCCGTTCGCGCTGCTCGCCCTTGAACTCGACCTCATAGGTCTCCCCGCCATCGATCCACTGCGCGACGCGCGCAGGCATGTCTGCTGTCTGATCCGACGGCGTCCCCATGCATCGGCTCCCTTATACGCGAAGTTATGCGACAGTAGCATGTGGATGACGTCGATCGCGTATAACTTTGCGCATGCGCGCATAACTGCTCTTGCTGTCCTGCAACCCCGGCACCGCGTTCCCCTGGAACGAGACAGTCTTGGATGGGTGCGGCTGAGGGTCAGACGGCTAGTCCGGGGCGCACGGCCGGGGCTGAGCAGGCGACGTTGCGGTTGCGGCCTCGGAGCCTGCACGGGCGTAGCGTTCGAGGGACCGACTGGACGGCGGGGCGGGCAAAATTGGGGTGCTGGCACCGTCTTCGGCCGCCCGTGGGTCGGCAGCCCGCCAAACCCTGATCATCGTCTCGCCCTCTCCTGCCAGTTCTCATGGTTACCGATTTCCAATGCAGTTATGTCGCTACTCGTGGCGTGCCGCATAGTCCCGCCACTACCAGGAGTTTCTGGACCGCAGGCGCGCCCGCCGACCCGAGAGCGAATACCGGGATCCTACTCCCGAAGAATGGCTCGATTTTAACGAGCACTTCGACAAGCGCAAGGTCGAATTGGGCTCCTGCGGGCGCCCATACGGAATTCCGTGTCAGCATGAACACGCCCCGTGTCAGGTGCCCGATGCTCTCGATTAACCCCAAGATGCTTCCGCGTCTCGACGAACTCGAGGCCGACCTGGTCGAGCGCCGCCAGCGGGCCGCCGACGAAGGCTGGCACGGCGAAATCGAGGGAATCGACCTCACCCTGACCTACCTCCGCGGCAAGCGCGCCCAGGCCCAGCGCGCCGCCGCCACAGGCCCGGTCACCCTCGGCATGCCAGCCGTCCGCAACCGCTAGGCCCCCAGCCGCAGAAGGAGCCACATGACCATCCCCGGCCCTGCCGACCTTCCCGGCGCGCTCACAGCCAGCGCCGTCGGCATCCACTCCCTCGAGGCCGCCGCCGAGTTCATCATCGGGTGCGGCTGCTGGCTGCACCGCGACGACTTCACCAGCCGGTTCATCACCGCAGGCCCGGACGGCGATGACGCGGGCACCATGATGGCCAGCATCGACTGGGAAGCCGCGATCTCCGCGCTCGACGCCGGGGAACTGCCCTGCAGCAACGGCGAGCGCCGCGTCCTGCGCCTGGCCGCCAGCATCGCCGCCGGAACCCCGGTCAGCCTCAGCGACACCCTGACCGGCATCGACGACCGCAACGCGACCCTGGCCATCCAGGCCGTCGCCCGCGCCGCCGGGCAGACCTGGCTGACCAGCAACATGATGACCGACCTCGCCGACCTGCTAACCGTCCTCGACGAGTTCCTGCGCAGCAGCGAGGAAGTGACCGCCTTCCTGGAGCGGTTCCTGGCAGGACGCGGCGGCCAACACCCCGGCTACCACGCCAGCCTGCTCATCGACTGGGCGGCGTTCACCGCGCTCCGGCACCGCCAGCTCGCCGGTCACGAGGCCAGGACCTTGGCCTGAGCAGGCCGCGGGAACTCGTCCCAGGTCCGCCCGTCCAGCAGCCGCCCCGCACGGCCCTTCCCGACCCGCCACACGCCAGCCCAGGACCCGCCGTCAGCCAGCGCAGCCTGCTCGCCGGCCACGCGGCCATCGGCCGCACAGACGTAAACCCGCGGCTCAGGCTGGCCGGGCTCGCGGTCCCAGGTCCACTGGCCACGCTGCTTGAAGAAATACGGAACCCGGGCGCCTTCACACTGGTCCCGCAGGGATCTCGCCCAGGCCGGGTGCATCGGCCGCGAACGCGGCCCGGACTCGCCGCCGACGATAACCCAGTCCAGCCCGGACTTGAGCCATGGACGCAGGTCCAGCGCCCCTAGCAGCGGCTCGCAGCTGACGAACCGCACGGCCCCCGCTGTCGTCGCCGCGAGTTTGTCCAGCCGGACCGCTGCCCACTTCTGCGACTCCACCGAGACGCCCAGCCACAGGTTCGGCAGGCGCTGAGCATCGACCGCCGCCTCGGCTGTCGGCGACGGCGGCCCGTAGTCGCCGAGCGCCGCCCGCACCAGCCCCCAGAACTGAGAACTGGCCAGCACCGATTGCATCCTGCCCGGCCGCTTGGTCAGCACCTGGAATGTGTGCCTGTCGGCCAGGGCCATGACCGCGAAGACCCGGGCAAGTAGGTCAACACTTACTGCGTCATGCCACAAGTCGGACATGCTGTTCACGAAGTAGCGAGTCGGCCTCTTCCGCCGCAGCGGCAGTTGAAGCCGGTCCGGCCACAGGCGGACATCGAATCCTTGCTCGAATGGGTGCCCGGGAATCCCCCGCCACCGCTCCGCGAACGTCTCCGCATAGCAGTGGAAGTGATCGCAGCCCTCGGACACCTTCGTGCACCCGGTCACCGGGTTCCATGTCGCCCCCGCCGACCCGTCATCGGACCGCGTCCATTCGATCTTCGTCGCCGTGCTCATGACGACACAACCTGCGAGTGCAATGATCGCTGATACCGAATGCGTTGCGGCCGACGGCAACGATGGCGAGACCTGCAAGCGTAGCATTGGTAAGAAGATGAGACCATGGCCTTCTCCCTTGGCAGCGAGGAGCTTGCCTCAGGAGAGAAGAGGTCGGGGGGAGAACGATGACGGCCACCATTGTCGGACTTATTGGAGCTGTTTTGGGGGCGACGGCGGCACTGTTCGGAGCCGCCTGGTCCGATCGCAGGCAAGCCAGAATCGAGGAAGCCCGATATAGACGGGAGCAGCGAGCCGCCGCATACGAGGGCGCTCTCCGCTACCTCAACCGCGCCGCCAACCGAAGATCCGAATTGATCTTCGGAATTACCGGAAGCCGTGCGTACTTGGGCGGAGATCACGTCCGCGACTGGTTTGATGACTTGGTTGAGGCCATGCACTGGCTTCGGGTTCTGGAAAGCCGGTGCGGAGATGTACAGACGCCCCTGATCCACCAGGTAGTAAAGGCCCTTGAGGAGGCGGCAAAAGACCTCGACCAGGGCACAAGCCGTGAAGTTCAGTGGCCGGCGGGGCGGTCCGACACCATCGTGCGCCTCAACCAGTACCAGCAGATGGAGGACAAGCCAGGACTCCTTATCCATCCTTACCGCTGGCTGGCAGGGCTATCCGACGCCATCAACCAGCACAAAAAGCTGGAAGACAAGCTGGTCTTCCTTCCCCACCGCTATGAGTGCGAGTTTATCGAGCCAACGAACCCTGCCGGACTCCAACCCATCATGCAAGCAATTAGCTTGGCTCTTGAAGTAGTAACTGATTGCGCGCGCCGAGACACCGATGGAATTGCTGGTGACGGGGCCCATGGCCGAGCCAAGCTTCTGCCTGGGAAAAACTGATAGTGGCTCGTCGATCGCGGTAGTGCAGAGAAGCTTGAAGAAGAATGCCGTCCCTTGGCAGACCGACTGGTCACGCAGGTCCCTGATCCAGTCAGGATGCACGGGCCGATAGCCACGGCCGCTTTCACCGCCGACGATCACCCACTCGATACCGGTGAGATCGAGGTCCGGAAGAGGGCCAAGCAATGGCTCAAGTGACAAGAACCGGACAGTAGCGGGCACTGCACGCAGGTGGTCCGCACGGAACAGCGCGCCGCGGTCCTCCACGGAAACGCCCATCCACAGGTTCGGCGGCCAGTCCAGCTTTGCCGCGATCTTCGGCAGGCGCCCCGAGCGTTTGGTCAGGATCTGATAAGTGTGCTGCGGAGTGTCGGCAATCACGGCGAAGACCTGGCGGACGAAGCTCAGGGGTACCCGGGCATGGAACAGGTCGTTCATCGAATTGACGAACACGACTTTGTGCCCTCCCCATGTATATGGCTGCCGGAGAGCACCAGGGTGGATCGTCAGGCCAAACCCCGGTCCAGACGTACGAGGGTCTCCGTCTTTCTGGTACTTGACCTGCCCCATCGCCTTCAGGCGCTTGGCCAGCGTCAGGGCGTAGCAGTTATCGCAGCCCGCCGAGATCCGGTCGCATCCGGTCGTAGGGTTCCAGGTGACCTCGGTCCACTCGATGCTGGTGCCCGCCGCCATAGTTCCCTCCGCGCAGCCGCATGCCCCGGCAGTGTACTCGTGCTGATAAATATTTACCGGTAAATATTTACCACTAGGATAGCCAGGTGACCGGCCCAGGACGCAGACGACGCGCCGATAGCCTCTACGCCGAGCAAGCCGGGCGTCTCGCCGAGCGGCTCCGCGATCGGCGCGTTCAGGCCGGCATGAGCCAAGAGCAGCTCGCAGGCCGAGCCCAGGTAGCCGTGGCAACTGTCCGCAAGATCGAAAAAGGCGTCGTAATCGAACCGGGCTATTTCACAGTTCTCGCCCTAATGCACGCTCTTGGCACCACGCTCGAGGACATGGCCGGATTAAGGCCCACCATTTCTGCAGCGCAAACTGCCACCTGGCTACCCTCAAGGCCTCGGCGAACCGTTCCACGGACCGTGGCGCATGCCGGGCCTTATCCCGTCTGACCTGGAGCCGGTGGGCGGGATCGAACCGCTGACCTGCCGTTTACAAGAAGCCCGACCCTAAGCAGGGTACGCACTAGCTGCACCAACGGCACACGTCATCGCACTGACAGCACTCACCGCGCTGGGATGATCCAAAGCGTCGTTCCACGAAACGTTCCACGCGGATGACAGGCAATGGTCCGCGAGCGTAACCGAGTGTAGTGACCGGGACCCCGGCGCAGCATCTCAACTTGACGACATGGTCGAACGGGATGGGACACCGTTTTGGTCCACTGCACCGCCGAATCTGGCTGTTCAGTCCGACCTCAAGTGACACAGGTTGTGTCCCGGTTGTTATGACTCAGCTACGGTGTGTCGCGAGACATGTGTTGCCCGCTATCTGTAGAAGCCTGGTCATGAGA
>JBEKJP010000245.1:0-8205 GCA_050011155.1 Streptosporangiaceae bacterium
GCATATCCACGACGAGTTGCTGGAACTCGTCAGGGACGTGCCACCCGGCCGGGACTACCAATCCCTCCTGCGGGGCCGCCGGTAGTGACCGGCGCGGCGGGCCAGGGTCGATTGCTGCCGGATAACAGGGGTGAAACATCTTCGATACGCCCACTTGACCGGATATGCCGGAAAGATCTAGCGTGCTAGAGCGAACGTTCGCTCAGAAGGTACGAAGCAGGGTGCGAAGTGCCAGCTGAGCACGGCGGAGCTGTGACTGAGGGGTCGGAAGACCTGGCGGAAGGACGCGATGGCCCGGCGGCGGTACGTGTCGATCAAGGAAGTCGCGGCCCGCGCCGGGGTCAGCTTCCAGACGGCCAGCAAGGTCCTCAACGGCGGTGACGTCCGCGTCTCCAGCGACACGCAGGAGCGGATCCTGGCCGCGGCCGCCGAGCTCGGGTACCGGCCCAACACCATCGCTCGCAGCCTGGTCCAGCGGGCCACGGCCACCATCGGCCTGGTCGCCAGCGACGCCACCGACGTGGCCATCGCGCAGGCCTCGGTGGCGGCCGAGCAGGCGGCGCGCGCCAACGGGCACTCCGTCCTGGTCGGGCACCTGGCGGCCGGCGGGGCGGACGGCGCCGACATCGTGCGGACGCTGATCGAACGCCGGGTCGACGGCATCATCGCCGCCGCGCCCGAGGTCGAGGAGGACACCGAGGTCGCCGACCTGCTCCGGCGGTACGTGCCGTCGGTCAGCTTGCAGGCGGTGCCCGGCGGCGGCGTCCCGCTGGTGGGATCCAACCACCGGGAGACCGGGCGGCTGGCCGCCACCCACCTGCTCGGACTCGGGCACACGTCCATCGGCACGGTCACCGGCACGTTCCGGCGGCGGGTGACCCGCAGCCGGCTGCACGGATATGAGGACGCGCTGCGCGCTGCGGGCCTGGAGCCGAGCGAGGACCTGGTGGCCGAGGGCGACTGGACCCCGCAGGGCGGCGCCACCGCGACCCGGCTGCTGCTCGAGCGCTCCCCCGGCCTCACCGCGATCTTCGTGCACAGCGACGTGATGGCGATCGGCGTGCTGAGCTCGCTGTGGCAGGCCGGGCGCCGGGTGCCGACCGACGTGGCCGTGGTGAGCTGCGACGACATACCGTTCGCGGAGTTCCTGACGCCGCCGCTTACCACCGTGCGGATACCGCTGGCCGAGACCGGCCGGCAGGCCGTCGAGCTGCTGCTGCGCAGCATCGCGGGCGAACCGGTGCCGGAGCGGCCCCCCTTGCTTCCTGTCGAGCTGATCGTCCGCGATTCCTGCGGCGGGCGGAAGAGTCCCAGCGACAAGAAGGCCAGCGACAAGAAGGCCAGCGACAAGAAGGAGCGCCATTGACCCGGATCGCCATCGACCCCGGACGGGCCACCGGACGGCTGGACCGCAAGGTGTTCGGCGGGTTCGTCGAGCACCTGGGCCGCTGCATCTACGGCGGTCTTTACGAGGAGGGCTCGCCGCTGTCCGACGACCGCGGCTTCCGTAAAGACGTGCTCGGCCTGCTCCGCGAGCTGCGCCTCGGCGTGCTGCGCTGGCCGGGCGGGAACTTCGTCAGCAACTACCACTGGGCCGACGGCATCGGGCCCAAGGACGACCGGCCGCGCCGCCCCGAGCTGGCCTGGGGCGGCGAGGAGTCCAACCGCTTCGGCACCGACGAGTACCTGGCCTACTGCGCCGAGCTCGGCACCGAGCCGTACATCTGCCTGAACATGGGCACCGGGACGCTGGAGGAGGCGCTGGCCTGGGTCGAGTACTGCAACTCGGCCGGGCGCACCGCCTGGGCGGACCGGCGGCGCGCGAACGGCCGGGACGAGCCGTGGCGGGTCACCTACTGGGGCCTGGGCAACGAGATGTACGGCGACTGGCAGGTCGGGGCGTTCACCGCCGAGGAATACGTGCGTGAGGCGAGCAGGTGGGCGCGGGCCATCCGGATGCTCGACCCGCGGGCCAAGCTGGTCAGCTGCGGGATGAACGGGTGGAACGAGTGGGACCGGGTGGTCATCGACGGGATGGCCGGCCTGGTCGACTACCACTCGCTGCACATCTACACCGGCAGCGACGACTACTGGACCAACGTGCTCCAACCCCATCAGGCCGAACGGGCGATCCACTACACCCAGGCCCTGATCGAGCGGGCGGCTTACCGGCGCAAGATCGCCACGCCGCCGCGGATCGCCTACGACGAGTGGAACGTCTGGTACCGGCAGATGACGGTCGACCTGGAAGAGCGGTACACGTTCGCCGACGCGCTGGCCGTGGGCACCTACCTGAACATCTTCGTCCGGAACTGCGACTGGGTGCGGATGGCCAACCTGGCGCAGATGGTGAACGCGATCGCGCCGATCGTCACCAGTCCGGAGACTGCAGCCGTGCAGCCCATCTGGTACCCGATCCTGCTGCACGCTCAGGCAGCCCTGGACCAGGCCGTGGACGTGCACGTGTCCGGGCCGGTGGTCGAGCCCGAGCTGCCGGCCGGGGCGAGCCGGTGGCCGTTCCGGGTGGGGGACCTCGGACCGTTCGCCCTGATCGACGCGGCCGCCACTGTCGGTGTTAACGCTCACAAGATCGCTATCACGTTGGTCAACCGCGGCGACGCCGAGGAACTGACCGAGGTACGGCTGCGCGACCGCGACTTCGACGGGCCCGCCAGGATCAGGACGGTTACCGCCGCTGGTGCGGGCGAGGCCAGGACGCTGCCCGACGTGGAGGCAGCACGGCTGGAAGAGGGATCGGAAGACACCAAGAACGGGGTGGTCGCGGTTCGGCTGCCACCCCGGTCGTTCACCGTCATCGAGGCCGCGATGGCCTAGAGACGGCACCGCACGCACATGAGGCCATACCGAACATAGGAGTTCAGTCACTATGTCGACCAGGACGCGAAGAATAACCATGGCGGTGGCGGGTGCGGCCGCCGTCTCGCTGCTCGCCGCGTGCAGTTCGTCGGGCAGCAGCAGCACGGCCGCGGGCGGCACATCGACCAGCGCGAGTGCCAGCGCCAGTGCCAGCGCCAGTGCCAGCGCGACCGTGCTGGCCGGCGGCAAGTCCTGCAGTTCCTCGGCCACGCCGATCACGTTCTGGGCGTGGGTCCCCGGCATGAGCCGGGCGGTCACCGAGTTCAACAAGACCCACTCCAACATCTGCGTCACGCTCGAGGACCCGGGCGCCGGCGGCGCGGAGTACACGCTGCTGAACAACGCGATGAAGGCGGGCTCGGGCGCGCCCGACGTGGCCGAGATGGAGTTCGACGAGATCCCCTCGTTCATCATCCAGAAGTACGTGGTGAACCTGGTCCCCTACGGCGCCAACAACTACAAGAGCGACTTCGCGCCGTGGGCGTGGAGCCAGGTCAGCCAGGGCGGCGCGGTGTACGCCATGCCCAGCGACTTCGGCCCGATGGGGTTCTACTACGACCAGCAGACGCTGGCCAAGTACAAGATCACCCCGCCGGCGACCTGGGCCGACGTGGCCACCGACGCGGTCAAGCTGCACAAGGCGAACTCCTCCGCCTACCTGCTGAACCTGTCCCCGAACGACCTGCAGTGGCTGATGAGCGTGATGGGGCAGGCCGGGGCCTGGCCGTTCACGTACTCCGGCGGCAGCAGCGTGACCATCGACTGGACCGGCCCGGCCCAGGAGAAGTTCGCCGCCTACTGGCAGGACCTCATCAACGAGCACGCGGTCAGCACCGTCAACGACGCCGGCACCGAGGTCAACACCAACCTGGACAAGGGCGTCACCGCGGCCGCGATCGACTCGGCCTGGGCGCCGTCGTACTTCGTGGCCGACGTGAAGCAGTCCATGGGCCAGTGGCGCGCCGCGCCGCTGCCGCAGTGGACCGCGGGCGCCGACGTGGGCGCGGACTGGGGCGGCTCGACCTACCCGGTCTTCACCCAGAGCAAGCACCCGGCCCAGGCGGCCGAGTTCTCCGAGTGGCTGACCTCCACCGACGCGTCCTGGAACATCGTCAAGACGCCGCCCTCGTCGCTGTTCCCGACCTACCTGCCCACCCTCAACTCCAGCTCGTTCACGTCCCTGACCTACCCGATCTCCGGTAGCTCGCAGCCGAACCAGGTGTTCTCCGCGGGCGCCAAGAACATCCCGGCCACCCCGTGGCCGCCGTTCATGACGCAGGCGCTGACCCAGGCCAACACCACCTTCGGCGGCGTGCTGTCCGGCAAGGAAACCATGCAGCAGGCGTTCGCGGCCTTCCAGACCGCGGAGGTCAGCTACGCCAAGGCGCAGGGCTTCACCGTCTCCACCGGCTGAGGCCCGCGGCCCGGCGCGTCGCCCTGCTTGTCACACGGCAGCGACGGCGCGCCGGGCACACCGTTCGTTAAAAAGCCTTTGATCTTAGGGAGTACCGATGTGAGCGGTACCGCAGTTAGTGCCCCAGAGCCGAAGGTCCGGCCCGCGGCGGGATCAGGGTTCGGACCGCGCCCGCGTCATTCGGTCTGGGCCCGGCGGCGTGACCGGCGCGGGCTGACCTTCGTGTCGCCCTTCCTGATCGTGTTCAGCCTGTTCATGATCGTGCCGCTGGGGTACGCGGTCTACGATTCCCTGTTCACCAGCCGCATCATCGGCGGCACCTCCTTCTCCGGCTTCAGCAATTACTCGCAGATCCTGGGCTCGGGCATGTTCTGGTCCGGGGTGGTCCGGGTGGTCATCTTCGGTGCCATCCAGATCCCGGTCATGCTGGTCATCGCGTTCTTCTTCGCCACCGCGTTCGACCTCGGCGTGGCCAAGTACGGCCGCCTGTTCCGCACTATCTTCTTCGTGCCGTTCGCGGTGCCCGTGGTGGTGGCCGCGCTGATGTGGGGCTTCCTCTTCGAGCCGGTGTACGGGCCGTTCTCGCACCTGGCCAACCTGTTCGGCTTCCACAACACGGACTTCCTGTCGTCCGGTCTTATGCTCCCCTCGATCATCGTGATCGCCATCTGGGAGTGGACCGGCTACAACAGCCTGATCCTGTACACCGCGCTGCGGTCGGTACCCAGGGAGATCGTCGAGGCGGCCATCCTGGACGACACGCCGCTGTGGAAGATCATCGTCAAGGTGAAGCTGCCGATGGTGCGGCCCGCCATCGTGATGCTGATCTTCCTGAACACCATCGGCGCGCTCCAGTTGTTCGTCGAACCGCTGATCCTGAACAACTACTCGGCCGGCGTGGTCACGCTCAACTGGACGCCGGTGCTCTACATCTTCAACACCTCGATCAACTCCGCCCAGTACAACCTGGGCGCCGCGATGGCCGTGGTGCTCGGCCTCGTCATCGTCGCCATCTCGGTGACCTCGCTGCTGTTCCGCCGGAACCGGGGAGAAGTGTCGTGACTACTGTGCCCTTGACCGAGTCGCGGCGGGACCGGCGGAAGCGGGAGCGGATCGAGGAGCAGGACGCCGCCATCCCGGTGGAACTGTACGGGCTCAAGCGCGGGACGGTCTCGGTGATGACCGGGTGCTGCGTGCTCTTCGCGATCTTCACGCTGGTCCCGGTGGCCTGGATCATCTTCAACTCGACCAAGACCCAGGCCAACATCTTCAGCAGCTTCGGGTTCTGGTTCGCGCGGCCGTTCGAGTTCTTCCACAACTTCCGCATGCTGTTCGAGAACGTCGATGACGACGGGACGTACCTCCAGTGGTTCGGCAACACGGCGCTCTACGCCGTGCTCGGCGGCGGCGGGGCCACCGCGCTGGCGGCCTTCGCCGGCTACGGCTTCGCCCGGTTCGAGTTCCGCGGGTCCAAGGTGTACTTCTACATCGTCATCGGCGCGCTGCTGGTGCCGGTGGGCGCGATCACGCTGCCGCTCTACCTGGTGTACGCCAAGGCGCACCTGATCAACTCGATCTGGGGCATCATCTTGCCCAGCCTGGTCAGTCCGGTCGGGGTCTACCTGATGCGGACCTACATCGGGCTGTCCGTCCCGCGCGAACTGATCGACGCGGCCCGGATCGACGGCGCCGGCGAGCTGCGGATCTTCTTCAGGATCGCGCTGCCGCTGATGGTGCCCGGCCTGATGACCGTGCTGCTGCTGTCGGTGGTCGGGGTGTGGAACAACTACTTCCTGCCGCTGATCATCTTCAGCGACAACAACAAGTTCCCGCTGACCGTCGGGATGGGCCTGTGGTCCCAGCACGCCACCACCAGCGGCGACCAGAACCTGTACCCGCTGATCGTGATGGGCGGTCTTGTCACCATCGCCCCGCTGATCATCTTGTTCCTGATCCTGCAGCGGTACTGGCGTAGCGGCATGCTGCTCGGCAGCATCGCGAACTGACTTCTTTCGGAGGTTTTCGTGGCGGCCATTGCTCTGAGCCGGCTGACCAAGGTCTACGGGACCGGGGTGACCGCGCTCGACGCCCTCGACCTGGAGGTGGAGGACGGGGAGTTCGTCGTGCTCGTCGGGCCCTCCGGCTGCGGCAAGACCACCGCGCTGCGGATGGTGGCGGGCCTGGAGCGGATCACGGCGGGCACGGTCAGCCTGAGCGGCCAGGTGGTCAACGACGTCTCCCCCCGGCGCCGCGACATCGCCATGGTCTTCCAGAACTACGCGCTCTACCCGCACCTATCGGTGTACCAGAACATCGGCTTCGCGCTGGAGAACAAGAAGGTCGAACGGGCCGAACGGGACCGGCGGATCCGGGCCGCGGCCGGGACCCTCGGCCTGGCGGACCTGCTGGGGCGCAAACCCTCGCAGCTGTCCGGCGGGCAGCGGCAGCGCGTGGCCATGGGCCGGGCGCTGGTCCGGGAGCCCTCGGTGTTCCTGATGGACGAGCCGCTGTCCAACCTGGACGCCAAGCTCCGCGTGCAGATGCGCTCGGAGGTGCTGCGGGTACACCGGGCCATCGGCGCGGCCACGCTGTACGTCACGCACGACCAGACCGAGGCGATGACCATGGGCGACCGGGTCGCCGTGCTGCTGGGCGGCGTGCTGCAGCAGTACGACACCCCCCGGGCCCTCTACGACCGGCCGGCCAGCGTGTTCGTGGCCGCCTTCATCGGCTCCCCGTCGATGAACCTGTACGAGGGGGGGCTGTCTTCTCCGGATGGCTCCGGCGCCAGGCCCGGGGTGGTGCTCGGGTCGCAGCGTCTTGACCTGCCTGCTCAGGTGGCGGCGCGGGTCGCTGCCTACCAGGGGCGGAAGGTCGTCGTCGGGATACGTCCGGAGGACCTCGTGCTGGGTGGTTCCGGGGGTGGTTCCGGGGCTGGTTCTGGGGCTGTTTCTGGGAACGGGCTGGCGGCCGACGTGCGGCTGGTCGAGATGCTCGGCAGCGAGCAGCACGTCTACTTCTCCATCGACGCGACGCAGGCCGGCCAGGCGGCGGCCGAGGCGGCCGTCGGCGAGGCGGCCGAGGCGGGCATCCTGGCGGGCAGCGCCCCCAACGGCGTGACCCGGCTGGAGCCGGGTACCTCGGTCAGGGCCGGTGACCGGGTCACCTTCGCGGTCGACCCGGCCCGGCTGTACTTCTTCGACCCGGACACAGGCCAGGCGATTGGCGGCTGACGCTTTGGGTGCCGTCGGTCGGCAGGCGCGGCATGAAACCAGGCACGGCATGAAACCGGGCTTCCAGTGCGTTCTGGCGCGGCGCTGCTTAGCCCAGGCACGGCATGAAACCGGGCTTCCAGTGCGTTCTGGCGCGCTGAACTCCGGGTTTCATACCGTCGCGACTGGCCGCGGCAACCCCATCGGGCGCCTGAGTCACATCCGTTTCGCGGTTCCGGATCGTTCGTCAGTTCGGGTCACGGAACGACTCAAACTGACGAACGATCGGCGGTCACGCTCCCGCTCCGAGATGCGGTGGTCGCTTTAGATCCGCGGCCCGCACGTTTTAGATCTGCGGGCAGCAACGGGACGCGAATAATCAGTTGCCCCAGATGGCGCGGCTGTGACAGCCTGCAGCACGTACGAGCCGGCGTGGCCGGCTGAGCGAGAGGAGGCGCGAGATGCCTAGGACCGTCGTGGGCGTTTTCTCGCCTGCCCCATTCATCGCTCAGCTGAGGAGCACCACCCTTGTACGACTTTTCTCCCCGCCGCGGAGAGTTCAGGACCCGCCGCCGCGGTAACCGGGGGTTCGGCGACGACGAGCCCACCACGGCCAAGCGCACCCGGCGCCGGTCGCTGCCCCCGGTCAACGAGGCGACCGACGGCCTGCCGGAAGGTGACCGCTGGTCGACCTGGGATCAG
>JBEKJP010000246.1:0-13188 GCA_050011155.1 Streptosporangiaceae bacterium
CCGGCACCGCCGGCACCGCCGGCACCGCGACCGGGACGCTCACCGGCAAGCGGCGGGACCCGCACAGGAAAGAGCCACCCTCATGTGGCATCGTCCCGGTTGCGGACGGCCGGGAACCGCCGTCCTGTGCGGCGCCTGAGGTGCGGGAGACACCGGGGATGCCTGATACCACCGTACCGGTGCCCGGCGGCGGAAAGGCCGGATCCGCGAGACCTTGCTCCGGCTAGGGCTGATAGACACCCTTTGCTCCGGTTAGGACTGATAGACACTTTGCGAACCGCATGGTTCACTTGTGCTGAGGATGAGATCCGTCAACTTGACATGGGGGCATCCATGACACGGGAGAAGGCCCGGTTCGCTAGCGGCGGCAGCGAGTGTGCCGCCTGGCATTATCCCGGTACCAACGGCGGGTGCGTGGTCATGACCGGTGGTTTCGCGGTGACCAAGGAACCGGGTACCGACCGGTTCGCGCAGCGGTTCAGCGACGCCGGGTTCACCGTCCTGGCCTTCGACCACCGTCATATCGGGGAGAGCGGAGGACAACCGCGCCAGGTCCAGCGCGTCCGGGAGCAACTCGCCGACTGGCGGGCCGCTATTGCCCGCGCCCGTTCCCTGCCCGGGGTCGACGCGGATCGCGTCGCGGTCTGGAGCTTCTCCTCCGGCGGCGGGCAGGTCTTCCAGGTCGCGGCCGAAGACCACGGGCTGGCCGCGGCGATCGCCCAGACGCCGAACGCCGACGGCCCGGCCGCCACTCGTAACGCGGCCCGGCACCAGCGGCCGGGTGCCCTGGCCCGCTTCGCCGTCCGTGCCAGCGCCGACGCCCTCGGCGCGCTGGCTGGCCAGCCGCCACGGCTGGTACCGCTGGCCGGCCCGCCCGGAACCGTCGCAGTGCTCAGCACTCCGGATGCCCAGGACAGCGACCGGGCGCTCAACCCGGACGGGCGCTATCCGGAATGGCGGCAGGAGGTCGCCGCTCGTTCGGCCCTCCGTCTTGGTTTGGGCCGGCCGGGCCGACTCGTGGCGCGCGTGCGCTGCCCGCTGCTCGTCGTCGTCTGCGACCAGGACCAGTCGGCGCTGGCCGCACCCGCCGTCCGCGCGGCGGGCCGTGCACCCCAAGGCGAGCTGGTCCGGCTTCCCGGCGGCCACTACGCACCCTTCCTCGACGGTCACGACGCCGCCGTGGCGGCCGAGCTTTCCTTCCTGCGCCGTCATCTGCTCGGCCAGCCACGGGCGGGTGCGCTGACCGCGGACCTGACATCGGGGCGGCGGGCATGAAGCGGGTCGAACTGTCCGCCGGGACGATCGAATACCAGGACACCGGCGGTGACGGGCCGGTAGTGGTGCTGCTGCACGGGCTGCAGCGCACCGGCATCCGATGCACGCCGGCGCCGACCTGTCGCTGCCCGGGATAGCGCGGCTGACCGCGGAGTTCCTGGAACGGCTCGGCCCGCAGGACGTCACCCTGGCCGGCAACGACACCGGCGGCGCACTCGTCCAGCTGCTCATGGCCGACGAGGAGGCTCACGTCGGCCGCGCGGTGCTCGTCTCCTGTGACGCGTTCGACAATTTCCCGCCCGGCGCCTGGCCGAGCTGCTGCCGCAGGGCCAGCTGACCGAGACCGAAGACAGCTATACCCTGATCCCGCTGGACCAGCCGGACCGGCTCGCCCAGCTCATCGGGGACTTCATCGCAGCTCCCCGGACGGCCGCCGCGGTCCAGGATCGGCCGCCGCGATAGCGTTCACCCATGTCGATGGGTGGACTCGATCCGGCGATCAGCCTGGCCGAGAACTACCGGGTGTGGGCTCAGGAGGCGAAGGGCCGCTCCCCGGCGTACGTGACGCTGTCCGCCTCGGTGGCCGATGAAGCCGCGATCCTGGAGTTCCTCGGCACCCTGCCACCGGACAAGCGCCAGCCCAACCTGCTGTTCGCCTCGGCCTATTACCTGCTGGGCACGCCCGCGAACCCCCGCACCCTGCGGGGCCTGGTCAACCGCGACCCGGACGCGCTGACGCGAGTGATGCTGACCCGTCGCACCCAGACCAATGAGGCCGCCCGCTGCGCTACCCTGCTCCCGGCGCTCGCCCAGCTGCCCGAGCCGCTCGCGCTGATCGAGGTCGGCGCCAGCGCCGGGCTGACCCTGCTGTTCGACCAGTACTCCTACGATTACGGTGACCGCGTGATCGCCGGATCCGATCCGGAGGCGCCGACGCTGCACTGCGGCCCGCGCGGCCCGGTGCCCGTCCCGGCCCGGGTGCCGGAGATCGCCTGGCGGGCCGGGCTGGACCTCAACCCGCTCGACGTCAACGACGACGACGACATGCACTGGCTGTCGTGCCTGCTCTGGCCCGGTGAAGGCGACCGCGCCCAGCGCCTGGCGGCCGCGATCGCCACGGCCCGCCGCTCCGCTCCCCCGGTCCACCGGGGCGACCTGCTGACCGATCTGCCCGCCCTGGCGGCCCAGGCCCCGGCCGACGCGACCCTGGTCGTCTACCACTCCGCGGTGCTGGCCTACGTCGCGCCGGACGACCGGGAGCGCTTCGCCGAGATCGTCGGTGACCTGCCCGCCGTCTGGTTCTCCAACGAGGCGCCCGGCGTCGTAGCCAGCGTTCCGGTCAGCGGCCGTGACGACGGCACGTTCGTGCTCGCCCGGAACGGCCGCCAGGCGCTGGCCCGCACCGACGGCCACGGCGACTTTGTGGAGTGGCTCCCGGCACCGGCGTCGTTAGCCGACCCCTAGCCGTCCAGCACGAGCACGGCATCCGCCGTGCCGCCGGACCAGTCCTCGTTCGGAGCTTCCCCGCCGGGAACACTGACTACCGGCCCAGGCGCTGTCAGCCGCGAATGCTACGGGCCGGACCGCAGGCCCAGGATGTTGTGTTCGACGACCCATCCATGCTCCGCGATCGGCAGCCGCGTTCGGTCCGCTCCCACTGTTCTTGCGTCCAGACCCGCGCCGGCAGCAGCGTCATGGGCACCGGAGCGGTAATCGGAAAGAGCTCTCCCAGCGACGCCCTTGTCACCACGGCGATATCGCTTACGGGCCGATACTAAAATGCGCGCCTAGACTGCCGGAGCGACAGGGGGCATGCTTGCGTCGCTCCCGGCCGCTATGCTGGCGTCGAGCGTGACTCACGCCGAACCTCCATGGCTGGTTCCCAGCGCCGGCCACCTGCCGGAGGCAAAGGGTCTGCCGACTCGGGTCGCCGCACTGACCGCCTGCTCGTCGCGGGTGCGCCGCTGGGAGGTGCCCGCTCGCGACGTGGAGGCCCGCGATGACCGCGAACCGGAACCTGAAGCAACGCGTCCGTGCCCGCACCCAGAAGACCGGCGAGTCCTACACCGCCGCCCGCCATCAGCTGGCCGGCGGCCCCAGGTCCGTGACCGTGGCGGTGGCGCAGCTGCCGCTGCTCCCCGACCCTGGTGACGCCGACCAGATCCGGGCCAGCGGCACGGCCGTGCGCGCGCTGATGCGCGAGGCCAGCGCCCGTGGCGCCGGCCTGGTCCACTTCCCAGAAGGCGCGCTGACCACACCGGCCAAGCGCGTCATGTCCAGCACCGGCCCGGACGTCATCGGCCCGGCCGACTGGGACCGCGCCGACTGGCCCGGCCTCGCCCGGGAACTGGACGAAGTCACCCGGCTAGCCGGCCAGCTTCGCCTGTGGACCGTCGTCGGCGGGATCCACCGCTCGGCGAGTGACGCCCGCCCCAGCAACTGCCTGTTCGTCATCTCTAGCCGAGGCCAGCTCATCGGCCGCTACGACGAGCGGATGCTGTCGAAGACGAAGTCCACGTTCATGTACACGGCCGGGCGGGACCCGCTGGTCTTCACCGCCTCCGGCGTCCGCTTCGGCTGCGCTCTCGGGATGGAGACCCATTACCCGGAGCTTTTCTCCGCCTACGAGGAGCAGGACGTCGACTGCGTCCTCTTCTCCACCCACGGCAACCCGGAAGTCCCCGGCATCTTCGCCATCGAGGCGGCCGGCCACGCCGCCGCCAACACCCTGTGGGTCAGCTACGCCGGCCCCGTCACGGAGGACGCACCGCCGTCCGGGCTGATCACTCCGGACGGCACCTGGGCCACGCGATACGCAGCGGGCGCTCCCGGCCTGGCCGTCACCGACGTCACCACCAGCACGGACTCGCCGGCCAGGACGTGGCGCCGCACCGCCCGCACCACCCTCCGCGACTAGCGGACCGCCGGCCCGGGCTAGTCAGCGGATCCGGCGGACTGCGAGACGCAGAACTCGTTGCCTTCAGGGTCAGTGAGGGTGACCCAGGCGTGGGGCCCCTGCTGACCAAGGTGCATTACTTTCGCCCCACGCGCGGTCAGGCCCGCTATCGCGGCCTGGACGTCGCCGGTGCCGATGCGGACATCGAGGTGCAGCCGGTTCTTGACCGACTTGACCTCGGGAACCAGCTGGAACAGCACCCTCGGGGCGCGCTGCGTGCCCTCGGGATGGCAGATAGCCGCCCCGTCCTTCCAGACCAGCGCCCCGCGGTGCAGCCTGGTGTCGCTCTCGGCGGCGTGCCCGGCACTGATCATCTGCCGGATGAACGCCTCGTCCTGCGGCTCCACCTGCCAGCCAAGCGTCCCGGCCCACCAGTCCGCCAGCGCGTGCGGATCCACGCGGTCCACCGTTACCTGGAACTCATATGCCATCAGAGCAGTCCTTCCCCCGGCCGTGCCGTCGCGGCAAGCGGCGGCCGAGCGAGGCGGCGAACTGTCACGCCCACATGCTCAACAACGACCCGCCTGATCACGCCAGTCGGCGTCGCCCGGTGCAGCGGGCGTTCATGCCGCGACGCGTCGCGCAACTGCCGCCGCGCACCGAGGAGATCGCCGCCGGCCTGCTGGATGCGATGGCGGCCCGTGGTGACGTCGCTGACAACGAATCGGTGGTACGGCTTCCCGCGCGGATGCGGGAGATCATTATGGTGGCGCTCAATGGCCAAGGTGCCACCGTTCAGCGAGCTGATCGCGGCGACGGCCGTCTCGGCGGTGCACCTAGAGATGCGGGACGCGTACACGCCTCATGAGTGCACGAGTAAACGGAGTTACGTTGATTTCTTCAGCAATCAAGGAGCTTGGTCGTGGATCAGGAAGAGAAGGAGCGCCTCGAGCGCGGGGCCGAAGAAGAGCTGAACAGGCAGTTCGGCGACGGGACCGTGCAGAAGGTCGAGGTGCTGCAGTACGGCGACGAGCCCGTGATCGAGCCCGGCCAGGTGATGGTCCGGGTGATCCTCACCGCTTGAGACGCCGAGGCCGGCGCCAGCACGCCGATGCCGATGGCCAAATCCGGGCACACCTCGGTGGCGTCACTGGCCAGATATGCCAGGCCATCGGCCGAGGCCCTGGCGTGATGGCAGAAACAGAACGACCCGGCGCGACGGAGGTAGGCGGCGGCGCCCCGGCTGGCCCGATCGCGCCCGGAAGGCCCGAGCGACACGAACTCAGACCACCTACTCAGACCACTTGCCTCGGACTCACGGACGTATGATCCAGGTATGAGCGACAGGAAGGTACGCCTGACCGTCACCGTCGACCCCCACCTGGCCGCCTACGCCGAACAACTCGTCGAGGCAGGCAAGGCCCCGTCCGTCTCGGCCGTGTTCAACGATTCCCTCGCCGAGCGAGTGGAGCGTGACAAGCGGATCCGGAGGCGGTGGAAGGAAGCGGCCGACCGGGCTGACCTGGCCAAGGTGGCCCGGATGATGGCTCACGTCGAAGCCCAGGCCGCCGCGCTGCCCGGCCGGTGAGCGAGGGCGCCGGGGCGGTTCCCGCGCCGTACGTCCTCGATGTCAGCGTGGTCACGGCGGTTGCCCGCGGGGACACCGAGATCATGACCTTCATCCAGCGCCTCGACGGCACGGGGCAGCCAATGGTCATCCCCGTGCTGGCGATCACCGGAGCATCTCTCGATGCCCGCAGCGAGGAAGCCGACGAGCTGCTGGAGGGTCTTGAGCTGCTCGGCAACGCCGAGATCGCTCCCCTGCAGGGCGCAGAGCAGGCCGCCAGGCTCGCCACTGTCATCGCCAGGACCGGCCTCGATCCCTGGGACGCCCACGTGGCCGCGGTAGCCGACGCGGCAGTCTGCCCCATCCTTACCCTGGAAGCGGAGAAGTGGCGGGAGCATGCCGGGGACCTTGATGACCAGCTCCACATCATCGAGATCGCCGACCCGGACGAGGCGCCGGGCGATCCGGGCCCCTGACTCGATGCCGTGCTGTCTTGCCTGGGTCGCGAAAACTCTTTGAATGCACAAGTAGCCAGAGTTACGCTGATTGCTCCAGCAATCAAGGAGCCGATCGTGGACCTGGACGAGAAGGAACGCCTCCAGCGCGAGACCGAAGAAGAGCTGAACAGGCAGTTCGGCGACGGGACCGTACAGAAGGTCGAGGTGCTGCAATACGGCGACGAGCCCGTGATCGAGCCCGGCCAGGTGATGCTCCGCGTGATCCTCACCCCGACGGACGAAGATCAGGAAGAGACCCTTCACGCGTTCGAAAAAACGCATCGCGCGGCAATCGAGGACCTGCGTAGGAAGGTTGCCCGGAAGATGCCCTCCATCGGGCGCGTGCAATTCACGCTCCCCCCGCAGCCCGGTGAGCGCGGACATCCCGTCATCTCGATGTCCGTCAATCCGCCGGATCTCAGGGCCACGGGCCGCAACCTCACCCCGGTGATGGCACGGCTCGACCCTAGCGACGTTGAGGTCCTCGACGCCCTGATCACCGCCGGGATCGTCTCCAACCGCGCCGACGGCGTCCGCTGGGCGCTGACCCGCATCCGCGAGCGCCCCGCCTATACCCAGCTCCGCGAGCACGTCGGCAAGATCGACGAGCTGAAGTCCCAGCTCTGAGGAAATTCCGTCCCGCCCACCTGGGGACCCGGCTCACGAAGCAGGCCCGCAGGTGACGGCAGGACACGACAGTCGGCCCGGCTAATAGGTGGGTGAGCCGGCCTGTAGGCCGGGTTCTGTGCGCCCGCTTGCGCGGGGCGACGGTCATCCATCTGGGACTGCCGTTGCCGACAGCCTCGTGCGGTCTACCCGCGAGCCTCGGGCGGGCCGCCCTCGAACGCTCGCGCAGGGAACCGTGGTTCCCCTTCTTGACCTTGCTCCGGGTGGGGTTTACCAAGCCGCCGCAGTCACCTGCGACGCTGGTGGTCTCTTACACCACCGTTTCACCCTTACCCCCGCTCGCGCGGGGGCGGTCTGTTTTCTGTGGCACTGTCCCGCGGGTCACCCCGGGTCGGCGTTACCGACCACCCTGCCCTGTGGAGCCCGGACCTTCCTCGCCGGACTTGCGCCCGGCGCGACCGCCCGGCCGACTCACCCGTGCTCAGGATACGCCGAGCGCCGTCACGCCGGAGTAGATGACCGAACTACCGCCGGCGAACGCCGCCAGTGACCCGAGCGCCGCCGCCACCGAGCCCGTCGGCAGCGCGCCCTCAGGCAGCGAGCCGGCGGAGTCCTCCGCGAACACTCCCTCGACGACCAGTTCGCCACGACGCCGGTCCATCCGCGGCGCCACCCGGCCGACCAGCCGCTCCCCCGCCAGCACCGGCATCACGTAGGAGCCGTACCGGCGCTTGTGCTTCGGGACGTATATCTCGTTGCGGTAGGTGAAGCCCCAGAGACGTTCGGCCCGGTCCCGGTCGCAGATCAGGTTGTCGAACGGGGACAGCAGCGTGATCCGCGGCTGCCAGTCCTCGTCGAGCAGGCCGAGCACATCGCGGTGTACCCACCACTGCTCGGCACCGCCCTCGACGCTCACCGGCCGGGCCCAGGCGGCGCGCTCCAGGTCCAGCCCCGGGTACCGGCCGATGGTGAAGTGCCGCTCGACGTCGCGGGCCCGGGCGACGCCCAGGGCGCGGAGCGCGTGCTCGGCCGCCCGGGTCACCGCCTCGGGCTCCGGCAGGTCCGCGGCTTCGGGAAACTCGGCTAGGGCCCAGAGGCGACGCAGCCCGTCCCGGCCCGCGACCGTGACCACGCCCTGCTTCCACAAGGTGTCCAGCATCCGCTCGACGTTCCGGCCGTTGGTCCAGCCGGTGGAGGTCCAGCCCATCGCGGCGCGGTCTTCGATGGCGTTGCCGGGCAATGGCCCGTCCTCCCGCAGCCGGTCCAGGACGTACCGGCGGAAGTCATCGTTCGCCGCCATCCAGTCCCGCAGCCGCGAGTTCGTGGCGCTCACCCCGTACCGCCGCATCATCAGGCGGTGGACCGGGTAGTCCTCGGTCAGCACGATCGACGCGGCGTGCGCCCAGTACTCGAATAGCCAGCGCTCGCGCCACAGCAGCGTGTCCAGGTCGGCCTGGTCGAAGGGGCCGAGCCTGCTCCACAGCACGAGCAGATGGCTGCGGGCCACCACGTTGACCGGGTCGAGCTGCAGTACCCGCAATCCGCGCAGCACGTGCCGAAGGCCGTCGAGCCCCGCGGGCGGCTCGGGTCCGGCCAGATGCTGGCTCCGGACGGCCAGGCGCCGCGCCTCCCCCAGGCTCAGCCGAAGCTCGTCTGCCATCCCCCCATTCTCCCGGCCAGTGGGATGCTGTGAGACGTGTATGAGTGGCTAAGCTCTCCTGTTTTACATGAGCTTCGGAAGGCTGCTTTTGCGGCGGGGGGGCTGCCCCGGATGGGGTGGCCGGGTTCCTGGCCGGGGCGAGGGCCAGGCCGGCGGCCAGGCAGGCGAACGGCAGGACGGGGAGCAGGTAGCGGTAGTCGAAGTCGGCGACCGCGATCGGGAACACCAGCAGTACGACGGCGGTCACCCAGGGCAGCATGCTGCCTGTCCGGGGCGACCAGGCCAGCCGCAGTGACCGGGAACGCAACCTGCGCAACCGCACCACGCCGCCGAGGCCGACGATCATGATCAGCCCGAACAGCGGGCCGTAGGTGTAGAACACCCGCTGGTACCCGTCGATCAAGATGGCGACCGGGCGGACGACGCGGCTGGGGGTGGCGTGCCCGTACTGGACGGCGTCGGAGTAGGCGGTGCCGCCGGCCACCCAGGAGTGGTCGGCCGGGATCTTCCACGGCGTCAGGTGGAAGTAGTACAGGTACACGGTCCCGTCGTCGGGGTAGCGATGGCGCGGCCATTCCACCGCGAGCCACAGGCCGCCGAGCACGGCGTGCACATAGCCGAGCGGCTGTGCCTCGACCGCCCGGATGGCGAAATCACGGAGCAACGCGTCGTTGGCCGCGGTCACCGGGCCGCCGTTGGCCATGTGGTGCACCTGCGGCGCGTGCCAGATGTAATCACCGGGCGGGGTCCGGCCCGACGGCGCGCCCGACGGGCAGATCGCCTGCTCGCTGGCGGGTGGCTTGACCGCGGCGCACTCGGCGAACGAGGACACCCGGCCCCATAGGTAGAAGCCGTCGGAATTGCTCAGCGTGTACGAGCCCCACCAGGAGTGGAACCAGACCACGTAGCCCGCCACCGGCGCCAGGCAGCCGGCCGCCATCGCGACGGCCGCGAGCCAGCCGCGCCAGTTCCGCCAGGCCCACGCCCCGTCCTGGCGCAGGCCGCGAACGAGCAGCACGACGGGGAACATGACCAGCACCGGCAGGCCCTCGCTGCGCACGGTGACGGCGTAGCCCGCCAGCAGGCCCGCCAGCAGGGCGACCGGCCAGCCGATCGGCCGGGAATCAGCCCGGCGCCAGAGGATGAGCAGCATGGACAGCATGACCAGGAAGGTGAACAGCGCCTCGGCCATCACCATGTGCTCGTCTTCGATGACGAACCCGTCCAGCAGCACGGGCAGCGTGGCCACCGTGGACCAGCGCTGCGACACCCCGCTGCGCCGCAGCAGCAGGTAGATCATGACCGCGACGGCCAGCCCCATCAGATGCTGCAGGCCTGCTACCAGCGTCAGGCTGTGGAACGGCTCGAGGACGTGCAGGAACAGGGAGTACCCGGTCGTCTTGGACAGGTTCGGCTGCAGCCGCAGCGCGGCGCCCAGGTACACGTACGAGTCGCCGGCGAACCACAGCGCGCCCGGGTAGCCGACCATGGCCACCAGCCGCAATATCGCGCCCGCCGTCAGCGCGATAATAAACGGAAACGGCAAGCCGAACGGAAGGTGAATTATCCGGACCTGATGGAAGCCGAGTTTCATGGCGTTCGAACGCACTGGAAGTCCAGTTTCATCGCGTTGCGCTTCCGCTTCCAGTTGCGCTTCCGTTTCCAGATTCTGCCCACGATTCCAGCTGGGCGACGAATTCCCTGGCGTCCGACGGCCAGCCTAGCGACGAATATGCCGCCTGGTGTCCACGGTGTCCCATTTTAGTGCGCAGCGAGATATCCCGGTCTAGTTCTAGTACCGCTTCCGCCGCCGCTTCCACATCACCGAACGGGACCACGAACCCGCATTCATGTCGCTGCGCGAGTTCGGCCGCGGCGGGCAGCGGGGTGGTCACGACCGGCACGCCGCGGGCCATGTACTCCACCACCTTGGTGGGCATGGAATGCCGGAAGTTCGGTTCGTCCTGCAGCAGCGACAGGCCCGCGAGCGCGCCGTCCAGCATCGGCATGGCCCGGTCGTTCGGGACGAAACCGTGCCAGCGCAGCAGGCCGGCGGCCTGGGCCGGCTCAAGCTGCGCCCGGGCGCGCGCGTCGGCCTGCCCGACAAGCTCGACCGTGATGCCGTGCGGGCGCAGCCGCCTGGCCAGCTCGACCATCTCGGCGCTGCCGCGGTCCGGCGACAGGTGCCCGACGTACATCACCCGCCGGTCAGCGCCCGGAGGGGCCGGGACGTCCGGCACGTAGGTGGTATTGGGCACCACCGGATGCGGCTGGGCGAACCGGGTGACGTACCCGCGCTCGGCCAGGATCAGGTGCACGTACCGCTCGGCCATCCGTTCCGCGGTGTGCATGGCCAGGGCCGCGGGCGGGCGCAGCGGGCGCGGCAGCCACGGCTTGGTGCTGAGCGCGGCGGCCGTGTCCTCGTGCACGTCCCAGATCACCGGCGGCCGCCTGCGCCGCGGGGGCAGGGCCAGCAGCAGCTCGGGGTCATGGACAAGCAGCAGGTCAGCGTCGGCGGCACAACCAGCGAGAGCCGAACGGGCGGCCAGTATCGCCCCGGCCCGGCGTCTTCCCGACGACCGCGGGACGGCCATCAGGTGAAGCGAGAGCCCATCCCGTTCGGTATAAGAATTAAGATTATTTGTGTCTATGGGGGCGATGTACGTGACCTCGTGCCCGGCGTCGAGCAGGGCGCGTATCTGCCGGTGGTAGATGCGCGCGTCGGCGGGATGATGGACGATCGTGCACACCACAACCCGCATCGAGGCCTCCGTCCTGGTCAGAGCGTTTCGATGTGGGAAGCCGCCAGCGCCCTGGGGACGGCGCCGCGGGTGTCGAGCAGCAGCCGGGCGGTGGCGGCGAGCCGCGGCAGGTCGTAGTCCTGGTGGGCCTGGAGCAAGATGACCAGGTCGGCCGCGGCCACCGCGGCCTCCAGGTCGGCCGCGCGCGGGATGTCCTGGCCGTCTACCTGCCAGGACGACACGTACGGGTCGTGGTAGGCGACGGCGGCGCCGCGGGCGCGCAGCCTGCGGGCGATCGGCCGGGCCGGGCTCTCGCGCTGGTCGGCGATGTCCTTCTTATAGGTCACGCCGAGCAGCAGCACCCGGGCGCCGTTGACCGCCTGGCCACCGCGGTTGAGCAGTTCGGCGGCGCGCTCGGTGACGTAGCCCGGCATCCGGGAGTTGATCTCCTGGGCCAGCTCGACGAAGCGGAACGGGTAGCCCAGCGTGCGGACCTTGTAGGACAGGTAGTTGGGGTCGATGGGGATGCAGTGGCCGCCGACGCCGGGGCCGGGGTAGAACGGCTGGAACCCGAACGGCTTGGTCGCCGCGCACCGGATCGCGTCGTACAGGTCGATGTCCAGTTCCCTGCAGAAGATCGCCATCTCGTTGATCAGGGCGATGTTCACGTGCCGGTAGGTGTTCTCCAGCAGCTTGGCCATCTCGGCCTCACGTGCGGAGGCGGCCAGGACGACCTGCTCGCAGATCTGGCCGTAGAACGCCGCGGCCGCCTCGGCGCACGCCGGGGTGACGCCGCCGACGATCTTCGGGGTGTTCGCCAGGCCGTACTCGGGGTTGCCCGGGTCGATCCGCTCCGGGGAGAACACCAGAGCGAAATCCACCCCGGCGGCCAGCCCGGACGCCTTCTCCAGCAGCGGCCGGACGATCTCGTCGGTGGTGCCGGGGTAGGTGGTCGATTCCAGCGAGACGAGCGTGCCCGGCCGCAGCAGCCGTCCGGCGGTCTTGGCCGCGGCGCGCACCGCGCTCAGGTCGGGCCCGTCCGCCTCGGACAGCGGCGTCGGCACGCAGATCACGATCACGTCCTGCGGCTTCAGGTCCGCCTCGTCCGCGGTGGCCGTGAACCCCTGGGTCCGGGCGGCCGCGACCTCGTCGGCCGTCACGTCGTCCACGTGGGACCGGCCCGCGTTCAGCGCCCGGGTGATCTCGGCGCTGGTATCGAAGCCGGTCACCTTGAACCCGGCCCGGGCCGCCTGGACCGCCAGCGGCAAGCCGACGTAGCCGAGCCCGATGACCAGAACGTCCTGCGCCGGCATGTCACCCCAACCTTCAGATCGCCCCCAGACGCGCGTACGCGTCTTGGTACCGCACCGCGTTTCGCGCCCAGGTACGATCCCTGGACACCCATTCACGGGCATTGTCTCCGAGTTTTCTGCGGATATCCGGACTGTAAAGGAGGAGCTCCAGGCAATCGGCCAGGGACACCGGATCTTGCGGTACTGTTTGCATTCCCGTCACTTCGTGTTTGACGATTTCGGTGAGTGCTTTCACTTCACTAGTGACCACACACAGTCCGCTCGCCATCGCCTCTACTGGCTTCAACGGGGTCACGAGCTGACAGACCCGGTCTGGCGTGCGCGGTACGACGAAAACATCAAGGAGCGCGTGGAATTGGCGTACTTTCGCCGCGGGCACGCGGCCGGTGAACACGGCCGCCTGCGCCAGGCCGGCCCCGGCCGCCTGGCGCTGCAGCGCGGCGCGTTCCGGGCCGTCGCCGACGATCAGCGCCCGGACCGGCACGCCGCGGGCGCGCAGGATCGCGGTGGCCTCGAGCAGCGTGCCGATGCCCTCGTGCTTGACCAGGCTGGACACTTCGCCGACGACGTACTCGTCCTCGTGGATGCCCAGTTCGGCGCGGAGGTTCCCGG
>JBEKJP010000247.1:0-8068 GCA_050011155.1 Streptosporangiaceae bacterium
CTTACGGGGCGGGAGGGGCTTACGGGGCGGGAGGGCGAGGGCGGCGGGCTTACCGGTTATGTCGGTCGGGGCGGGGCGGGGAAACCGCCGGACAGGGATTCGAAGGCGTGGGCTACGCGGAGGCAGGTGGCGTCGTCGAAGTGCTTGCCGACGATCATCATGCCGACCGGGAGGCCGTCGGCCAGGCCCGCCGGCACGCTGATGGCCGGGTGGCCGCTGATGTCGAACGGCGCGGTGTTCGGGATCATCTCGAGCGCCCGGGTGATGTAGGTCTCGCGCGAGTCCGATTCGGTGACCAGCGGGGTGGCGACCATCGGCAGGGTCGGCATGACCAGGACGTCCAAGGCGCTGAGCGCCTCGTCGTAGCGACGGCGCACCTCGAAGACCAGGTTCCTGGCCATCGCGTAGTGCCGGGCCTGGTAGTTCTCCACCGAGTAGCGGCCGCCGAGGGCGACCAGCTTGACGGTCTCCGACCAGTGGTCGGCCATCTCGCGGCGCTGCCTGCCGTAGTAGGAGATCAGTTCCGGGTCGTAGAGCCCGTCCCAGTTGTAGCCGTAGCCGTTCCCGTCGACCATCTGCACCGCGGCGCCGTCGGTCGCGATCACGTTCCAGACGTGCATCGCGTGCCGGTGCCACGGCACGCTGACCTCCTCGACCACCATGCCCGCCTCGCGCAGGCGGTCGGCGGCGGCCCGGACGGTATCGTCCACCCGGGCCTCGGAGAGATCCGGGAGGCCGAATCCCTCGGTGACCACGCCCGCCCGCAGGCCCGCCACGTCCCGGCCGAGCGCCGCGACGTAGTCCTCCGGTCGCAGGTCGGCGGGCTGGCGCGGATCCCAGCCGTCCCGGCCGGCGATCACGTTCAGCATCAGCGCGGCATCGGCCACGGTGCGGGTGATCGGGCCGAGGTGATCGATGGTGAACTCGATCGGGAACGCCCCGGTGTACGGGACCAGGCCATGAGTCGGCTTGTGACCGACCGTCCCGCACCACGAGCTGGGGATCCGCACCGAACCGCCCTGGTCTCCGCCCAGCGCGAGATCGGCTTCCCCGGTCGCCACCAGGGCGGCGCTGCCGCTCGAAGACCCGCCGGTCGTCCGGCTGGTATCCCAGGGGTTTCGCACCGGACCGGTCACCGAGGTGTGGCTGGCACCGGAGAAGCACAGGTCCTCACAGACCGATTTGCCGGTGATGGTCGCCCCCGCCGCCAGCAGCCGGGTCACCACGGTCGCGTCCCGGCTCGGCACGAAACCCTCCAGGGTGTACGAGCCGTTCATCATCGGCACCCCGGCGACCTCGATATTGTCCTTGACCGCCACCCGGCGCCCGGCCAGCGGGCCGTCCGGCTGCTGCTGGATCTCGGTTATCACGTACCAGGCGCCCAGCGGGTTCTCGGCCGGTTCCGGCCGCTTCCAGATCCGCCCGGCAGGTGGCTCGGGAGCGGTCTGCTCGTACAGTTCCTCCACCGCGTCGTACGAGGCCAGCAGGCTACCGACCAGGGGCTCGAACGAGCCGAGGTCCGCCTCGCTCAGGTGCATCCCGTAGCCGCGGGCGATCACGGCGAGCTGGTCTTTGCTGGGGGGACGGACAGCCATGTGCGACCTCCAGGGCGACTCGGCGGCCGCGTCGGCGCGGCCATCATGGTCGGTAGTCAACTCTCCTGTCATGCCCAGACGGGGGCAAATGACGCGGGTACGCAAACCCAGCCCGGGTGCTCACGGCCGGCGACGTGGACGGTGACGAGGGGCCGGAAGTCCTCGCGACCGCGTCCGCCCTGGCCCGCGGCCGAGTCGTACACATCGCCGGACAGCACGAGCAGGAGCGGCCCCGGCGCCGCCTTGAGCGCCGCCTTGGCCGCCGGGGCGTCGAGCAGGCGGCAGGCGATGTCCAGCGCCTCGCCGAAGCACCCGTCGTCGTCATCGCGCACCTCCCCCGCGTGCACGATGACGCGGACCCGGAGCCGACGCTGCGGCGGGAGACCGGCGTTGTAGCCGGCCAGCAGCTGGCCGAAGACGGGGACGACGCGGTTGAGCAGCAGGACCTGCTCGGCCGGGTCGATGAGGACGAGCAGGCCGTCACCGCGGTCCATGAACGGCCCGCGGCGGTCCGGCCCGATATCGGCCGAGCGCAGCGCCGCCTCGAACAGCTCGTACAGCATGACCCGGAACTCGGCCTTCACCGGATCGGGGCGACTGGTGGACTGCTCGATGTCCAGCCCCACGATGGTCCGGCCCCGCGGCGGCCCTGGAGGGCGGTTGCGGATCAGGGTCGCGCAGGCGAGCGTCTGCAGTTCCGACCGGACCGTGGGCAAACCAAGCTGCTGGGCGATAGGAAGGAAAATGTCGAGGGTGTTCCTGGCCTTCCTGAGCTGTTTCGCTTGTGCCAGGAATTGAAGGGTCTGCATGTTGTGCAGCCGATCCGCCAGCTTGAGGACGACCACCCGGGTGTCGGCGGATCCGATCGTGGCCAGCGTCTTGGCTACCTCGCCGTGCGAATAGCGGAGACGGTCGAGCGCCGTCACCTGAGCCACCATCACCGCTATGCCGCCGCCGAAGTCGCGTCGCAGCTCAGGCAGCGTATACGGGGTGTCTTCCACCGTGTCGTGCAGTATCGCCGCGCACAGCATCTGGTCGTCCGCGGTGCCGAGTCCGGCCAGTATTTTCGCGACCGCGACCGGATGGGTGATGTAAGGGTCTCCGCTGCGGCGTTTCTGGCCCTGATGGCATCGGGCCGCCACGTCGTAAGCCCGGCCGATCAGGTCGGTGTCGATGTGCGGGCGGATAGCCAGCAGGGCCTCGAGCGGGTACTCCATAATCAATTTTAGATGGCGAGCTCGCGCAATACGATGGCGCCGAGATGATCGGACCGCTGTCCTGGCCGGCCATAGCGGCGCGGCTCGAGCCGGAACTCGGGGAGCCGTTGCCCCGGGCCAGGCGGCTGACACCGCCGCGGCGGGCGCGGGCAACCTGGGCGGTACGCACGCGGGAGTCGGGCGAGCTCGTGGTCAAGGTCAGGCACGGCGACCGGGCCGACGAGAAGACGCGATGGTGTGCGGACAGGCTGCCGCTCCTCGCCGTCCGCGGGTACCCGGTTCCCGAGATCATCTGGCACGGATCGTTCGGCGGTGACTGGTACGCGGCGGTGCAGAAGCGGCTGCCCGGCCGGCCGGTCACCGCACTGAGCGAACCGTTGCTCGGTGCGCTGCTCGACCTCGTCGAGCGGCAGGCCGGGGCGGGCATCCCGGCCGGGGATCGCGACTTCGCCGGCTACATCGCGAACGTGCTGTTCGACGACTGGGATGAGGTGTGGGACGACGCGCCGCGGTCCTGTCCGGCGGCCGGGCCGTTGTGCGAGCGGATTCGCGACTGGCTGCGGCCGGTGTGGGGGCTGCGGTTGCCGCCGGCCGACTTCGCCCACAACGACCTGCACCTGTCGAACGTCCTGTCCGACGGCGAGCGGATCACCGGCGTGGTCGACTGGGACGAGTTCGGCCTGGGCACCCGGGCCCTGGACCTGGTGGTCCTGGGTTTCGACTGTTACCGCATCGGCGCGCATCGCGCGGCGGACCGTTTGTTCGCGCAGGCCGTCGCCACCGTCGGCACCGGCGGGCTGCGCTGCATGGTCAGCTACCGCGCGCTCGCCCATCTCGCCGACGACCGGCGCGAGGGCCCGCCCGACGATGCCACGGCGGCATCCGTCACACTCTTCTCGTCGATTCTGGACCGGCTACAGCAGGACTACGGCGGCTAGCCTGGTTCGATCTGGTAGAGCTGGATGCGGCCCGTCCGGGCTCGTGGGCTGGTGTACGCGACCATCAGGGTCTGGCCGTCCGCGCTGAGGTCCGTGGCCAGGGCGGTCACGTCGCCGGCCGGGCCGATCGGGATGCTGGTGATGATCTTCATGGTGCTGGCCTGCATGAGCCAGGCCACGGCGTCGGCGGCCAGGCTGTAGCCGGCCAGGAGCGTGCCGTCGGGGGTGAAGCCGGCCGCGGCGGCGGCCGTCACGCCGGCACCGCCGGGAAGCACGCCGGCGGCCACGGTACGCAGCGTGGCCGCGTCGAGCAGGCGCACGACGCCGCCGACGGCCTGGCCGTGGCCGGTCAGCGCGATCCGGCGGCCATCCGGACTGAACGTAATCGAGTAGGCGTCCAGGTCAGGGACGGTGCGGCGCATGATCACGCCTAGGCTCACCGCGTCCAGCAGGCAGACGTCGCCGCCCAGGGCGGCGCCGCTGAGGTAGCCGGGCGCGCCGCCGACGGCGAGGACCTGGCCGTCCGGGCGGTAGACCGGGCCGCCGGGTGCACCGGGCGGGGCGGCTACGCGGTCGAGGGTCCGCAGCGTCACCGCGTCGAACAGCGACAGGCCGTCGTCACAGCTGACGGCCAGCGTGCGGCCACCGGGGCTGAAGGCCGCGGCGCCGAACGCGCGCGGCGCACGGGGCACCGCCGCCAGGGCCGTGAGGTTCAGCGCGGTCGAGCCGACGGCTTCGAGCCGCCATAGCCACACCGCCTCGGGCGGGCCGCCGAAGCCGAGGTCGACCAGGGAAAGGCCGTCCGGGCCGAAGACGACCGCGTTGGCGCCGTTCCCGAGGGCGATGCTCGCCGCGACGTTCATGCCGGCCGTGTCGAGCAGCCACACCTTGGCGGCGCCGGTGCCCGACGTGCTGAACGCGACCGTGTTCCCGTCGGGGCTGAGCACCGCGCTGCCAAGGCCCGGGCCGGCCGGACCGGACGGGCCGGGGACCAGCACGCGGCTGATCGCCGGGGCGGAGTGGCGCGAGGTGAGCGGGCGAGCGCGGGCCGGGGGGGCGGATCCGGCCGTGCTCTGGCCGGTCAGGAATTCGAGCGGGAAAGCCACGCCGGCCGCCACGATGGCGGCCGCTCCCCCGGCCAGCAGCACCCGGCGCGGCACCGGGCTGCGGGGCGGCTCTGGCCCAGGCGGAGCCACATGCCGGGCCGGAGCCAGCTTCCGGGGTGGGGTGGACTTCTGGGGCGGAGGGGACTTCTGGGGCGGGGCCGGGCGGATGAGGAGGGTGCAGCGGGTCAGGATGTCATTGAGGGCGGGCCGCGCCGCTGGGTTCTTGGCCAGGCAGGCTGCGATCAGCGGCACCAGCGGTTTCGGCACGTCGGCCAGGTCGGGGGCGCCGGCCGTGATGTCGCGCACGATGCCGGGCAGCGTCGTGGCCCGGAACGGCGGCGCTCCCGTCGCGGCGAAGGCGAGGACCGAGCCCAGGCTGAAGATGTCGCTGGCCCCGCTGATGCCGGTCTCCCGCATCTGCTCGGGTGACATGTACCGGCAGGTGCCGAGCATGGTGCCGGCCGTCGTCAGGGTCGCGGCGCCGACCGCCCGGGCGATGCCGAAGTCGATGATCCGCGCGCCGTCCTTCGCAAGCAGGACATTGCCCGGCTTGAGGTCACGGTGCACGAGCCCGCAGGCATGGATCGCGGCGAGCCCCTCAGCTAGGTGCGCGCCGAGTTCCGCGACCTGGGCCGGGCTCAGCGGGCCGGCGGCGTCGACGTGGGCCTGGAGCGACGGGGCGGCCACGTAGGCGGTGACCATCCAGGGACGTTCGGCGCGCGGATCGGCGTCTACCACCGGTACCGCGTGGAATCCGCCGACCATGCGGGCGGCCGCGACCTCACGGGCGAACCGCTGACGGAACGCGGGCTGCCGGGCGTACTCCGGCCGGATGAGCTTGACCGCGACCGGGCGCCCGGCTCGAGACAGGCCGAGGAACACCTGGCCCATCCCGCCCTCGCCGAGCAGGCCGGTCAGCTTGTAGCCGCCGACGCGGCGCGGGTCGCCGGGGCGCAGCGGGCCAACCCGGGCAGGCGCTGTCCGGGCGGGCGGTATCCGCGTCTGTGATCCCACGGGACGAGACTCCTGGCCGGCCTACAGATCCCCCAGAGGGCAAAGTATCAGCGGGGCGCGGACCCGGGTGGATCCAGCGGGGACGACACCCCGTTTGGTAAAAAATCTTTGACACCATGTCTACGGAGCTTTACATTGGCTATGTCAAAGTTCTTTAACACGGCAGGGGTGTGAGCGCGGTGTCGTACGAGGAGAAGGGCACCTGGGTCTACCTGGTCACCAGCGCGGGCGCCTACGTGGTCTACCTCGCGATCATGGCGGGGCGGGTGGCGAGCGCCCCGGCCGACCGCGTGCCGTACGTCGCGGTGCTGCTGTGGACGACCGGCGCCTCGATCGGCGCGTCGATCGTCGGCCGGGTGCTGGTGGAGTCCGCCCGGCCCAGCGACAGCCGGCGGGCGGACGTCAGGGACAGGGAGATCTACCGGTCCGGCGAGTACGCCAGCCGCTGGTTCCTGGTGGCCGGCGCGGTGGCGGCGCTGCTCATGGCCATGGCGAAGTGGGACTACTTCTGGATCGCCAACGTCATCTACCTCGGGTTCGTGCTGTGGGCGGTGGCGGGTTCGGTGCTGAAGCTCATCGCCTACCGGCGAGGCCTGTGAATGGGTAAGCCGACCCGGATCACCAACTCGATCCGCGCACTGCGGTTCGCCCGCGGGGAGATGACGCAGGCCGAGCTCGCGCAGCGGATCGGGGTGACCAGGCAGACCGTCATCGCCATCGAGCAGGGCCGCTACTCCCCCTCGCTGGAGGTGGCCTTCCAGATCGCCCAGGTGTTCAAGGTGCCGCTCGACGAGGTGTTCCAGTATCCGGATAGTGGAGGCTCGTGATGAAGGCCGCGGTCTGCCGACGGTACGGGGGCCCGGACGTGGTGGGGCGGAGTCCGTGATCGACTACACCCGGACGGACTTCACCCGGGCCGGACGGCGTTGGGACGTGATCTTCGACGTGGCCGGGAAGCGCTCGTTCATCCGCTGCCGGCGGGTGCTGAGTCCCGGCGAGGTGTACCTGGCCACGGCCGTCTCTCCCGCGATCATGGGGCAGATGCCGTGGACGGCGCGGTTCGGTTCACGGCAGGCCATGATCGCGTTCAGCGGGCTGCGGTCCGCGGCGTTGAAGCGCGAGGACCTGCTGTTTCTCCGGGACCTGGCGGAGAAGTCCGAGCTGGCCGCGGTGATCGGGGCGCGTTATCCGCTGGAGCGGATCGCCGAGGCGCATGCCCGCGTCGACGCGGGCCACAAGAAGGGCAATATTGTCGTAGCCATGTCCTAGCCTGTCGGCATGGCTGAGGCGGACGACGTGCACCGCATCGCGCTGGGCCTGCCGCACGTCGAGGAGATTGACAGCGACGGATTCGACTTCCGGGTCGGCGGCCGCGGGTTCGTCTGGTCCTACCCCGAGCGCCAGCCGGGGCAGGGGCGGGTGATCAGGACTGATATCGCGGTGCTGTTCGTCGGGGACGAGGCGGAGAAACAGGCGCTGCTGCTGGGTGAGCCGGAGTTGTTCTTCACCACGCCCGGGTACGACGGGCTGCCGCTGGTGATGCTGCGGCTGGCCGAGGTGGACGCCGGACGGCTGGCCGAGCTGATCACCGACGCCTGGCGGATGCGCGCCCCGGCCGAACTGGCCGCCGACCTCGAGAACGCCGGGTTCGAGGGCGCCGGGTTCGAGGCGGCTGAGGGCTAGCGGGCGAGTTCGGCGGCGCGGCCCGAACGGCCGTTAAGCTCCGGACATGCCGAAGCTCCTGGTCGTCCACCACACACCATCTCCCGCGCTACAGGAGATGCTGGAGGCGGCGATCAGTGGAGCCCGCACTGACGAGATCGAGGGCGTTGAGGTGGTCATCCGCCCGGCCCTAACCGCTGCGGCGGTGGATGTCCTTGAGGCCAGCGCTTATTTGCTCGGAACACCCGCCAATATTGGCTACATGTCCGGTGCGCTGAAGCACTTCTTCGACTGCATCTACTACCCCTGCCTGGAGGCGACCAAGCGCAGGCCCTACGGCCTGTACGTGCACGGCGGCATGGACACCACCGGTGCGGTGCGCGCGGTCGAGTCGATCGCCACCGGCCTGGCCTGGCGCGCGATTCGACCGCCGGTCGTCGTCACCGGCCCGCCGGCGAAGCCCGACCTAGAAGCCTGCTGGGAGCTGGGCGCGCTGCTCGCCGCCGAGGTCGCGGACGTGGGCTGGCGCTCTTTAG
>JBEKJP010000248.1:0-7975 GCA_050011155.1 Streptosporangiaceae bacterium
GGGCGCTCCGGTGATCCGTGACCCCGGCGAGCTGGGCCGGCTGCTGGCCCGGCGGGTACCCCGCCGGGCCCTGCAGCTGTTCTCCATCCACTTGATGGGCACGGCCCGGATGAGCGCGGACCCGCGGCGTGGCGTGACCGGCGGCTTCGGGGAGTTTCACGGCGTGCCCGGCCTGATCGTGGCCGACGCCAGCCTGTTCCCCGGCCCGATCGGGATCAACCCGATGGAGACGGTCATCGCGCTGGCCATGCGCAACGCGCGGCGACTGCTCGAACGGCGCGGTGCCTACGGAATCTGAGCTAGGTCAGTTCCACTCCGCCACCGGGTCACCGGGCGCGTACACGTAGCCGCCCTTGCCCCCGTTCGGGTCCTTGGCCAGCTGGGAGTAGTCGATCGAGAACTGGAACTCCTGGCCGGCCGGCACGACGTGGTACGTCGGGTTCGTCCCCTGGATCACGCCCGGGTCGGTGAACGGGCTGTCCAGGTAGAAGAACTGCTTGGGGTTGACTACGAAACCCTGCGCCCCGCCGATGACGATCCAGCTGACGACGGCCCCGCCGGTCTGGTCGCCCTGGGTGCTCAGCTCGGCGATGCGGGACCCTTCCGGCGTGGTGTACCAGGACAGGGCGCTCGGGTCCATGCTGTCGGTGGCCTTGAGCCGGTACTCGTGCGGGGCGATCCCCTTCACCGAGATGAACCGGGCGTTGCTCTCGTCGAGCAGGCAGGCCGCCACGTTGATCCCGTCGATCGTGCCGCCGCTGTGGAAGGCGGCCTGGCAGACCGGGCCCCGGGCGGCCAGCCACGCGCTGTCCTGGGACAAGATCGCGGTGCGCCCGGCCGCGGTGGCGCTGGCGTACTTGGCCGCCTGGGTGGCGTTGATCTCGGCGTCGACGTTCTCGGTCATGGTCTCGTAGCACTTCTCGATGGTCAGCGTGCTGCCCTGACCGCAACTGGCCGGGGCGGTCTCGACCCGGGCCGGGTGACCGGGGTCGAACGGCTCCACAATGCTGACGAACGGCGCGACGGCCGCCGTGTTGGCGGTCGTGGTGGCTGACGGGCTCGACGTCCCGCCCCCCGCTCCCCCGGACGAGCCGGACGAACTGCAGCCGGCCAGCATCCCGGCCAGCCCCGCCCCGCACAACGCGAGTACCGCGACCCTTGCTAGTGGCCGTCTCACCGTGCCATCACACATAGCCAACTCCATCAACCCCTCGTTACGACAGACGCAATATTGGCAGTAGCACTTCCAAGGACGCGGGAGTGCCCCCGCCGGTTGCGGCGGGCATCTCGACGGAGGCGCCAGCGCGATGCTTGATACACATGGGGCCTAGGCTCCGGCTATGACGGTGCGCATCGACGGATCGCTCCAGGGGATCGACTGGGCCCAGGCCAAGGCCGACCTGGCCGCCGACGACTTCGACAACGGCCGGTCCGCTGGCGCGCTGCGGACATCGTTCGAGCGATCCCAGCACGTCGCCATCGCCCGGGACGGCGACCGGGTGGTTGGCATGGCCCGGCTGCTTTCTGACGGCGTTTGCAATGCCTACCTGCTCGACGTCTGGACCTCTTCGGCCTACCGCAGGCAGGGCATCGGCTCGGCGATGGTCAAGCTGCTGATGGAACGGGTTCCCGGCCAGCACATCGGCCTGCAGACCGACGACGCCGAGGCGTTCTACGCCTCGCTCGGCTACCGCCCACAGCCCGCCTTCATGTCCGCCATCTCCGGCGACTGGCTCGTCAACGCCGCCAACGAATCATGATCGCGGTCCGCGCTACCGCAGGGTGGCGGTGAACGACTGCCAGGCGGTGGCGGGAATGGCGAGAATGGCTCCGTCTCGGTCGGCGGTGTCACGGATGAAGACCGCACCGGCCTGTGACGCGGCCTCTACACACTGCCCGCCGTTGCGGCGTGGGCGATCGCGGGCATGACGGTGATGGTGACCTGCGGCCGGGCGGCGACGGCGAGCAGGTGGCGCATCTGGTCGGCCATGACCGCAGGCGACCCGACCTGCCGGTAGAGCGCCATCTCGTCCACGATGATCCAGGCCCGGCGGCCGCGACGGCGCTGCCGGCCGTGCTCCGTGTGCCCCAGGCCACGTTCTAGCGTGGCCCGGGCGCCACACACCACGTAAGCCGCACGCGAGCCGGGGGCGGCGCGGGCGCCGGGATCGGGGCGGCGGGGCGGGGATCAGGAGGGCGTCGACGGCCAGGGCGCCGTTCGGGCCGCAGATCAGGGGGTTGATGTCGAGGGCTTCGATGGCGTCGCCGTGGTCGCGGGCCAGGCGGGACAGGGACTCGATGGCGGTGGCGATGGCGTCCTGGTCGGCGGGGGGCTGGCCGCGGGCACCGGCCAGGACCGGGGCGAGGCGCAGGCGCTGTATGGCGGCCAGGGCCGCGGGTCGGGTGACCGGGGCGAGCAGGACGACCCGTTCGTTGAAAATCTCGATGAGGACGCCACCCGCGCTTATCACCAGGAGCGGGCCGAGGGCGGGGTCGCGGACTAGGCCCAGGGCGAGTTCGGTGCCGGGTGGGGCGGTCTGGCTGACCAGGACGTTCGGGCCCAGACGAGCGGTTAGGTCGTCGTAGGCGGCGCTGGTCTCGGCCGGGCCGGCCAGGCCGAGGCGGACGCCGCCGACGTCGGATTTGTGGGCGATGCCGGGCTCGCCGGTCTTGAGGACGACCGGGTAGCCGATCGCGTCGGCCGCCGCCAGGGCGGCCTCGCGGGTCTGGGCGGCTTCGGTGCGCGCGACACCGATACCGTAGCCGCGCAGCAGGGTGAACAGCTCGGGGCCACCGTTCGGAAGGTCGCGCCGGGCCGCGCGGGGCGATTCCTGCGCGGGCGGCGGAACCGGGCGTTCGGCGTGATCGAGCAGGTGGCGCAGGGCCAGCAGGCCGGTGCGGGTGCCTTCAAGGACCGGGATTCCGGCCGCGCGCAGCCGGGCGGCGGCGGCCGGGTCGATGGCGGCGGGCAGGCCGGCCAGGACCACGACCGGCTTGGTGGTGGCCGCGGCCGTGGTGAGCACGGCGCGCGGGTAGGACTCGTCGCCGTCGAACTCGGGGACCAGGTCCACGGCCAGCGCGACGGCGCCGACGGAGGGGTCGGCGGCCAGCGTGTCCAGGCAGCCGGCGAACAGCGACTCGGTGTCGCGGCCGGTCCCCCACACGTCCAGCGGGTTGCCCGGGGCCAGGCCCTCGTCGAGCAGGGCGGCCAGCCGGGTGGTCGTGGCCGGGGCGAGCGGCGCGAACGGCACCCCGGCCGCGGCGGCCAGGTCGGCGGTGTGCGCGCGCTCAAGGCCCGAGTCGTGCACGGTGGCGATGCCCGTGCCGGGGGCGGCGCGGCGGCCGCAGGCGAACAGTTCCAGGGTGTCGGCCAGCTCGGCCAGGTCACCCACGCGGTGCACGCCGTAGGCGGTGGCCAGCGCCTCCCACGCGCCGCCGTCCGCGGCCAGCGCGCCGGAGTGCGCCGCGACCAGGGCCTGGCCCGCCGCGGACGCGCCCACGCTGAGCAGGACGACGGGCACGTCCGCGGCCAGCGCGTTCGTGAGCATCGCGCGCAGGCCGGCCGCATCCCTGATCGCCTCGAGGACCAGGGCTAGCACCTTCGTACCGGGCACGCTGAGCGCGTACTGGGCGTAGTCGGCGGCCGTGGTGACCAGTTCCTGGCCGCTGGAGACGGCCAGCGTGAAGCCGAACCCGCGGCGCGCCCGCAGCAGCGCCGAGAACACCGAGCCCGAGTGGGTGACCAACGCGACCGGCCCGGCGGGCAGCGGGTCAGGCTCGACGTAGCCGATGGCCCGCAGGCCGCGGGCCACGTTCACGAACCCCATGCACCCCGCGCCGCACAGGGCCATGTCCGCGTCCCGGGCGACCGCGGCCAGGCGGTCCCGCAGGCCCGGCATCGCGTGCGGGTCGTAGGCGCTGCCGAAGATGACGGCCGAACGGGCTTGGCGGCGTGCCGCGGCTACCAGCTGCGCCTCCAGGGCGGAGTCGGGCACCGCCAGCAGCACCAGGTCCACCGGTTCCGGCACCTCGGCCAGTCCGGGCAAGCACGGCACGCCGCCGATGTCGGTGTAGCGCGGGTTCACCAGGTAGGTGCGCGGCCGGGACGGGCTCCGGGCCACCTCCTCGATCATGCGCGCGCCGAGGCTGCCCGGGCGGGCGCTGGCTCCCACCAGCGCCACGCTCCGGGCCTCGAGCATCGCGGTGACCGCGCTGCTAACCTGGCCGCCTGCGGCGGCGGGGCTCGTCTCGGTGGTGGCGGTCATTTCCGGCGGATGGCGGACCGGCGGTCGGCCAGGGCGGCCTTGGCCGCCTGCATGCCGGGGATGCCGCAGACCCCGCCGCCGGCGTGGGTGGCCGAGCTGGCGTAGTACAGGCCGGGCACCGGGGTGCGGTAGTCGGCGAAGCCGGGCGCGGGCCGCATGTGGAACAGCTGCTCCAGGGACAGCTCGCCGTGGAAGATGTTGCCGCCGACCAGGCCGTAGTCGTGCTCCATCTGGTACGGGCCGACGATGTCGGTGTGGATGATCGAGCTCTTGAAGTTCGGCGCCACCTCGTTGTAGCAGTCGATCATCCGGTCGGCGTAAGCCTGGAGCTCCTCGGTGTGCGGGGCCTCGCTCCAGTCCGCGGGCACCCACTGGGTGAACAGCGACATGATGTGGTAACCCTCCGGGCACAGGGTCTGGTCGAACGCGGTCGGGATGACCCCGTCGCTGAACGGCCGGGCCGCCGCGATGCCGTTCCTGGCGTCCTGGAACGCCTGCTCGATGTACGGCATGGTGGGTGCCATCTCCACCGAACCCGTGTGGTGTTCCTGCAGGTTGGTGCCGGGGTCGGCGGTGAAGTCGGGCAGCTCGGACAGGGCCAGGTTGATCTTGACGACACCGCTGCGGGTCTTCCAGCGCTCGATGTCGGTCACGAAGTCGTCGGGCAGGTTGGCCCGGCCGACGTGATCAAGGAACGCGGTGCGCGGGTGCAGGCTGGTGACGACGACCTTGGCCGTGAGCCGCTGGCCGTTCTCCAGGACGACGCCGCTGGCGCGGCCGTTGCTGATGGTGATCTGGCTGACGCGCGCGCCGGTGCGGATCTCGGCGCCGTTTTCCACGGCGGCGCGGGCGATCGCGTCGGAGACCGCGCCCATGCCGCCCTCGGCGAACCCCCAGTTGCCCAGGTGGCCGTCGCCGACGTCACCGATCGAGTGGTGCGCCATCACGTACGCGGTGCCCGGCTCGTACGGGCCGGCCCAGGTGCCGATCACGCCGTTGACCGCGAGCGCCCCCTTGACCTGCGGTGACTCGAACCAGTCGTCGAGCAGGTCGGCGATCGACATCGTCATCAGCCGGGTCACGTCGGCGATCGTCCTGACGTCGAGCCCGCGCTGGCGCCAGGCCAGGCGCAGCGTCTGCTCCAGGTCGCGGGGCTTGCGCGAGCCGAGGTTGGGCGGCACGGTGAGGAGCAGCGGGCCGAGCACGTCGGCCAGGCCGGCCAGCCACGCGTCCCAGCGCGGCATGGCGTCGGCGTCCTTCTTCGACCAGCGCGAGACCTCTTCGTGGTTGCGCTTGGCGTCGTCGGCGTACAGCTTGATCGACCCGCCCTCGGGGAAGGCCTGGTAGTACGGGCCCATCGGGAAGATCTTGTAGCCGTGCCGCTCGAGCTGGAGGTCGTTGATGATCGTCGGCGGCAGCAGCGACATCACGTAGGACAGCCGGGTGACCTTGAAGTCCGGGGCGTCCGGCCACGGCGCTTCGGTGGTCGCGGCGCCGCCGGTCTTGTTCCTGGACTCCAGGACGAGGGTACGGGCCCCCGAGCGGGCCAGGTAGGCCGCGGCGGTCAGGCCGTTGTGGCCGCCGCCGACGATGATGGCGTCGTAGTCGGTGGGACCACTCGCTCCGGCCTTCGCGCTCGTGCTCCGGGCGGCCTGTGCTGCCTTGGCTGCCTGTGCTGCCTGTACCGCTTTTCCTGCCGCGGCCTTCGCCGCGCTCGCCGCCTTAGCCGCCGTGCCCGCCTTGGCCGTGCTTGCCTTGGCCGTGGATGCCTTCGCTGCCATGAAACTGGCCCTCCGAAAGATTGACTGAACATTCAGTCTAGAAGCTGCTACGATTGCGGACAAGACCGCCAACGAGGGATCGGTCGTTCGAGTGAGGTGGAGAAGGCCTGAGATGAAGCAGCGCGCGGGGGGTTCGCGGGATGCTGGGGAACGGCGCGAGCAGATGCTCCGCGCGGCGCTCGACGTCATCGTGGAGCGGGGCTACGCGGACACCAGGATCGCCGACGTGGCCGAGCGCACCGGCACCAGCCCGGCGCTGGTCATCTACTACTTCAAGACCCGCGACCAGCTGCTGACCGAGGCCATCAGATACTCCGAGGACACCTGGTACGACGAGTACACCCGGCGGGTGGCGCAGATCCCGACCGCGGCTGGGCGGCTGACCGAGCTCATCGCCATGAACACCCTGCCCGGCACCGATCCGGAGCCGAACAGCTACTGGCTGCTCTGGCTGGACCTGTGGGCGCTCTCGCCGCGGAACCCCGGCGTGGCCGCGGTGCGGGAGAAGTCCGACGAGCGGTGGCGGGAGGCCATCCGCTCCATCGTGCTGGCCGGCCAGGAGGCCGGCGAGTTCGCGCCCGTCGACGCGGACGACTTCACGATCATGCTGTCCGCCCTGCTCGACGGGCTGGCGGTGCAGATCGCACTGGAAGACCGGGCGGTGCCGCCGCAACGCACGTACGATCTTGCGATGCGGTTCGCGGCCGGGCAGCTTGTGTTCAAGTGGAAGCCCGCCCCCGGGCGGGCGCGCAAGGGCGGTTCATAGGCTTTCAGGAGGTGGCGCCGTGGCCGGAGGAAGCATCGAGCTTTCCGGGCTGACCAAGAGGTTCGGCGAGATCGCGGTCGACAATATCGACCTGACCGTGGCCAGCGGCGAGTTCTTCTCCCTGCTCGGCCCGTCGGGCTGCGGGAAAACCACCACCTTGCGGCTGATCGCCGGCTTCGAGCAGCCGACCTCCGGCCGGATCCTGCTCGACGGCGTGGACGTCTCCACCGTGCCGCCGCACCGGCGCAACGTCAACACGGTGTTCCAGAGCTACGCGCTGTTCCCGTTCCTGTCCGTCTTCGACAACGTGGCGTTCGGGCTGAAGCACCGCAGCGTGGGCAAAGCCGAGCTGAAGAAGCGCGTGGACGAGGCGCTCGGACTCGTGGCCATGACCTCGTTCGCCAAGCGGCGGCCGGGCCAGCTGTCCGGCGGCCAGCAGCAGCGGGTGGCGCTGGCCCGCGCGCTCGTCCTCAACCCGGCCGTGCTACTGCTCGACGAGCCGCTCGGCGCGCTCGACGCCAAGCTGCGGCGCTCGCTCAAGGTCGAGCTGAAGGCGCTGCAGGAACGGGTCGGCATCACCTTCCTCTACGTCACGCACGACCAGGAGGAAGCGCTGACCATGTCCGACCGGCTGGCGGTGATGAACGCCGGCAAGATCGTGCAGATCGGCACCCCCCGCGATGTCTACCAGGACCCCGCGGACAGCTACGTGGCCGACTTCCTCGGCGCCGCCAACCTGATCGAGGTCGAGGTGGTCTCGGCGGGCGCGCTCCGGCTCGGGGACTTCGGGCTGACCTCGGCCCGGTGCGAGACGAACGAGGCGGGCAAGGCGCACGCGGTGATCAGACCGGAGCGGGTGCTGATCGAGGAGCATGGTTCGGCCGGGGACAACCGCGTGCCGGCCATGGTGGAACGCGTGGTGTTCCTCGGCTCGGCTACCCAGGTCATGCTGCGGCTGGCGACGGGGGGCGCGCTGCAGGCGCTGATGCAGAACGACGGCTCCCGCCCCGACCTGGCCCAGGGCACCCCGGTGCACTGCTACCTGCCGCCGGACGCGCTGCGCGTGCTGGCCGGGGCGGCGGGCGAGGTCCCGGTGGCCGAAGAGGAGCCACTGGTCGCCAGTTAGAGTCCTGCTACCGGTTGGCAACGTCGGGGGTACCGGG
>JBEKJP010000249.1:0-7804 GCA_050011155.1 Streptosporangiaceae bacterium
ATGGACTCGTACTCGGCGACGGAGATCAGCATGACGTCGGCGCGGCCGTTGCGGGTGATGGTGAAGTGATCGTGTTCTCGGGCGACCCGGTCGGCGAGTTCGGCGATCCGGGCCTTCGCTTCCGTGATAGGTATGGTCTCCATGGAGGTCAGTATAGAGACCGGTCATAATTCTGGCCAATACTATGGCCTCATTTGCCTTGTTCGTCGGGTACGGCGTTACGCTGCATGAAGCCCAGGTAACCGGCAAGGACGCCAGTCAGCGCCTGACCGTCGGCCGCCGAATGAGTGTCACAATCCCGTAACGGGCTTGCCGGCACCGTTGCGCATCCTGTGCCACCTGACCAGCGGAAACGGATCATCTTTGACTCGTGAGCAGGCGAGAGCCCCGCAATCATCATCGAGACCATGCGTCGCTGCTCTTTCCGGCTGAAACGTCATGTGAAGCAGGCCATGAGGTCAAGGGCCGGGTGCGCAGCTAGGGTCTGAGGTCGTACAGGTGCCCGGCGTATCGGGGCAGCAGGGCGTGGAGCCGCCTGACGTCTACCGTGCTGGTGTGAGAGAACCTGCTGGAACGCGGTAAACGTAGAAGGAACCGTCAGCACGACTCCGGATGGCGTTAGCCATCAGCCATCCGGCCGGGGGCTTGTGGCCGTGCCGGAAGCATACACGCAGGCCCTCGGCGCGTCTGCTGTCCTCAACGGCGATACGTTCGATGACGCTCCACTGAATCCAGAAGTACACCTCCCGGTGCAAGGGCCTCGCAAGTAGGCCATTTCTGTACCTGCTCGTTATGAACCTGCGCGTAACCATGAGTTCGGCGCTGTCCAGGGTGAGTGTGCCGGACGTGGCCAGCGCTCCGGTGAGGATCCCGGAGATCAAGCCAAGGAGGACGTCGGCGAATGCGGCCTGCATGATCTCCAGCACGAACACTGTGCCCGAGTCGACGTTGGAGGCGTGGAGGATCCCGGGCCCAGACCCATCATGCGTTATCCAGCCGAGCGCTCCCATAAGGAGCGCCTCCACCAGGATTCTCTGGCCGGCGACCTACCTATCATCTCCTGTCTGCTGTTGCTGCCCGTCACCGATGTGCCGGGCAGCGCGGGGGCACCGGTTCGGGGCTGAGCCTGGCCGTCGCCTTCGACGGCGGCGGGCCGCCTGGACGCCACGCCGGTGACGTTCACCGGAATCAGCCAGCCTGTCGACGGCAGCCTCGTCGCCGGCTTTCCACCCAGCCCAGCCCGTCCTGGCCCGGAGACGCCGAGGTATTCAAGGAACTGCGCGGCGCAACCAGCGGCATCATGGCGGCGCCCGCGGTCAAGCAGCTGTTCACCACGCCGCCCGCACCTCCACCTCCGGTCGGCACACCCGAACAGAACAACCAGGCCGCCAAGCTCGCGCTCACCTGCAACGCCCTGCCGATCCGGCCAATGCAGAGGGCTTCGCGGTGCCCGCACCGGCCGCGCCCAGCCCGTAGCCCACGGCGCCTGCCGCCCAGCCTGGACGGCAGGCAATTGCTCCGGAACACGGCGGTGGTCACTGAAGGTGCTGTACCCAGCACGAGCGTAGTCCGACATCTACCGGCCAGCGTGACGGAACGATGCAGTCTGGAGGTGCCGACAGTCCCGGCCTGCCGGGATCCGCTGGAACTCATCTGCCGCATGCTGCCGCAATTGCGAGGGAATGGAATTAAGATTTCTCCCACGTACCCCCTTCACCGTGGAGTGTCATAAATGCCGGGTGTGCAGCCTTCGCAATTGCGGATTGACATCGGGGCGGGAAATGGCGGCGATGCCGAGGAGGTTCAGATGCTCACGGTGCGGCTGCGCGGTGAGCTGCTGGTATCCGACATCGGTACTGTCGAACGGGCGCCGGGGGAACCGCCTCCGGAAGGCGCGAAGGGGCCCGTCGGTGATTCCGCTGGCACGCTGCTTATCACATTGTCCAATTCTGCCGTTGTCGCCTCGCTCGTCAGCGTGTTCCAGTCATGGCTCAGACGCAACAGGGGCCGGTCGATCACCATCCAGCTCGGCAAGGACCGCATCGAAGCCCGCAACGTGCCGGCGGAGGAGCTGTCGATGCTGATCGAGACCTGGATGAATAACCGTGAGCAGGACTGAGGCACAGCATGCTCGTTCAGCGCTGATCATCGCGACCGAACGGTACGCGGACCAGAGCCTGGCGGAGCTGCGTTCCCCGGCACGAGATGCCGACGCGCTGGAGCGGGTTCTCGCGGATCCGTCGATCGGCGACTACCACGTGCAGGCGCTGCTGAACGGCTCGGTCCAGGCGGTGCGCGAGGCGGTGGAGGACTTCTTCGCCGACCGCGAGCCAGGCGATGCGCTGCTGCTGTACTTGTCGTGTCATGGCGTCAAAGACGAAGAAGGCGGATTGTGCTTCGCGGCGGCAGACACCTTGCTCAGCCGCCTGCAGTCAAGGAGTGTGCCTGCGGCGTTCATCGCGGGCCAGGCGTACCGTTCCCGTTCCCGGCATATTGTCCTGATGCTGGACTGCTGTTTCAGCGGCGCCTTTCCCGAGGGACTCCAGGCCCGGTCAGGTGACCACCTTTCCCTCGCACCGCTCGATTCTGACGCCGGGCCAGCCCAGGGCTGGGCGGTCATAACCTCGTGCACTGCCATGGAGCACGCCTTTGAGGTCCGCGGCGAGACGGTCACCGGGAAGGCGCTCACACCGGCGGCGGCGTCGGTATTCACCGCTGCGGTAGTACAAGGCCTGGGCACCGGGGATGCCGACGGCGACCGGGACGGCTGGGTGTCTGTTGATGACCTGTATGACTATGTCCTGGCCCGCGTCCGGGAGCGGACCGCGCACCAGACCCCGGAGAAGAAAGGCGCGGTGCGCGGCCAGCTCATCGTCGCCCGCAATCCGCGGCGGCCGGCGGCGGGGCCGGTACCTGTGTTCCGCCCGGGACAAGCGGAGCCGGTCACGGCAGCGTCATCAGCGATTCCGGCCGCGTCTGCCCGGCGGCGCCGGCGGATGCGGGTCACTGCCGCCGCCGCGGCCCTTCTCGCCGCAGCCGGGGCGGGCCTCGGTTTCTCGCTGGAGAATGACTCGTCGCCCGCCGCCGCGCCGCCCGCCGTGAACACGTGCGCCCGCACCTCATCGAGTCCTTCGCCGCCCACGGAAATCAGCAGTATGCGCGTCGGCCGTACGGGGGGCTACCACGAGGATTACACCGATGTCACCGCCGCTCCTGGCTGCGAGGTCTTCGCCCTTGCCGGGAACGGGACGGTGCAGGTGTGGAACATGGTTACCGGGCACCGGCTCTCGATCCTGCGTGCCGATCCGGGAGGCTTCGCGTTTGCCCCGGCATTCACTCCGGACGGCACGATGCTCATGGTTCCGGCGCTCAACGGCCTCACGACAGTGTGGAACGTGGAGTCCGGTCAGCAATACGGGGTCCTGGATTCCGATCCCGCCGTCGGTACATGGGATGCCGCGGTAAGTCCCGATGGCTCCGTGCTTTACACCGGAGGCGGCACGAATGTCGTCCGCGAGTGGAGCCTGGCCAGACGGAAGACGGTGCGCACCATAGCTGTCAGTGCCGGCATCGGCTCCCTCGCGCTCAGCCCCGACGGCAAGACGCTGGCCGTAGGGGGCGGCCACGGGACCGAATTCCTGTACGACACGAGCACCGGCAGGGAGATCGCGAGCCTTCCCGGGGGCAAGGGCAACGCATGGGCGGTCGCCTTCAGCCCGGACGGCAAGATGCTGGCCGTGGCGACGCAAAGCGGTGGCATGCAACTGTGGGATCTCACCACTCGCACGCTGGTCGTGCACGGGGAGAGCGGGGGTGCGACCGCTGTTGCCTTCAGCCCGGATGGCACGATCCTGGCCGTCGGCCTCGCCGATTCCGTCAGCTTGTGGAACGTCCGCACGCGCCAGGAGATCACCACGCTGAACGTCGGCACCGAAAATGACTTCGTGACCGGCATGGGGTTCAGCCGGTACGGTGCCGTCCTGGCGATCGGGTACGACGGCGCCGTGCAATTCTGGAACATCGCGGGCGTCTCCCGCATATCCGAGTAAGCGGCACCCAGCAAGGACTGGGCACTTCAGCTCTCCCTCCTGCGTAGCAGCGCTGACAGCCCAATGGCCTTGCTTTAGATAATGTGACCGTTTTGTGGCTCATGATGGTTCTGAGGGGTTGCCGCCGGACGGCTGGCTGCCGGACCGGATCTCGGTGGGGGTGCTGACCAGGGCGTTCCCGCCGGAGCTGGTCGATGAGATCATCGAGGTGACCGGGACGCGGGAGCAGCGGCGCCGGCTGCTGCCGGCCCGGCTGATGGTGTACTTCGTTCTGGCCCCGTGACTGTTCCGGGGCCGGAACTGCGGGTACGGGCAGGTGATGGCCAAGCTGGCCGACGGGCTGTACGGCCAGCAGCGGGGCGCGGACCTGCTGGCCGGGAAGCTGGCCCCGGGAGGACGGGTCGATGCCGGCCAGGGCCGCCAGTGGTGGCTGCCGGACATCTCCTCGCTGTCGCGGGGCCGGGGGAAGCTGGGCGCCGATCCGGTGCGGATGCTGTCCGAGCGGGTGGCCGGGCCGGCCGGGGCAGACGGCGCGCCGGGGGTGTCCTGCTGCGGGCTGCGCGTGGTCTCGATGGACGGGCCGGTGACGGACGTGCCGGACAGCGAGAAGAACGCCGCGTTCTTCGGGCGGCCCTCGAACCAGTCCCGGGACGGCGCGTTCCCGCAGGCCCGGTGGGTCGCGGCGGCCGAGTCCGGGACCGGCAGCCTGCTCGGCGCGGCGATCGGCCGCTATACCGGCGCCGGGCAGCCGCTGGCCGCGGACCTGCTGGGCTGCTTCGGCCCCGGCATGCTGGTGCTGGCGGACCGCAAGTTCCTGTCCTGGTCCGCCGCCCGCGCCCTCCTCGCGACCGGCGCGCACATCTTGTGGCGCGCCTCGGCATCGTTTGCCCTCAAGCCGGTGAAGGCCCTGGCCGACGGCACCTACCTGGCCGAGCTGAAGCCGCCCCGCAACAAAGACGGATCGCCGGTCACCGTCCGCGTCATCGAGTACACCGTGCACACCACGGCAGAAGACGGCGGCGAGCAGACTTCCGAAGTGTTCTGCCTGGTCACCAGCCTGCTCGATGCTGAGGAGTACCCGGCGCTGGACCTGGCCTGCTGCTACCCGCGCCGATGGGGATGCGAGACCGTCATCGGCCACCACAAGACCGGCATGCTGGCCGCCGCGACGGACACGATCGCGGCTTTCCCCCCCTGACCGGGCCGACCTCGCCCTGGCCACGTTCCTGGCCAAGATCCTCATGCCCGCCTTCTTCACCCGCGACCGCCCGGACCGGGCCAGCCCGCGGAAGACCAAGAAGGCCGGGGACTTCCCCGCCCGCAAGCCCGGCGAGCCCAGCGTCACCCGCGTCACCCGCAGAATCGAGTTCCACCTGCTCTATCCCTGGCAGGTCACCTAAAGCAACGCCATTGCGCTGACAGCCATGGCCGGAGGGCCTCAGTGATCGCCAGTCCAGTAACGGGCTTCCCTATGCCGCTACGCATCCTGTGCCACCTGGTCGGAAACAGGCAAGTGTGTCATTGGTAGTTCCTGAGCTGACAGCAACGCCGTTCTGTTTTTGCCGTCGGCAGGAACCTGGCCACATCAAGCACTGCCGGAGTGTCGTCACGCAGCGCGGCGATAACGCGATCGGCGGCGAGCACGATATCCGCTGTGCGCGGCTGCCGGGCCGTTGCCACGGTCGGCCCGCTCGCGGCGCGAATGGACGATCGCGTATCAGTCCTGGCAGAACCCGTTCTTCAGGGAAATCCAATCTAATGAGTCCCTGTCCGGGAACCGTGGGGCACCTCACACGCTCTGTCGTTGTGCGGCAGGACCAGCATGCCGACTCTCGTCCCGGCTTGTATCGTTGTTGGCGGCAGGGTCGTTCCCAGCCGGTGGCGATGGCCGCGAAGGCAAGGGGTGGCGGGGAGATGACGGCTTTCCCTGGCGAGGAGTGGCTGGACGGTATCCGGCCGCAGCCGACGCGGGTTACCGCCGAGATGTACGAGCGGATGCCGGAGGAGACCTCCCAGGCGATCGAGATCGTCGATGGCTATGTCGTGTACTGCGAGTCGCCGTCTCCCGAGCATCAGCTTGCGGCCAGGCGGCTGGCGAACCTGGTCGAGGGCGCGGCCCGGGCGGCGATGCGCGCCGGCGGCGGCTGCCTGACGGTCAATGCCGACGTGGACCTGCGACTGCTGGACATCCCCCTGCTGAACCGCAGGCCCGACGTCGTCCTGTACCGGTGCCTGGAGCCAGGGGAGAGGCTCCGGGCGGAGCACGCCCTCCTGGTCATCGAGATCGTCTCCCCGGGATCACAGACCACTGATGAGGTTGACAAGCCCGGCGAGTACGCGCGGGCCGGCATCCCGCACTACTGGATCATCCGCCTTGATGCCACGGGCGTCTCCGCGATCGAGCGGTACAACCTCGACCGCGCCACCGGCACCTACAAGCACACCGGCACCGCCATGAAAGACGAGCCCGGCAGCCCGCCCCGCCTCAGCAACCCCGTCCCCATCACCCTCGACTGGCAGCAACTCGAATACTGACCCGGCGCCCCGACACGGCAGACGAGCCGCGGCCTCGATCGATAGGCAGGAAAACCTGCCCGCGTGCCCTTGCCGTCGGCGACCCGGCCAAGATCCCCGCGCCGCCGAGGGTGCCCGCGGCCGCATCCACGCCGACCTCCCGCGACCCGGCAGAAGACCGTACTCGCGAGGCTGGGCCAGCAAGCCGCCCCTCTGCGGATGTACCAGGAACTGCGCCAGCGTCTCGATAGCCAACCTGGAGTGCGGCCAGGCCTTCATCGCGCGGACGCCCACGTGAGGGTTGTCCCAGGCGGCCAGCTCAGATCCAACCTCTGGGTCCCTACCGGCGTCCAGGAGACGGGAACGTCGAGCGATGCGGAGGAACCATCATGCGATCTGCCACGGCGCTGGTCGCGGTCACGCTAACGGCGCTCGTCAGGCGGCGGCGCGTACGTCACTTCCGGCAAGCCGACGGCCGTCGTGCTCGCGCACGGGGCCTCGGCTTACGTCCTCGTGGCGAAGTACCGGTGCGACCTCGGGATCGCGGGCAATGCGACCGCGATCCGGCTAACCGTGCCTGCCGCGGATGGCGGAACGTTCACCCAGCGGGAAGCCGTCGGCGTCTCCGGCCCGCCCGGCCCGTCATATTGCCAAGGCGGCCCGCACGACCCCGGACAGCAGGTCACCGTCTCGCCTGCGGAGCCGACAGTGCAGGCAACCAGCAGCCTCGGCTGAGCGACGGTGCAGGCGGAGACCGTCGACGCGGCCGTCGCTGGCCCAGGAGGACTCCATCGCGCGGAGCGCCAAGCGCGTCCCGTGGCAGCGGCATGAGAAGATGGCCTATGTCCAGGTAACAGCCCGCCTGGCACGCTAACAATGAACGTCTTAATTCCGTAATGGGCTTGCCGGCCCCGTTGCGCATCGTGTGCCGTCTGACCAGCGGAAACCGGCAACCGTGCGGCTCGGCAGCCCTAAGGCGTGCCGATCAGGCTGCTGACGGCAACGCCGTGCTGCTCTTGCCGTCAGCAGGGACCCTACAGGGCGCCGTCGCGCCAGGCGGCCTTCGCGGTCGGGTAGATCGGGCGGAAGCCCAGCTCGTGATAGGCGCGGGTGGTGTCAGGGACGCCGAGCCAGGGGTCCTCGACGATCCGGCCGGCGGCCGCTGCGACGTCGAGCTCCTGCCCGCCGAGTTCGACGAGCTCGTACATGGTCGACGGGGCGTCGCCGGCGATGTTGTACGC
>JBEKJP010000250.1:0-7777 GCA_050011155.1 Streptosporangiaceae bacterium
GGTTCGTCGCTGACCGGTACGGGCAGGGCCGGCTCTACCGGACCGGCGACCGGGCGCGCCTGCGCACGGACGGCAGCTACGAATTCCTCGGCCGGGTCGACGATCAGGTGAAGATCCGCGGGTACCGGGTGGAACCTGGCGAAGTCGCCGCGGCGCTCCGGGGCGCGCCCGGCGTCACGGACGCGGCCGTGGTCGCACAGCCGGACGGAGACGAATACCGTCTCGTGGGCTACGTCGTCGGCGTCAGCGACACCGGGCCTGTCCAGGCATGGCTGCGGCAGCGGCTGCCTGAGCACCTGGTGCCCCGCGCCCTCGTCCCGCTCCCCGCCCTGCCGCTCACCCCCAACGGCAAGCTCGACCGCTCCGCGCTGCCGCCACCGGCCCCGGCAGCGCCGGTGATTCCGGCCACGCGCGCGCCCCGGTCGGAGGTAGAGCGCGCCCTGGCGAGCATCTGGGAAGACCTCCTCGCCACCGGGGTAAGCGTCGACGACGACTTTTTCGCCCTCGGCGGCCACTCGCTGCTCGCCGCGCGGATGGCAGCCCGGATCCGCGCCGAGCTCGACGTGGAGGTGCCGCTGCGCCGGCTGTTCGAACTGCGGACCCTGGACTCGCTGGCCAGGCACGTCGACACACTCCGCTGGGCCGCTGCGCAGGACGGTGCCGCGGCCGAAGCCAGTGCGATCGAAGACGGCGCCGCGATCGAAGACGGTGCGCTATGACTGCGCCATCGGGCGCGCTGCTCGAGCGGCTCCGGGAGCGCGGCATAAGATTGTGGGCCGAAGACGGCCAGCTGCGCTACCGGGCACCGGCCGGGGCACTCGACTCCGGCCTTCGCGCCGAGATCGCCGCGGTCAGGCTGGAGCTGCTGGCGCTGCTCGAGGAGGCCGCGGGCGCGACCCGGCTGCCGCCGGTCCGGCCAGCGGATCCGGCGCGGCGCACGGTCGCGGCCGGTCCGTCCCGGCACCCGCTGTCCTTCGCTCAGCAGCGCTTCTGGTTCCTGGACCAGGCCACGCCGGGGAACCCGGCCTTCAACCTGCCCTATGCGCTGCGGCTGACCGGGACGCTCGACGTCCGCCTGCTGCGGGCGGCTCTCGGCCTGCTCGTCGACAGGCACGACGCGCTGCGCACCACCTTCGCCGACTCTAGGGGGGAGCCGGCGCAGGTGGTGGCGCCGGCCGGCGGGCCAGCGGCGGACCTGCCGCTGGTCGACCTGTCGGGCCACCCCGACCAGGACAAGGCGGCCCGCGAGCACATCGACGCCGAGTTCGCGCACGGCTTTGACCTCGCCCGCGGTCCGCTGCTGCGCTCTCGGCTGCTGCGGCTTGGCCCCCAGGAGCACCTGCTGCTGCTGACGTTCCACCACATCGTCTTCGACGGCTGGTCGTACCCGGTCTTCCTGGAAGAACTGGCCGAGCTTTACCGCGCCGGGCGGGGCGGCGCCCGGGTCAGCCTGCCGTCGGCCGGGCTCAGCTACAGCGACTACGTGGCCTGGCAGCGCGACTGGCTGGACGGCCCCGCGCTGGCGGCCGGCCTGGACAGCTGGCGGGAACCGCTCGCCCAGCTCCCTCCGGCGCTCGAGCTGCCCGCCGACCGGCCGCGGCCGGCGCGGCAGACGTTCACCGGCGCGGTGGTGCAGTTCAGCGTCCCGGAATCCTTGACCGCCGCGCTCACCCGCCTCGGGCTCGAGGAGGGCGGCACCTTGTTCATGGTGCTGCTCGCCGCGTACGCGGTGCTGCTCGCCAGGACCAGCGGGCAGCCAGACCTGCTGGTCGGCACCCCGGTGGCGGGACGCCCGGCGGCGGAACTTGAGCGCCTGATCGGCTTCTTCGTCAACATGCTGCCGCTGCGGGCCGACCTGAGCGGCCGGCCGACGTTCCGGCAGCTGCTCCGGCAGGTCCGGGAGACGACGCTGCGTGCTCTTTCCGCCCAGCAGGTTCCGTTCGAGCGGCTGGTCGAGGAGTTCGCGCCCGAACGCGATCTCAGCCGCACGCCGCTGTTCTCCACCATGCTCGCGCTGCAGAACCTGCCCGCCGCGACGCTGGACCTGCCAGGCCTGCGCGCCGAACCGGTCTTCGGGGCGACGGGCGTGGCCAAGTACGACCTCTCGCTCGTGCTCGTCCCCACCGGGGGCGGTCTCGACGGTGCCCTGGAGTACAACACTGACCTGTTCGACGCCGCCACCGCCGAGCGGTTCGTGTCGCACCTGCAAACTGTGCTGCGCGGCATCGCCGCCGGGCCTGATACCCGCGTGGATGACCTGCCGCTGGCCGACGCCGCGGAACTGCGCCTCCAGGCGGAGTGGAACGCCACCTCCGCCGAAGTGCCCGACGCCCCCTTGACTCACCTGCTGCGGGCAGCCGCGGAGCGGCACCCCGCCGCGATCGCCATCTCCGCCCCCGACGGGACCCTGTCCTACGCCGAGTTGCACCGCCGCGCCGGCGCCGCGGCCGCCGCACTGCGCCGCGCCGGCGTCGGCGCCGGCACTGTCGTCGGACTGCTGAGCGAACGCGGTGCCGCCGCGGTGGTGAACATGCTCGGCATCCTGCGAGCCGGCGGCGCCTACCTGCCGCTGGACCCGGCGTACCCGCAGGACCGGCTGGCCTTCACGCTCGCCGACGCCGGTTCGCCCCTGGTCGTCATCACCGACGCGGCGATGCGTGACCGCGTCCCGGCCGGCTTCGACGGCGCGGTACTGGAACTCGGACCCGAAGCCCTGAGGGGGCAGACGTGTACGGAAGACGCCCCGGCGCCCAGCCCGGATGACCCTGCCTACGTCATCTACACCTCCGGCTCCACCGGGCGCCCGAAGGGTGTGCGGATCCCGCACCGCGCGGTGGTGAACTTCCTGATGTCGATGAGCCGCACGCCCGGCATGGTCCCCGGCGACGTGGTGCTGTCGGTGATCTCGTTCGCCTTCGACTTCTCCGTGCTCGAGATCTTCCTGCCGCTTGTCACCGGAGCGCGCCTGGTGATCGCCGGTGACGAAGCGGGCGACGGCGCACGGCTGGCCCGGCGCCTGGCCGACGGCGGGATCACGTGGATGTCAGCGACCCCGACCACATGGCGGATGCTGCTGGAGGGCGGCTGGCGCGGTAACCCGGGGCTGACCGCCTGTGCCGGGGGCGAGCCGCTCACGCCGGAACTGGCCCGTCAGCTGCTGCCGCGCACGGCGGCGGTGTGGAACCTCTACGGTCCCACCGAGACCACCGTCTTTTCCACGCTGGAGGCCGTGACCGACCCCGGCCGGATCACCATCGGCCGGCCGATCGCGAACACCCAGGTCTACGTGCTTGACGACCAGATGCGATCCCAGCCGGCCGGCGTGGCCGGCGAGATCTGCATCGGCGGGGCCGGCGTCGCTGATGGCTATGCCGGACGTCCCGCGCTCACGGCAGACCGGTTCGTTCCTGACGACCTGGGACCGCTTCCCGGGCGGCGGCTGTACCGCACCGGCGACATCGGCCGCTGGCTCGCCGACGGCCGGCTCGAGTGCCTTGGCCGACTTGACGGCCAGGTCAAGCTGCGTGGTTACCGGATCGAGACCGGCGAGGTGGCAGCGGTGCTTGAACAGTGCCCGGGCGTGAGCCGGGCCGCCGTGCTCCTGCGCCGCGACCGGGTGGGCGACCCGCAGCTGGCGGCCTACGTCACGGCCGCGCCAGGCGCGGACCGGCCGACGGCCGGTCAGCTGCGCGAACACGCCGCGCTCCGGCTGCCTCGTTACATGGTGCCGACCGCCTTCGCCGTTCTCGACGCGCTGCCCGCCACTCCCAACGGCAAGCTCGATACGGGCGCGCTGCCCGACCCCGGGCACTTCGCGGCCGTCGGAGAACGCGGGGCCGCAGAGCCGGCCCCCACCCGGCCGCGGACGCCAACCGAGGAGCGGGTCGCGGCGGCGTGGACGGCCGTCCTCGGAATGGACGCGCTCGATGTGGACGACGACTTCTTCGCTCTGGGCGGTGAGTCGATGAAGGCGGTACGAGTGGTGCGCCGTATCGACCCGGAGCTGCCAGTACTTGACCTCTTCACCTACCCGACCATCCGGTCGCTCGCCGCGCATCTCGACAGCATGGCCCGCCCCGCTCCGCAGACCGCTCCCGACGCCGGCGGGCGCCCGCTCATCGTCCGGCTGCCGACCCGGGGACCGGCCCGGGGCGCCGCGCGCACCATGCTGGTCTGCGTTCCGTTCGGCGGCGGAAGCGCCGTGTCCTTCGAACCGCTAGCCAGGCACGCCCCGGACGACTGGCACGTCTGCGCCGTCGAGCTGCCCGGGCACGACTACGCCCGCCGCGCCGAGCCGCTGTTGCCGCTGCCCGAGGTGGCCAGGCGCTGTGCCGCGGAGATCGCCGACGCGGATCCGGCCGAGGTGGTGCTGTACGGCCACTGCGTCGGGTCGGCGCTCGCGGTCGCGATCGCCGCCGAACTGGAAGCGGACGGCCGCACGGTACGCGGCGTCGTGGCCGGTGCGAGCTTCCCGGCGGCCCGGCTGCCGGGGGTGCTCGGCCTGCTCACCCGCCTTTCGCCCACAGCCAGGCAGAACGCCCGCGCCGTCCAGGACAGCCTGCGTGTCCTCGGCGGCCTCGGCGAGTCACTGCCACCGGCCGAGCGGCAAGTCCTGGCCCGCAACCTGCGCCACGACGCACGCCAAGCGCAGGAGTTCTTCGCCGGCCCGATGGTCCGGCTGGCCGCGCCACTGCTCGCCGTCACCGGAGGCGCCGACCGGCTGACCGACTTCGCCGCGGAGCGGGTGCATGACTGGGAAGCGGTGGCCGGCGATGTCCGGCTGGCCGTCCTGGCCGGCGCCGAGCACTTCTTCATCCGCGAGCGGCCCGCCGAACTGATGCGCCTCATGACGGACTGGCTCGACGGGGCGGGACCGGCGGTCCCGGCTGCGCCGGTACCTGTCACGGTCGCCCGGATGCGTGCCTTCCTCCTGGTCGCGGCGGGCCAGCTGGTGTCGCTGATCGGTACCGGGCTGAGCACGTTCGCCCTGGGGATCTGGGCCTACCAGCGGACCGGCAGCGTGACGGCATTCGCCGGCATCACGACCGTGAGCCTGCTGCCGGCCATCGCGGTAGCACCGCTCGCCGGCGCCGCCGCGGACCGGCTGGACCGGCGGCGCGTCATGCTCGGCTGCGACGCGACCGGACTGCTGGCCGCGCTGCTGCTCATCGGGCTGCTGGCGGCGGGATCGCTGCGCCTGCCCGAGCTGTACGCGATCGCGGCGGTCAGCGCCACCGCCGGCGCCTTCCGCCAGCCCGCCTACCTCGCCGGAGCCACCCAGCTGGTACCCAAGCGCTATCTCGGGTCGGCCAGCGGGCTGCTGCAGCTCGGCACCGCGAGCGGCACGATCGTCGCCCAGCTGCTCGGCGGGGCCATAGTGACGCTGGCCGGGCTGCGCGGAGCCGCGGCCGTGGACGCCCTGACGTTCCTGGTCGCACTCGCCACCCTGCTGGCCGTCCGGTTCCCTGACGCCATGTTCGCCCGGCGACCCGAACCACTCGGCCAGGAGATCGCCGCGGGCGCACGCTTCGTGCTCGCCCGGCCGCCGCTCGTCGCCCTGACGCTCTTCTTCACCGGCGCCAACGCCCTGGGCGGCCTTCTTGTCGTGCTGACCACCCCGCTGGTTCTCACCATCGCTTCCCCGGCCGTGCTCGGCGGCGTGCTGGCCATGCAGGGTGCCGGAATGCTCGCCGGGGGAACGCTGATGACGCTGTGGGGCGGGGCGCGCCGACGCAGCCTGGGCATGCTGGCCGCGGTTGCGATCTTCGGGGCGTCGGCGCTGCTCATTGCCGCGGTTCCGCGGCCCGTCGCCGTCGCCGCCGGGATGGCAGGCGTGGGAATCTGCGCGGCCCTGGCTAGCGCGCACTGGCTTTGCCTGGTCCAGGTGAAGGTACCGGTGCCGATGCAGGGCCGGGTCATCTCGAGCTGCCTCATGCTCGCCCGCACCATGATGCCGCTGGCGTATCTCATAGCCGGGCCGCTCGCGTCGGCGGCGGGCACGGGCGCGCGCGGTATCGCGCTCATCATGGCGGTCACCGGACTGCTCGCGCTGGCCTGGACCGCCGCCGGGTACCTGTTCCGGCCGCTGCGCCTCGCTGACGACCTGCTGCCAGACGCGCTGCTCGATATGGCGCTGCTCGATAGGGAGACGGCCGGGTCGGCCAGCGCATATCCACGTGGCGCCGTGGCGGGCTCGCGTGACGACCCTCTTATCGCTCAACACTCCGGAGCCACGACATGCTGAGGCATCCAGACGCGCCCGATCTTTTCCTGCTGAAGCCCGCGGATGCTCAAGACGACCCGGCGGGCTGGCCGGCCGAGGCCAGGGCGGCACTTCCCGCCGCCAGGCTGATCTTCGACTGGGCCCGCAGCTACCTAAGCCGGCCGCATCCCGATCTCGGCCGCCCCGGCCCCGTGTGCCCGTTCGTGCCGCAGTCGCTGCAGTCGTCGGGATTCTGGGTGACCGCTCACCATGGCGCCCGGCCACTACCGGCCGAGCTGGTCCGGACCGTCCTGCGTTACCGTGACTGGTTCGAGCGGCTCGAGCCCAGCCACGGGCGCCGCGCGCAGCTCAAGACGATTCTGGTTCTGTTCCCCGATATCGCCACGGCTGACGCGCCGCTGCTTGTCGACCGGACCCAGGAACTGCTTAAGACCGAGTTCGTCCGGGCCGGCCTCATGGTCGGCGAGTTCCACCCAGGGCCGCCGTCGGCGCCCGGCCTGCGGAACAAGGACTTCCGCCCGCTGCGCAGCCCGGTTCCGCTTCTCGCGATCCGCCACATGGTGCCGAGCGACCTGCCCTTCCTGACCGGGAACCCTGAGCACCTGGCGGCTTACCTGGAGCGGTTCTCCGATGCCGTGCCGCCGGCTTGCCGGCCGAGGCTCGAGGCGGTTACGGCCACGTCCAGAGCGGCGAAGGGCCCGATGTGATTCAGATCAACCCGGTAGCCGGTGAGACATGAGCGAAAGGATCCCTCGAATGGCCGACCAGATGCGTGTCGTGGTCAACGACGAAGAGCAGTACTCGATCTGGCCGGAGGACCGGCCATTGCCCGCAGGCTGGCTCGATGCGGGTTTCGGGGGCGAGAAGGACGAGTGCCTGGCCCACATCGAGCGGGTCTGGACCGATATGCGTCCGCGTAGCACCCGCGGCGGTCGGCCGTGACCCGCGTCGGCGTGGCCGGGCTGGGCCGAATGGGACGAGCAGCCGCCGTTCGGCTGCTGGCCGCCGGATATCCGGTTGCCGTCTACAACCGCACGCCGGATCGGGCCGGAGAGCTTCTCACGCTGGGTGCCAGCTGGGCCGCCAACCCGGCCAAGCTAGCCGCGGAGACCGATGTCGTGCTATCCATGCTGACCGACGACCAGGCCGTGGCGGACGTTTACGGCGGGCCGCATGGCCTGCTCGCCGGCGCGGGCGCCAGCGGCACGACCTTCGTCGAGATGAGCACCGTGCGCACAACCACGGTGCTGCGCCTGCGCGAGCCGGTGGAGCGTGCTGGCGGTCGGCTCGTCGATGCTCCGATGTCGGGCCCGCCCAGGGCCGTCAGCGCTGGCCAGCTGCTCGTGCTGGCGGGCGGGGAGGCCGCGGACGTGGAACGGATCGCCCCCGTGCTGGGTAGTTTCAGCCGCCGGGTGATCCATCTCGGGCCGGTCGGTACCGGCGCCACGATGAAACTCGTCCTGCAGCTGCCGATGGCCGTGCTGTTCGCCAGCCTCGGTGAGGCGCTGAGCATCGGCACTCAGCTTGGCTTGTCCCTGGACGCCATGCTTGACG
>JBEKJP010000251.1:0-7748 GCA_050011155.1 Streptosporangiaceae bacterium
GCCACCCGGTGCGCGGCATCAACCACATGGCGTTCCCGACGTTCGACCCGGCGGGCACCATCGGTTTCTACCGGGATGTCCTCGGCTTGCCGCTCGTGCAGACGATGCAGGTCAAGGCCTGGGGTCCGGAGTACCAGCGCGACTTCGTGCACTTCTTCTTCGACATCGGCAACGCCGACTGCCTGGCCTTCTTCTACTACTTCGGCCAGGAGCCCTACCGCGACAAGAACCTCCCGCCCCTGCTAGATCTCGGCCAGCACGTCGCCCTCCACGTGGACACCCTCGAGGACCTCGACGGGTTCGCCAGGCGCATCGAGGACGCCGGGCTGAAGCTCGACATGCGCGTCATGCACGAGACGGTTGAGTCGATCTACGTCCGCGACCCCAACGACATCCTCATCGAGATCGCCCGTCCGCTGCGGGAGCTGACCGCGGCCGACGCGGTCGATGCCGAGGTCACCGCCCAGGCGCTGCTTGACGTCCTGGCCGGTGACGGCGAGCCGACCCTCGACGCGCTGTGGGCCCGCAAGGCCGAGCTCATCTCCTCCCGGGTCCCGGCCTGAAAAGGAGCACCATGACCACTCTGTACTTCCTCGACGCGGCCGAGTTCACCAACGTCTCCGCAGTGGCCGCGGCCCAGCCGGGCGCCCGGGTGGAGCGGCTCCGGGGCTACGTCACGGTCACCGCGGACGGCCCGCTCGTCATCGACCGCCGCGCCACGGGGGTCCGGCACTCGGTCTGGTACAGCGCGCTCGCCGCCGTCGGCCACGGGCGCGTCGTCCAGTACGACAAGGACGCCCTGAAGGTGGAGCCGGTCCCGTGACCCGCACCGCGGCGGCACCGGACACCGAGCGGCTCGGCGGCCACCGGCATCCCGAACCGGCGCCGATCCCGGCCGGAACCGAGATCAGCCTGCATCGCGTCCCGACGATCGACGGCGCCACCCTCAAGGGCACCCTGTTCCATCCGCCGGGCGCGACCACCTGCGTGACCGTGATCCACCCGCGACTGGACATGAGCGGGCACCCGATGATCGGCTTCCTGCTCGAGGCCGGCGTCGCGGTGTGGAGCCAGGGGATGCGGGCGGTCGGGACCGACCACACCCTGGTCCACGAACAGGCCCTGCTGGACGTCGCGGGGGGGTACGCGATTCCTCGTGCGCGCTACGATCGGCTCGTCGCGCTCGGGCACTCCGGTGGGGGAACCCTCAACGCGTTCTACCTCTGGCAGGCCACCGCCGCGCCGCAGGACCGGATCGCACGGACCCCGGCCGGCCGGTGCACGCGGCTCGCTGAGGCCCAGATGCCGCTGCCCGACCGCGTGGTCTTCCTGGCCGCCCACCCAGGCCAGGGCGAGGTGATGCTGCACGGCATCGACCCGAGCGTGATCGACGAGGCGGATCCGCTGGCCGCCGCGCCCGAGCTGGACCTGTTCGATCCCCGCAACGGGTTCCGCGAGCCGCCGGAGAGCTCAAGCTACAGCCCGGAGTTCCTGGCCCGGTACCGGGCGGCGCAGCGGGAGCGCATGGCCCGCCTCGACAACCTCGCCCGCCACTGGGTCGCGCGCCGGGAGGAGGCCCGAGCGCGGTTCAAGGAGACCGGTGACGTCGCGGATAAGCGCGAGGTACTCGCCCCGCGCTTCCTCACCGTCAACCGCACCGAGGCCGACCCGCGCTACGTGGATCTCTCCCTCGACCCCAACGACCGTCCCTATGGCTCGCTCCACGGCCTGTACCCGCACCTGATCAACTACGGCACCGTCGGGTTCGGCCGCATCTCCAGCCCGGACGCGTGGCTGTCGACCTGGTCTGGCCTGTCGACGAACGCCTCGTTCGCCAAGGCCGCACCGCACGTCAAGGTGCCGACGCTGTACCTGGAGTTCTCAGGCGACCAGACCCTCCTGCCCACCGATGCCGACAAGCTCTACGACGCGATCGGCGCCCTGGAAAAGGAACGCGGGGTCATCCCCGGGCTCCACTTCGGCGCCGCCCTACCCGGCCACCGCCCGGGCATCGAACTGGCCGCGGACACGGTCCTCGACTGGCTCTGACTAGCCGCACACCCCACCATCTGCAGAGGAGCAGCTGATGCGCACGGACATCGACGTCCGCACCCCGGGCGGGTTGCGGGTCACCGGGATCGCGACCGGAGCCGGCACCCCGGACACCCCGCTGCTGGTGTGCCTGCCCGGAGGCAGCTACACCGCCCGCTACTTCGACGTCCCCGGGTTTTCCCTGCTCGACGCGGCCGAGGCGAACGGATTCAGCGCGATCGCCCTCGACCGACCCGGCTACGGCGGCAGCGATCCCCTCCCCGCCGACCAGCGGACGTTCGCCCGCAACGCCGAGGTCCTCGACGAGGCCACCGCCGCGCTGTGGGCCGAACACGGGGCCGGCCACCCGGGAATCGTCATGATCTCCCATTCCATCGGCTCGGCGGTCGCGGTCCACATCGCCGCGGGCCAGCCCGCATGGCCGCTGCTGGGGATCGCGCTGCACGGGGTCAACACCGTCTCCCCGGCCCACGTCGTCGGCGCCTGGCACTCGATGCCGCCCGGCGTCCCGGTGCAGTTCAGCCCCGAGCAGCGCCGCATGTTCATGTACGGACCGGACGAGACCTTCGCTCCCGACGCCGTCGACCGCGCCGGGATCTCCGCGGCTGCCTGCCCGATCGAGGAACTGCTCGAGATCGTCGGCGAGTGGCCGCGCACCGCGGCGGACCTCGCCGGACAGGTCCGGGTACCGGTCCACTACGTGCTCGCCGAGCACGAGGCTCTCTGGAACGCCGGTCAGAGCCGGGTCGACGCGTTCGCCGGGATGTTCACCTCCGCCCCCCGCGTCGACGCCACCCTGGCCCGCGGCGTCGGCCACAACATCGACCACCACCACCTCGGGCGGGCCCTGCAGCTGCAGCAGCTCGCCTTCGCCCTGACCTGCGCCCCGGTGCCGGTCCCGGCCTGACGCGCTGTCTCGGCAACGCCTACCATCTCGCCATGGCCTCTCCCTCTCGCCGGAACAGTCGCGCGGTGGCCGCCGCAGCCAGCCATACGGTCGACAAGGCTTCGGCTCGCGCGACGCGGATGCGCACGTCGTCATCGCGCCGCGAGCTGGTGATGTCGGAGATCCTCGAGCACGCCACCCGGCTTTTCGCCGAGCGCGGATATGACGGGACCACGCTGCAGGACATCGCCGATGCCATCGGGATCACCAGGCCGGGGCTCTACAACTACATCAGCAGCAAGGAACAGCTGCTCGCCGCGCTCGTCAGGGACGTCAGCGAGAACACCGTGCACATCGTCCGGGCGGTCCGGCTCCGCACCGACCTCGGCTCCGTCGAGAAGCTGCGGACCGTGGTCCGTGCACTAGTGCTCCAGCGCGCCGGAGCACCGGAGCGCTTTCGGGTCCTCGATCGCACCGAGGCCGCGCTCCCGGAGGAAGTGGCCGCGCTGCACCTGAAGGCGCGCCGGGAGGTCCTCGCCGAGATGCGGACACTCATCGAGGAAGGCGTGTCGAGGGGAGAGTTCCGTCCCCGAGACGAGCGGCTGGCGGCGCTGTCGGTCATCGGCATGTGCAACTGGGTGGCGTGGTGGTTCCACCCAGGCTCTAACCATCCGGCCGAACCGGTGGCCGACCAGCTCGCCCAGAACGCCGTCGACATGCTCTCCTACCCGGAGGGCACCGGATCGCCCGCTACCGCGCCGCACCGCGCCCTGCAGATGGTCCGGGAGAACCTTGACTACCTCGAGCGCTTTCTCGGTCCACAGTCCGGTCACGACCCGGGCTCGACCAGGTCCAGCTGAGGCAAAAGGGTCAATTCCGCCGCATCACAGACTTTGTGAACTCCGTCGAATTCGCCTGACGGGCCGTGGCAGGTTGCCGGGGGAAGCACCACCGCCCGTTCGGCTTCGGGGTGGCATCCTGGCCAGCGGACCAGGCAGGCCGGGGGAACCCAGGGCGGGGCTCCCCTCCGGGGAAGCCCCGCCGTCTGCTGGTGGCCATCAGGTTAAGCTGGATGATTTCCCTGCTGGTTCTCCTTTCCTGGTTCGCCGGGGCTGTGCCCGGTGCCGATCGTTGTCGTACGGGGCCGCCGCCCGGTCGGGGGCTAGGGGCGGCAGCCTGGCGGTTGGCCGGGGAGATGCGCCGGGGGCGAGCGCTCCCGGCCATGGCCCGGCCCGGTGGCCGGGACGGTACGGGCAATCGAGTCTGGTGCCGCCTGCCGGGAGGACGGGGGCGGGGTGCCGGGAAACGGCGGGACCCGGGGCGGCGCGGGCGGCGGCGGCGCAGGCGGCTCGCTGAACGAGGCCGAGATCAGCGCGTCGAACTCGGCATCCACCCACTGCTGATCCGCGTACACGACGTCCGCGAAGACCGTGCCTGCCTCGCGAGTGGTAAGCGTCATTCCGATCACCCTCCGGGAACCTGCGGTAGCGTTGCCAGGTCAATGACCGACGCTTTTTATATAGCCCGTACTACAGGAAACTGTCAAGTCCAGTTGGAAGTTTTCTGGCTCGCCCCAGCTGCCTGGCCCTCGGGTCCCGCCCATGGCGCCCGTCGTACCTGGACGTTCACGCTCGTCGATGCGGCCGCGGGTCTTGACGTACCGCGTTCGCTGTATGCCGAAGTGACCGCGCTGGTTTGACGCGTGGCGGCCGCCTGGCCTGGAGAGTTGGGAACACCGATCCGCTGACTTCCCGAAAGGGTGTTCCCGTTATGGGTGGACTAGCACGATGGTGCGTACACCATAAAATCCTGGTTCTGCTTTCCTGGCTGGCAATGCTCGTGGCGCTAGGCGGGGTAGTGGCGTCGGCCGGGGCGTCCTTCAGCGATTCCACGTCGCTGCCGGCCAGCGACTCGGCGACGGCGTACAGCCTGCTAGCCCGGGTCGGCAGCGACGCCGCCAAGGTGAGCACCGGAACCATCGTGTGGGACACCCGCAGTGGTTCCGCGCTGTCCCCGGCGGCGCGCTCGAGGATCGCGCCGATGCTCGCCAACGTGGCGAAGGTCGACGGTGTGAAGGGCGTGGTCAGCCCGTTCACCGCCGCCGGGGCCGGGCAAGTCAGCGCCGACGCGCGCACCGCGTATGCCACGGTTGTCTTCACCTCCGATAGCCATGGAGCCGCGGCGGCGAAACTCGCCCAGGCAGCAGCCAGCAGCCGGCTGGACGTCCAGGTGGGGGGCGCCGCCTTCACCAAGATCAGTCCGGGCGGGGCCAGCGAGGTTATCGGCATCCTGGCGGCCCTGCTGATCCTGATCCTGGTGTTCCGGTCAATCTGGGCCGCGGTGCTGCCGATCATCACCGGCGTAGCCGGTGTCGGCCTGTCCAGCCTCGCGGTGATCCTGCTCTCGCACGTCATCACGCTGCCCAGCGTCGCTCCCGAGCTGGGCGCCCTGATCGGGCTCGGCGTCGGTATCGACTACGCGCTGTTCATCGTCAACCGTCACCGCCAGGCGCTGCGGCAAGGCGCCGGCCTGACTGGTGCGATCACGACCGCGCTGAACACCTCCGGGCGGGCCGTGCTCTTCGCGGGGGGCACGGTCGTCGTCGCGCTGCTGGGCCTGGTCATCCTCAACGTCGGCTTCCTGACCGGGCTGGGCATCGCCGCTGCGGTGACCGTGTTCCTGACCGTCATGGCCGCCGTGACCCTGCTCCCGGCCCTGCTGGCCACGATGGGACGGCGCGTGCTGCGCAAGTCCGAGCGCGCCGCGACCGGGTCACTGGCCGGCGCCGCCCCGGCACCGGATGCCGCGCCTGCCCGCCCCGGCGCCTGGACGCGGTGGGCTCGACTGGTCGAACGCCGGCCTGTCGTCGCCGCAGTGCTGGCCGTCGCCGTGCTCACCGGGCTGGCCGCGCCGGCCCTCGCGATACGGCTGGGCGCCGCGGACGACAGCAGCACCCCGGCCGGGACGAGCACACGCAGCTTCTACGACACCATGGCGGATGCGTTCGGCCCGGGCTTCGACGCCCAGCTCCTGCTAGTCGCCCAGACCCCGGACAGCCGGGCCCGGACGGCGTGGACCACGCTTACCAGGCAGCTGCCTGAGGTAAAGGGCGTCGCCTCAGTCGGCCCGCCGGCCGCAATCTCTGGCCGCAACCTGTTCACGATCCAGGTCGTCCCCGCCATGGCCTCCCAGGACCAGGCGACCAGCGATCTCGTCCGCACGCTGCGCTCTGGCATCATTCCGCGAGCCGAGGCCGGAACCGGCCTGCGCGTGTACGTCGGCGGAACCACCGCCACCAGCATCGACATGGCCAACGCGCTGACCGGCAAGCTGCCGCTGTTCCTGGCCATTATCGCCGTGCTCGGCTTCCTGCTGCTGACCCTGGCGTTCCGCAGCCTGCTCGTTCCCGCCATGGGTGCCGTCGGCAACCTGCTCACGATCGCGGTCGCGCTCGGCTCGACCGTCGCCCTGTTCCAGTGGGGCTGGGGGAAGCCGCTGTTCGGCATCGGCGGACCCGCCCCGCTGGAGTACACCGTCGCCATCCTCATCGTCGGCGTGGTGTTCGGCCTGTCCATGGACTACCACGTCTTCCTGGTCAGCCGGATGCACGAGCGGTGGACCCAGACCGGGGACAACCGGCGCGCCGTCACGAGCGGGGCGGCCGACACCGGCGGGGTGATCGTCACGGCCGCCGCGATCATGGCCTGCGTGTTCGCCTCGTTCGGCCTGGCCGGGGTGCGGACCATCGCGGAGTTCGGAGTGGGGCTGGCGGTGGCCGTACTCGCCGACGCGTTCCTCCTGCGGATGACCTTGATCCCCGCGGTGATGCACCTGATCGGGTCACGGAACTGGGCGATCCCGTCCTGGCTTGACCGGGCCCTGCCGCACGTGCCGGTGGAGAGCCCGGACACGAACAGCCTGGACACGGCCGTCAAGCACCGGACGCCCGCGGCGGCAGCCGTATCGTGACGGGTCACCAGCGAGGATAGTGGAACGGGGGCAGCCCAGCGGCTGCCCCCGTTCGGCCCACGACGACACGAAACGAAGGTAGGACCATGACCCGGGCCGCGATGACCGGGGCGGCGCAGCTGCGGCGGTACCTCAGCCGCCCCGACGGGCTGCTCACGGCCGCCGCCCTGGTGATCATGCTGTCGACCGGCGTCGCCGGGGGCAGCTGGCGGTTGCCGGCCGGCTGGGCCGCGGTCGTCGTCGTGCTGTCGTGGCTGCCGCTGACCGTGCGGGTGTCCTGGCCGCTGCCGGTGCTCGCCGCCGTGCTCGCCGCCGACACGGTGCACATCGCCCTGGCCGGCCACGCGCACCCGGCCGCGGCCACGCTTCCCGCGGCGACCATGCTCGCCCTCTACACCGTCGCCACCCGCTACCCGGCCCGGGTGGCCTGGACCGCGGCCGCCGCGGCCGCGATCATCCAGTTCACCGCGGCCCTGGTGAGCTACCCGCACGCCGGACCGGACCTGCTCTACCTCAACTGGGCCGTCGTCGCCACCGCCCTGGGCCTCCTCATCCGGGAACGGCGTGAGCGGATCGCCGCCGCCGAACAGCGAGCCGAGGCGGCCGAGCGCAGCCGCCAGGCCGAAGCCGACCGCCAGGTCACGGCCGAACGCATCCGCATCGCCCACGAACTGCACGACGTCCTCGCCCACCACATCGCCGTCGTCAACGCCCAGGCCGGCGTCGCCCAGTACCTGCTCCGCACCGACCCCCGCGCCGCCGACGCCGCGCTGGCTGGCATCGCCGCCAACAGCCGGGCCGCCCTCGACGAGCTGCGGGCCGCCCTCGGGCTACTGCGCGC
>JBEKJP010000252.1:0-7701 GCA_050011155.1 Streptosporangiaceae bacterium
CTGTCGGTCGACGACGAGGCCACCACCGCGGAGCTGATCGCCAAGCACGGCCTGGAGTTCGGCGTCGGCTACGGCGCCGATGCCCGCGCGCTGGCCGCGGCGACTGGTGCCTTCGTCAACGACGACCCGCTGTTCCTGCAGTCCACCGGGTTCGTCCTCAACCCGGCGGGGCAGGTCGCGGTCGGCGTCTACTCGACCGGGGCCATCGGACGGCTGATGCCCGAGGACGTCACCGGCTTGATCCGCTACCTCCGCGCGCACGCCGCCTGAGCCGCACACCGGCGGCTAACCGCCGGTGTGCGGCCCCAGCAGCGATACCACCGGGCCGGCGGTGACGGTCAGGTCGAAGCCGTCAACGGCTGTAACGTCGCCATACCTTTTGGCCAGCTCGCGCGCCTCGATGGCGAGATCGCCGGTCATCCCAGGGACTTCGGCTTGAGGATGCTGTCGGCCCGGAGCACACCGTCTTCGCCGAGATCGTCGAGCAGGGCGGGCAGGCCCACGCTGAGCATCTTCCTGCGGACGTGCCCGAGCAACTGCGACATGAAGAGGCCGCCGGCGCCGGTGAAGCCGGTGTGCTCGTAGGTGAAGCGGGTACCGTCGGCGTGGGACTCGAGCTGGTAGGTGACCAGCGTCACCTCGCCACCATCGCCGTCGACCCACGACCACCGCAGCAACCGCGGCTCGTCCACCTCGAGCACCTCGCAGTCGACGATGCCGTTCCAGCCCGGCTTGGGCTTGGCGACCCACCGGAACTTCGTGCCGACGACGGGGGTGAAACCTTCCGTTCGGCCGCCGGCGCCGGTGGAGGTCCACAGCGGGATGAGGGCTGGGTCGGTCAGCGCCCGCCAGACCTTGGCGGGGGAATGGGGATAGTCACGCACGATGTGGATCTCGCTCACGAGAACTCCTCAGGTTGTAGAGGGTGGCGACCAATCTACTTCAGTCGCTAAAAATTTATAGTAGCAGAAAAAATACTGGCGCAAGAGTATGCTGACGGCATGGATACGCGGACGGTGGATTGGCCCGTGCCTCCCGCCTCTGGAGGCGAGGCGGCGGTGGGCGGGGCGCCGGAAGTTAGCGGGCTGCGGGAGCGCAAGAAGCGCCTGATGCGCCAGCAACTGACCGACACCGCGACGCGAATGTTTATGGAGCGGGGCTTCGATGCCGTCCGCGTGACGGAGATCGCCGAGGCGTGCGGGGTGTCGGAGAAGACGGTCTTCAACTACTTCCCGACCAAGGAGTCACTGATCCTGGACCGCCTGGAATCCACGGTGGCCTCCCTGAAGGTCGGCCTGGCCGACCCGGCCCTCTCCCCGGTCCTGGCGGCACTGCGGATTCTGGACGGCGAGCTGGGCGCCATGACATCCTGGCTCGCCCGTCAGGATGACCTAGCCCAGGCCAGCGCGGCGATCCAGCGCTTCGACGCCCTGATCCAGCACACCCCCGCGCTGCGCGCCCATCAGAGCGACATGATGGACCAGTTCACCGCCGTGGCCGCCAGCATCCTGGCCGATCGGGCCGAAATGAGCCCGGAGGACCCAGAGCCCCAGATCGCGGCCGCCGCCCTGCTCGGCCTATGGCGCATCCAGTACCAGGCCCTGCCGAAGTACCTCGACGGCACCCGCCCCCCCGCCCAGGTCCACCAGGCGGTCACCGCTGACGTCCACCGTGCTGCCGAACTCATCGACAAGGGACTGAACTCATTCCCGGCCTTCACGCGCTGAGGTTCCATCCCGGTCTCGCGCCTGCACCGCCTACCAGAACTGCCGGGAGCAGAAGCGACCAGGAAAGACCCGGAAACGGTGCTGCTCCCGGCCGTCGACGGCGGCGGCGCCCTGCGGGAACCGCAAGACGCGGACAGTGATCCCTGTCAGGGGCTGAACAGTTTCCAGTGCCCTTCGGAGACGACCTCGACGGTGCCGTCGATCACTTTGATGGCCGTCTCATCGTCTATTGCGTACGTCGGCACCGGTAGCCGGCCGGCCCATTTTTCTGCGTTCGCCACGTCCTGGTGATCGTCGTATTCCACGTGCGGGATGATCGCGAAATCAACCTGCCCTGCTCCCTCGGCCATGACCAAGGTCATGGTGATCTCTCCTTCGGGCCTGGCGAACACGATGGCTTCGGACGACAGCCTTTCCCCGCTGCATCTGGGCGGATCAAAATACGTCTCGCCGAACATGGAGGCCATCGCGATGCTCCCGGCGCTCACCCCCACGTACACCAGCTCGGGCAAGGACGGCAGGAGGTCCGCGAGGCCCGAGTGCTTCATCCAGTAGGACAGGTACACGGGATCACCGCCCCAGACCAGCAAGACGTCTGACTCCCGGACCGCTGCGACCCAGACTTCTCTATCGATGCTGGGCAGCACGGTGAGCTCCAGTACTCCCACCGACTTCCAGCCCAGATCGCACAACGGGCTCTTGGCGTTCCCGGAGATCGCCTGGAATGCCTTACCGGCACCGCCGGGGAAGGGATAGATCGCGGTGGGAACGAAGAGAGCGCTGGACTCGGCCACCGGCTTGCCCAGCAGGCCGACGAGAGCATCGCGGATGCTCGGGTTGCTGATGCCTGAGGAAGTGAGAAGAAGCTTCACGAAACCTTTCCTTCCAGGGCCGTCGTGACGCGCGACATGGCTCACCCAGTCGACACCGTCCCCGTGGAGACGGGTGAGAGGGGCGAATCTCATCGCGCCCGCGGGGCGAAACCGTGATAAATGCCTGGCCTGCGGCGAAGCGGCGGCTCTAGGCTCGGCTGGTGGACCTATCCCGCGGTGGCGTGCTGCTGTCGGTCAACCTCGCGGCCCAGACGTTGCCCACGCCGCATGACACCGGCCGGACCGGCATCGGCAAGCACCCGGTCACCTGGCCGGTACCGGTCTCTGATCCGGGGCCTAAGCGGCCCGGCCACCCGCGGCCGAACGGCCTGGCCGGTGACATCGTCTGCACCACCGCGCATCACGGCGGCACGGACCAGGCCGTGTACGCATATGCCCGCGAGGACCTGGACTGGTGGGAGCGGGAACTGGGCTACGAGCTGCCCGCCGGCCGGTTCGGCGAGAACCTGACCACTCAGGGCCTGGACCTGACGGGCACGCTGGTCGGGGAACGCTGGCGGATCGGCCGCACCGTGGTGCTGCAGGCCACCTCGCCGCGGATCCCGTGCGCGACGTTCGCGCACCGGATGAGGGAGCCGAAGTGGGTGAAGAGGTTCACTGCCCGCGGCGCGACCGGGACCTACCTGCGCGTTGTCGTGCCGGGCGAGATCAGGGCCGGGGACCGCATCGAGGTCATCCGGCGGCCGCGGCACACGGTGACCATCGGCCGGTCATTTCGTGCCCTCACCACCGAAAGCGACCTGCTGCCCGGCCTGCTGGAAGCCGGTGATGACCTTCCCCCGGAGGAGCGCGCGGCCGTCCTGCGCCGCACCGGCTGACTCCCACCGCGCCCCGGCGCGTAGGCACCGCGCCCCGCCCGCCCCTCAGTGCTGGAACGATCCTCCTAGCGTCATCTGTGAAAGGCAATCGGCTGCTCGGTACGATCGCCGTATGGCCTATGACGAGGATCTTGCCGGCCGGATCAGGGACCTGATCGGCCATGACCCTGAGCTGACCGAGAAGAAGATGTTCGGCGGGCTGGCCTTCCTCATCCGCGGTCACATGGCGATCAGTGCTAGCGGCCAGGGAGGCGTTCTGGTCCATGTCGATCCCGGGCGGTCAGCCGACCTGGCGGCCACGACCGGGGTCGCGGTTGCCGTGATGCAGGGCCGGGAGATGCCCGGCTGGCTGCGCGTCGGCCCGGCTGACCTCGCCAGCGACGACGACCTTTCCCGGTGGGTGGACATCGGCATCGGGTACGCGCGGTCGCTGCCGCCGAAAAGGCCCGCGAGCAGGAAGCCGGGAAGGTAAGCGGCCGCCTGGCCGGCCTTCCGCGCCCCCGTAGATCGCCGCGCAGAGCACGGAGCCGGTCACGGGGCATCAGCGGCAGGCCGCGAGCGCACGCGGCGAGCCGCTTCATGCGGAGATGCTCCTCGCCAGGCCAACTGGTTGCCGAGACGGCCATCTGAGGCCACGCCGTACCGGTGATCTGAGTGTGGCTGTGCCACCGGACGTCGGCCAGCCAACCGACGTCCGGATCTGCCGAATTGAGGACGTTCGGCCCTTGTATACATCTGTGCAGTCCTGAATATCGTAGGTGATTACAGCGACCGTCAGTTCCGCCTTGTCACTACTGCCGTTGGGCCTGGCGGATAGTTCTCGCTACACCAAATGGAAACAAGTGGATCATCCAGCAAGGCCGCCTTCTCGCCGTTATGGCTTTGCTGTGGTCGGTTGCTTATCTAGACGACCGTTGGTCTCCGTTCTAGTAGACATTTACGCCGGGAGGCTCTTTGCTCAGGGGGCACGCATGTCGACTGCCGTTGCTATCGGCGAGGGTCTTCGCCCGCTGCCGGACGACTGACGGCGCGGCTCCATGTATCAGCGCCCGGTTTCGGCCCTCCGGATAAGTGCACTCCTGTACGGAACCTGTAATCGGGCAGGCCTGGAAAGTGGCCGCATGGCGGCCGTGTGATTATCGGGACGGGGATCACGTCTCGAGGTGAATGGGAGGGGATGGCCGAGATGGGCGAAAAAGGCAATCTTGCCGACATGGCCGAGGAAATCTTCGCCAACCTGGCCGAGCAGGGCCCGCAGTTCTGGATCGCCTTTAGACAGTACGAGGAATCCAGGAGCCGGGTAACTCAGGCGCAGGCAGTACCTGGGCAGGGCGCGCAGGACGTGCCGATCCCCGCGCAGGAGCAGGCCACCCAGCGGCCCCGACCCCCTGCCGCCGGGTAGCCTGGCCCGGGCTGCAGCAGAAAAGGCAATGTCCTGTGTTGGCATTGACCCGTCTGTGTGATCCTCGCCTGGAACGAGAATTGCGCCGTCAGATCGGCGGAGTCACCACGCCAGGTCCGGGTGGCCTGCTCGGGTTGGAGCTAGAGTTTTCTGTGCGATCCGAGCAAGGCGGCCGGGTTCATTTCGGCTCGCTGATCCACCGGCTGGCCCTGGACGGCAGCACGCTGGATCCCGGCGATCCGAACGCCTATCGCTGCTCGTGGGGCGGGGTCATCACGGCGGACGGCGCCGAGGCGGAGATCGCTACGCCGCCGGTACTTACCCGGCCGGGGTTTGCCGGCCAGATCCGCTCGTGGGCGGAAGCCGGCGAGGCCGAACTGCGGCGGGCCGTCCCCGCCGGCCTGGAGCTGACCGGCTACTCGGCCCACTTCAGCGCGGCCATGCCTGCCAGGCTCAACGAACCGGTCTGCCGGCTTTACGCGGAGACGTTCGCGGCCGGCCTGATGCTCCTGATGGAACGCGCCGATTCCCCTGGCCTCCTCATCCGTCCCCGCCCAGGACGTACCGAATTGTGCGGGGAGTTCCTTGCAGGGGAGTCGCTGCCCGCGGTGGCGGCGTTCGCAGCCGGGAGCACCAGAGCCTGCGCTGCGGCGGTCTCCAGGCGGAGCGCGGGCGGACTGCTCCCGCCGGGCCTCGAGGTGCGGCTGGCGCCGGCGGTCCGCCGCTACGGCTGGTATGTGGACCGCGCCGCGTTCGGCACGGACCTGCATGCGGCGTCCCGGCGGACGCTACTTCCGCTCGCGTCCGGCGGGACGATCTCGGCGCAGTCGCATCTCGAACTCGCCTGGGCGGCGGCACGCCAGGCCCTGGCGGACGCCGCGGCCGACACCGACGTACGGACAACCGACGCCATGGTCACCGGGTCCCTGCCACTGCCGGGCGAGGATCGCGCGCCCATCTCGCCGGCCCGCCACGAACCAGGTGACGGCGTCCGGCCCGGTCCTGGTAACCGAACGGACGGGGAAACACCGCTGATTCTGGGCCCGCGTCATCGGCCTGACTTCGCTCTATGCCCAGTCGTAGCAACCTGGGATTTCACTGTCTTCGCAGCCAACAGCCCGGAGCGGACCGCGTACGTATGCGTCCCCCGGGACAGCCTGCCCGGCTTCCTCGACCGGCTCAAGGACGGCGCGCTCGACGACGCCATCACGGGTTACCTGGCCCAGCCGGCCCGCCGCCAGATCCTGTCTGCGCACCGGCAGACCAGGCACCTGGCCGCCTACGATCAGATGGGCGCTCCCGCGAAGCTGCTCGCCCCCGAGCGTGACCCGCAGACCGGCCGCCACGAGTCAGAGCGACGGTCGGTCAAGTACGCGTTCACCCGCCCCGGTAAGCCACGTCACCGCAACGACCCGCCGGACCAGCCAAGACCCGCGCACGACGACTCCTCGGGCCGGGCCCGACCGCGATTCACCCGCCGGGCACTGCTGGCCGCCGCAGTGCTCGCTGTCCTAGTCGTGGGCGCGGCGGCGGCCGCGATTGCGCTCGGCCGAGCGAGCGGCGCGCCGCCAGTCCCCACCGCTCTGTCTTTCCAGCCGTCGGCGCTGTCGTTCCCCAATGTGGCGGTCGACTCAAGCGCTACCGAGAACCTCGTCATGACCAACACCAGCAGGTTCCCGCTCACCATAAGCCGGACACTCATCGGCGGGCCTGACGAGAATGACTACTCGGTCGTCGCCGAGGCCCAGGACTTCTCGGCCGGCCACGTCGGCCAGGCGATCTGGGCCGATGCGTCACACCCGCCGGCCTGCCCACATCCCCTTCAGCCCGCGAGGACCTGCGCGATCGCCGTCAAGTTTGCTCCCTTGGAAGCAGGCGAGCGCATAGCGGACCTGCGCATCTATCTCGCGTCTTATCCGCTGCCGCAAGACATCGCCCTAACCGGCACTGGTGTCGGTGTCGCGGCCAACGCTGGGCTCACCCTGGCCCCGGCGACCTTGCCTGCCGCGGTTGCGGGCAAGCCGGACACAGTCCAGATCACCGCCGCTGGCGGCACCGCGCCCTACCGGTTCTCGGTATCCTCCGGCGCGCTGCCGCCTGGGCTGTCGCTGAACCCGGTTACCGGGGTTCTCAGCGGAACCCCGACAACTGCGGGCAGTTACCAATTCATCATCGCGGCCACCGACTCCTCACCCACTCACCGGGCCGGAGCAACGGTGTACATCCTGCAGATCACCTCAGCCGCGCTCACTCCAGCCGCGCTCACCCTGGCCCCGGCGACTCTACCCGCGGCAATTACCGCTATGGCCACTTTCTCTAATCAGCCTCGGCTGTGCAACGCGGAGTTCTATAAAGAACAGATCACGGCCTCGGGAGGAACCCCGCCTTATACCTTTTCTATTGGATCGGGTGTTCTGCCGCCCGGGCTATCGCTGAACCCTGACACGGGGGCTATCAGCGGAACCGCGGAACCCGGATTTTCCAAGACTCATTACCCGTTCACCGTTAGTGTCACTGATTCTTCAGTACCTCCCATTACTGCCTCACATAGCTACACGATCAATGATGATTCTTGCACACCGCTTATCCTGGCACAGGAAATTCTTCCACCCGCTATCACTACCAGTTCTATTATCCCCTTGACGTGCCTCGCAAAGCCCTACACTGGACAAATGACTGCTTCTGGGGGCACGTCACCCTACACGTTCTCCATCACCAAAGGTGGGCTGCCGCCCGGGCTATCGCTGAACCCTGACACGGGGGTTATCAGCGGAACCCCAGTACCGGAACCTGCCAGCGGCTCTTACTCGTTTATCGTTACTGTCACCGACTCCTCGCTACCTTCCATTACCGTCTCACAT
>JBEKJP010000253.1:0-8169 GCA_050011155.1 Streptosporangiaceae bacterium
CAGAAAGGGCAAAATGCCAGACAAGATTACTTACTACGCGATCGTCGATGACCTCAGTAGCCGTCAGCGCCCTGCGGGCTTGTTCCGGCGTACTTATTTCGAGAGCGGCGGCAAGAGCGACGAAGCCTTCACCACGAGTCTCGTATGGAAGCGCAGCCCCTCCCTGGTCTCTGCTGAGCGCGGTGACTTGGAGAACGACTTCATCGAGATCACCGAGGATGAGGCGAACCAGTTGCTGGAGGAACTGAGCGCCCGCTGGACCAGCACGGGCGGCGCCTGATAAACCAAGCCTGCCCTGTTTCCCGAACGGAGCAGCGAGATCCCAGAGACCGCCGCTACCCAAACGCAAACCAACCGGGAGATCATCCGCGCGGCCTTCGCGGCCTCGAGCCAGGGGACCGCTCCCATCACCGACGTGTTCGCCCCCGACATGACCTGGCGGATCGAGGGCCACTCGGTCGCTAAGCGCCCAGCCCGGCTAAGCCCCCAGCCCGGCTAAGCATGATAGCGCTGGGCATCGACCTCGTAGATGATCTCCAGGCCATCTTCGTCATCCCACTGCTCACCGGTCTCGGTGAATCCGTACTGCGACACCAGCTGGTAAGAGGCGACGTTGTCCGGACTGATGGTCGCCCGCACCGTGCGCACCCGCGGTTCGCGCGCCGCGCGCTGGAGGGCGTAACCGCGTCGCCGCCAGGCCGGATCGACCGCATAACCGATCTCGACCATCCCGGACCGATCGGGCGGCCCGTGATAGCCAGCCCGGCCGACGGCCAACTGCTGCCGCTCATCCCAGATCACGCCGGTGACCCAGGCCGCGCTGGCGGGGTCTTCCACTACCTGCCGGCTCCGCCTGTGCCACACCGCCCTCCACTCAGGACCGGCGAAATACGCCGGAAGAGGCACCGGGCTGGCCGCGTTCGCCGCCGCTAGGTCCCCCTCGGCCAGGGCGCGGAACACGCGCGCCGTCAGCTGCACGATGCGTACGCGCGGCGGGGAACGCCGCTCGAGCGGTTCAGCGCGTTCCTCCGGCTCCACCCGCACCAGCATGCCAGGTCGCGACCCGGCCAATGTCACTCAGGCCCACCGGACTGGGCCGTGCTGGCCGCCGACCGCGTAGATGACCTGCCCGGTGACGAACCCCGCCTCCGCCGAGGCCAGGAACGCCACCACCGCCGCGGTATCCGTCGGCTCCCCGATCCGCCCCAGACCGAACGATGCTCCCGCCGCCCTCTTCTGTTCCGCCGAAAGCCCCGCGAACGGACCGGTCGCCGTGCTCCCCGGCGCCACCGCGTTGACCGTGATCCCGCGGGCCGCGAACTCCACCGCGGCCACCCGGGTGACCTGGTCCAGGAAGGCCTTGACCCCCGAGTAGAGCGCGATCCCCGCCAGCGCCGTGCTGGTCACGCCGGAGGAGATATTCACCACCCGCCCGCCGTCGGCCAGTCGGCCCGCCGCCGCCCGCATCAGCAGGAACGGCGCTCGCGCGTCGACCGCCACCAGCCGGTCGAAGTCCTCCAGCGAGGTTTCCGCCACCGAACCCCAGTGAGTGATCCCCGCGTTGTTGACCAGGATGTCCAGCCGCCCGAACTCGTCCGCCACCGCGTCCACGACCCCTCCGGCCGCCTCCGGCGACGCGAGGTCGGCGCGGACCGTGAACGCCCGGCGTCCCAGCCCCCGCACCGTCGAGGCCACCTCGGCGGCCGCGGACACCCCCGACACGTACGTGAACCCGACATCGGCGCCCTCCGCCGCCAGCCGCCGTGTGATCTCCGCCCCGATCCCGCGGCTCCCGCCGGTCACCAGAGCCACCTTGCCCGCCAGCCGTCCCGTGATATCCATGCCCGCCAGTACACCCCGCGCAAAAGCCACCGCAGAAGGACACGTTGCCTCTCGATCCATACACTGCACGTATGGATGGCCTCGAGCTGCGCGAGCTCCGGTATTTCATCGCGGTCGCCGAGGAGCTGAACTTCACCCGGGCCGCGACGCGGCTGGGGATGGCCCAGCCGCCGCTCTCGGCGGCCATCGGCAAGCTGGAGCGCAAGCTCGGCGTGACGCTGCTCGAGCGGACCAGCCGCCGGGTCACGCTGACCCCGGCCGGCGTCGTGCTGCTCGAGCAGGGCCGGATCGCGGTCGAGGCGGTCGGCGCCGCGGCCGAGCGGGCTCGCCGCCAAGGTACCGAGCCCGGCCGCCTCACCGTCGCGGTCAAGCCCGGTACGAGCACCGGCCTGCTCAAGCAGATCATGGAGCGCTGCGCCGAAGACCCGCTCATCCCGCAGGTAAAACTGCTGTTCGGCCACCCCGGCCACCCCGGCCACTCCGGCCACTCCGGCCACTCCGGCGGCCCCGCTGCCGCGGTCCGCGGCGGCGCCGCCGACGTCGCCATCCTGCGCGCCCCGTTCGACCCGCGCGGCCTGGACGCCGAACTGCTGCTGACCGAGCCTCGGGTCGCGGTCCTGCCCGCCGGCCACCGGCTGGCCGGAAGGCCCGAGCTGAGGCGCGCCGATCTGGCCGGCGAGCCCATGCCGCGCTGGGCCGGACCGTCCGCCCCCGCCTCCGCCGCCCACTGGACCGGCACCGACACCCCCGGCCCAGCGGCCCGCGAGCCCGCCCCAGCGGCCCAGGACCAAGGCACCGGCACCAGCACCGGCCCGGAGATCAACGACATCAGCCAGCTGCTGGACGCCGTGACCCTCGGCAACGCCGTTGCCTACGTGCCGGTCTCCGCAGCAGGCCAGTTCCGCTCAGCCGGGCTGGCCGTCGTCCCGGTCACCGACCTCAGCCCCAGCCAGGTCATGGTGGCCTGGCCCGCCACTAGCCGCTCACCCGCCGTAGCCGCCTTCGTCCGCGCCGCCGTCGAGGTCGCGGTCCCGCTCGCCGGGAGCACGCGCCGGGACGGTCGGGAGGCGGCCGGCCTGGGCTAGCAGGGTGAGCAGGACGGCCGCGTCGGTCAGGGACAGCGGAGCCGTGGAGGCGGGCTGGCCGGCCGAATTGACCTGTTCGGGCAGCGAGCCTAGCTTCGTCCGGTGCGCGGCGAGCCAGTCCAGCAGCGCGGTGGCCTGGGCATGCTGCCCGGTCGCGGCGTCGAACAAGGCGAAGAACGCGGTCTCCGGGGTCCAGGCCACACCGGGGGTCCCGGGCCAGGCGGCGCCGGGCCGCAGGCCGCCGTTCGGGACGGTCAGCACCTGCTGGGCTGACGCGGCTGCCCGCAGCACCTCGGCGCCCGGCCGCGCGAACGGCGGCCCGAGGAACGTGACCGCCGCGTCGGCGCCCGATCCCGTCTGCGGCCGCCGCTGGTATCCGACCGGGCCGAACGCCGCGGTGATCGCGCCCGCCAGCCGGCCCGCGACGGCCGACCAGCGGCGGGCATCGCCGCCAGCGGTCGCACCCCCCATGTCCGCGGCCAGGTCCGCGGCGGCGCGCAGGCCAGCAAGCAGCGGCGCGGCGGTCCCCAGCGTTACCGAAACGGAGTCCTCCCAGTAGTCCATGGCCGGCCCGGGCAGGCCGTCACCGGTCAGCGAGCGGCCGGCGGCGTCGGCGGCCGCGGTGACCATGGGCCACAGCCGCGCCAGCTCGCGGCGGGCCGGGCTGCCGGGCGTGAGCGGCTGGGTCTGCGCCCAGGACCAGACGGCCCACGGGACCCAGCCGTCGGCGTCGAGTTCGGCGGGCCGCCCGTCTCGGACCGGGCCCGAGCCGCCGGGCAGGTACCTGGCGGCCCACGTTCCGTCGCGCGCCTGCATGCGCTGCAGGAAAACCAGGATCTGGTACGCCATGGCCGGATGACCGGTCTGGGCCAGCGCCGCCGCGACCCAGCTCGAGTCGCGCGGCCACGCATACGCCCAGCCCCGGTGCCAGCCGGCCAGCACGGCCCCGTCGGGCTGGACGGCCAGCTTCAGGTCGAGCAGCGCCCGGGCGGCCATGGATCGCTGGGCCGGGGTGACGCCGGGGACCAGGCCGGCCCGCAGCCAGTCCCGGTCGGCCCGCTCCGCCGCCGCGGCGCAGGCCGACTGGGCGGTGGTCAGCCCGGTCAGCCTGCCCGGGGCTACGTAGGTCCCCGCGGCCGTGACCAGGATGCTTGAGCCCGGCTCGAACCGGTCGTTCAGCCCGGGCGGAACGGGCTGCGCGCGCTGCTGACAGGGAATCTGGGCCGCGCCGGCGATCGTGAGCAAAGGCTGCCCGGGCGCCCTAGCCGGCATGGCCGTCGCGACCGTCCCCGCGAACACGCCGAAGACCAGCATCAGCTGGGCGGATCGCCGCCAGCCCGGACGATCCCGGTCAGGCACGATGGCCGGCGACCGCCAGCAGCTCACTGACCGTGACGAACATATACCCGGTGTCCTTCATGGACCCCACCAGCCGGTCCAGTTGCCTCATCAGGCCGGCGTCCGGTTCGGATCCGCCGTCATGAGCCAGCACAATACTGCCGGGCGTAGCCTCTCGCAAGATCAGGTTGACCCCGCCCACGGGATTGCTGCCGGTGATGTGGTGAGACCACAGCGCCACGCCGTAGCGCAGGCTGGCGCACGCGGCTAGGCCCACGCTGTCGATGCGGCCCCAGGGCGGCCGGCACAGCGTCGGCGCCTGGCCGGTCAGCTTCGCCAGCAGCTCATGGGTGCGTTCTAGGGTGCGCCGGTCGAAGGCTTCGTCGTGCCCGGTCAGATCGTCATGCGCCCAGGTGTGATTGGCCTGCTCGTGACCGGCGGCGGCGGTCTGCCGCACCAGGTCGGGCCGGGCCAGCACGCGCTGGCCGACCCGGAAGAACGTGGCCTTGGCGTCGTGCCGCCGCAGGATCGTCAGCAGCTGCGGCGTCCACTCCGCGGTCGGGCCGTCGTCGATGGTGAGCGCGACGATCCGGGCCGACGGCGCGGTGCGGAACGTCACCGACGCCGCGAACGAACCGGGCCCGGTCGGCGTGGCGGTCCGGGCCGTCGGACCCTCGGCCGTAGCGTCGTGCCAGGCCGCGATCCCGGCCCCCGCCCCGGCCGCGCCGCCGACGGTGACCAGTCCCGCCCCAGCCAGAAACTTGCGCCGGTCCAAAGCGTTCAGGCAGGCCTCCTGAAACTCCCCTCACTAAGAAAAGTAGTACTCCGGCGTAGCCAAACTACGCAAACCATTTGAACGAACGGGCTGGCCTCAAGCCGCACATACCCCCGGCGCGCTATAGAACCCGGGACCAGCCAGGCCGGGACCAGTGATCATGGGCCGGTTCGTCCCGCCGCCGGCCGGGAAAGCGGTGTCGAACCACTGGGTGAAGAACTGACTCAGCCGCTCGGTGCAGGCTCCGCTGTGCACCGGCAGCCACTGGCCGAAAACCGCTTCCAGCTGCGGCTCGCTCACGCTGCCCCCGCCGTACCGGCGCTGGAGCTCGCGCAGCGCCCGGTCGAACCGGGCCGGGCCGAGGATCTGGCGCAGCGCGATATACGCGACGCCGGGCCGATCGTAGGTCGAGGAGGTGTCGGCATGCCCGCGTGCCAGTTCCAGGTGACCGAGCCGCCGGGAAACTCATGACTGGGCCGGTGGCGCTGCACCGAGGCCAGCTCGCCGTTGGCGATCACGGTCTTGCCCGCGTTGACCGTGTCGGAGAAGTCGTAGGCCGGCTTGGCCGTCGGGTAGTCGTTGAGCGGCATCCAGTCTTCCGAGCCGACCGGCTCGGTGGTGACGAAGCCGCCGTCGGGCGCCCGGAACCAGCCCTCGGTGGTGCCGTCCCCGTCCTGGTGCACGCCGGGCCGGCCGGTGTAGCGGACCGTGACGGTGAACGTGGCACCATCCCTGATCGGCGCCGACGGCGTGATCACGAGCTTGTTGGCCGGGCACTGGGTGCCGTTGAGCGAGTCCGGCGCGGCGTCGGTGTTCGGGAGCTGCGGGGCGCAGGCCGGCGGCAGCGGGTTGCCGGACGGCCCGCCGACCGGGTTGACCTGCGACGCTTCGTGGGCGGCGGGGCTCGGGTCGTCCTGCCCGTTCGGGTCGCCCGCATAGGTCGGCTGGACGAACCTGAACCGCGCCGCGTGGCCGTCGACGGCGACCGAGCTGACCGTCATGTCCGGACCGGCGGTGGTGTTGCCCGAATGACGCTCGAAGTCGAGGCTGAAGCTGGTCAGGCACTGCGTGGCCCGGTCGGTGAGCTCCACCCGGTTGCCCGGCAGGAACCGGTTCGACTTCGCGTTATAGACCAGCTGCACCAGCGTGTGCAGGCTGGTGTAGCCGCCGTTGCCGGTCTCCGGGTGCGCTGGCCGGGACCGCGAGCCCCAGCAACGGCCCCGTCATCAAAGGCAGGGCCAGACCGGCACAAGCTGCCATGATCATCCTCATAACCGCCCACTACACCACATAACCATCTCGGCCCGATCACGATCGCGCTCGAGGCCAGCGGTATCGTGAGGCCCGTGATGCGACTCACCAAGCTCGGCCATTCCTGCGTCCGGCTGGAGAAGGACGGCGCCACCCTGGTCATCGACCCGGGCACGTTCAGCGACGCGGCCGCCGCCCTCGACGGCGCCACCGCGGTCCTGGTCACCCATGAGCACCCGGACCACCTGGACGAGGACGCGGTCCGCGCCGCGCTGTCCCGCGATCCCGGCCTGACCCTGTGGGCCAACCAGTCGATCTGCGCGCAGGCGGCCGAGTTCGGCGACCAGGTGCACGAGGTCAAGCACGGCGACGCGCTCGAGGTGGCCGGCTTCGACGTGCACGTCTACGGCGTCGACCACGCGCTCATCCACCCGGACATCCCGCTGGTGGTGAACACCGGCTTCCTAGTCGACGGCGACCTGTTCCACCCCGGCGACTCGTTCACCCTCCCCGAGGACCCGGTGAACACGCTCCTGGTCCCGATCAGCGCCCCCTGGCTGAAATCGGGCGACATGATCGACTGGTTCCGCGCCGTCGCCCCCGCCCGCGGCTACGCCATCCACGACGCGATCCTCAACGACGCCGGCCTGGCCCTCTTCACCCGCATGCTGTCCGTCGCCGCCGCCCCCACCCAGGTCCCCGTCACCCGCCTCGACCCCGGCACCACCCTGGACCTGTGAACGGAGGCGGCTAGCCGGGCTCGGCCCACTCGATGAGCGTGGCGCAGATCCCCCGGCGGTCGCCTCTGGGCGGGGTCGTGAGCCAGTCGGCCAGCGTGTCCCGGCTGTCGGTGCCGCCCCCGGACGCCGATCTCGCGAGTTCGTACCGGTCCTGCTCACCGCGGGTGAGGCGCCACCGCCGGGTGCCGCCGTGCAGTTCCAGCTGCCCGGGCGACTTGACGGTGAACAGCACCGGCCCTTTCTCCGCGGCCTGGGCCAGAGCCGCCCGTTCCCCGGACGCGGCCGTCACCTCGACGCGCTCACCGAACGGCCACGGCACCCGCCACTCCGCGTCCAGGCGCTCGTCGAGGTCACGATGGGTCGGTCTGGCCGCGTAGATCAAGGTGGCCTGGTCGATCGCATGCCGCAGGTAACGGGTCGTGTCGGCCAGCGCGGGCGTGCCGTCGAGGCGGCAGCCGACCTCGACGCCACTGGTCAGGCCGTGGTCGAAATCGAAGTTGGCGGAGAACAGGGCGCCGTGCCGCTCGTCGGCGATGGCCGCCTTGACGTGGGTGCGCGTGTCACCGTAGATCTCCGCGCCCGCCTGTGCCAGCTCGGCGGCTTCCGCCAGGTGCCGGGAGAGGTTCCGGCGCGGCCGCACCAGCAGCTTCACCGTGGCTCCGCGGGAGATGGCGGCCCGGACCGGGTCCAGCAGGAGCGCGTGGTGCTGCGTGAGCCGGGTGAGGCCGAACGAGGCGAGCAGCAGCTCGGATTCCGCGCTGGCCACGATGTCCTGGATGGCGGAGAGGATGTACTGCTCCGAGCCATCGGTCCAGATGACACCGGCCGAACCGGAGGCGGGCGGGCCCGGCACGCCGGCCGGCCAGCTTTCCTGCTCCTTTATCTTCGCCAGCCGGTAGGCCTGCCCCGGGCGTGCCTCGTACGTGCACCCGGTGCGCCAAAGCCGGGCGAACAGCCTGGCCAGCCGCTGGACTTCCGCGGAATCGGTGATGACCACCCCGTCTTCCCCGGTGAAGTCGAGCGCGGAGGTCATCAGGTTGGCGCTGGTTACCAGCGCGATCTCGTCATCGACCACGACGAACTTGGCGTGGCAGTTCAGGTGGCCCCGGACGTAGATGCCGTTGAGGGTCATCTGGTC
>JBEKJP010000254.1:0-7787 GCA_050011155.1 Streptosporangiaceae bacterium
GCGATCCGTCCCTCGGGAACCAGAGCAACGTCGTGATGCTCCTGCACATCGACGCCGACGGGAAGCACGGCGGAGCCGTGGCGATCCCGCAGGACACCGTGGTCAACGTCCCGGGGAGCGGCACCCGCTCGCTGTCCTACGCCCTCAAGAAAGGCGGCCCGAGCCTGCTGGTGCATACGATCAGCCAGGACACCGGGGTTGCTATCAACCACTACGCGCAGGTTGACTTCAGCCACATCACTAATCTCGTGAACGCAGTCGGCGGGGTAGACGTCACGATTCCCAGGGCGAGCCGCAGCTTCGGGTACACCTTCAACGCCGGTGTCAACCATCTCTCCGGCGTCCCCGCCATCTACTACGCCCGCGAGCCGTCGCTGAGCGACCAAGGCCGGACGCTGCGCCAGGCGAACCTCTTCCGCGTGGTCCTCACCAAGATCGCTGACGACCACCTGCTCACCAACCCGGTGACAATGGTCCGGGTGCTCAACTCGATAACCAGCGCGCTGACCGGCCATCAAGCACGACTCGATCGCGGCCTTCGCCCGGCAGTACCCGGCCACGGTGACACCCGTTTCCGTACCGTGACGTCATCCTGACCGAGTCGGACGCCGAAGCGGCGCCGGGCCCCACGGGGGGAGGTCCGGCGCCGCTTGGCTTGTGATGGGTGCTGTTTACCAGACGGTGATGTTCGAGGCGCGCATGGCGTCGTACCAGGCGGCGTAGTCCTGCGCAGTGGTCCCGTAACCCGCGCCCGGCTGCAGCAGGTCCGCCACCGTGATGAACTTCTGCAGCATCCGCTTGTAGGCGGCCCGGTGGACCCTGGGCAGCAGGCTGGGGGTAGCGAGTATCTTCTCGGCCTGGCTGCGCACGACGCGGGCGTCGGCCTCGAAGATCAGATGATTGGCGACGGTATCCGCATGATCTTCTATCTCCAGATCCATGGCCAGCGTGTCGACGGCGTCATTGAAGGTCACCTGGGCCTGCCCGCCGGGCGATGCAAGCCACGCCAGCGACGGATCGACGGACACGGGTCGGCGGACCGCGTGCGCCTTCACCTGCACCGGCTTGGAGCTAGCCGAGTACTGGCTGGAGGTGGCGGGCGGCACGAGGCTGACGGCGCTGTGGTGAGCGACCCCGCACCCGGAGAGGATGACTATGGCGGCAGCGGTCGCGGTGGCTATGCGGTTCAGCTTCATGACGTGCCCTTCCCGGCGGCCTCGCACATCGAGCCCGGATGATCCGGCTTTATTGCGGGGCCGAGGACAATACATTTGCGCTGAATCACAACCGGCAATTAATTCCCGGTCCGGTTATCCCCGCTTTCATGCTTACGGGATCAGCCTCATTCACAGGAGTTGCGGATCCATTTCCCGGATAGTTGCATCTCGGTTGCGGGCTAACGGTGACGGGGAACCGGAGCATCGGACGGCGGCCCGGGGAGCCAAGGGACCGCGGCATGGCTCGCGCATCCACCGGAGATGACGTTTATATAACTTAAGGTGATGAAATTACTACCTTGAGTTGATCTTCCGGGATGCGGGCACGGCCGCGGCCGACGGGCGCATGGACACTGACGCCGGGGGCGATTACTCTATTAACTTAAAGTAATCACAAAAAAGCTATGTGTCACATCAGGCGGTAGACGGGGACAAGAGCCGCGATGTGACGCTGGCGCCACCGAACCGGGGGGAATGTGGCTGGCGATCGGTCAGGACCGGAATTCTCAGCACGATCGGATGGTCAGGCTGCCGCACTGGACGGCCGCGGAAGCTGCGCGCGGATACGGGGAGATCGCCGCGTGCGGTACTCGCCGGGAGGCTGCCGGTGAGCGCTGTCGTGGTGGTCGGCCTCGGGTACGTCGGCCTGCCGCTGGCGATGCGGGCCGTGACGGCCGGGCACGACGTGACCGGCTACGACACCGACGAGGGGCGGGTGAAACGGCTGAAAGCCGGGGAGAGCTACATCGAGGACATGCCTGCGGGCGAGGTCGCGGCGGCGCTCGAATCCGGGCGGTTCCGGCCATCGGCGAGTGCCGATGCCTGCGCGGGCTTCGACGTCGCACTGATATCCGTGTCCACGCCGTTGCACGACGGCCGGCCCGACCTGGCCTGCCTCGAGGCAGCCAGCCGTACGCTGGCCTGCTATCTGCGCCCGGGAGCGACGGTCATCGTGGAGTCCACGTCGTATCCCGGGACCACGCAGGAGCAGGTACTGCGGTGGTTCGAAGACGGGTCCGGGCTGGTAGCGGGGGCCGACTTTCATCTCGGCTACAGCCCGGAGCGGATCGACCCGGGGAACCGCGTCTGGACCCTGGCCACGACGCCGAAGATCGTCTCGGGCATCGACGAGGCCTCGCTGTCCGCGGTGGAGGGCTTCTACCGCGGCATCGTGGAGCAGACCGTGGCCGTGTCCTCCCCGCGCGAGGCCGAGCTGGCCAAGCTCATCGAGAACACCTTCCGGCACGTGAACATCGCGCTGATGAACGAGCTGGCGATGTTCGGGCACGAGCTCGGGGTGGACGTGTGGGAGGCCATCGAGGCTGCCTCTACCAAGCCGTTCGGTTTCATGCGGTTCAGTCCCGGGCCGGGGGTTGGCGGGCACTGCCTGCCGATCGACCCGTCATACCTGTCGTGGCGGGTGGAACGGGCTCTTGGTCAGCGATTCCGGTTCGTAGAGCTGGCCAACGAGATTAACAACCACATGCCGGACTACGTAGTCCGGCGGCTGCTGCTGGCGCTGAACGAGCGCGGCCGGGCCGTCAAGGGGGCCAGGATCTTGCTGCTCGGACTCGCCTACAAGAAGAACACGGGTGACGCGCGGGAGTCGCCCGCCATCCGGATCGCCGAGTTGCTGCTCGAGATGGGGGCGCAGGTCCGGGCGGCCGACCCGCTGGTTACCGAGCCGACCGTCATCGGCCCGGGCGTGGCCCGCGTCGACGCCACCCCCGGGGAGGTCGCGGCGGCCGACATCGTGGTGCTGCTCACCGAGCACGATGCCTTCCCGTTCGCCGAGATCGGCCGCCACGCCCGGCACGTGCTGGACTGCCGGCGGGTCCTTTCCGGCCCGAACGTCGAAACGCTGTGACTGTGCACGTCGTCTGCGTAGCCGGCGCCCGGCCCGACTTCATGAAGGTCAAGCCGGTGATGAACGCGCTGGAGCAGCGCGGGGCGCGGGTCACCCTGGTGCACACCGGGCAGCATGACGACGCCGCGATGAGCGAGATCAACGGGTACACCTGGTCGGCAACGTCATGGTGGACACCCTGCTGGCCAACGCGGACCGGGCCGCCGCCGCGGCGCCGGCCGTGCTGGCCGGGCTCGGCCTCGAGCCGGGAAGGTACGGGCTGGTGACATTGCACCGTCCGGCCAATGTGGACGACCCGGCCGTGCTACCCGCGCTGCTGCCCGCGTTGGCCGAGGTCTCCCGCGTCTGCCCGCTGGTGCTGCCCGTCCACCCGAGGACGGCCGGGCGTCTGGCGGGCGCCGGGCTGCCCGGCCTGACGCTCCGGGACAACACCGAGCGGCCGATCACCGTGACCGAGGGTACGAACCAGCTGGTGGGGCGCGATCCAGAGCGGATCGTCAAGGCGGCCCGCGCGGTGCTCGACGCTCCGCCCTCCGCCCCGGGCCAGACCCGGCGCCCGGCTCTGTGGGACGGCCGGGCCGGGCAGCGGATCGCGGCGACGCTGGTCACGGGGCACCACCGCGCGCAGCCCGCGGGGGCGGGAAACTCGGATAACCGCCCGGCGGATCGACTGAAGAGGTGAACCAGCAAGTGCCGCGCGCTCTGATAACCGGCATTACCGGGCAGGACGGACTCTACCTGGGTGAATTTCTCGCCGCCAAGGGATACGAGGTCTTCGGGATGGTCCGAGGGCAGTCCAACCCCAAGATTCCGACCGTCGAGGAGTACATCCCGTCCATCCAGCTTCTCGAAGGGGACCTGCGTGACCTGTCCAGCCTGATCGGGGTGCTGGAGACGGCGCAGCCGGACGAGATCTACAACCTCGGCGCGATCAGCTTCGTCGGGCTTTCCTTCAAGCAGCCCGAGCTCACCGGCGACATCACCGGCATGGGCGTGCTCCGCATGCTGGAAGCCGTCCGCATTCACACCCAGGGATCGATGAATGGCGTCCGGTTCTACCAGGCGTCGAGCTCGGAGATGTTCGGCCAGACGACCGAGACACCGCAGCGGGAGACCACTCAGTTTCACCCACGCTCGCCGTATGGCGTGGGAAAGGTGTTCGGTCATTACGTTACGCAGAATTACCGCGAATCTTATGATGCCTGGGCATGCTCGGGCATCCTGTTCAACCACGAGTCGCCGCGCCGGGGATTCGAGTTCCTGACCCGCAAGGTAACGCGCGCCGTTGCGCGGATCGCGCTCGGCCGCCAGAAGGTCCTCGCGGTCGGCAACATGGAAGTGTCCAGGGACTGGGGTTTCGCCGGCGACTACGTACGGGCGATGTGGCTCATGCTCCAGCAGGACGAGCCCGAGGACTACGTCATCGCCACCGGCACCGGACACTCCGTCCGTAACCTGCTGCAGATCGCCTTCAAGCATGTCGGCATAGATGACTGGCGGCCCTACGTGGTGCAGGACGAACGTTTCTTCCGGCCGGCCGACGTGGCCATCCTGGTCGGCGATGCCACCAAGGCAAGGGACAAGCTCGGCTGGCGGCCCACGGTCGGCTTCAGGCAGCTGATCGAGATGATGGTGGAGGCCGACCTGGAGAACGAGAAACGCAATGCGGGGACCGGCCGGGAGCTGACCACTGCCAGCTCGCGGGCCTGTAGGCCGACCGGACCCGGGAAGGATGTGAACCGGGATGTACCGCCTCGCTACTAGCTCGATCGCCCCGGTACTCGGCCAGCGGATCCCGGTACGCGGGCCGGCCCGGTTGCTGTTCCGGTCCTACGCCAAGACGGACTGCCGCCCGGGCGAATCGGCGATGACGCTGGCGACCAGGACCGGTGATCTCTTCGAGGTGGACCTCTCGAGCTTCCTGGAATGGGAGCTCTTCGCCTTCGGTGCCGTCGAGGGGCATTTCGCCGAGCTGTTCCGCCACCTGGTCAGGCCCGGTGACCGGTGTCTCGACGTCGGCGCCAATGTGGGCGTGCACACCATCAGGCTGGCCAAGCTGGCCGGCCCTGGCGGCGAGGTGCTCGCGTTCGAGCCCGACCCGGAACTTGCCCGCCGCGCCCGCGGCAATGTCCAGCTGAACGAGGTGGCGAACGTCCGGGTGATCGAGGCCGCGGCGGCCGACCGCAACGCCACCGCGGTCCTCTACCGGTCCGGCACGGCCGATAAGAACCGGGGCCGGGCCAGCCTCCTGCATCACGCCTACCTGACCGGGCAGGAGCGGGAGGTCCTCACGGTGACTATCGACGACAACTGCCCGGGTCCGGTCGCGCTCATCAAGATCGATGTCGAGGGGGCTGAGGCGGCTGTGGTGGCGGGCGCCGCCGCCACCATCGCCAGGGACCACCCGGCGGTCATCTTCGAGTACGCTCCGGAGGCACTCGGCCGCGAGGTGACCAGCCCGTTCGGCTGGCTGGCCGAGCAGGGCTACGACCTGCTGCTGATCCGCTGCCGGCGGAACGGGCTGACCGGCCGCGGGCGCCTCGTGCTGAGCCGCCTGCAGGAACTGCCTGCCGAGGACGGCAACATCCTCGCCGTCCCGGAGTCCCTAGCTCCCAGCGTCAGCATCCTGGCGGGCTAGGATGGCCGCGCCCGCGCTGCCCGGGATCACCATCTTCACCCGGTGCTACCCGCCTGCGTACCTGAACGGCGGCCCCGCCCGCAGCCTGCATGGTCTCGTCGAGACCCTGGCCGCCGAGTTCAGCTTCTCGGTCATCACCTCCGCCCTCGACGACCCGGCCGCGGGACCGATGGAGTCGGTGGTGCCGGACATGTGGAGCACGTTCGGCCACGCGAGGATCTGGTATGAGCTCAGCGGCCGCGGATGGGCCAGGCAGGCGGTCATCCTGCTACGGGAAACCCGACCGCAGGTGGTCTACCTGAACAGCCTGTTCGATTACCGCTTCTCGATGATGCCGCTGCTTGTCACCAGGGTGTGGTTGAGGCGAATCCCCGTACTCCTGGCGCCGCGTGGTGAGCTATCGGCGGGTGCCCTCACGCTGAAACGGCGCAAGAAGCGGCTCTTCCTCATGATTTTCCGCTTGCTCCGGCTGCACAAGACCGTCACCTGGCACGCTTCCACTGGCTTGGAGCAGGCGGATATCGAGCGGGCCTTCGGGGCGGGGGTGCGCACCCACGTGGCCATTGACCTGCGCACCGGCCTCTCTTGCGAGACCGCGGGCCAGGACCGGGCCGACTACGCCACTGGCACGTCAGGTGGTCGCTCGCTGGTCTTCATGTCCCGGATCGTGCCGAAAAAGAACGTGGCCACGCTCATCAGGGCGCTGCCGCTGGTATCGGAGCGCGTCCGCCTTTCGATAGCGGGGCCCATCGAAGACGTGAAGTACTGGGATCAGTGCCTCGCGCTGATCGGCAAGGTCACCGACACGGACTTGGACTCGGTCCAGTACCTGGGGACGGTCCCAGCCGAATTTGTGGTGAGCTTCCTCAGCCGCTTCGACCTGTTCGTCCTGCCGACGCTCGGCGAGAATTTCGGGCACGTCGTGCTCGAGTCGCTCGCCGCGGGTACCCCGGTCATCGTAGGGCACGACACGCCCTGGCATCAGGTGGAGCAGGCCGGGGCCGGCTGGCTGTGTAATCCGGATGACCCCGGTGATGTGGCGCGCCTGATCCAGCGTTTCATCAGCCTGGACAAGAGCGCTCGTTCGCGCATGCGCGCGGCGGCACGCCTGGTCGCCACACAAGTGCTTGACGCCCCTAAGGGGGTGGCCGCCAACCGGGCGATGTTCCAGGCGCTCACCGGCCGCCCGGGCGGACCCGCATGACCGCCCGCCGCCCCGTCGTCCTGCTCCTCATGCGCAAGGAATCCCCCGGCTACTACAGCGTGGAGCGCCTGTTCGAGACCTTGTTGCCCTTCCTGTCCCGGAACGCCGAGGTAAGGATCGCCCGGGTGCCCTGCCAGAGCAGCGGACTGTGGCGGTGCGTCCGCAACATCGCCTTCACTGCCCGGCAGCGAGCCGACGTCATCCACGTGACCGGCGATATCTACTACTGCGCCCTCGGCGTCAGGCGACGCAGATGCGTCCTGACCATCCTCGACTTCTGCATGCTGGACCGTCTGAGCGGAGCCAGGAAGCGCGCGTTCGCCGCACTGTGGTACGCGATCCCGCTACGCTGGGCGCGGCACGTGACCGCCCTCTCGGCGTCGACCCGGACGGAGCTGGAACGCCGCTATCCGTGGGCGATCGGCCGGGCCGAGGTCGTCCCGTGCTGCGTGGACGAGGCATTTTGGGTCCCCCGCGAGATTTCCCTGGCAGGCGCCAGGAAGCTCCGGCTCCTGCAGGTCGGGACGGCACGGCACAAGAACCTGGAACGCGTGGCTGCCGCCGTGTCTGGCCTGCCAGTGCGGCTGCGGATCATCGGGCCGCTGAGCGGCGAGCAACGGTCCTTCCTCGACTCGCTCGACCTGGAGTGGACGTCGGCGGAACGGCTGACCGGAGCCGAGGTGGTCAGGGAGTATCACGACAGCGACGTCCTGATATTCGCATCCACATCCGAAGGGTTCGGTCTGCCGGTGGTGGAGGCACAGGCGAGCGGGCTGCCCGTCATCACCTCGGATGCCGCCCCCATGAACGAGATCGCCGGGGACGGGGCACTGCTCGTCGACCCGCGCGACGAAGCGCAGA
>JBEKJP010000255.1:0-7443 GCA_050011155.1 Streptosporangiaceae bacterium
CGGCCGCCCGAAGGGCTCAAAGAACCAGAGACCCGCCACCCGCCACGACGTCGGCAAAACCGTCAAGCGCGAAGAAACAAGGAAGAAAACCCCGCAGGCAGGCACCTTAAATAACAAGCTTAATCACCTAACATTTTCGAGGCTGAGGCCGGTGTGGCGTAGGAGGAGCAAGCAGCGGCGGCCGGGATTCTCGATTACGGATCGTGACGCGGTGACGCGCAGCCGGCGTCGGGGGCCATATGGCGCTTAGCACGCGGTCCGGCCAGTCGTCTGGGACTCCAATGACCATGCGGCCCAGATGGACGGGCTGAAGGAGATGGCCGTCGACGCGCGCGGGGAGATGGAGGCGATCGGCGTTACGTTCACCCCGATCGTCAACTACCCGGTCAACTGGACCATCTGACCGGAGGCGGGCTAGGGCACGATGATGATGGGGACCGGCGAGTGGCGGGCCAGGCTGACGGTGACCGAGCCGACCACGCGGTGGGTGACACGGGACGAGCTCCCGACCACGATCACCACGGTCCGCGCGGGATCGGCCTCGTGCAGGCGGGCCGCCTCCTCGATCAGCTGCTCCTCGACGATGCCCTGGCGCCGCTGGAATCCCCACTCGATACCAAAACCTTCGAGCTGACCGGCAGCCTGGTCGCGCAGCTCAGGCGCGAGCTCTTCGAAGCTCTGTTCCATCTCGGCGATGGCGTCGGCCGACAGCATGATGGTACTGGACAGGTGCGATACCCACACGACCTCGATGCGGCCGGTCCGGCCCTGGAGCAGCCGGACGGCTGCGTCGAGCGCGCGGATCGCGGGCGGTGAGCCGTCATAGCCCACGACGATCTGCAGGAACCCAGCGGATGGCGCGGCAGTAGTCACAGGGGTCAGCCTAGCCCCACGGCGCGGCGCAGTTCCGGGCCCGGTGGATGATGTGGGGATGCCTACCTTGGATCATCTCGTCACGTCCGGGACCTTCTCGCTCGACGGCGGCACCTGGGACGTGGACAACAACGTCTGGATCATCGGTGACGACGCCGAGTGCGTGGTGATCGACGCCCCGCACGACGCCGGCGCGATCCTCGCCGCGATCGGCTCGCGCCGGCTCACCGCCATCTTGTGCACCCACGCGCACGACGACCACGTCGATGCCGCCGCCGCCCTCGCCGACGCCACCAACGCGCCGATCTGGCTGCATCCGGCCGACCGCGAGCTATGGGAGCTGACCTACCCGGACCGGGCGCCCGACGGGGACCTCGCCGACGGGCAGAAGATCACCGTGGCCGGCGCCGAGCTCGAGGTCCTGCACACGCCCGGGCACTCGCGCGGCGCCGTGTGCTTCCACCTGGCCAGCCAGGGCTGGCTGTTCAGCGGGGACACCCTGTTCGCCGGCGGCCCCGGCGCGACCGGGCGGTCGTTCTCCGACTTCGGCACGATCATCGACTCGATCCGGGGCCGGCTGCTCGACCTCGACCCGGCCACGGTCGTCCACACCGGCCACGGCGCGGACACCACCATCGGGGCCGAACGTCCCCACCTCGACGAATGGATCGCCCGCGGCCACTGAGGAGCACGCAGTGAGCGTCAGGCACTACCCGGCCCGGCCGATCGAATCGGAGCCGGGGGAGAGTCCCTGCACCGCGATCATCCCGCCCGACCCGCGCGGATGGGACACGATCGCGGTGCACGAATGGGAGCTGCGCCGGCTCGAATGGACCGACCGCCACCCGTTCGACGAGACCAACTACGTCCTGGAGGGCGTCCTTCACGTCGAGTCCGACGGCCAGGTCGTCGTCGCGGCGGCGGGCGACACGGTCACGGTCACGGCCGGCTCGACCGGGCGCTACTGGGCCCCGGAGTACGCCCGGATGCTGGCGATCTACTCGCCCAATCCCGAGGGCCTGCCGTCGGACGCCCTCGGCTACCGCCCCCTCTGATCCCGGTCTCGCGTCACGCGGCCGGGGGATCGTTCGGCAGTTTGGGTTGCTCCGCCGACCCAAACTGACGGAAAAGGCGGGGCATGTACCTCCCGCCGACGCCGCGAGGCTGTTCCGTGATCATGGCCAGAAGCGGCTGAAAATCGACCCGAACTGGCCACGATCATGAGGTCGGCCGGCGCGAGGGTGCTGCCTTGAGTTCCTGGCGCTGGTCAGAGCCCGGTCATCGCGGCGGCGGGCACGAGCACGGCGACCGCCGCGACCGCGAGCGTGAGCGCGGCCAGCGCCAGCCCGTAGCACGCCAGCCGCCCAGGCGCCGGTGGCGAGGCCAGTCGCCGGACGCGGGCCGCGACCACGCCGCCGGTGGCGGGCAGCCACGAGGCCGGTGCTGGCGCGGCGGTCACGCCGGCGGCCATGGCCAGCAAGGCGGTCAGCAGCGTGCGCCGCCCCTGCTCGCCGCCACAGCGAGCGGCGGCAGCATCGTCGGCGCGCATCTCGGCCAGCCGGGCCACCTCGGCGCTCCCGCGCGCGAAGATCGGGACGAACGGGGCGACGGCCGCCAGCGAACGCGTCACCGCGAGCAGCAGGTGGTGCCGGGCGGCCAGGTGCGCGCGCTCGTGTGCCAGCACGGCGGTGAGCTGCCCGGGTTGGAGGACGGCGAGCGCGCCGGTGGTGACCACGATAGTGGGCGGCCGGCCGGGCAGGCAGTACACCGCGGGCCGGGCGGCGTCCAGCACGAACGCCGCGTCGCCGGCGCCCCGCTGGCCGACGATGCGGGCCGCTTCGGCGTGCTCTCGGGTGCTGACGCTCGTCCGCCGCAGGCTGCGGCCGTAGCGGCAGCCGAGCACGATCAAGGTGATCCCGCCGGCGAAGGCCACCGCCGCCAGCCCGAGCTCGTAGGCGGCGCTGCGGTACACCGCGGGCGGGCACACCCCGGTGGTCACCGACTCGCACACCGTCCGCGCGAACGTGGGCCACCCGCTGACGGCCGACCGCGCCAGCAAGCCCAGCGCGGCCAGGGCCAGGGCGAGCACGCTGGCGATCGCGGTCAGCCAGGCCGCGATCCCGAGCCGCGGGCTGACGCCGTCCCGGCCGAGCCGCCCCAGCGGCAGCGGCAGGAACCACGCCATGACGATGGCGGAGCCGACGACCGCGAGCGCCGGGATCATCCGCGCCGCCTGGCCCGCAGCTTGCCCAGTGCCAAGTTGCTCAGCACGGATTGCAGCGCCTCGGATTCCCCGCTGCCGATCTGCGCGATGAAGTGGCTCAGCACCACCTCGGCGTCCCCGCCGTCGACGAGGGCCTCCCGCATCAGCCGGGCGCTGTACTCCTCCCGGCTGGCCGTCGCCGTGTACCGGTAGGCCTTGCCCTCCTTGACCCGGTCCAGCCAGCCCTTGCGGTGCAGGTTGTCCATGGTGCTCATCACGGTGGTGTACGCGATCGTCCGCTCCGAGGCCAGCTCGTCGAACAGTTCCCGCACGGTCACCGGCTCGGCATGCTGCCACACCCGGTGCATGATCACCGCTTCCAGCTCACCGAACCCGCGCAAGCTCGCCTCCCGTGTCATCACGAGCCAGCATAGACAGCCCGGCGGCCGATTGCTACTGTCTACTTACGTACTACCTACGTACGTAGATAGTAGATGTCGATTGACGGAGGGAGCGTCATGGGAAGAGCCGCCGGACGTACGAAGACACAGACCGCCCGCGAGAAGCTTGCCTACAGCCGGGCAACCCAGCGCAAGTCCGAGGTGCGCAGGCGGATCCTGCTGGCGGGCGGCAGCGTCGCGGTGGTGCTCGCGCTCGTGGGCACGCTGATCGCGGTCAAGCTCGGCCAGTCCCCAGCCCACCCGGCCACTGCGCCGGGCGCGGACCAGGCCACTACGGCGCAGGTCCAGCGGCAGGTCACCAGCGTGCCGGCGGCCGCCTTCGACGCGGTCGGGGCCGGCACGACGACCGGGCTCAAGACCGTCACCGGCCAGCCGGCGCTCACCTCCGGCGGGAAACCGGAGGTGCTCTACATCGGCGGCCAGTACTGCCCGTTCTGCGCGGCCGAGCGATGGGCGCTCGCGGCGGCGGTCAGCCGGTTCGGCACGCTGTCCGGCGTCAGCCTCATTTATTCCTCGCCCTCCGACGTGTACCCGAGCACGCCGACGCTGTCGTTCGAGCACGCCCGCTACACCAGCAAGTACCTGGCCTTCGACCCGGTCGAGTGGTACGGCGAGGCCGCCGACCCCAGCACGCCGTTCGGGCACGCCTACCTGCAGCAGCCGACCGCGCAGCAGCAGGTGCTGTTCACCCAGTACGGCGGCGGCTCGATCCCGTTCGTCGACATCGGCAACCGCTACTTCCTGCCGCAGGTGCAGTACGACCCGGCGGCGCTGGCCAGCCTGAGCTGGACGCAGGTCGCCGCGGCCATGCGCGACCCGTCCAGCCCGGTCGCCAAGGACATCGACGGCGCCGCCAACATGATCACCGCGGCCATCTGCACCCTCACCCACGGCCAGCCCGGCGGCGTCTGCCAGTCGGCCGGCGTCAAGGCCGCGGCAGGCTCGCTCTAGGGTCATCCGGGACGAGGCCGTCGATCGACCGGATGTCCTCGTCGGTCAGCTCGAGGTCCTGAGCCGCCAGGTTCTCCCGCAGGTGGCCGAGGCTGGTGGTGGCCGGGATCGGCATGATCGCGGGGGAGCGGGCCAGCAGCCAGGCCAGCGTGACCTGCGGGATGGTGGCATCGTGCCGGGCGGCGATGGGCTCGAGGACGCGGCGGAGCCCATCCGGGCCGCCGGTGTCGATCGGGTCGCCGGGCCGGGTGAGGGAAACCGGCTGCCAGGGGGCGAATACCACGCCCGCCTCGGCGGCCGCGTCCAGCAGGGCGCCCTCGTGCCGCGCGGCGACGTTGAAGTACGCGGTGACCGCGGCGATCTCAGTGATCTCCCGGGCCTCTCGCAGTTGCCCGGTCGTCACGTTCGACAAGCCGATGTGGCGGATCATGCCCCCCTTGCGCATCTCCGCCAGAGCAAGAACCTGATCCACGAACGGGGTGTCCGTCGCGCGCCCGCTATGCAGGTAGTACAGGTCAATCTGGTCGACGCCTAGCCGCCGGGCGCTCATGTAGACGCACTGGCGCAGGTAGTTACGGTTGCCGATGGCGTCGACGGTGGAGAACTCGCGGCCGCCCCGGACGAAGCCGCCCTTGGTCGCGATCACCAGACCCTCAGGGTAGGGGTGGAGCGCGTCGCGGATGAGCAGTTCGTTGCTGTGCGGCCCGTAGATGTCGGCCGTGTCGATCAAGGTGACGCCCGCGTCGACCGCCTGCCGCAGCAGGGTGATCCCGCCGTCGCGGTCCGGGTAGTCGCCCCACAGGTCCGGGCCGGTGAGCCGCATCGCGCCGTAGCCGATCCGCCCGACCCGGAGGTCCCCGCCAATTGTGATCATCTGATTCCTGGACATGGCTCCATGACACCAGCGCCGGCCCGCCGGCCCTAGACCGATGATGCCCGGCTCTTGCCTGATCCTGCCAACTCGCGTGATTCACTGAAGGCATGCGCGAGCTGGACCGGCTGAGGGAACTCATCGCCCGGCACGCGGGTGAGGGCCTCACGCCCACCGCGCTACCTGGCGTATCGGTCCTGCGCGCGACCGCGGTCACCGCGCCGCTGGGCGACGTGGCCGAGCCGACGCTGGCGGTCATCGCCCAGGGTGTCAAGGAAACCGAGCTGGCCGGGCGCTCGCTGCGGTACGGTCCCGGTCAGTTCCTCATCGTGCCGGTCGAGCTGCCGGTGGTCGGGCACATCGCCCAGGCCAGTCCGGGCGAGCCGCTGCTGGCCTTCGTGCTCAGGCTGCGCGCGGAGAAGATCGCCGCCCTGCTGGCCGAGACGACCCCGGCCGCCACTGGCCCCGTCGGGATCGGCGTCAGCGCCGCGTCCCCGGCGCTGCTCGACGCCATCAGCCGGCTCCTCGCCTTGCTCGACGCGCCCGGCGACGCCGCCGTGCTCGCCCCCGGCGTCGAGCGCGAGGTGCTATGGCGGCTGATCACCGGACCGCAGGGGAGCCTGGTGCGCCAGATCGGCCTGGCCGACAGCCGCCTCGCGCACCTGGCCCACGCGATCAGCTGGATCCGCCGCCACTACGACCAGACGCTGCGCGTCGAAGACCTCGCCGCGCTGGCGACGATGAGCGTGACCTCTTTCCACCGGCACTTCCGCGCGCTGACCTCGATGACGCCCATCCAGTACCAGAAGCAGATCCGCCTGCACGAGGCCCGGGCCAGGCTCCTGGCCGGGCCCGGGGACATCGCCGGCACGGGTTTCGCGGTCGGCTACGGCAGCCCCTCCCAGTTCAGCCGGGAATACCGCCGCATGTTCGGCACCCCGCCCAGCCGCGACACGCTCACGCCCCGACCCTAGACCGCCGCCTAGCCGGTGTGTCAGGCGGCGTAATGGATGGGGGTGGTGGCACAGCGGACAGTGGTAACACTTGCAGATATGGCCGTTGAGCTGGGCGAACGACTGCTGGGATCGACCGGCGATGAGTGCTGGGACGTGCTCTTCGCGGGCCTCACCGAGTACCTCGCCATGCGAGATGGCAGGGACGCGCCAGGGTAGCCGACATCTCGCGCGCTGCAGCGCTTCCGGGGTCCGTTCGCAGGGTCACCCGTGACGCGATGCCCTGTTCAAACCGCACGGCATCGTCCTTGAGGAGGCACAAGCCGTGGCCGCCGAACTCGGCCTGCCTCACTGGTGGCTGAACGAGCGAGGGTCAGGCGTGCTCGATCCGGGACTTCAGGTCACGAGCGACGGCGTCGAGGTCCGATGAGGCCATCCGCCATGCTCCGGCGTCTGTCAGGAGGTCGTCGTACGGCGTGCCTCGTGTCTCGCCGCACAAGATTGCCGCGAAACGGCCGGATCCAAGGCGTGTCAGTAACACGGTGCGGCGAGGTTGTACGCGGGCCTTGACATGCGAAACTGGAGGACCGGAAGGAGGAACAGTGCCAGCCAGCCAGTCCATGACTGAGGCCCTCGGGTACACATGGGACCAATCAGCCGTGCCGCGCGATGTCCCCCGCTTCTCGGTGGAGCGCGCCGTGTGGCGCTTCCGTTATTCACTCCCGGAATATGTATGGGACGCCGCGGTCCTGGAAGGCAATCCTTTTACCTACCCAGAGGTGCAGACGCTACTGGACGGGATCACGGTAGGCGGCCGGAAGATCAGCGACGAGCAGCAGGTGCTGAACCTTGCTGAGGCTGCGAACGAGCTCCTCCGGCTGGTCGGGGCGGGAGGGTTCCGGCTGGTCAAGGAGATCTCTGATCGCCTGCAGTACCTCATCGCACGGGATGAGGCTCTGGAGTCAGGGCATTTCAGGGGGAAGGGGAAAGAGTTGCTGACGCCTGGGTCCGGACTCGGCGCGCATGGCCGCTACATGCCGCCGAAGACCGAAGCGGGCGGTGAGAACCTGTGCCGCATCTACGCTCGTGGCCTTGAGTTCATCCACGCCGATCTGAGCGACGCCTTCGAGC
>JBEKJP010000256.1:0-7401 GCA_050011155.1 Streptosporangiaceae bacterium
GAGGCCGCTGCCGCCCTGATCGAGGCCGCGATCCCCGGTGATACCGAGCCGCCCGGGACCTGGCCCATATGCGCGGCGCTGCTGCCGCATGCCCTGGAGGCTCTTGCCGATGACAGCGCCGGGATGACTCGAATTGCCCGTTACCTCGGATCGAGCGGCAGTTACGCCGTGGCCCGGGATCTCCAGCGCAGAATTCTTGACGCACAGGAACAGGTCCTCGGCCCGGAGAACCCGGAAACCCTGGCCGCCCGGCACGAGCTCGCCCGCTGGACCGGGTACGCGGGGGACCTGGCCGCCGCCCGGGACCAGTTCGCCGGCCTGCTGCCCATGCTCGAGCGAGTCCTCGGCCCGGAGCACCCGGACACCCTCATTGCCCGCGCCAACCTCGCCCGCTTCACCGGGCAGGCGGGGGACCCGGCCGCCGCCCGGGACCAGTGCGCAGAGCTGCTGCCGGCGGAGGAGCGAGTCCTCGGCCCGGAAGACCCGGGAACCCTGGCTGCCCGCAGCAACCTCGCCATGTGGACCGGGGTGGCGGGGGACCCGGCCGCCGCCCGGGACCAGTTCGCCGGCCTGCTGCCCCTGCGCGAGCGAGTCCTCGGCCCGGAACACCCGGACACCCTGCACGCCCGGCACGAGCTCGCCTTCTGGACCGGGGTGGCGGGGGACCCGGCCGCCGCCCGGGACCAGTTCGCCGGCCTGCTGCCCCTGCGCGAGCGAATCCTCGGCCCGGAACACCCGGACACCTTCATCGCCCGCGCCAACCTCGCCCGCTTCACCGGGGAGGCGGGGGACCCGGCCGCCGCCCGGGACCAGTACGCCGGCCTGCTGCCGGAGGAGGAGCGAGTCCTCGGCCCGGAACACCCGCATACCCTCATCGCCCGCGCCAACCTCGCCCGCTTCACCGGGCAGGCGGGAGACCCGGCCGCCGCCCGGGACCAGTACGCCGACCTGCTGCCGGTAGAGGAGCGAGTCCTCGGCCCGGAACACCCGGACACCGCGATCACTCGCGGAAACCTTGCGCACTGGACCGCCGAGGCCGACGATGACCCCGGCACTGCGTGAAATAACCTCCGCATATTCACTGGCGCCAGATTCGCAGGTAAGCCCTGCTGGCCAGCGGCGCATAACCGGAGATGCCCGCGCTTCGCGCCTATGGCTTATTTACGACATCCCACCGCGCCCTTGGACGCAACTCAGGGCTGACGATCACTACAGTAGTGCCCGCTCCAATCGCCCGACTGCTTGCATGATTATGCATACTCACCAGGCACCGAACCGTCTGGATCTGCCGCGATGAGAGTCGTTGGGCCGGTTGAATGAGTCCGGACGTTTCACGCCCGCGATAGTTGCCTTGCCGCCCGGGATCTGACCGATGCTGAGGTGCCGCCGCCGTCAAGCGCCAGCCTTCCCGGCGAGTATCGCGAAGACCGCTTTGCCGTGGGGTTCAGCGCGCCAGCCCCAGTGAGCGGACAGTGACTCGACGATCTGGAGTCCTCGCCCGCGCTCGCTGCCGGGCGGCGCGAGCTGCATTACCGGGGCGTGCGGTGACGGGTCCGATACGGCGATGATCACTGCGTCAGGCTCCTCTGCCCGCGCGACGGTTACCCCGATTGCCGCCGTAACATCGCGGCAGGCGTGCTGGACCGCGTTGGTGACCAGCTCAGAGGTGATGACTGCGACATCGTCGGCGAACTGGCCCAGGTCGCAGTAGGCGAGCGCGGCCCGGACGTGGAACCGTGCTATCTGCACCGACTCGGGGATGCCCGGCAGCATGAACGTGATGAGCCGCGGATCGATCACGACCGCCGTCCCATCCGTGCTTGTTTCCTTTTCCGCGCTCGCGGCCTCCTCATCACCCCATACCTGACCTGCTGTCGCGTTCATGTAGTCGAGCACCCGGCCCGCGTCCTCGTCTTCGGCGTACAGCTCCGACCCAGGGTCGTCCTCACTCACCCGCCAGACCCCGGACCGCTTATCCCAGAACGCCGACCACCCGGCGTGCTCATCAAGGAACGCCGCTACCCGCACGGCAGCATCACGATCAGGAAGAACGGCCATGTGTCCCCGCCTCGATCCCGGCGAGCCCATCCCCGCCCGCCTCGTCCCGGATGACGGCCAGCTCCCGCCGGAACTCCCGCCACAGCCCCACCACCCCGGCCACCAGGTCAAGCACTGCCACCTCGCCCGCAGAAAACCCGGACACATCCTCAGGCTGCTCCGACTCGCCAGCTCCAAAGTCGTCGGGGGAGAGGCCCAGGGCCACGCAGTAGTAGAGCCTGTACCGCTCGGTCAGCCCGACGGTGCCGCGTTCCCAGCGGTAGATGTTGTGGCAGATGCTGTCGATGCCCGGCAGGGAGGTGTCGCCGCTGGCCCGGGCGGCCTTGATCAGCTGCCGGGCCATCTCGGCCCGGCTCCACGCGCGTGCCTGCCGCTGCCGCCGCAGCCACTCACCGAGCGCGGGGCCGCCCGGAATACCCGCAGCCGTGTTTTCCCAGCTCAACATGCCAGTCCTCATACGTATCGACTCGTATTAATACGGCACGCAATGTTTCCATGAATGAACGGGAACGGGAATTCCAACGTGTTATAGCAACGTGTGATTGACTAACCACACCGCCTGCCTCACGCGGGGCGACCCTCCGGAAACGGGACGCGCGTCATGGCCGAAGCAGAGCACGTACTCCGCGAGAAACTGGCTGCCGTCTTCGCACGTCAGGACTTCTACGAGGCGTGCCTGCGGCAGGACGCCGGCGCCATGGTCGCCATCCTGGACGCCGGCCACATCACCCAGGGCCAGATCGCCGCCCGTACCGGCCTGGCCCAGAGCACCCTGAGCAACTACAAGCGGGGCGTGAACACCGCCAAGTTCGCCTCTACCTTCGAGAAGCTGGCCAACGGCCTGGACATGCCGCCGCGGCTGCGCCAGGCCCTCGGCCTGTCCGGGGATGCCCCCGCGGCTGGCGCGCGGGCGGCCGCGAGCACGATAGCCGGGCTCCCGGCCGACACGTTCGACCTGCAACAGCTCGCCGAGGCCGTGGGAAGGAACGGGACACCCGTGAGACGCCGGGACCTGCTCGCGCTGGCCGCGCAGATCGGCGCCACCACCGTCCTGGACCCGGACATCCTGGAGCGCCTGGCCCGTGCCCTGACCCGCCCCGGCACGGTCGACGAGGCCCTGGTCCGGGAGATGGAAGCCCGGTCAGCCGGGTTCTACCTGCTGGAAGAGATCGTCCCGGCCCAGGCCATACTCAAGGTCCTGATCGCCCACCTGCGCGAAGTCAGCACCCTGCTCGCCGGGGCATCCGCCGGCCCGCACGACGAACTGCGCCGCCGCCTGATCGTGGCAGCAGGGGAGAGCAGCCTGCTGGCCGGCTGGTCCGCTGCGGCCCTCGGCGACTCCGGCGCGGCCAGGAACCTGTACGACACCGCCATCAAGGCCTCCGACGAAGCCCGCGACCCGGCCATGACCGCGTGCGCCCTGACCTACCGCAGCTACATCCCGGCCGCCAAGGGCTCCCACGGCCGGGCCCGCATCCTGCTAGCCCAGGCCCTGGACGCCGTCCCCGCCCAGGCATCCCCGGCCACCGCCGCCTGGGTCGCCGCCCGCCACGCGGAAGAAAGCGCGCTGCTAGGCGAGAAACAGGACGCGCTGAGATCCTGGCGCCAGGCCGAGGAAGCATTCAGCATCGCCGACCCAGACGAAGACCGCTCCTGGACCAAATTCCTGAACCAGGACCGGTTCGACACCTTCCGCGTGGCCACCTACCTCAAGACCGGCAAGTTCGACGAAGCCCAGCATGCTGCCGACGCCATGCTCGCCCGCCTGTCCCCCGAAGAAGGCAAACGGGCCGCGGTGATCCGGGAGATCATCGCCGCCGCGAACCTGGCCCGCGGCTCCGCCGCCGAGGCCGCGCAGGTCGCCCAAGGCGGCCTGGCGATCATCCGCGAAACCGAGTTCACCATGTGGCTGCCCAGATTCGAGGACATCGCCCGGACCCTGCTACCCCGGCAGCGGCAACCCGCGGTCCGCGCCTACCTGGAGGAATTCGCCATGACCAAGCGCCAGTTCGCCCTATCCCCGCGCTGAGCGCACGTCATGCACCGCAGCCGCGTCTGCCATTTCGTCATCGACGTCCCCGACCTCGACCACGGCACCGCGTTCTGGGCGGCCGCCCTCGGCGCCGCCGAGGAAACCCTGCCCGAGACCAGCCGCCCCATCTACCGCAGCCTGCTCCTGCCGTACGCCGAGATCCGCGTCCTGCTCCAGAAGACCAGCGACCCCAAGACCGGCAAAGAGCGCATGCACCTGGACATCGAGACCGACGACATCGACGCCGAGATCACCCGGCTCGAAGCCCTCGGCGCCACCCGCTGGGACCACCAGGCCGAACGAGGCTGGGAATTCTGGGTCCTGCGCGACCCCTGGGGCAACGAATTCTGCGTCCTCCCGCCCCTGTTCCCCGGCCTCCTAGCCCAGCGCGAACCCTGGAACGAAAACCCCGAAGCCATCTGAAGGTGGCCAGGCTTATGCCGTCGGCTGTGCTGGTCCTTTGTCCTGTTCGTCGTGCGCATGTGCCAACGACGTCTGCTCTGGCACCATGGGCGGGTGGCGGCAGTTGCGTGTCAGGTCGTGCGCTGGGTGGCCGATGAACCCCAGCCGGGCCTAGTCGAAGCACATCTGACCGACGCAGATGGTCGGGTGTGGCGCTTCATTGACAAGGAGCCGATCTTCTTCTGCGCTCATGCGGTCGGCGAATGGACGCGATTTCCGGTTGCGGGCGCCATCCGCTGCCGGATCGTCGGCCAGGACACCCTCTCCGATGGCCGCCAGGTCGTGACGATTGATACCGCAAGCCCAGACAGGGTCGACTCTGACGGCGTGACGATCTTCCGCGTCGCTGCTTCAGCCATCTCGGGTCAATGAGCAGGGAACCGGCCGGGCTAACTGGCAATGGGCTTTTTGCGTGTCGCAGGGCGGTCGTGCGGTTACTGGCCGAAGATCAGCTCTTCATTGCCGACGCCGGTCAGGGGGGCACCGGCGGTTCCTTCGAGCCATCCACCGCGAGCAGGGCGGTGTGATCCGCCGGTACATCCATGGCCCGACGACCATGCCCGTTAACGAGCGACGTCAGTGGATTGTCGACTGGGCAGACGCTGCCCGGTATGTCACCAGCTGCCTGTCGGATCAGGCGCTGGTGCCGTCCAGTTTCGCGACATAAGTGCCCCGGGCCGGCACGGTGTAGACCAGTCCTTCCTCGCGCAGCGCCGCTACCGCCCGCCGGGCCGTGGACCGCGCCACCTCGTACGTCTCCACCAGCTCGCTCTCGGTCGGGATCCGCGTGTCCGCCGGGTACTGACCCGACACGATCCCGCGCTTGATGATCGCCGCGATCTGCCGGTAGGGCGGCACCGGGCCGAGAGGATCGATCCGCTGAGCTGGCACAAGATCAACTTTAGATATCCCGCCCCGTAGTCCTACGAGGTCATACGTATCGATACAGGCCGATACCCCGGACTCTCCGCCGGTCCCGGCGAGACGCTTCCGCCGGCTGCCAGCCACGCCGGCAAAATTTCTTATCCCGCCCGGAACCCCGCGTCGATTATCGCATCGTCATATAGCACCTCGTGATTTCCCGAGGCGGCACCTGATTCTGCCTTTACGGCCAGCTATGCCCGCTCATAGCAGCGTGTCATCGAGTCTCGCTATATAGCACCGTGCCATGCAATGACGCTATCGGATTATCCCTGGTCACGGGCATAGCGTCACTGCCACAAGGTTCCCGAATTCCTAAAAGGCAGTGATCTGGATGACATGCACCATCCGCCCGCAAAACAACTCAGCACCTGGCGCGTGACGCAATGACACTCGCCATCGCCATTACCGCCGTAGCCGTATTCCTGTGCGGCGCCTCCATCGGCATCCTCGCCGTCGTGGTCGCCGGGATCCGCAGCGACGACCGCGCCCAGAACCTCACCAGCACCCCCCGCACCCGCACCGAGGCCGTCACCCGCCGGCTGCTCGGCGCCGGCACCCGCAACCACGGAACCTGCCCCGGCAACGACAGCGGCCAGCCATGACCCTCCCGATCCCGCTCACCCCGCTCCGCGGCACCGGACCCGGCCGCCCCGCTCTCCTCCTGCTGGCCGTGACCGGCCAGCCAGACCCGGCTCCCGTATCCCCGCCCGGCCATCACCCCGAGCCCCTCCCGCCGCGCGACCCTTCCGGCCTGTGGCTCCGCAACGCCGCCGCCGGCCTGGGCGTCCTGGCCGCGGCCGCCGCCGCGGTCAGCTTCACCGCCCAGTACCGCATGGTCGACGCCACCCGCCACCTGCCCGCTATCGCTGCCCTCGAAGCCGCCATCCCCGACGCCGCCGCGCTGGTCTTCGCCAGCCTCGGCATCGCCCTGGCCCTGCACGGCCGCCGCGCCCCGCGCGCCCGCACCCTGAACCTCGCCTCGGTCGCCGCCAGCGTCGCGATGAACGCCCTGGCCGCTGCCCCCGGCTGGCGCAACCTGGCCATCTGGTCCCTGCCTCCGGTCGCCTACGCCCTGGCCAGCGACACCCTGATCACCGTCATCCGCGCCCGCGCCCTGACCCGCCGCCACCTCGCCCCCGGCCCCGCCCCGCTGGCCGCCCTCGCCCGCCTGGCCCTGTGGCTGCTGCGCCTGGCCCTGGCCCCCGCCTCCACCCTGTCGGGGTTCCGCGCCTGGGTGCTCCAGGAGTGCCCGGTCGCCCCTGGCCGTCGCACCCCGGAGCTCCGGCCGGCCCCCTCACCGCACCCGGGGAAGGCGACCAAGACCGCCCGGTTCCTGATCTTGGTGACGGAACGGCACGGGTCTCTCGCCTCCATCCCGCTGCACCGCGTCGCCGGGATCAGCGCCGACCTGGCACCCCAGCTCGACCTGAACGCCTGGACGAGGTGACCCAGATCTGCCCGGTGCCGCTGCCGTCTTGGCTGTCAGATTCCGGCGGTAAAGGCATTCAAGTGGTCGCCGTCGTGCACGGCGAGGCGCAGCTGACCGGCCGCTGGGGCGACCACGGCCGCCAGGTCGTCCTGGACACCAGCTCGGTCAACACGACGTGGCCACCCCGGACATGATCCGCCAGCTGCCCGCCGGGTTCGCGCTGGTCATCCGCGGCGGCTGCGCCCCGGTCATCGCCCGGCTGCCGCGCGCCTGGAAGAACCCCGCCTACCGCCGCGCCCGCCGTCACGGCTCCATCACCGCGGAACCCGCGCGCCAGGTCCCGGCAGCCGGCGAGTGGACCGACCCGGACATCCCCGACCACGTGCCCGACGGCCTGCTCCCCGGCGACGACACCTCCTTCCCCTGGAGCTGACCATGACCCCCGACCCCCTCCCCGGCGTCCTGGCCCAGCTGACCGCCCACCACGAGCAGATCA
>JBEKJP010000257.1:0-7261 GCA_050011155.1 Streptosporangiaceae bacterium
GTGGCGGTCGCGGCGACCGTCTGGGGTGCCAGCGTCGTCACGAACTCGCAGATCCCGCCCGGCTACCCCACGTTCGGCACCGGTGCCGCGCGGGTCACGTTGCCCGGCACCGATCCGCGGCTGGCCGCCGACATCGCCGCCATCGCCGGCCGCTGGGGGCCGGCTGATCTCATCGAGGAGCAGAATGTCACGACTGGCGCCAGGCAGTCTGTGCAGGTCCTCGCCGAGAGCCCGCATGGGCACTACAACGCTCCGCTGCTCGGCCTGGTCAGCGGCACATACCCGGCCGGACCCGGTCAGGTCGCGCTGACCAGCCAGGTGGCGGCCCGGTACGGCGCGCACGTGGGCGGCACCTGGCACGCGGCCGGCACGACCTGGCAGGTGACCGGCATCGTGCAGGACCCGAGCAGCCTGGCGGACCAGTTCGCGCTGCTCGCCCCGGGCCAGCTCCGGCAGCCCAGCCAGGTGATCATGCTGCTCGGCCCGGCCGCGGCACAGGAGCTCCTCAGCGACCAGACGGTGCCCGGTGTCGCGGCGGCAACTGTGTCGGTTCCCACGCAGCAGGTGAGCGGGGTCTCGCCGGCGGTGCTCATCCTGGTGGTGGAGGTACTCGGACTGGCGTTCGTCGGCCTGGTGTCGGTAGCCAGTTTCTCCGTGATGGCTCAGCGCCGGCTCCGTGCCCTCGGCGTGCTCAGCGCGATCGGCGCGACCGAACGCAACCTCCGCCTGGTCATGATCGCGGGCGGCCTGGCCGTCGGCGCGACGGCGGCGCTGGCCGGGGCGGTGCTCGGCCTCGCCGCCTGGATCGCGTACGCGCCGACGGTGCAGCGGGACACCGGCCATGCGGTGGACGCGGCGCACCTGCCGTGGTGGGCGTTCGCCATCGGGATCATGCTCGCGATCACGACGTCGGCGCTGGCGGCCCGCCGTCCGGCCAAGACGATGGCCGCGGTCCCGGTGGTGGCCGCGCTGTCCGGCCGCCCCGCGCCGCCCAAGGCGGTGCACCGGTCTGCCTTGCCCGGCGTCATCGTGTTCGCGGCCGGCCTCGCGTGCCTGGCGTCCGCCGGCGGCCTGAATGGAGCGGCCGGCGGCGGGCCGGACGGCGACGGCGGCGGCAACGGGCACGCGCTGTTCCTGCTGGCCGGCCTGGTCATCACCATCACCGGGGTCTGCCTGCTCGCCCCGCTGGCCATCAGCGTGCTGACAGCCGGGGCGGCCCCGCGGCTGCCGGTCGCGATCCGGATCGCACTGCGGGATCTGGTGCGCTACCGGGCCCGGTCCGGTGCCGCGCTGGCGGCGACCACGTTCGCCGTGTTCCTGGCCATGGGGATCTGCATCGTCGCCGGCATCAGGTTCGACAATCCGCTGAACTGGATCGGCCCGGACCTGTCCAGCAACCAGGTGTACATCCCCTCGCAGCTGAGCCCGGGCGGCCCCGGGTCAATGACGCAGCCCACCGGCGCCCAGCTCGCCACCCTGACCAGGCGAGTGCATACTCTCGCCGCCAGCCTGCACGCGTCCGCGTTGCCGCTGGAATCCCCGAGCACGCTGTACCAGGTTGGCCCGGCGGCACACGGTGTGCAGAATTTCACCGGCGAGGTCTACGTGGCCACCCCCCAGTTGCTCGCCACGTACGGGATCAAGGCCAGCCAGATCGCTCCCGGCACCGACATCCTCACCATGCGGCCAGGGCTGGCGGGCCTGCCGCACATGGAGATGCTCTGGGACATCGGCTCCGTCAGCGACGCTTCCAGCCCCCCGCCCGATCCCGGTAGCGCCGGCGGTCCGCCCTGCACGCTAAGCAACCACTGCCTGGCCAGCCCCGCAATTCAGACGGCCGGCAGCCTGCCAAGCGGCACGTCGGCGCCGAATACGGTGGTCACCGAGTACGCGGTGAGCAAGTACCACATGCAGACCCAGCTGCAAGGGTGGTTCATCCAGGCCCCTGCCCCGCTCACCGCCGCGCAGCTCAGCGCCGTCCGGCAATTCGGGAACGCCAACGAGGTGCAGGTGCAGACCTCGACCTATAACCCGAGCCTCGTGGACTTCACCGACGGGGCCACCGCGCTGGGCATCGTGATCGCCCTCAGCGTGCTGGCCATGTCCGTCGGCCTGATCCGCAGCGAGACCGCGCCGGACCTGCGCACGCTCACCGCCACCGGCGCCAGCGGCGTGACCCGGCGGACGATCACCGCCGCGACCGCCGCCGCGCTTGGCCTGCTCGGTGCCATCCTCGGCACGGCCGGCGCGGTCATCGCCGCGATGGCCTGGACGCACAGCGGCCCGACCGCAACGGCCGGCGGCGTGCCGCAAAGCGACCTCCTGATCCTGCTGATCGGGCTGCCGCTGGTCGCCGCGGCCGGCGGCTGGCTATTCGCCGGGCGTGAGCCTCCGGCAGTCGCCAGGCAGCCGCTTGAGTAAGGCCTGCCAGCGAGTCACCCCGCTGATCTGTTCGGCGTAGGAGCTGGTGTGGGTGTCGGCGAGGTTGTCTGCACCGGCCCGCAGCAACGCGGCCAGGTGACCGGCCACCGGCAACGCCGGGTGGATGAGCACCGGCATCTGCACCTGGCCCTTGAGGGAGTCGGTGACCAGCACCATCAGCAGGTGTTCGAGCTGCTTGGCCAGCAGGGCGGCGAACATGACCTTGGAGTGGTCGTCGTCGCAGTTCGCGCCCGACAGCATCCGCTGGCTCGCCAGCGTGATGCAGGCCGCCTCCACCTCGCCCTCGATGGCGGCGTCCTGGGCCATCAGGACCTGCATCGACGCCGCGCCAAGCAGCCAGTTCGCCAGCTCCAGCCGCAGCAACTCGACGCTACCCAGGCGCTCCAGTTCCCCGGCCAGGTCGGCCTCGGCGGGGGCCTGGACGAACAGCCCGATCGACGCCAGGGCCTGGCCGAGCTCGACCGGCGTGGCCATCTCGCCCAGACCTTCAAGTATTTCACCCACGTCGGGGTTCTCCCGTTCCTCGGCTGTGCGGGGATTGCGCAGGTCCAGCATGCCGGTCAGCTCGCCTGCCCGAGGTCCAGTCCTGGGACGGGGCCGAGGTCGAGCTGCTTGCTCATGTCGAGCTCGAACTTCCCGTACAGGTTCAGATGCGACCAGAACAGGGCGGACAAGCCCCGCCGGTCGGCGTCGGCGAGTTTCCTCTGCCATTTCGGCTCGGCCAGGACGATCTGGACCATGCGGGTGTTCAGGTAGACGATCGCGGCCTGGACCAGGTGCAGGGCCAGCGCGGACACCTCGACGTGCTCGCGGTCGTCGCCGGCCAGGTCGCCGGCCTTGCCGTAGAAGATGTCCTTATTCGCCGAGTTCCAGTTCTCCACCACGTTCAGGCCCTCATGGATCTCCCTGCGCAACTCCTCCTCGGCGAGGTAGTCACAGATGAACACTGTCCTGATCACGCGGCCGAGTTCCTCGATCGCCCGGTAGGTCGGGTGCTTGGGACCGCCGCGGGTGAAGCGGCGCAGCATCTGGTGGGCCTCAGCGGTCTTGAGCCGCAACGCGGTCGCGTACTTGATCATCTGGTCGTACTGGTTGGCGATCAGGTCCCAGTCGATCGTCTTGCCCGACAGGACACCGTCCAGCTCAGGCCAGGCCTCGCCCTCGGTCAGGCCAGGCCGGTACAGGCGTGCGGATCCGATGTTCTTCAGCCGTGGCTGCAGCTTGAAGTCCAGCAGGTGCGAGAACGCGAACCCCACGATCGAAGCACCGTGAGTGTCTGTGTACTGCCGGTCGATCTCGGCGGAGGTCAGGTGCCGGAGCAGGCCCTCGATCATCGAGGCGACCTCGGAGTCCGTCGTGGACCGCACCTGGCTGTAGATGCAGACGTTCTTGCGTTCCACGTGCCAGTACACCATGATCCCGGCGCCCCCGTAGCGCTGGTGCCACTCGGTCATGAAGTTCGCCGACCACGATCCGAACTTGCGGGAGTCCGACGCGCACGCCGTGCCCGGCCCCCACAGCGAGGTGTCACGGGCGTCCAGGGTCGCGTTGACCACGGTGCGGATCGCGGCCCGCAGATTGTCGCGGTTGATGAACAGCCGGCGGGCGCGTCGCAGCGCGGCCTCGGTGTCGGCCTCCATCCCGGGGACCGCCGCGGTGCCGTCGGCGACCCGCTTGATGCCCATGTTCGTGCCGAGCCCGAACGTGCACAGCAGCAGCCTGCGGCGCAGCACATCGGCGTCAGTGACGGTGCGGGAGGCCACCGAGGTGAACTCACCGGTGAACTGGGTGGCGTGGTCGACGTTCTTGATCAGGTCCAGGAGGTCGATGACGCCCCACCGCCTGGCGATCTCCTCCTTCAGCTTCTCCAGGTTCTCCGGTTCGGCCTGCTTGCCGGCGGGTGGGACGCTGATCCACGGCTCGCCTTTCTTCTTCGTGATCTTCACGCCGCCGGTGGTGCTCTTCTTCAGGCCCTTGTTCAGCCGGTCTAGCGCCGCGACGTGGCGTTTCTTGAGGTCGGCGATGAAGTCGGCGGGGTCGCGGGGCTTGGACAAGGCTTGGTAGTGGACGTCGCGGTTGTCCTCGAAGTCGGCCGGCAGGTCGTGGTCGGGGTTGCGCCAGGCGTTGCCGCCCTCCACCCAGATCTCCCGGCGCCGGATCGCCTCGCGCAACGCCACCAGCACGCACAGCTCGTAGGGGATCCGCTCGACCAGGCCGGTGTCCTCATCGACCACGGCGTCCCGCCAGTCGTCGGGCACCACGTGCTCCAGCGGCACCGTGTCAGCAGCGTCGTAGAAGTCGGCTTCGGAGTCGGTGTACCGGCCCAGCAGCGCCAGTGCGTCCATCACCGGCTGGAACGCCTCGTTGCTGGACCCGAACGTCACCGCCTTCAGTAGCCTGGGCAGGCCCCGGCGGTAGTGATGGGATTAGGAGCCGCGAAGCTTGGTCCGGACCCGGATGTTGAACTGCTTCTCGTTCGCCTTAGCCTCGGCGATGATGTCTTCCAGCGTCCGCTTGCCGACCACCGGGTACAGGGCCTTGCGGACGATCTCCTCCGGCAGCGCCAGCGCCGCCGTCGCGAGCTTCACCAGGATCCCGTTCTTGCCGTGCACCCGCCGGAACTCCGCGTTGATCTCGCCCTCGACCTTCTTCTCCGCCCGCACGCTGATCTTGTGGACGAGCTGGATCAGCAGCCCGACCAGCCCGTCGATCAGCTCCGACCTCCGTACGTGGCACAGCGCGGCCAGCAGCGTGAGCCGGACCGGCGGCGCGGCCGCCTCGAAATCCGAGGGGTACATCTTCATCGCCCGGGCCCGCCACGCCGCCACGACCTTCTCCGACACCCCCTCGAACAGGTCCGCCGGCAGCCCGATCGCCTTCACCCGCTCCAGCTTGCCGATCTCGGCCAGCAGAGTCTCCAGCTGGATCGACCCGGGGTCCTCCTTCAGCTCCTGCAGGAACCCCCGGCGCCCACCGGCCGAATCCGGATCCTCGCCCTCCAGCAACTCCTCCAGCTTGCCCGCCGACCCGTCCGGCAGCCTGCCCTGGGTGGTGGCGGTGAAGTCCTTGCCGAACAGCGTCTCCGCCTCGCCCAGCACCCGTTCGACCTGGCCCGGCGCCGGCGGCTCGATCTGCAGCTCCCGGCACCGGGCCAGCAACGCAGCCCGCAGCCGGTCCCGCGAGGTCTCCGTCGGGCAGATGTCGGTCGACAGCCACACGGCCAGCCGGTCCTCGTCCTGGACCGTGGCCTTCGCGAACTTGTGGAAGTCCCGGACCTGGCCCCGATGGTTGGCCGCTTGCCGCGAGGTGAAGTCGTAGTCGGCGAACAGCTCTGCGCCGACCTTCACCTGCCCGGCCATGAAGTCGACCGCCGCCCTCGGCACGTCTTCGCGCCGCGGGAACCGCGCCTCCTGCTCGAAGTACTTCAGCAACAACGCGAACCCCAGCCGCTTCGCCCCGGACTTGTTCGCCAGCAGGGCGAACTCCTCCTCGTCCAACGTCCAGCACGCGATCAGATCCTCGAGTTCCCACTCGCGCCGCATCTCGACACCTTTCTCCCGAACCACGCCAAGATCAGGAGAAAACATGATCTGTAGCCGTTTGACTACCAGCCGGTATCGCCGAGCCGTGATCCTCGCGTAGCGAATCTGCAACGCAACCCTGAGCTACATTTCAGCCCGACCGGACCACCAAGAGCCCGCTCAACCCGCACAACAAGCAATCACGCAGAGCTACTTTGCACTTGGTCGTGCGGACCCGAGCACCGGGCCTAGATAGGGCGTCAGGGGCACCAGCGCTCCGAGCGAAAACGCCAGCAAGGACGCCACGCCGGCCAGCACCGGGGAGGGCAGGTCATCGGGGTCGACGCCGAGTTCCTCGCGGGTATGCACCCGCAGCGCCGTACGCGGGTGACCGCTGCTGCCATCCGGGACGCGGTGTCGGGGTCAGCGCCGTATTCGCGGAGATAGTCGGCCAGCTCGGCCTGCTCGGCCGCGGGGGAACTCGGCAAGCATCCGGCGTTCCAGTGCCACCTCAGAGTGCACCAGCTCGTTCTGGTTGGTCACCGATACGTACTCTCCGGTGCGCATCGAGAACGCGCCGGCCACCAGTGCCGCCACGCCGGTCAGCACGACCGCGTGCGGCGCCGCGCCGCCCCCGCCCACCCCGGCGATCAGCGAGGCGTTGGTCACCAGCCCGTCGACCGCGCCGAACACCGTCGGCCGCAGCCATCCCCCCGACACATCACGATGCCGGTGTGACCAGCCCGCCCGCAGCGCCGGTCGCAGCCGACGGCTCCCGCCTGCTCTCCTCTGCCACCTGCCGGATTATCCCTTTCCCGCCTGGAGCGCCGTCCCGCATCTCGCGGGATACGACTGGCCGACCGCTCTGACCGCATCCAGCCGGCCTCGAGCGGGTCAGGCCGCCCGGCTGAATCACGGTCTTAATAACCGTATCCGCCGCCTCCGCTGCCGTCAGGGCGCGTGCCGGGGGACGGGCTGGAGGAGGGCGACCCGGCGCCCCGGATCGTGGCTTCGTGCCATCGGCCGCCGGATGCGTTCACGCCGTTGCCCCTGGCCTGGCCGGGCGCGGTGTCCACGCTGGCGGTGTACAGGGGATGCCCGTCGTACGTCGCCTGGATCGAGCCGTCCGGACGCGTGATCTGGCCGAGGGTGCGGGTCACGCCCGCACCCGCCGCCGCGGGCCCGGTCACCGGCGGCCAGCGCCGGGCGCAGCTGCCGGTGCAGTGCGACCTGGCCGCGGTATCGGCGGCGAACCAGTAAACAGTGAATCCCGCGGCGTCGGCGAGCACGGTCACCCC
>JBEKJP010000258.1:0-7612 GCA_050011155.1 Streptosporangiaceae bacterium
GAGATCTTCGGACTCCAGCGCTGGGCACCCCGCAGTTAGGTCATAGGCGCCCAGCCACCCAGCACATAACCTCACCTGCGCAAATAACCACAAGATCAACTTAGCCAGGAAACTCGGGCTAGGGAAGACGGCGGCGACCTCCTCGTCGGTCCCGGCGAGCGGGCGCAGCACCAGCATGTCGGGCTCGCTGTCGGGCAGCACGACCCACTCCCGGCCGCGAGCGGTCACCAGCGATCCTGGCGCGTAGGCGACGGTCATGTTTCTAGGCCCCGTTCTCTTCCTGCTGCCCCTGGTTGCCTTGCTGCCGGTGTCGGTGGCTGCCCTGGCCGAAGACGGTTGGGTTCTCATCCATGATCGCCCGCCAAGCGGCGTCCCAGCGGAGCCGGATCACCAGCCAGCCCTTGTTCTCCAGCCGGGACTCGGCCGCCGCATCGCGCTCCGCCACCGCCTCCGCGTCATGAGCGGGGCCGTCAATGAAGACCGCGGCCCTGACGTTGCTGCGCCGGTAGACAAAGTCGGGCTTTGCGTACGTGCCGGGCACGGTCACCTGGGCGGCATCAGGCAGCCGGTAGCCGTTGTCCTTCAGCCATCGGATGAATTCGGCCTCCAGCGTGCTGTCGGCCTGGCCGATCAGCTTGATGGAGTGGTCGGTCCGTGACACGCCCGGCCCGGCCGGGACCGTCTCACCCTGGCTGATGGCCAGCAGCAGGCTACGGGCCGCATGCCGGTCGATCAGCTCGTGGACGAGCTGGTTGCGGTAGCTGAGCAGGCAGTTGTAGCAGCCCTTCGCACACGGATGGCCGGGCACGCCGCCCAGGTCCTCTCCGGTCTGCGGGTGGAAGTGGGCGATCCGCAGTGCCTCCAGGGCTGCCTCCCGGAGTGCCTGCTTCTCGGACTGCAGGCGGCGGAGCACGCCCGCGCCGCCTTCGGCGGACTCGGTGAGCAGGATGCGGTCGCGCGGCCCGTGGTCCGGCGGCAGCAGCTCGCTGTCCAGCTCGACGTCCTCTAGCTGGAAGGCGGCCTCGATGCCGCGTTCCAGTGCGTACATGACCGATAGGGCGGTGCCGTGGTCGACCGGGGCCGCGAGCTGGAGGACGAGGATGTTCCGGCTGTCCTGGACGTACGGGGTGACCCGCCTGCGCCGGCCGGCCGGGCTGTCTTCGCCTCCGTTCCCGTTCTCGCTGTCGCCTTGCGGGGTGGCCTGAGCCGCGCTGAGCCAGTTGCCGGTGACTGGGTCGAGCCAGAAGCCGTCCGCCTCCCCGGCAGGTCTGCGGGTAGGCCCGAGGTTCGTGCGCCGGACCAGGGCCGAGTCGCCATAGGTGAGGCGCGTGACCGGCTTGCCGTCGGCATCCTTCGCAGTCGCGTCGAGCCGGCCCGGCCGGTCGCCGTGGTCCTGGAACCGGTAGGAGGTGACGATCCGGAACCCGGCGCGGCGGCGCTCCTCCTCATCAGAGGTGATCCGCTGCCGCTGCCGGGTGAAGACCGTATGCAGCGGCAGCAGCCCGTACTGCGACGCGGTGAACTCGACGTGGCACATCTCGCAACGGTCGTTGCCTGGCGCGACCGCGTGGTGATAACCGCACCCAGGGCAACGGTGCGCGTCCTCGGTGCGGACCTCCCCGGCCGCGTCGGGTGGCAACTGGACGCGGTGGACCTCGTAACGGGCACCCTCGTGGTAGATGAGGGCCCGCGGGCCGAACTCCCTGATTGCCAGGAACCGGGCCCGTTGCACGTAGTCGCCCTCGCCCCTCATGCCCCGGCGGCCGGGGATGTAGGCGGCGATGGGCAGCCTCGGGAACGAATAGCCGGGCAGGAACCCCTCGGAGGCGAGGTACCGGTACGGGTTGAAGTCGGCGCTGACGTTCATGTCGTTGCTGCCCTCGTTGCGAAGCAGCGCGATCTGGGTCTCGGCCTCGGCCCGGCGGCGGCCGGCGGCGATGCGCTGCGGCTCGCTCAGCTTGAAGTTCTGCTTGCGCCGGTTCTGCTCCCACTGGTCGGCGAGCGCCGCGCGGAAGAGCATGCGCCACCGGTCGAAGGCGCGGTCGAACGTCTCGGGAGTGGCCCGGATTACCTGCTCGACCCAGCTGGTATCCCACCAGGAGGTCTTCGCCCGCAGGTCGTCTTCCAGCTCAGCCAGGACCGCCTTCGCCCGCGTGGTGGCGCGGCGGATCGCATCCGCGGACTGGGCTAGCTCCGCCACGTGCTCGGTGAGCCCCAGTTGCGGGTCGGGGCGCCGTTTCCCCTCTGGCTCCGTGTCGGACATGTCGATGTTCTCCGGTATGACCGCCCCGAGCGCGAGCCCGGCCTCGGCGATCCAGATGGCATGCACATGGGACCGGAGCAGGTCCTCGTTCAGCAGGTCCAGGCGGGGCGGCGTAACGACCCCGGCAACCATCTTGTCGGAGTTGCGGAAGTAGTACTGGTCGTGGCTGTTGCCAGTGGCGCAGTACGTGGTGACCAGGGCAGGCTGCCCGGACCGGCCCGCCCGGCCGGAGCGCTGCGCGTAGTTCGCCGGGGTGGGCGGCACATTGCGCATGGACACGGCGTTCAGGCCGGCGATGTCGACGCCGAGCTCCATGGTCGGCGAGCAGTACAGCAGCCTGAGCTCGCCCTTGCGGAACTCCTCCTCGCGGTCCGCCCGGACCTCGGGGGGGACCTGGGCGGTGTGCTCGCGTGCCGCCAGCCCTGCCAGCGTTCTCGCGACGTCCCGGTACAGCCGTACGAAGTACGGGTTGACGCGCGGCCCGTCGGCACCGCTGAAGGTGCGTGCCAGCGGGTCGTAGGCGGCGTGCGTCCCGTCCCCGGGACGCCAGACCATCACGGTCTCCCGTACCCGGTAGCCCTGACTCCCCTTGCGGCGGGGCTCCTGCGTCCGGCTGAGCAGCCCGGCCCCGTCCCCGGCGAGCACCCGCAGCAGGTCCTCGATGACGGCTTGCGCGTCGGCACTCGTCAGCGCGTGCAGGTAACCGGGAAAGGTCGTGGCCCGCTTCAGGTACCGGCCGAACTTGCCCCGTCCCGACATGGCGACCATGGTGCGCGCCGTCCCCGGCCTGCCTGGCCCGGGGAGGATGGTGGCCGCCGACGGCTCGTCGGCGGCCTCCACGGCCCACTCCCGGCGCAGCGCCGACTGGCTGGCCAGCTTGATGCGGTCGAACTCCTCCGGCGCGAAGCACTCAGCGTCGATGGCCAGCGACCGGCGCATCTCATCGAGCAGCACGCGGCAGACCTTCTCGCGCACCTCGGCGGACGCGCCGCCCAGCGCGGGGAAGGTACCCTGCCACAGGTCGTCGCGGGCGGCCACGTCAGACAGGCCGAGGTAGCCGATCTCCAGCAGGCCGGTGCTCTCCAGGTTGGGCATCGTCACCCGCCAGCCCCGGTCCAGATCGAGGTAGACCCGCAGGTTGACGACCGCGCGCAGTGCCCGGTCGGTCCGCCTGCCCAGGTCGGGGGCCTCGCCGGGGGCCAGCGCATACTCGTCCCTGGCCAAGCCAAGGGCGCGGGTGACCTTCGGGGCTATGTCGTCGTGGTACAGGCCATCCTCGCCGTCCTCCACCGCCTTCACCGCGGCCCGGTACAGCGCGCCGCGGATCATCGTCACCTCGACGAAGTCGTTGAAGTGCCCGGCCTGCAGGGCCGCGTCCTGCCGGTTGTCGACGAAGGTGAGCAGCTTGCGGGCGTTGGAGTCCAGGTCCTTGTCCGGGACGGCCCGCAGGCTGCGCACGATGGACATCGAGGTCAGCGTGGTCGCCGACGACCGGCCCTCGGCGTCGAGCGTGGCCAGCTTGGCGAAGTCACGGCCGCGGACCTGCTCGTAGGAGACCCCGCAGCGCAGGCAGAAGCGGAACGGCCCCGGGATGAACGCGGCCTCAAGGGCTCCCTGCCCCTCGTGCCCGTAGACGTCCACGGTCACCGGGATCGGCACGTACTTGCTGGCCGTGGGTCGGATGACGTCCTCTTTCGTGCGGTCGCTGACCTCTAGCCACGACTCGGGCACCCGCCGGTCGGCGATCACCGTTTCCCGGTCCCGGGGCCACGGCAGGTCGCTGGAGATGTAGAGGTACCCGTCAGCGATCTGCTGCGGGCCGTCCTCGCTCTCCTCCTCAGCCATAGAGGCGTTGCGGCGGGGCAGGTAAGCCACCACGCCATTGCGCTGCCGGCGCCAGACCACCAGGTACTCCTGGCCGCATTCGCGGCAGAACGCCAGCGGCAGCAGGATGTTCCCGTCGGTCTCCGGATGCACGATCTGGTAGTCCCGGGTGATCCGCCGGCTGACCTCGTCCTCCAGGGTCACGTAGGCGGTATCGCCCTTGGACAGGAACTGGTGCAGCCGGAACGCGAACAGCGGCCGGCCGGACTTCGGGTCCCGGGCGCGGGACCCGGCCTGCAGGGTGCGCTGCAGCGCCTTCTCGCACTGCGCCCCGTCAGTCCCGGTCTGCTCCGCCAGCGACTGGGCGGCGGCCTGCACGGTGACCGGCTTGCGCCGGGAAAGGTTGCCCTCGTCATCGCGATCCAGGCCGAAGGTGGTCTCGATCCAGGCAGCGAGCGGGTCGCGGACCAGGTCGCCGTAGCTGACAGGAGCGGCGGGCGCGTTAATTCGCAGGGTGGTGACCGGCCCGGCGTTCTCATCGGTGGCGCGGATCAGGGTCTCCCCGATCACGCTGGCGTCGCTCACGGCGGTGCCGAAGACCTCGGTCGCGACGCGGGCGACGGCCGTCCGGCGCTGCGCGCTGGTGCCCTCGGTGGACATGGTCGCCGAGGTCCCAACGCACTGCACGCCCGGCGCAGCGCAGGCGTTCTTCACCCGGCGGATGAGCAGCGCGACGTCCGCGCCCTGCCGGCCCCGGTAGGTGTGCAGCTCATCGAAGACGAGGAACTCCAGCCCGTGCGCCATGTGGATCAGCGTCTGCCGGTCCCGGGGCCGGGTGAGCATGAGCTCCAGCATCACGTAGTTGGTCAGCAGGATGTCCGGCGGGTCGTTGCGGATCCTGTCCCGCTCGGCCTGGCCCTCCTGCCCGGTGTACCGGGCGAAGGTCACCGGCTCGCTCCCTCTGGGGAACCCGTCGCGCAGGTACTTCTTCAGCTCGTTGTACTGGCTGTTGGCCAGGGCGTTCATCGGGTAGACGATGATGGCCCGGACCCGCTTGGCCCGGTCGCCGCCGACGCGGGCGCGCAGCACCCGGTCCACGATCGGCACGATGTAGGCCAGCGACTTGCCCGACCCGGTGCCGGTGGTCAGCACGTAGCTGCCCCCGGCACGGGCGGCCTTGATGGCATCCGACTGATGCCGGTAGAACCGGATGGGAGTTCCGTCGCAGGACGTGCCGTCCTCGGTCTTGTCCACCTGGAAGATGTCCGTGCACTCCGGGCGCAGCCAGCCGCCATTGGCGAGATCCTCGGCCGAGCCGCCGTCGGCGAAGAACGGGTTCAGTGACAGCCACGGGTCGGGCCACTGGGACTTGGCGTCCAGGTCCGCCTCGATGGCCCTGGCTATCCGGTCATCGCGGATGACCGCGGACCCTTCCGTGAAGGCGCGGTAGTCGTGAATCAGCCGCTCGTGGACGGCGAAGATGTCGAACCCGCCGTCGCGGGCGGGCACCGGCTCGTCCGCGACCGTCACCGGGACGACCATCCCGCCGCTGCTACTGGAGCCAGGATCGCCGTCCGTGCGGCCCGGGTCGCCCGCCGCCAGCTCCGCGAGGGCAACCGCCGGGTTGCCGCGCACTCCCGCGACGCCCGGACCGGGTGCCGTCGCGAACGGCAGCAGCAGCCCGACCACCTCGGCCGCGTTGGCAGGGCGGTCCGCCGGGTCCTTTTCCAGCAGCCGGGCGATGATCGCGTCCAGCCCGGCCGGCACCTCGCCGCGCAGCGAGGCCACCGGCGTCGGTGCCTGCTCGATGTGCTGCGTCAGCACCTCGAACGCGGAACCGCCGTCGAACGGCGGCGCGCCGACGAGCATCTCGTACAGTACGCAGCCGAGCGCGTACAGGTCGGCGGCGGCGGTGACCGCAGCCTGCCGTGCCTGTTCCGGCGCCATGTACCTGGCGGTGCCCAGGGTCGCGTCCGTGCTGGTCAGCCGGCTGCCGCCGTCGACGTCGTCGAGGATAAGGCCGACGCCGAAGTCCAGCACCTTCACCACCCCGCTGGTGGCCAGCATGATGTTGGACGGCTTCACGTCCCGGTGCACGACGCCTGCCCGGTGCGCGGCATCCAGCCCCCTGGCGGTCTGCGCGGCGATCGCGGCTGCCCACCCGATCGGCAACTGCCCCGACTCGTCGATCAGTTCCGACAGCGTGATCCCGTCGATGTACTCCATCGCCAGGTACGGCCGGTCGCCGTCCAGGCCGCCGGCGATCGTGCGCGGCAGGTTCAGGCTCGACAGCCGCTGCATGATCCGCACCTCGCGAAGGAAGCGCGCGGCGTTCTTGTCCGCCTCGGTGAGCGACACCTGCTCGCCGGAGCGGCGCCGCCAGATCAGCTTCACCGCGACGGTGTCGCCCGCCTCGGATTCCAGGTCGCGGGCCTTGAGTACCTCTCCCATGTTTCCGTGCCTGATCGGGCTGAGGATCTCGAACCGGCCCGCGATGATGTCGGCTTGACTGATCGCTTCCACGACACCTACCCTGCTACCGGAACGAGATCGCCTGCTGACGGTGTGGAACAGCGTATCGATCGCGGGACTCCTCTGAAGTGCCTCATTCCGGATCGTCCTCGTCGTTCGTGTCCAGGGTGCCGGCAGTCTCCTTGTCCTGGCCCGGTTCTTCCAGCACCTTGTACTCGTGCGGAAGCGCGTACTCGGTTGCCAGCTCGGCCAGGTGCAAGATAAGCGGGAACTTCAGCCCGTTCCGGTAGTCATCGGGGAACCGCTGCTGCTGTACGTACATCGCCCATGCGCCGGACTGGTCCTGCCGGGTACAGCCAGCGACGGTGATCTCCAGCAGGGTCGGGTTCCATGCGGGCTTGTCCGCATTTGTCACCGGTTTGCCGGTCTTCTGGCTTATGTGCGGCGTCAGCTTGGTGTCGTCGTTTCCTGCCTTGCTCTGAGCGGCGCCCTTCGCCGTGGTGGCGTAAAACACGCGGTTGCCCTCGTCAGCGCCTGACGGCTTCCAGAGGCCCTTGGAGTGGCCCGCGTGCTCGTCGTCCTTTGGCACCCACCATTGCGGGGTCTCCTGGCGCTCGTCGTCGCGGACACGGATGAGCCGCAAGCTCCCGCCGTGCAGCGCGAGATCCTGGACCAGTAGGTCCGGGTACGGTACCCATCCCTGCAGGCCGGGCATGCGGCCCAGCACGCAGTCCTGGCCCGGGCGGCTCAGGATGGCGATCGGCGTGAACTGTCCGTTCCAGGTGGGGCCATCGGAGTTGCGCCGAACGATCCAGAACGCGACCTGATTGAGCCGGTCCGGGATGGCGTCAGCCGCCAGCGTGTGCCGGGGGATGAAGTTCATGCCGAACTGCCGCATCCCGTCTGCCCAGGCGGCGGCGGCGCGATGCTCCAGCGTGGACTCCTCCTCGTCGCTTTCCTGCGCGCCGGCCTGCTGGCCCTCCCCGGCCGGCCGCTCGGGCGTGATGAACTGGCTCACCCGGCCAGCGTCAGCGCAGCCAAGGCGGATCGCAA
>JBEKJP010000259.1:0-7089 GCA_050011155.1 Streptosporangiaceae bacterium
CCTCGAGCAGGATCGGCTGCCCCATCCGCACCGCCAGGAACAGCGCGGCCCCGAGCTGGTCCCCGGCCAGGTAACCGACCTGCGACAGCGCCGAAGACAGGTCGCCAACCTGCGGGAACCGGGCCTCGAGATCAGTGGTCACAAAGATCAAGTTTATCGTGCGCCGCCGACCGGGCCGGGTCCGGAATGGGGCGGCCCTGTTCCGGACCAGGCCCGGCTGGTAGTCTCATCGCGACTACCGCTTTCTGCCGGAAAGACATGCATGACCGCCGAGACCACCGCTGCGGTGCCGTGGCCAGATCAATGGCCCGGTGAAGCGCGCCGCGCGGTCCGGCCGGTCGTGGGGGCGCTGGCCGACGGGACTCCGTACTATGTCCCGGTCGGCGAGGTCGTCTCCGACGGCGTTACCGTCACCTGTCATCTATGCGGCCGGTCACTGAAGTCCGTGGCCGCCCACCTGCGCGTGCACGGCTGGACCAAGGCGGCCTACTGCGAGACCTTCGGCCTGGAAAGAAGCCAGCCTCTCGAGGGACTGGAGACGAGGAAGCGCCGGGCGGTGTCGTTCGCGCCCCGGCTGATCTTCGACCCGGCTATCCGGGCGGGCAGCGCGGCGGGCCGCCAGCGCGCGGTCACCGGTGAACTGTCCCAGGATGCGGCCCGGGCCAGCGCTGGGCGCCCGCTGCCTGAGCAGCGCCGCCGCAAGGCCATCCGGGCCGCGGCCGCCGTGTCCAGCGAGGTGTCAGCGCAGGCCAACCGGGACCGCGCCGCCCGCCATCGGGCCGAGGTGGCCGTCCGGGTGGCCCGCGACCAGGGCTATCCCACCTTGGGTGTGTACGTACTGGCCCGGGTAGCGACGGGGGCCAGCCTGGCCGCGATCAGCCGGGACGCCGGGTTGCATAAAGACTGGCTGCACCGGCACCTGGCCGAGATAGACCCCGCCGTGGCGAAGGCGGTCCGGCGCCGGCCGGCCGGCCGGGATAGTTCTCGCTGGCTTCAGGCGGTAACCGCACTGGGCTTCGCCGACGTGCCCAGCTACCTGCGTGACCGGCACCTGGTCCGGCACCAGACGGCCAGCGCGATCGGCGGCGAGATCGGGATGTCGAACCACGCGGTGACCGACGCGTTGAAACGGCATGGCCTGACTCACACCGCGCACGCGGGCAAGCGGACGGCCGCCCGGGAACGCGTGGCTCAGGTGGCGGCCGTCCTCGGCGTGGACAGCGTGCCGCGCTATATAGCCGAGCGCCGGGCGGCGGGCTGGACCTGGCAGGCGATCGCGGCGGAGTGTGGTCAGCCCCCGTCTTGGCTTCGCCGCCAGGCCGCCCTCGGCTAGATCCCGGCCGCCGCAGCAAGCGCACGGCCGGTCAGCACCTGGGCCAAGTGCCGCCGGTAGTCCGGCGCCCCGTGCAGGTCGCCGGGCGGGTGGGTGCCCTCGTCGGCGTGTCCGGCCGCCGCGCGCAGCGCATCCCGGCTGGCCTCCGCGCCGCTGACGGCCTCCTCGACGGCGGTCGCCCGGACCGGCGTGGTGCCCATGTTGGTGAGCCCGATCCTGGCTTCGGCCACGGAACCGTTGGATCGCCGGACCAGGGCGGCCACGCCGACGGTGGCCCAGGACTGCGCGGTCCGGTGGAACTTCTCGTACCGGTAGCCCCAGCCCGGCCCGAGCTTCGGGATCCGGATGGCGGTCAGGATCTCGTCCGGCTCCAGGCTGGTGGTCAGGTAGTCGACGAAGAAATCCGCCGCCGGGATCTCCCGCTCGCCGCCCGGCCCGCGAGCGATCATCACGGCGTCCAAGGCCAGGATCACGGCGGGCAGGTCGCCGGCGGGGTCGCCGTGCGCGAGCGCGCCACCCAGGGTGCCGCGGTGCCGGACCGCCGGATCGGCCACCGTGCCGGTGGCCTGGGCCAGCAGGCCCGCGTGCTCAGCCACCAGCGGGTCGTGTACGAGCTGGTAGTGCGTGGTGCGCGCGCCGACGACCAGCGCGTCGCCGCTGTCCCGCACGCCGCGCAACTCGTCGATGCCGCCCACGTCGACCAGCAGCTCTGGGTAGGCCAGCCGCAGCCGCAGCAGCGGGAGCAGGCTCTGCCCGCCCGCGATGACCTTCGCGTCCTCTCCGCCACCGGCCAGGGCACTGATCGCCTCGTCCACCGAGCCCGGACGGACGTAATCGAACTTCGCCGGGATCATGATGCCCCTCCGGTCTGGTCGGGAGTGCCGATGCCTTGCGGGCTGTTGCCCTGGGTCTGGTCGCTCTGCCGGGCCGCGTGCTGCTCGGCCGCGCTGGCCTGGTTCGCACCCCGGGCGTCCTGGATAGCCCGCCACACCCGCTCGGGCGTGCAGGGCATGGTGACGTCCTGGATACCGAGCGGGCGCAAGGCGTCGACGATGGCGTTGACCACCGCCGGCGTGGAGGCGATCGTGCCCGCCTCGCCGACACCCTTGACTCCGAGCCGGTTGGCCGCCCGGCTCTCGGTCCGGTCCGTCACGTAGGAAGGCAGGTCGCCCGCCGACGGGATCAGGTAGTCGGCCAGGGTGGAGGTGACCAGGTTGCCGGCGTCGTCGTACACGGCCTCCTCGTACAAGGCCTGGGCGATTCCCTGAGCCAGGCCGCCGTGCACCTGGCCTTCCACGATCAGCGGATTGACGACGGTCCCGATGTCGTCGACGGCCACGTACGAACGGATCTTGACGAAGCCGGTCTCGGTGTCGATCTCGGTCGCGCACAGGTGGGTGCCGTGCGGGAACGAGAAGTTGTCCGGGTCGTAGGTGGCGTCGGCGTCGATGGACGGTTCCACCCCGTCTGGCAGGTTGTGCGCGGCGAAGGTGGCCAGCGCGATCTCCGCGATGGTGATGCCCTTGTCCGGGTCGCCGCGGACCGAGAACCGGCCCGGCGTCCACTCCAGGTCGTTCGCCGAGGCCTCGAGCAGCCCGGCCGCGATCACCTTGGCCTTCTCCACGACCTTGTCGCAGGCCGACACCAGGGCCATGCCGCCCACCGCCAGTGAGCGTGACCCGTAGGTGTCCATGCCCTTGGGCGAGCTCTGCGTGTCGCCGTGCAGCACCCGGATGTCCTCGAACGGCACGCCGAGCTGGTCGGCGACGATCTGGCTCCAAGCCGTCTCGTGGCCCTGGCCGTGCGCGCTGGACCCGGTGACGACCTCGACCTTGCCGGTGGGCAGCATCCGGATCGACGCGTGCTCCCAGCCGCCCGCGCCGTAGGCGAACGCGCCGAGGACCCGGGACGGGGCCAGCCCGCACATCTCCGTGAAGGTCGAGACTCCGATGCCGAGTTGCACCGGGTCGTTACTGGCGCGGCGCTGCTCCTGCTCCTTGCGGAGCTCGTCGTAGCCGAACAGTTCCCTGGCCTTGGCCGTGGCCGCCTCGTAGTTACCCGAGTCGTACGTCAGGTTGGCGATGGTGGTGAACGGGAATTCCTCGTGCGTGATCCAGTTCCGCTCGCGGACCTGCAGCGGATCCAGGCCGAGCTCGGCGGCCAGTTCGTCCATCATCCGCTCGACGCCGAAGGTGGCCTCCGGCCGGCCCGCGCCCCGGTAGGCGTCGGTCGGCATCTTGGTCGTGAAGATGCCGCGGCACCGGAACGAGTACGCGTCCATCTTGTAGATGGCCGGGAACATCAGCGCGCCCAGGATGGGCACGCCCGGCGTGACCAGCATGAGGTAGGCGCCCATGTCGGCCAGCAGGTCGACCTCGAAGCCGCGGATCCGGCCGTCGCGGTCGGCCGCCATCCGCAGTGTCTGCCACTGGTCGCGGCCGTGGTGCACGGTCATGTTGCCCTCGCTGCGCGACTCGGTCCACTTGACCGGCCGCCCCAGCTTGCGAGTGATCAGCATGGCCAGCACCTCTTCGGCGGTGACCTGCAGTTTGGACCCGAACCCGCCGCCCACGTCGGGCGCGATGACCCGGATGTTCTGCTCACCGATGCCGGTGACCAGGGCGAGCATGACCCGCAGCACGTGCGGGATCTGGGTCGCGGACCACAGCGTGAATTCCCCGCCGACGCACGAGCAGACCACCGCGCGCGGCTCCATGGCCGCCGGGATCAGCCGCTGCTGGCGGTAGGTGCGCTCGATGACGACGGGCGCGTCGCGGAAGGCCGCGTCCGTGTCGCCGTTGGCGAAGACGAAGTCGAAACTCTGGTTGCCGGCCTCGTGCACCTTGGGTGAGTCCGGCCGGATGGCCTGCCGCATGTCCAGGACCGGGGGAAGCTCCTCGTACTCCACCTCGATGGCGGCTAGCGCATCGGCGGCGGTGTAGCGGTCCCGGGCTACCACGCAGGCCACGGCCTCACCGACGTACCGGACCTCTTCGGTGGCCATCGGCGGGTGGGCCGGGATCACGATGTCCGGCGTCACCGGCCAGGCGCACGGCAGGCTGCCCTGTTCGTCGGCAAAATCCGCACCGGCGTAGGCGGCGATGACACCCGGCTCGTTCCTGGCCGCGCTCACGTCCACCGACGTGATCCGCGCATGCGCGTACGGGCTGCGCAGGAACGCGATGTGCAGCATCCCGGGCAGCTGGATGTTGTCGGTCCAGTTCGTCTGGCCGGTGATCAGCCGTTCGTCTTCCTTGCGCAGGCGGGCCTTGCCGAACTCGGCCGCCTTCGTCTCCTCGGCCTGCGCGGTCATGAGCTCGCTCCCCTCTCGGCCGCGAGCCGCACGGCGCGGACGATGTTCTCATAGCCGGTGCAGCGGCACAGGTTGCCTTCCAGGCCTTCGCGGATCTCTTCGTCGCTGGGGTGCGGGTTCTCGCGCAGCAGGTCGGACGCGGCCATGATCATCCCCGGCGTGCAGTACCCGCACTGGAGCGCGTGCATCTCGTGGAATGCCTGCTGCAACGGGTGCAGGCTGCCGTTCGCCAGTCCCTGGATCGTGGTGATGTCAGCGCCGTCGGCCTGGACCGCCAGCACCGAGCAGCTCTTGACCGACTCGCCGTCCATCAGCACTGTGCAGGCGCCGCAGTTGGAGGTATCGCATCCGATAGGGGTACCGGTCTTCCCGACGACTTCCCTCAGGTAATGCACGAGCAGCTGCCGCGGCTCGACGTTATCGACGTATTTAACCCCGTCCACGGTGACGGTGACCTCTGTCATGCGCGATCCCTCCCAAGGAATCCGGGCCTGAGAGCCAATGTAGGGCCGACGGCCGCGTTGTAACAGTATCGATCTGAGGCAGATTGATAGTTAGGGCGGGGTGGGCGCCAGGGCGTCCAGGAAGCGGACGGCGGCCGACGCGGTCTCATACCGCCACAACAGCAGGGCGTGGTCGAACCCGATGGCGGTCGCCATCCGGTCCTCCAGCGCACTAATGATGGGCACCAGCAGTGCGTGCTGGGCGACCAGCAGCTCATGCGGGTCAGCGCCCCGGCGGTGCAGCAGCGCCAGCTTGACCAGAAGCTCGGACCGGATGTCGCGAGTGTGCCGGACCGGCCGCTGCTGCCATGAGGTGGCGGCCGCCTGACCAGCTTCGGTGGCGGTGAACAGCAAGCGGACCGGGCCATGAGGCGAGAACTCCTCCCCGGCCGAGCGGATCAGGCCGAGGTCCGAGAGCCGGTCCAGGGAACGGTAGACCGCCGCTCTCGCCACGCGCCAGATCTGGCCCAGGTCACCATCCGGTCCCACGAGGTGGCTTACCGCGTTGCCGTGCATGGGCCCTTCGCAGAGCAGGCTCAGCACTATCCATTCGGACCCAGACAAGGCGGGCTCTTCGGCCGAGTGCATCGTCACAGGTTATGGGCTGTCCTGTGGGTCGCCTAGCAGCGCGGGTCAGCGTTCGTTGCCCGCCCTGAGCCAGGCGATGTAGCCGGCGGCCGCGCGGACGGTGTCGTACTCCGGCTCGAACCCGGTGTCCTGGCGGAGCCGGGTGATGTCGAGAGCGGCGCCTGGCCGGCCGGCGCCGGCCGGGAGGTCGAGCTCGGCCTCGGGCACGGCTTCGCGGATCGCCGCGATCACCTCCGCGTTCGTGGTCACCCGCCCGGACGCGATGTTGTAGGTGCGGTGCTGGAGATGCCCGGCCAGCTGGATCAGGGCTATCGCGCGGCCGGTGTCCTTGACGTAGCACAGGTCGAGCCCGTCGCCGAGGTGCGGCGGGATGAGCAGGGCGGACAGGTCCAGGGGGTTGCCGCTGGCGGCCGCGTGGATGAGCGCGGGCGCGGCGAAGAACGGGTCCTCGTGGCCGAGGGGGCCCCAGGTGCCGGAGATCCGGAGGCTGACGATCTCCGTGCCGGCCGCCTCCGCGAGCTGCTCCCCGAGAAGCTCGGCGATCTTCTTCGACCGCGGGATCGGGTGCGGGGCGGTCAGGAGCACCGGCAGGTCCTCCGTCAGCGGGCCGCTGTGCCGGATGCCGCCGTAGACCCCGAGCGTGCTGGCCAGGCTCACCCGGCGCACGCCCCATTCCGCGGCGACGCGGGCGATGTTGAGGAGCCCGTCGAGCAGGCCCGCGGTGGCCTCGATGCCCCCGGCCGTACCCCGCGGCGCGGGGTAGCCCGCGAGGTGCACGATGCCGGTGATCTCGTGGCGCCCGCCGATCGCCCGCAGCGCGCCGAGGTCGGCGACGTCGGCCTGCTCCGCGACGACGGGCAGGTCCGCGAGTTGCGGGGGGACCTGGCCGCTGCGGCGCTGTATCACGACGCTCGGCTCGCCGAGGCCGTGCAGCGCGCGCACGGTGTGGGAGCCGATGAACCCGGACCCTCCAGTGACGAGAATCATCGCATTCCTTTCGTCGGCCTGACAAATCATCAGTAGAACTGATGGTCAGCTTACTGATATTATCGGAGTGTGTCGAGTCCGGGTTCTGAGGCAGCGGGCCAGGTCCGCGCGCGTGACGACGTGCTCGGCTATCTCCTCAAGCACGCGCACCTCGCGCTGGAGCGCCGGGCGCAGGCCGCGCTCGCCGGCGTGGGGGTGACCGTTCGCGACCTCGGCGTGCTCAGGGTCATCGCCAGCGGGGAGGCGCAGTCACAGCAGGAAGCCGCGGCCGTGCTGGGCGTCGACCGCACCTCGATGGTCGCGCTCCTCGACGCGCTCGAACGCCAGGGAATCGTCGCGCGCAGGCCCTCAGAACAAGACCGGCG
>JBEKJP010000260.1:0-7043 GCA_050011155.1 Streptosporangiaceae bacterium
TGCGATCCGTGCCTGCTGCGGAGGGCCAGGATGACGCAGCTTGTCCAGCCGGACGCAGAGCCGGATCAGGTCATCGAACGCGTCCGGGTTGACGTCCCCGACCACGACTGGGGTGACGGCGGCGTCGCAGGCGGCGGCCTCGGCGACATCGCCGTCCAGCCACAGGCCCTGGTGCCCGCCCGCCGCGTCGGCGGCCGCCCGGCGACCGGCCCACCGGGCCCGCAGCCCCGCGGTCCACTCCTCCACCAGCGCCGAGCTGCCCTCGATCAGCATCAGGTCCGCCAGCGAGATATACGCCCAGGCCCGCACCGGCTGCCCGCCATGCTCAGGCACCAGCCCGGCGGCGACCAGCCGCTTCATCGCCTCCTGGAGCGCGTCGTGATACCGCTGCTCGTGCGAACGGTCATCATCGGCGCCCAGCGGTGCCGACAGCGCATCCAGCACGGTCGTGACAAACTCGGCGCACTCCGGGGTCAGGTCCCCCTTGATGACCCCGGCCCCGCCGAGTGTCGTGGCGAGCTTGACCGACCGGTCATCAAGCAACTGGTCCTTGTCGTCGCCCGTGTCCTCTCCGGCATCGCCGTCGTCGGTGTCGCCGTCGTCGGTGTCGGGCTTGTCCTGCCGGGACCGCTCGTACATCTCCCCGGCCAGCCCCGCGAGGTCCGCCAGTTCCAGCCCTGACGCCGCCGCGCCGAGCAGGATGTCATCGGCCGCCGGGCGGGCGTCTTCCGGCAGCTTGTCGGTCCACCAGCAGATCCCCCGGGCGTAGGACTCCGAGATCGCCTCGGCTCCCAGCGCGGCCTGGACCGCCGGATGCCGGCCCGCCCGCTTCACCCACGCGCTATGTCCCACGGAGGTGCCCTGGGTGACCTGGGTCCGGTACCTGAGCCAGGAGCACGCGCTGTAATCCCCGTCCTCCGCGAAGCCCTGCTTCGCGTTGAAGGCAGTCAGCACCGAGGTCCGCGCGGCGACCGCCACCGAGTTCGCCCGCTCCAAGACGAGCAGGCACTTCGCCTGCTCCGCGACCGTCAGCTGCGTCGCATCCGCCGTGGCCACGAACCGCAACCCAGTCCGGATCATCTCCAGCGCCTCGGCCACACCTGCTGGCATCGGGACGGGGGTTTCTGGAATGGAGCTCACCTGGCTCACCTCCCCGGCTGATCGCGGCTGACAGTGGTTGTTAACGCATGCGCCCCTGGCTCTTTTCGGTAACGAAGACAAGATCATAAAGATAATGATCATCTTTTGAATTCTTGTTCTATCCTATCATCTATCGACGACATTTTCGATCATTATTTTCAGTTCTCAGCTGTCGTGTCGGTTTCTCACGCGAGCTGCCGGCGAAGCCGTCGGTTTCTCATTTGATCTGTCGGTAGTAGCGGCGAGGGCGGGTGGGGACAGCTGGCCAGGTCGGTCTTTATTGCTTGACTGGCCTACGGCGCCGGCATCAGCATCGCGTTGTGGACTCCACGACGCGGGCGAACAGGATGGCCTGGGAGGCGGCATCGGTGAAGCACGTTCGCGAGTACGGCGATCTCCTGGCGCAGGCGGCCTCCGGCTCCTCGCTTACCGGGCGGGAGCGTGACCTCCTGCGGGAGATACTGCGCTGCTCGCCCGAGGTCGTGCACCTGCAGAGCGGTCACGGCCTCGATGATGTCGCCCTCGTGCAGGCGGGAGCGCGATCCGTGGTCGGAATCGACTACAGCCAGGTGGCCGTCCGCGCCGCGCAGCGCCGCGCGGACGAGCTCGGCGCCGCCTGCCGCTACGTCACCGCCGTGGTTCCCGGAGTACCGCTGGCCGGCGCGAGCGCCGACCTGGTCTACACCGGGAAAGGCGCCCTGATCTGGATGCCCGACCTGACCCGGTGGGCTCGCGACGTCACGCGCCTGCTCAGGCCCTGCGGCCACCTGTTCATCTACGAGGCGCACCCGGCGGTGCCCTTGTGGACATGGGACGAGGACCAGCCGCGGATCCGGGAGGATCGCAGTTACTTCGCCCGCAGCCATGTCAACGACACGTTCCCGGCCCGCGGGGCGACCGAATGGCAGTGGACCCTCGGCCAGGTCGTCACCGCCGTAGCGGCGGCCGGCCTGGAGATCCTGCACCTCGGCGAGTACCCGGAGCCATTCTGGCGTCCGGGCGGCGTCTCCGCGGCGGCGTGGAACGGGCGCCTGCCGAACTCCTTCGCGCTGCTCGCCCGGCGGCCCCGGTTACGACTGCATCCCCAGGGCGCACACCTGCCGCCGACCCGCGTGCGGTCTGGTTGTGGCGCCGCCGCCCGCGACAGGCCGGCCCGTGCCCTGGTAAACATTCAGCCCATTCACGCGTGGTGATTGGTAGCGTGGTTTCGGCTGATGGTTACGGGGAGATCGCGGGTGCGGGCGGCCGCCAGGGCCCGCCGTGGCCGGCACCACTAGCCGGCCTCGGAAGCTTCCCAGCGCCCGGCCGCACACCGGTGACATCGCTAGGCTCGGCGTCGTGGCTTATCCGGATGCAGAGGTACTTAACTGGGCGTCGGCGGCCCTGGACACCGAGGTCACGGTCCTGCGCAGCCTGCGCCACGGCGGCTCGCCGTGGCTGCTGCGAGCCGGCGACCGCGAGGTGGTCCTCCGGATCGCGCGCGCCGAGCAGGCGGCGGAGACCGCGACCGAGGTCGCGGCGATGACCTACGCGGCGCGAGTGGCCGGCGCCACCCTCCCGGTCGCGGAGCTGCTCGGCTACGACCTCGCGGAACGGACCGGGTACGGGCTCATGCTCACCGCCCGCATGCCGGGGACGAGCGTGATCCCGGCCGAGCCCGACTCCGGACGGCTGCAGGCGCTGGGCGCGGCCGCGGCGCGGATCCACTCGATCGACCTCACCCCGGCACCGGCGCTCCCGGTCCGGAGCCGGCCCATCGAGCCCGAGGACTTCGCCCGCATGCGCCGCGAGCAGGGCGCATCAGAGCTGCTCCGCGCGGCCGAGGCGGCGGTGGCCGCAACCCGGCCGGAGGCCGGCCGGGCCGGCCTGGTGCACGGCGACCTGTGGCATGGCAACACGCTGTGGGACGACGGCAGGCTGACCGCGGTACTCGACTGGGACTGCGCCGGCGTCGGGCCGGCCGGCATCGACCTCGGCTCGCTGCGCTGCGACGCGGCCTGGTGCCACGGCGCCGGAGCCGCCGGGCACATCCTGCGCGGCTGGGAAGCCGAGGCGGGCAGGCCCGCGGCCGACGTCCCCTACTGGGACGCCGTCGCAGCCCTCGCCTCCCCGCCGGACATGGGCTGGTTCCCGGTATCGATGGCCCTTCAGGGCCGCCCCGACCTGACCCGCGAAGTCATGCTCGAACGCCGCGACGCCTTCCTCGACACCGCGCTCAGCCAGCTAGCAGCAAGCTAGCGGTTCCGAACATCAAGCCCAGACGGCGCGTCACGCCGGTCACGCCGACATCATCCGCGAGACCCTCGACGGCCAGCGGGCCGGACCGCTGACGGACGCTTATGACGCCGGCTAGGAGCGGTCGTTGCCCGCTGGTGTGGGGGCATCGACGCCGCGGCCGGGGCCGGATGACTCGGCTCGGCCGCGGACCAGGCGGCTTACCTCGGTGCGGAGCCGGACGAAATCGGGCAGTTCCTTCGTGGTGATCTGGTCCCTGGAGGCGGGCAGGTCCACCGTCAGTTCGGCGCGGACGCGGCCCGGGCCGGGGGTGAGGACGATCACCCGGTCGCCGACGTAGACGCTCTCGTCGATGTCGTGGGTGACCACCAAGATGGTGATGCCCCGCTCCTGCCGCACCCGCAAGCACCAAATCTTCCAGGTCTTCCCTGGTCTGCGCGTCGACCGAGCCGAACGGCTCGTCCATCAGCAGCAGGACCGGATCGCAGGCCAGCGCGCGGGCCAGCGCGACCCGCTGCTGCATGCCGCCGGACAGCTGCCACGGGTACCGGCCTGAGACTCCCGTCAGCCCGACCGCGGCCAGGGATTCTTCCGCTACCTGGCGGCGTAGGGCACGGTTCCGCTGGGTCCGCCGCAGCGGCAGCGCCACGTTGTCGCGGACGGTCAGCCACGGGTAGAGCGAGCGGCCGTACTCCTGGAAGACCACGCCAAGCCGGTCGGGGACGCGCTCCACCGGCTCACCGCGCAGCACGACCTGGCCCGCGGTGGGGGTGATCAGCCCGGCGACGCAGCGCAGCAGCGTCGACTTGCCGCAGCCGGACGGTCCGACGATGCTGACCAGTTCGCCCTCGGCCACCCGCAGGTCCACGCCCTCGATGGCCACGTGGGCACCGTCGCCCTGCCCGTAGACGCGGGTCAGATTCTTTACCTCGAGCAACTCAGTCCCTCGCTCAGTTCTGTACCCGCCTAGTTCTGGGCCCGCACGCCGCGGTGCCAGGACAGCACGACCCGCTCCACCTGGCCCAGGATCGCGTTGAGCAGGTAGCCGAGGATCCCGAGCAGCACGATCGCCGACCACAGCATGGTCATGTCGAAGGAATTGGAGGCGTTGATCATCTCATAGCCGATGCCGTCGCTGCTTCCGACGAACTCCGAGAAGATCATCAGGATCAGGGCGAGTGACAGGCTGAGCCGGAACCCGGTGATGATCTTCGGCAGCGCGGCCGGGATGACGAGCCGCCTCAGCCGCTGCCAGGCCGTCAGCCGGAACGCCCGGGCCGTCTCGAGTTGCACGGCGTCCACCGAGGCGGCGCCGTCGATCGTGTTGAGCAGGATCGGCCACACCGTCCCGAAGACGATCGTGGCCACCTCCATCGGGGTGCCGATCTTGAACAGGACGATGAAGACCGGTGCCATCGTCACGACGGGCAGGGCCCGGGCGAACTGCAGCAGCGGGTTCAGGTAGTCGGTCGCCACCGGTGAGCGGCCGAGCGCGATGCCGAGCGGCACGGCGATGGCGGTGGCGATGGCCAGGCCGGCCAGGACCCGGCCCAGGCTGGGCAGCAGGTTGCCGACGGCATCCGAGGTGAGGAACAGGTGGCTGGCCGGACCGGAAAACCACAGGTGGTACATCCGCGCCACGATGGCCGACGGCGCCGGGAAGAACGCGCTGTGGCTCTGCGACGTCCACAGCTGCCAGCTACCCACCCCGCAGGCGAGGACAACCCAGCGCCACAGCCAGGTCAGTGACGGCCGCTTGAGGCCTGCCCCGTTTGTCATATTCCGGCTTTCGCCGCGGCCGGCTCGCGCGTGCCCGCGGACAGGAGATCGTGCCAGCGCAGCAGCCTGCGCTGCGCCTGGACCAGCAGCAGGTCGAGGACGAGGCCGAGGATGCCGGCCCACACCGTCGCGGCCAGGATCAGGGTGGTGTTGCTGGCGCCGGTGCTGGCGTCGGCGATGAACGCGCCGAGCCCGGGGCCGCTGATCCGGCCGGTGACGAAGCCCGCGGCGATGTTGAGGATGATCGCGACGGCCGAGGCCAGCCTGATACCCGTGGCGATGAACGGCGCCGCGCTGGGCAGTGCCACCATCCGGATCGTGTCGAGCCGGGAAAAGCCGAACGCGCGATGGGTCTGGACGGCGACCGGATCGACGTCGTCGATCCCGGCGATCGTGTTGTACAGCACCGGCCAGATCGCCCCGTAGACGATCAGCGTCACCATCATCCGCAGCCCGGGGCCGATCAGCAGGCTGACCAGCAGGATCAGGGCGACCGACGGGATCGGCCGGAGGAATTCCACCACGGCCATGGCGGCCACCCGGACCCCGGGCAGGCTACCGAGCACGACGCCGAGCGGGACGGCGACGGCCACCGTGATGGCGAGGCCTGCGGCCCACGCCTCCAGCGTGGCCCCGAGGTCGGCCAGGAACCGGGTGTCGCCGGGCAGCCGGGCGGCGCGCCACAGGACGGTGGAGGTCAGCGGCAGGGACGAGCGGCTGATCAGGCCGAGGCGGCCAGCCGCCTCGGCGACGAGCAGGAAGGCGAGAACGCCGATGGCCCCGCGGGTCCAGCGGACCCGGCGGGATCCGCCCGCGCTCGTCTGGGTCATGGACGGTCAGCCGAGCAGGAGCGAGCCCACGTCGAACGGCTTGGTCAGCAGCCCGCCGCTGACCATCGCGCTGACGACGCGCTGCATGGGCGCGGCGTCCAGGGTGCTCGGGTAGGTGTTCAGCGCGAGCTTGGCCGCCGCCGCCGATGTGATCTTCGTGTAGGTCGGGATGATGGACCTGATCGACTGGGGGTTGGCATCGGCATAAGCCTGGCCCTTTTCCAGCGCCTGCTGGAAGGCACGGGCGGTGTTGGGGTTGCTCTGCACCCACGAGCTGGTGGCGAAGTAGCCGGACAGCGGGAAGCTGGCCGTCGGCCCCTGGCACTCCGAGAGCACCTGCGCCGCGCCGGCCGCCTTCGCGCCGGTGACGAACGGCTCGACCGCGCTGATCGCGTCCACCCGGTGCGCGGTCAGCGCCGCGACCATGTCCGGGAACGGGATGACGACGTAGTGCACCGAGGAGGGGTTCACGCCGTCGGCCTTGAGCATGGCGTTGACCGTCAGGGTCTGCACGTTGTTGGTGAGGTTGACGGCGATGGTCTTGCCAGCCAGGTCCGCGGGCTTGGTGATGTGCGAGGACGGCAGGGCCAGCACGTCGAACGAGGTCGGGACGCAGACGGTGCCGCTGGCCAGGACCCGCAGCGAGACGGCCCCCTTAGCCTGGGCCTGGAACCAGGAGACGTAGTTGGCGCCGGCCACGACGTTCACGGTGCCGTGCAGCATGTCGGGGAGGGCGGCGGTGCTCTGCGCGATCGGTTCGACGGTCACGTCCAGGCCGGCCTGCTTGAAGTAGCCGTTCTTGAGGGCCAGGTAGAGGCCGGCGGTGTCGACCACCGGGAGGGCGCCGACGACGATGTGGGTCGTCTCGAGCTTGGACGACGAGGACGACGGGGATGAGGATGACGGGCTGGACGGGGTGGACGCGCTCGTGGAACTGCTCGAACTGCTGCAACCCGCGGCCAGGGCCGCCACCGCCAGGCTGGCGGCGGCGGCCCTGGCGGTGGCAGTGGCGGACGCCCGTCTGACGTGCTTGAACCTCATGGCACTCCTTAGGATTAC
>JBEKJP010000261.1:0-6869 GCA_050011155.1 Streptosporangiaceae bacterium
GACGGCGGCAAGACCTCGGTCAAGGACTGCGCCCTGTTCTGCTTTTTCCACCACCAGGTGGTCATCCACCGGTGGGGCTGGACGGTTGTCCTGAACCCCGACGGCACCACGACAGCGTGGAACAAGGACAGAACCAAGGTCCTGCACAGCCACAGCCCACCCGCCGAAGCCGGGTAACCCACCCGGGCGCGTGAGGACTCAGAATCAGACTGCGGACCGCGGAGTCATCAAGCCAAGATAGTCCCCCGAATTCACCCGGAAGCCCGAATTCACCCGGTTGCTGGGGTGAAGGCGGGCCGGGACGGGGCGGGTGTAACGGCCGGGTCCAGCTCGGAGCCCGGGTCCGGCTCAGAGCTGAAGTCCGTGGCGTCGGGGGGCGGGCACGGCTGGCCCGATGTCAGCTTGCCTGCACAGAGCGCGGCACTGAATGTTATATATTGATCACTCTAGGTTATTTGCGCTGGGCAGGATAAAGAAAACTTGCCCAATGGGTGCCCGGTAGCAGGTTGAGCAGTGACTGCTAGGTGTGCACTAGGTCTGGCTGAATCAGCCTGGTTAAGCTCACAACCGGACATAGGGGATGCCGTGGAACATTCGTCACGTGCGACTGGCAGCACTCAGCGCGAGCCGATGGACTCCGCGGATCTGCTGGCAGCGATCGTCAACTCGTCCGACGACGCCATCATAGGGAAGACCACGGATGGCGTGATCACTACCTGGAACCTGGCCGCCGAGCGCATGTACGGATACGCCGCGGAGGAAATCATCGGCCAGCCGATCACGGTCCTTTGCCCGCCCGACCGGGTCGCTGAGATCCAAGAGATCCTCCGCAAGATCGGAAACGGCGAGCGCGTCTCCTACCACGAGACCCTCCGGCAGCGTAAAGACGGAACGGTCTTCCCGGTCTCGGTGACGATCTCCCCGGTCCATGACGGCCGGCATCGCCTGATCGGCGCATCATCGATCGCCCGCGATATCTCCGAAAGGTACCGCCTCCAGGCCGAGCTCCGCCTCCGAACGGACGACCTCGAGGTCGCGTACCGAGACTTGGAGACGTTCTCCTATTCGGTCTCCCACGACCTGCGTGCCCCGCTGCGAGCGCTGGGGGCGCTAAGTAGCGCCCTGCTCGAGGATTGCGGGGATAGCCTCAACGAGGCCGCCATCGGCTATACCAAGCGCATCCAGGCCGCCAGCGAGCGCATGACGCAGCTCATCGACGACCTCCTCGACCTCGCGCGCGTATCGCGAGCCAAGATTCGCCTCCAGGTACTCGACCTGGGGGCAGAGGTCGCCGGCATCGCCGCGGAACTCCAGCGCCAGGGACCGGACCGTCATGTGAGCTTCACCATCCAGCAACCGGCCCTGGCCATGGCAGACCTGACTCTTATCCGTACGGTACTGCAGAACCTGCTGGACAACGCCTGGAAGTTCACCTCCGGCCGAGACGACGCGGCAATCGAGTTCGGGATGACTCCGGACGGGACCTCTGGCAGCCGCTTTTACGTGCGCGACAACGGCGCCGGCTTCGACCCCGCCTACGCCGGGAAGCTGTTCAAGCCGTTCGAGCGACTGCATGACGCCTCCCAGTTCCCTGGCACCGGCGTCGGCCTGGCGAGCGTGAGACAGATCGTGGAACGGCACGGAGGCCGCACCTGGGCCGACGGCGCACCCGGTGCCGGCGCGACCTTCTACTTCACCCTCCCCGCGAAATGAACCGAGGCCGCGGTGTCATCCCGTGCTGTCGGCCGTTTCTGGCAGGCTCCGGAGTTCCGCGGACGGCTGGCGGTCGATAAGCGCCACCGCGTGCGGCACCGCCACCGGCGTGAAGTCCGGCGCGCAGTCGGCCAGCACCCGCAGCGCCGTCCGCTCCAGGTGGTGCGCCATCTCGGTCAGCGCCCCGTGCTCGTCATCGGCGATGAGCGCCTCCAGGATCGCGGCGTGCTCGGCATCGCCTGCCGTCTGCCAGCTGTTCGGCTCGGACAGCTGGTAGATCCGGATGTAGCGGGTGGTCCGGTCGGCGAACGCCCGCAGTTGCCGCTGCATCGATTCGCCCGCCGCCGCCGTGCAGACCCGGTGATAGTCCGTGTGCGCCCCGAACCACGCGTCGAAATCCCCCGTCTTAGCCGCCCGCCGCATCGTGGTCAGCATCCGCTTGGCCTCGGCGCGGGCCTTGGTCCCGAAATGCCCGATGGTCATGGACAGCGCCAGGGTCTCCAGCAGGATCCGGCTCGCGTACACGTCGTCGAGCTCGGCCGGGTCCAGGCCCGCGACCCGGGTCCGCTGGTTCGGCTCGATCTCGACCAGGCCCTCCTCCTGCAGCATCCGCAGCACCTCACGGAGCGGAGTGCGGCTGATGCCGAGCTGCGCGGCCAGGCTCACCTGGGACAGCTTGGTGCCGGGGGACAAGGTACCGTCGAGAATGCATTCCCGCAGGTAGGCATGGACGTATGGGATGGCCTGCCGAGTTTCGGGCAAGTCGACCTTCCTGATGTCAGGAACCTGCGCGACACGAGGCATGGCCAACATTCTCCCCGATCTGACGACGGGCGGGCACGGTTCGCGAATCAGCAGCAACTGCATACAGTTTACCTCTTGAACCCTGCCACCAAACTGCATACAGTTTAGCTACCGCAGCGATGGCAGCCCTCAGCCAGATCGCCGCGGGATCGCAGCAAGGAGGCAGCGGTGGACCGAGTCGGCGTGATCGGCCTGGGCAAGATGGGCCTGCCCATCGCCAGGAACCTGATGGTGCGCGGCTTCCGCGTCACCGGCTACCGGCGCAGCGGCTCGCCCGAGCTCGTCAAGGAAGGCGGCGACATCGCCGCCAGCGCGGCCGAGGTCGCCGCGCACGCGGACGTCATCGTCTCGATCGTCCCCACCGCCGACGACGTCGATGAGATCATCGCGGGGCCGGACGGCACCCTCACCGCCCTCAAGCCGGGCACCATCCACATCGAGATGAGCACCATCGACGTGGACCGCAAGGCCCGCCTCCGCGACCTGATCCAGGCCCAGGGCGGTGACCTGCTCGACTGCCCGATCAGCGGCAGCCCCGGGATGGTCGCGCCGCGGCTGGCCACCACGTTCGCGTCGGGCGACAAGCACCGCGTCGACCAGGTCAGCGCGGTGCTCGACGCCATCTCGGGACCCTGGATCTACACCGGCGAATTCGGCACCGGCGCGAAGATGAAGTACATCGCCAACCTGTTGCTGGCGGTGCACACGGTGGCCGCGGCCGAGGCAATGGCGCTGGCCCGGCGCAGCGGCCTGGACCTGGACCTGGTGCAGCGGACACTGGACAACTCCATCGCCAGCTCGGCCATCTGGAAGCAGCGCGGCCCGCTGATGGCCGAACGTGCCTGGTCTCCCGCCCCGGGCCCGGTCAGCACGCTGCACCCCATCCTGGAGCAGATCGAGGACCACGCGGCCGCCACCGGCCTGTCCGCCTCGGTGTTCGCCGCCGCCAAGGAGGTCTTCGACAAGGCCATGGCCGACGGCTGGGGCGACCTCGACATCGCCAGCGTGCACGATCAGGTGCACGGCCTATCCGCACTGGAGGAACCGGCGTGACCTGGTCGTTGGCCAGCTACACGGCTCAGGGCAGCCCCGGCTTCGGGGTCTTGCGCGAGGACGGCGTGCTGGTCGCACCGCCCGATCTCAAGCGCTGGCCCGGACCGCTCGAGCTGCTCGAGGACTGGGCCGCGGCCGAGCCGGTGCTGCGCGAGCTCGACGTGGAGAACGCCCCCGCCGTCGAGTACGACGCGCTGCTCGCGCCGCTGCGGTGGCCGCGCAAGGTGATCTGCGCCGGCGTCAACTACCGCAAGCACATGCGGGAGATGGGCGGCGAGATCCCGGCGGCGGGCTGGCGGCCGTTCTTCTTCCTCAAGGCCCCGACCACCTCGGTCATCGGCCCGCACGACCCGATCATGATCAGTGACGCGGCCCGGGCCCGGTACGACTGGGAGGCCGAGCTCGCCGTCATCATCGGGACAAAAGGCAAGAACATTTCCGCCGAACGGGCTTTGTTCCACGCCGCGGCCTACTGCGTCAGCAATGACATCACGGCGCGCGGATACCACAAGCGGGAGGCGCCGCCGGCGGACGCGTTCAGCTACGACTGGTTCGCCGCCAAGTCCCCCGAGGGGTCGTTTCCGCTCGGCCCCGGCCTGACCCCCGCCTTCCTGATACCCGACCCGCAGGACCTGCGGCTGCGGCTGTGGGTGAACGGCGAACTGCAGCAGGACGAGTCAACCGCCGACATGGTCTGCACGGTCGCCGACCTGATCGCGGCGGCCAGCGCGGTGGTCACGCTCGAGCCCGGGGACGTCATCGCCACCGGCACGCCGTCCGGCGTGGGCGTGGCGCGGGGCCTGTACCTGCGCGGCGGCGACGTGGTCCGGGTGGCCATCGACGGGCTCGGCGCCCTGGAGAACCCCGTGCTCGATCCGACGGAGGAACCATCATGATCTTCGTGACCCATCAGCTGCCGGTCAACGTCGAGGGCGAGCCGCACCTCGACCGGGCCGCGGTCTGGGACGGCCTGGTGCTCAAGGCCAACAACGCGCTGCCGTTCGTGCCCAGCATGACCTACTGCGAGGTCACCGAGCGGTACAGCGACACCGTCTTCGACCGGGACATAGACTTCCGCGGCGCGCGCTTCACCGAGCGGATCACGATGGAGGAGCCGCACCGGGTGACGTTCACTCGCATCGCGGGCCCGGTGCTCGGCACGATCGCGAACGAGATCGAGGGGGCCGCGGACGACCTCAAGCTCCGGTTCAGCTTCGCCCTGGTCGTCGACGGGGTCGAAGGCGGCTCGGCGCAGGAGCAGGAATACGCCGACTCGATGACCGGCGACTACCTCAAGGCCGTGGCCGCCACCCTGAACGCCATGCGCCGTATCGCTGAGGACAACAGCGCGGTCAACGCGTAGCAAGGAAAGGAACACCCATGTCATCAACCGCGTCCGCCGCCGCCGCCCCCGCTGGCTCGTCGACAATCGACGAGCAGCTGCGACTGCGCATCGCCGAGGAACTCGCCGGCTCGTTCAAGGGCGACATCATCGGCCCCGACCACGCCGAGTACGAGCAGGCCCGCCAGCTCTGGAACGCCATGGCCGACCGGCGGCCCGGCCTCATCCTGCGCTGCACCAGCACCCAGGATGTGGTGGCCGCGGTCAACGTGGCCCGCGAGCACGGGCTCCCGCCCTCGGTCCGCTGCGGCGGCCACAACGTGGCCGGCAAGGCCATGTCGGACGGCGGCCTGACCATCGACCTGTCCGGACTGCGCGAGGTCACCGTCGACCCCGAGAACAAGCTGGTGCACGTCGGCGGCGGCTGCCGCCTCGGCGACGTGGACGCCGCGACCGGGCCGTACGCCCTGATCGTTCCGGCCGGGATCATGTCCGAGACCGGCGTGGCCGGCCTCTCGCTCGGCGGCGGCATCGGCTGGTTCTCCCGCATGTACGGCTTGACCTGCGACAATTTCGTCTCGCTGGAGCTCGTCGGGGCTAGCGGCGAGGTAATCGAGGTCAACGCCGAGTCACATCCCGAACTGTTCTGGGCGCTACGGGGCGGCGGCGGCAACTTCGGCATCGTCACCCGGTTCACCTTCCAGGCCTACGACTTCGGTCCGATGATGCGCATCGGCGTCTCGGTCTACGAACCGGAGCAGGCCAACGCCGCGCTGCGCGAGTACGCCCGCGTCGTGCCCACCCTGCCGCGCACGGTCGGCTGGCACGCCGCGCTCAAGCACGACATGCCCGCGCTGCCGTTCGTGCCGCCCGAGTACGTCGGCCAGCGCCTGATGATGCTCATCTCGATGTGGCTCGGTGACGCCGAGGACCCCGAGGGCGCCGAGCTCATCACCCGCCTGACCGAGACCGGCGAGCCCTGCATCAAGGCCACCACCGTGCTCCCGTTCGGGGCCGGCGTGCAGCGGCTCATCGACGTCGAGTTCGAGGACGGCCACCGCTACTACACCAAGGAAGCCCACGTCGCGGACCTGGCCGACGACGCCATCGACAAGCTCGACGCCTTCTGGCGCCACGATATGGAGATGGAGGGTGAGGTCGAGATCATCGGCCTCGGCGGTGCCATCGGCGACGTCGCCGAGGGCGACTCGGCCTTCTCCAACCGCGGCTACCTGCTCTGGCTGAACTTCGCCATGCGCTGGGACGACCCCGCCCAAGACCCGGACTACATCGCCCGGACCCGCAAGATCGTCGCCGACCTGGCCCCGTGGACCGGTAAGGGCGTCTACGTCAACATGCTCAACTTCGACGAGCAGGACCGCGTGGTGGAGGCCATGGGCGGCCCGGAGAAGTACGGCGAGCTAGCCCGCCTCAAGGCCGAGTACGACCCGGAGAACCTCTTCCGCATGAACGCCAACATCCCCCCAGCCGTCTAACCAAGCCCCAGCCCGCCAACCGAGCCCCAGCCCGCCAACCGAGTTCCCGTCGCCAACCCGACCCCAGTCGCACCACCACCACCTTCCGCCCCACACATCCTGACACTGAGATCACGTGTACTTAGACGCCCCCAGGGGCTGTTGCAGGTCAGGCTGGCTGGCTGGCGTGCCGTGGGGTGCTGTGGTGTCCCGGGGGGCCGGTGGTGCGCTGCCCCGCGGGAATAGCGGGGTGAGTTCGGGCTCCGGGGTGATTTTTGTGCACCATGGTCCCCCTTATTCACCCGGTAGCCCGGATCCACCCGGTTAACTTGCCACTGCGGGTGCAGGTTTGCGGCTGGTGGTGCTCCCGCGCCTGGCGGGGCGCGGCGCGGGCGTCATGCGCGGGGCGTCATGCGCGGGGCGTCCCGCACCGGACCCATGAGCAACCAATCCTGCAACAGCCGCCCGTGACGCCTAAGTAC
>JBEKJP010000262.1:0-8995 GCA_050011155.1 Streptosporangiaceae bacterium
CGGCCATCGCATTCCCTCCTGGCACGGAAGAACGCTTTCCCCTTTCAGGATCGCGCAGTTCATGCGGCCCGTCCTCCGATCAACCGGAATACGAAGACTTCGGCAGGAATTACACGACCGCATTAACCAGCCAAATACCCTTATTGGCTAACAAAGGCACCGGCTCTCTGTTCCGCGCCTGCCGGGCACGGCGGCCGCTCCGCGAACCGCGCACCACGGCACCGATCGCGGAGGATGATGGACGCGTGACATCTGCTCAGTCTGTGCTGTATGCCGCCGCGTCTGAGGTCCCGATCGAACGGGTCCCGTGCCCTAGGTTCAGGTACCTCGGCTGTCACTGCTCACATCGCGCAGTGATTGCCCTCCCCGCCGGCGCGCTAACGGCCGCCCCGGCCGGCGTTAGGCAAGATCGGCAGCGCATCTGCCTCGGCAACGCACCGAGCCCGCGCCTGGGTCAGTTCCGGGTGGAACCTGTGCCCGATGTTGCCTTCCAGGTTCAGCGGAAGGTCAACGGCGCCAAGGAGGTCATGCTCAAGTTCCCACGGGCGCTCCCGGATTACCTAGCTGACATAGGCGTTCTCCGACATCCACGCCGACAGCAGCTGCTCGCTATCAGCGAATGTCTTGCGACGTCCCGAGCCACCTAGCGCAGCTGATGTCAGCTGTCCGGCCAGGCCACCCCGGGTCCCGCTCCGCGAATCGCGGGAGACATGAAGATTCACTGCCGTTCACCCTCGTATCCGTAAGACAGGCTAGTTGCAGGAATCTGCCCGGCTGTTTTCTCCTCATCGGCGCACAGCGGGCCCACCTGGTTGGCTACTAGGCACTACCCAGGAAATCTAATCGATCAATTTCACATATCCGGACAAAACGGTTAATTGCAGGGTAACGCTGCCCGGAATGTCAGAGGCTGGTTGTACCGTCGTCTCGAATAAGGCAATGTCGGTAACGGGTTTGCTGGGGCTGGAATGGAGTTCACAATACGGACTGGTGAAGAACCTGGGTCTTCACGGCAGGACGGCGTCTCTTTCGTGCCCGATTTCGAGCACTATCTGGTGTCCTGCGCTGATCACCACCGGACAACACGCCGTCTCTCTCCACGCGACATCTGCTTGTTGGACCGCCCGCGGTGAGCGGACGCGGGCCGGCCGAGGCGCGACGGCTGGGCGAGATCTCAACGGCGAATCCCACGCTCACGCTGCTGGGGGCGTATAGCCGGGACTGGGTGCTGCCCTTGTTCGCTGAGTACCTTGAGCCGACCGAGGGATCGGTGTCGGCGGACTGGTTCCACGAGCGTGTCGCAGAGGCCTTGCAGGAGGCCCGAGAAGATAAAGAGTGGCAGGGCGACCGGTCCCCGGGCGCGCGGTGCGCGTGGTGGGTCAGACAGCGGTGGCTGGAGACCGAGATGAGCGACTCCGGCGTCCGGTACCGCCTTTCCCCGTATTCGTTGCGGGCGCTGCGGTTCGTGCGGGAAATCGCCGAGGGTGATAGCACGGTGTCGGGAGCGCGGCTGGGAAGCATCGCGCACGCGGTACGGCGTTTGGCGGACATGACCAGCCCGGACCGGTTTGCGCAGGCTGACCGGATCGACGAGGAGATCGCCGGGCTACAGCGGCGCAAGGAGGAGGTGCTGGCGGGCCGGGGCGGCACCGCAACGGTGGCGCAGCTGGGTGAGCAGCTGCGTGAGGTGCTCGTGATGACGCGGAGCCTTCCGGCGGACTTCCGCCAGCTGCGGTCGATGGTCGAGGACCGGCACAAGGTGATCGCTCGTGATGCTCTAGCTGAGGTCCCGAAAGCCGACCTGGTCGAGTCGTACCTGCACGAGAACGACCTCCTTGCGAGCACCGCAGAGGGAGTCGCGTACCGGCGGTTCGCACGGATGCTGTCCTCATCGGAGGAGTCCGCGACGATCCAGCGTGACCTGGATCAGATCCTGGCGGCACCGTATGCGCGAGAGCACATGACCCCGGCTCAGCGCCAGTCCCTGGAAGCTATGTTCTCGACGCTTATGAGCGCGGAGCTGGAGGTGCAGAAGGCCTACGTGCGCTGGACCGCGTCCTTGCGGCGCGTGCTCACCAGGGCCGCGGACGGGCAGCACGCGCGGCTGCTGTCCCTCTCGTCGCTGGCGCTCGAAGCGGCGGCAGACTGGGTGGCCGCCGATCCGCATACTCGCGGCCGCGAGCTTGACGCCGATGTCCTCGGCGTTGGCGTGCTCGGGGTTAAGGATATTTCCCAACTGCAGTTTTGGCGCGATACCGGCCCGCAAAACGCGCAAAACGTGACGGTTTCGGTCACTGCGAGCGGCGGCCAGCTGCCCGCAGCTGAGCGGGCCGCGCTGCGCCTGGCCGCAGGGACAAGCCATAAGGCCGTCGCCAGACGCATCAACGAGCTCGTGGCCGACCGTGGAGTGGTCACCGCCGCTGAGGTATTCGAGCACACTCCGGCCGAGTTCCAGCGCCTGGGGTCGCTGGTGATGATGCTCGACCTGGCCGTTCAGTACGGCACGGTTGACCCGGGGGTTGCCGAGCAGGTGACGCTGAGCGGGAAGCGCAAGCGTGAGCTGACTGTGCTGCTGCCGCACCTAACTTTTCACGAGCCCGTCCCGATCCGCGCGGCGGTGAAGTAATGAGCAGTTCACGACCAGGCGCCGCCGACGACGACGAGGCCGGGTTCGCCGACGACGCCGGCGTTGGGCATCGGGACCGCCTGGCCGGCGACCGGCTCCCCGAGCCTGCCCGGCGGGCACTGGTGTCCTTGCTCATGAACCGCTACATCTTCAGAACCCGGAATCGCGCCGCGTGGGAAGGGGCCGTGGCTTACGAGAGCGACGTACGCGCCCGCCTGGATGAGATGTACCTTGACCTGATCGTCGACCGTGAGGCTGAGGTCGCGTTCAAGCGGCAACAGGAAGGCGAGGACGTCCCGCGCATGCTGCGCCGCGAGAAGGCCCTGACCAGAGACGCCTCGTTCGTACTGATCTTCCTGCGGCGCGAGTACGCGTTTGCTGATCCCGACGACGGGCCGGTGGTGATCAGCCGCGACCAGATCAGTGAGTTCCTGCGCGCCTACCGGGAAGACGGAGACAGCGACGACGCCCGCTTCTCGCGCCGGGTCGACGCCGCGATCAACGCCCTGATCAAGCCCTGGCAGATCCTGGAACCTGATCCGGCCGTGGACTACCTGTTCACCATCTCCCCGGTAGTCGTCCCCCTCGTCGGCGTCGATGAGATGCGCCGGTTTGAAGCAGCCTTCCGCCAGGCCGCCGGGTCCGCGTCCTCGCCGTCACCGGACGGCATGGTCAGCGGCAGTTCCCTCGCCGACGGTGCTGGCGCAGATGACGACGGCAAGGAGAACCTGTGACGAACGCCGTCCCGACTGGGCAGTTCCGCATCGAACAGGTCCAGATTCTCAACTGGGGCGGCTACGCCGGCTTGCAGGTGATGCGGGCCGGGCGCACGAGCATGGCCATCCTCGGGCCTTCCGGCCGGGGCAAGTCCACCCTCCTGGACGCCATGGCGTCGGTGATCATGCCGAATCCGCAGGAGTTCAACCAGGCCGCCCGCGACGACAAGGGCCACAAGCGCGAGCGCACGGTTTATACCTACGCTCGCGGCCTGACCGTGAGCCATCAGGACGACAATGGCCGATCCGCGACTCCCTCATACTTGCGCCCACCCGGGGGGACAACATTCATCAGCGGCGCAGCGATCACCTGGTCCACCTCCGCCGGCAAGCGGGTGACCGCCTTCCGGCTCGCGTGGGTGGGCGCCGATATCACCGACAACGCCTCGATCGGCAACAGCACGGTGTACGGATTCGTACACGACGTCTTTGACCTGACACGATTGGACGGGCTGAAGCCAGCTCGATCCGGGACAGCCCCGCTGTCGGAAGCATCGATGCGCCACCTGATCGATCCTGCCCGCGGAGACCTTGTCGATCACCGGCAGTCCCGGATGCATGCCGCGCTGCGCCGCGTGCTGCAGATGGGGCACACCGAGGAGTCTCAGCGCATGGCGATGCTGCTGCTGCGGCGCGCCCAGGCGTCGAAGGGGATTTTCTCGATCAACGACTTGTTCAAGGACTTCGTCCTGACCGAGCCCCGTGCCCTGGCGCGTTGGGACGTCACACTCGACCATTACCGGGAGGCCTCACGCCTGTATGACGAGTTCGAGCTGGCTAAGACCAAGACCGAGACGCTGAAGGACCTGCCGGTTGTGGCCGAGCAGTACCGGTCAGCGGGCCGGGACGCCTCCAGTAGGCGCGCCCTGGCCCAGCCGCCGACCTCAGGTGTCGCCCGGCTGCACGTGTGGCACGCGAGCAAGACCCTGGACTGGGCACACAGCTACGAGGAGGATGTGCGCCTAGAGCTAGCCCAGGCCAAAGAGGACCTGCAGGGTGCTCAGACACGCACATGCGAGGCGGAAGACGCAGAGCGCGGCGCGCTCAACGCGCTCATAGCCTCCGGTGACGACCAGACAGGCCTGATCCGTGAGCAGATCGACCGAGCCCAGGAGAAGCAGCGGAGCATTCAGGCGCGCTGCGTGACCATGGCTGCCCGGCTGAAAGCTTTCGGCCAGGTGCTGCCCAGCTCTAGTGGCGATCTCGAGCTGCTGCGGGTCGTCCTCGCTCAGCAAGCATCTGAACATGCTGATGATCTCGGCCAGCTCTCCCAGGATCACGAGAAGAAGGTCGGCGAGAAGATGCGTCTCGCGGCGGCCATTCCGCAGCTGAAGGCAGAACTTGACCGGGCGTCGAAGCAGGCCGGCAATATCCCCCACGATGCCGACCAGCGGCGGCGGCTCATCGCCGACGGCGTCAGGATCCCGGTCAAGCGTCTCCATTACATCGGGGAACTGCTGGACATCCCGCCCGAGCACCGCGGGTGGGAGCGGGCCATCTTGACGATCATCCGGCCCCTGGCCAGCGATCTGCTGGTTGCCGCAGAGGACTTCCCGGTAGTACGGGCCTGGGTCAACAGTCATACCCTCGACGGCGACATTACGCTGGTCCCCGGAGTCGCGGACCTGCCAGTGCACGCCCACAAGGCCGGGACTGTCGCCGCCATGCTGGAAATCACGCCCGGACCCTACCAAGGATGGCTCAGCGAGGAACTGGAGCGGTTCGCCTACCTGTGCGTAGAAAAGGACACCGACCTTGAGGGCCCGCACGTTGATGGTGTGCTGGGCCGGGTGACCCGCGCTGGCATGCGCACCGCCCCGAACAGGCGTGTGATCAAAGCCGATGCCCCACGGCGGTACCGGTGGGTCGGCCGCGACAACAGCGCCCTGCGCGCCGAACTGGAGGACGAACTCGGCGGCCTGCGGCGGCAGTTCGACGACGTCACGCGGCAGGTCGAGATCGCCCGCGGCCTTCTGCGAGCACAGCAGGGCCGTATCGATGAACTGAACCGGCTCACGGACGACCTGTCGTGGGACGATCTTGACCTGGAGCCGACCACGCGGCGCCTGGCCGCGCTGGCCGATGAGCTGGATCGTGCCGACACTCCCGAACAGCGGGCGCGTCGCACCGCATTCGATGCCGCCCAGCAGAGACTCTTCAACGCAAGAAGTGCTGCCGAAAAGGCCGAGCAGAACGCCGGACGGCTCAACCGGCTATGGGGAGCGGTCCTGAGGATCCAGGATGCCGCAAACGACATCGTCGACGCGCATGAGCCGCTCACGGTGGACGAGCTGGCAGCAGCCGCGTCCCTGCCGTTCAAAGCACCCACCCTGGACAAGATCGACCTTGGCGGCCGTGACGTCGACGAGAAAACCGATGCCGCTGTGCGGGCCAGTTGCCTGGACGCCGCCCGGCTCCTGGAAGACCAGATCCGGAACGATGACAACGCCCGCAACAGCCACGAGCGCACTCTGCTGGCGACCATCCGGGCTTACCGCAATATCAACGACCGCACGCAACGGGCGATCGACGAGACCATCGAGTCACTCGCGGCCCTGGAGCAGATCTACCAGCAACTGGTCACCGATGACCTGCCCCGCACCCGCGGGGACTGGCTGGAAAAGATCGACGCCGACCTCAACCAGGGCCTGCGCGCACTGCTGCAGCAGATCGACGTCGACCGGCGGGAGATCACCCGCGGCCTGGACCCGATCAACGCCGTCCTAGCCGGAGTGCCGTTCCGGCACGACTCGCACCTGGCCATCGAGCCAGTCGATCATTCCAGCAGCAGTCTGCAGGAGTTCCGAAAGGTCGTGCTCGCCTATACCCGGGACAACCCGCTGGGGGAGGACCTGTTCAACGACGAGACCAAGGTCGAGGCATCCTTCAGGCGGCTGCGCAAGAGCCTGGAACGGCTGACCGACCCCTCCCGGGCAGGAGAGTCCTGGCGGCGAAGCGTGTTCGACTCCCGTGAGCACGTCACGTTCCGCGCCATCGAGACACCCAGCTCGGGCAAGCCAGTTGTTCACGAAGGAGTGTCCGGGATGAGCGGCGGGGAAGGGCAAGAGCTGATCGCGTTCATCCTCGGCGCCGCGCTGCGCTACCGCCTCGGCGAGGGTGGACAAGCACCACCCACGTACGGCTGTGTCGTGCTGGACGAGGGATTCGTCAAAGCTGACAGCGACTACACCGGACGCGCGCTGCGGGCTCTGCAGGAGCTGGGGTTCCAGCTGATCATCGGCGCCCCCCGCGAGAAGGCCACGGCGTTCGAGGACTTCGTCGACCTGGTCGCCTACATCAGCACCGACCCGGACAACCCCGACGGCGTGCGGATCTATTCGATGACCATCCAGGAAGCACTTCAACTTGACCAGGACGCGGCATGATGCACGGACCCGAGCACGTACTGCACAAAGCGCAGACCCGGTACCGCAGCATCTGGCGTGATGCGCTCCTGGGTACCGACTTGGGCGCCTACGCCGTGGCGCTCGATCCGCCCTCCGCCTCCGCGATCACCGGCCGCGCCGCTGACGTCTCCGCCTGGCTGATCCGTTGGCGGCAATGGGCCGCCCAGCACTCCGGCGTCACCCTGCGCGACAAGAAAATCCATACCAAGTTCGGTGACCAGCCCGTCTACACCCACCTCGACATCCCGGACACCCGTGCGCTGGCCAGCCTCAACACGGACACGGCTGCCCACTGGCAGCGTGCCCGCGACCGGTGGGACCAGCTAAGCCGCCACCACCCTGGGCAGGCGGTGCAGCCCTGGCTCGCCCGCATCGTCGACCTTGACGAGTACGACTTCACCACCCTGCTCGCCGCGACCACATGGTTCCGGGCCAATCCGCGCTCCGGGCTGACCGTGCGAAGTGTGCCCGTCCCCGGCATGCACACCAAATGGCTCGCCCGGCACCGCAGCATGGTCATCGCCTGCCTCGGCACCCCCACCGACCCCGGCGAATCCGCCGAGGTGTCCGAGGACCCCGACCCCGCCGACATCCCCGACGGCGACCTCGACGCGCTCGGGCTGCGGCCCCTGCCCCGCGAGATCAGCATCGTCATCGCCGATCCTGTCCTGCGCGCTTCCACCGGCGGCCTGCGGCAGATCACCGCGCCCGTAAACGAGCTCGCCGCGCTGCAGATGCAGCCTGACACGATCCTCATCGTGGAGAACAAGGAACCAGCTGTCACCTGGAGCGACACAGCCGGGCTGGTTGTCATCCACTCCCTGGGCAACCACCTCGACGTCCTCAGCCTCCTGCCCTGGATCCGCCTCGACAGCTGCTGGTACTGGGGAGACCTCGACCGGCACGGCTTCACTCTCCTCTCGCGCGCCCGGACCATGATCTCGCGGCTCGAATCACTACTTATGACGCCAGGCGACATTGAGACCTATCGGCCGCTGGGAGTCAAAGAAAAACTCGAACGGTACGACCAACCCGACTCGACGCTTGCCCCGGCAGAAGCCAGCGCGCTAGCTGGTCTCCAACTCGCCGACGGAAACTATCTGCGCATCGAACAAGAGCGGATTCCCAGCAGCGACGCCGAGCATGCCTTTGAACAGGCCCGAAAACTCGTGCAGCTTTTTGCCACCGATCCACGCGCTTAGCGACGCCCCTTCGCCTACCGGTCGCTCCACGTTGATTCCGCAGCAGGTATGGCCCCTCCAGCACCGGGAGCGCGAAAGGTCCAGCGTAATTCGAGGCTGGCTTAGCCCATCGTATTCGCCATGTACGCATGCCACCACTGGATCGGCAAGCGCTGAATGACAACCATTGCGGTAGCCCGTGCACGGTGCGTCCAGTCTGACAGGAGGCTCTTCACCCGCTCGGGGTCTGCTCGCCTTTTCAGTGCCCTTGTGGTCAAGGCCGTCGGCGTCGCCGACCGTAGCTGGTCGGTCGGTCGCCGATCTCCCCTCCTGCCTGCAGTCGCTCTGTGTTCCACGCAAGCTGCGCCGTGGTCGCTGCGAGGACGCCTGGCGGGACTGTTACATGGTCAAGGGCCTTGGCGAAGTCGGCCAGGGTCGCGGTGACGATCTGCTCCGGTTCGCCGGTGCCGAGCGCATTCCAGTGCTCGGCCTCGCGGATGAGGTGCGCGGCGCTGATGCGCCGGTGGTCGAAGCTGCCGTCGATGGCGAGCGCGAGGTTGTAGTCGATCCGGCCGTCCTGGAAAAGGTTCGGGACGGCGTCATAGACGTCGGAGAGCACGCTACGGCCGGGCAGGTGCAAGATGGCGACATTCTTCGCGTGGGCGTCGTTGTCGCCCAGGAGCACGGTGAACGTGAGCCTGCGCAGGAAGTCGGCAACTGGCCGCCCCTGCCCCTGAAGCGAGCCGAGGAGCTCGGCGATCCGGTATGCGCTTGGGCGATGAGAATCACGTGGCATACTCGGGTCCTGGAACTTCGCATGGTCATCGACCCAGTCGAGGCCCAGTGCCTGAGCGGCGTCCTCCTGGTGGATCAGGGCGACCGCCTGGCCGTCGACAGCCCGGTCGTAGCGTTCGATGACCAGGTACTGGCGGGCGCCGCTGCCGACGAGCTCGGTGCGGTAGTGCGCGAGCCCGAGCTCGGCGGCCAGCGCATGGCCGTAGTACT
>JBEKJP010000263.1:0-12023 GCA_050011155.1 Streptosporangiaceae bacterium
GCAAGCGGTTCGGCCCGGTGCAGGCGCTTGACGGGATGACGTTCACGGTCCGTCCCGGCCAGGTGACCGGCTTCGTCGGGCCGAACGGCGCCGGCAAATCGACCACCATGCGCGTCGTCGTCGGCCTGGACGCCCCCGACGCGGGCACCGCCACCATCGGCGGGCACCCGTACCGCTGGCTGAAGAACCCGCTGAGTCACGTCGGCTCGCTGCTGGACGCGGGCGCGCTGCAGCCGGGCTGCAGCGGGCGCAACCACCTGCTGTGGCTTGCCCACTCCCAGGGCCTCAGGGCCGGCCGGGTCGATGAGGTGATCGCGCTGTCCGGTCTTGGGTCCGCCGCGCGGCGCAAGGCCGGCGGGTACTCCCTGGGCATGCGGCAGCGGCTCGGCATCGCCGCCGCGCTGCTCGGTGACCCGGCGGTGCTGATCTTCGACGAGCCGTACAACGGCATGGACCCCGAGGGCATCGTCTGGATGAAGGGATTCCTGCGCGTCCTGGCGGCGCAGGGCCGCGCGGTCCTGGTGTCCAGCCACCTGATGGGCGAACTGGAGGACACCGCCGGCCACCTGGTCGTCGTCGGCCGCGGCCGGGTGATCGCCGACACCTCAGTCGCCGATCTGATCGCCGCCGCCTCCGGCAACCGCATCACGCTGCGCACCTCGGCACCGGCCGATGCGAGGACGGTGCTCGCCAACGCCGGGGCTGAGGTCACTGCCACGGGTTCCGGCGTGCTTACCATCGCTGGCCTCACTTCCGAAACGACGATCTCCATCCTCACCAGCCACTCGATCCCGTTCAGCGAGGTCACCACCCACCGGGCCACCCTCGAGGAGGCCTACATGGAACTGACGCGCGAGTCGGTTGAGTACCGTGCGGAGGTGCCGTCATGACGACGGAGACCATGACTTCGTACCGCTCCCAGGCGAGCCCGGGACACGAGCGCTTCTGGCATCTCCTGCACGCCGAGTTCACCAAGTTCCGCACCGTGCGCGGCTGGGTGATCACGATGATCATCGCGATCCTGGCGACCTCCGCCTTCGTGTTCCTCAGCAGCCGCGCTCAGTGTTCGGCCGGCGGGTCCACCTGTCCGCCGCCGCCGGCCGGGCCTGGCGGTGAGCCGGTCGCGGACGCGTTCTACTTCGCGCACCAGCCGCTGACAGGGAACGGCACGATCACCGTGCAGCTGACGTCGCTGACCGGTGAGTTCCAGAACCAGAACGCGAACGGCCAGTCCGTCATGGAGCATGAGGGCCCGCAGCCGTGGTCCAAGGCCGGGATCATCATCAAGGAGAACACATCGCAGGGCTCCGCCTACGCGGCGATGATGGTGACGGGGTCCCACGGCGTGCGGATGCAATGGAACTACGTCAATGACACGCCTGGCCTGACTGGCAGCGTGTCCGCGTCCTCGCCCCGCTGGCTGCGGCTGGTCCGCACCGGCGACACGATCACGGGCTATGACTCCGCCGACGGCACGCACTGGACGCTAGCGGGAACCGCGACGCTTCCAGGACTGCCCGCCACCGTGCAGGGCGGGCTCTTCGCCGCCTCTCCGAACGACTCCACCAGCGCTATCACCCTGGCCACGGGGGTCTTCCGCCACGTCGGGCTCACCTGGCCCGCTACCGGATGGACGGGCACCAACGTAGGCGGCACTACTAGCGTGAACGGCGTGGGCGTGCCCGGCTCGCTCCGGCAAAGCGGCGGCGAGCTCAGCGTGAGCGGTTCCGGCGACATCAGTCCCCTCGCCGGGAATTTCAGCGTGCTCACTGTCCAGACCGCGCTATTCGGGTCGTTTGCCGCGATGATCGCGCTGATCGTGGTGGGCGTCATGTTCATCACCACCGAATACCGGCGCGGGATGATCCGCGTCTCGATGACCGCCTCACCACGCCGTGGCAGGCTGCTGGCGGCCAAGGCCGTCGTGATCGGCGCGGTCAGTTTCGTCACCGGGATGATCGCCGCCGCCCTCGCTATCGCCGTCGGCACGCGCGTTCTCGGCAAGGGCGGCTTGCCGCTATCGCCGATTCCGGCACTCACTGAGGTGCGGATGATCGTCGGCACCGGGGCGCTGCTCGCCGTGGCCGCGGTGCTCGCGCTCGCCATCGGCACCATCCTGAAGCGCAGCGCGGCGGCGGTCACGACTGTCATCGCGGTGACCTTCATCCCATTCCTGCTTGCCATCCTCCCGACCTCCCCCTTGGGCCTGCGCGAGTGGCTGCTGCGGATCACTCCGGCCGCCGCCTTCTCCGTACAGCAGGCACAGCCCCAGTATTCGCAGGTCATCGCCACCTACACGCCGAATGGGGGGTACTACCCGCTCGCTGGATGGGCGGGGTTGGCGGTGGAGTGCGCATGGGCGGCCGTCGCGCTGACGCTGGCCTTCTACCTGCTGCGCAGGAGGGACGCATGAACAACGCACTCCATGCGGAGTGGACCAAGGTCCGCACCGTGGCCGGCCCGGCCTGGCTGCTGGCGGGAGTTATCGCGCTGACCGTCGCCCTCGGGCTGGCGGTGACCAGTACGGTCCGGTGTTCATCGGCCGGGTGCGGGATGGACCCCGCGAAGGTTAGCTTCACCGGGATTTACCTGGGCCAGGCGGTGGTGGCCGTCGCCGGGGTGCTGGCCATAGGGAACGAGTACAGCACCGGGATGATCAGGCTGTCGCTCACTGCGGTGCCCCGGCGGCTGACGTTGCTCTTCGCCAAGGCGGCGGTGCTCGCCGGCCCGATGCTCATCGCCTCGCTGCTGGCGGTGGCCGCTTCCGCGGTCATCGGATGGCTGATCCTCCCCGGCCGCGGGTTCACGCCCGGGCACGGGTACGCTTCCCTCACCGCGGGCGCCGATCTCCGGGCCGTCGTCGGCGCTGTCTTGTACCTGACGCTCATCGCCCTGCTCAGCCTCGGGGTCGCCGCCGCGGTACGCGACTCCGCGGTGGCCATCGGGCTAGTGCTCGGCCTGCTGTACGTGTTCCCGATCGTCGCGTCGCTCGTCTCCGACCCGACGGTCTCCCGGCACCTGCAGCAGATCGGCCCCATGTCCGCCGGCCTGGACGCCCAGGCCACGATCGGGGTGAAGAGCCTGCCGCTCACCCCGTGGCAGGGCCTCGGCGTCGTCGTCCTCTGGACCGCCGGTGCCCTCCTCCTCGGCGCACTTGCCTTGAAATCCCGCGATGCATGACGCCTGATACGGCATGGCAGCGTGCACCAGGACCCCTGACAGAGGGGGTCGGCTCAGCGGGTGACGACTCCCGATTCGTAGGCGAGGATCACGAGCTGGGTCCGGTCGCGGGCGCCCAGCTTGGTCAGGATCCGGCTCACGTGCGTTTTGGCCGTGGGCAGCGTCACGTGCAGCGTCGCGGCCAGTTCGGCGTTGGACAGGCCGCGGGCGACCAGCACCAGCACCTCCCGCTCGCGGCCGGTGAGCTCGTTCAGGCCCCGGGGCGTCCTGGCCGCCGCCGTGGTGCGGCCGGTGAAGTGCGCGATGAGCCGTCGCGTCACGCTCGGCGCGAGCAGCGCCTCCCCGGCGGCGACCGTGCGGATGCCGCTCAGCAGCTCTTCGAGCGGGCGGCTCTTGAGCGCGAAGCCGCTCGCCCCGGCCCGCAGCGCCTCGAAGACGTACTCGTCCAGGTCGAACGTGGTGAGGATCAGCACCCGGGACCCGGGCCCGCGGGTGATCCGCCTGGTCGCCTCGATCCCGTCCATCACCGGCATCCGGACGTCCATCACGATGACGTCAGGCGCCCGGCTCGCCGCGAGCCCGACCGCCTGCCGGCCGTCGGCCGCCTCGCCGACGACCTCCAGGTCGTCCTCCGCCTCGATCACCGAGGAGAACGCGGTGCGCAGCAGCGCCTCGTCGTCGACGACAAGGACCTTGATCAACTCGCCCCGCCCTCGATCGGGACCTCGGCGGTCACCTGGAAGCCGCCGCCGTCGGCCGGCCCGGCGGCAAGCCACCCGCCGAACGCCCCGATCCGCTCCCGCATCCCGACGATCCCGTGGCCCTCGACCAGGCCGGCCTGCGGCGCCCCGCCGCCGCCCGGCCCTCCGTCGTCGCGGATATCGAGGCGGACCTTCCCGGCCGAGACGGTCAGCTCAGCCACCGCCCGGGCACCGGGCGCGTGCTTCACGACGTTGGTCAGCGCCTCCTGCACGACACGGTAGACCGACAGCTCAAGCGACGGGGGGAGACGGCGATCGGTCCCCTCCATCCGCAGCTCCACGGGTACGCCGGATGCCCGCACCATGTCGGCCAGCTCCTTGACGTCGATGAGCCTTGGCGCCGGCGCCAGCGGCACGGCCCCGGCCTCCTCGTCGCGCAGCAGCCCCAGCACGACGCGCAGCTCATCCTGGGCAGTCCGGCCGATCGTCTCGATCGATTCGAGCGCGGCGCTCGCCTCCTCCGGGCGCTTGCCCGCCAGCCGCCTGCCGACCCCGGCCTGGACCGTGATCACCGCGAGGCTGTGCGCGACGACGTCGTGCATCTCGCGGGCGATGCGCACCCTCTCCTCCCGGACCCTGGCGGCGGCCCGCTCGCGCTCGGCCTGCGCGGCCAGGCCTGCCTGGCAGCGTCGCCGTGCCGCGACGCTGTCCGCGATAAACCAGGCTCCAGCCAGCGGCACGAAATTCTCCGCGACCTCGGCTGCGACCTGGGCGGTCATGACCGCGAACGCCGAGTACGCCACCGCCGCGCCCAGTGCCGTCGCGACGGCCAGGGCGAGCGCGATCGACTTGCGCCTGGGCAGTCCAAGGGCCGCGAAATACAAGGCCAGCCCGAGCAGGATGCCGAACGGCAACGAGGCGGAGCCCGTGGCCGTGACCATCCCGGCCACGGCGGTCACCGCCCCGAGCACCGGCAGCGGCCAGCGCCGCAGGACAACGACCGGGACGCAGGCCAGCAGCGAGATGAGCAGCCGCACCTCCTGCTGATGGACCCCCGGCCCGGCCACCACCGTGAGCATGACGGCCCCAGCGGCGGCCAGCATGACGGCGGCCAGCCACTGGCTCTCTGCAACCCCAGCGGGAAACCACCGCCTGGCCGGCACCCCAGCGCCTTCAGCCGGACGATCCTTGGTCACGCAACAACGGTAACCAGCGCATCGGTCCGACGGCATCGGTCTCGAGAATGACCCCGCCTACATCGCTGGCCACCAACGTCCGCTCGCCGGCGAGAAAGAACAGGCTTACAAGCCCTGAGCTGAGCGCGATCTGCCGAACTCGACGACTATCGCCTACCCCAGACCCGCCCACCCCCGGATCGAACTTGTCCCGGATATACCGATGACCACAGGTCATCCCGATGACCACAGGTCATCAGTATATCCGTTGGAAATTTCTTCAGTGCTACTGGGACCCCCATAAACGGTTCGGCCGGTCACGGCAGCGTGGTTAACAATGGACCTCTGAGTGGAGGCAAAGGTGACCCTGGGGAGAGCGCGGACACCATCCGTTGGCATAGAGGCCCTGAACCTGTATGCCCTGCTCCGCGATGCTGATGCTCAGTCCGGGGTGGTGGGGGACGAGCAGGACCGCGCGGCATTCGTGGACGCAATCGCCACTGGCCTTGACGAGTCCCTTGCCGATCAGCGGCGGCTTCACGGCCGCTGGGCGCAGGACCTGTTCCAGGCGGTGGCCGTCAGCCTCAACGGCATCCGCATGATCAAGGACGAGGATGCGGGGACGTTCTACTTCGACCAGGCCGGGCTTGAACTTAGGCTGCCAGATTTCCGGGTAGTGCGCGCGGACGGCGAGCACCTGCTGGTAGAGGTCAAGAACGTGGGCCCCGGGAAGGTCTTCCGCCACGGAGCCGAGGCCCCCGCGCCCAGGGTCCAGCGGTTGCGCGCCGCAGACGTCGAGGCGCTGCGCCGCTACGCGGGCATGACCGGCGCGCGCCTGGTCTTCGCGCACTACTGGTCGGCGATCAACCACTGGACGATGATTGACTCCCAGGCGCTGCAGCGTAACGGCGCGCACTTCGAGCTGGATATCAGAACCGCCATGATCGCGAACGAGCTCGGCCTGCTGGGCGACCGCGTGGTCTGCACGACCGCGCAGCTGGCCCTGTCGCTGCTGACCGACCCGGATGCGCCCGGCGCGCCTGCCGACGACGAAGAGGGCGCAACGCTCTTCATCGACCAGGACTCCTTCGACGCCAGGCCGCCTGGCGGCCCAGGTCACCGCGCCGACATTGACGAGGTGTCGTTCCGGATCGGAAGAATCGAGTTCTCCTGTAACGGCCAAGCCCTAACGGACGCCGTCGAGCGCAGGATCGCGCAGTACCTGTTCTTCTTCGGCGGTGGCGAGGTGACCACGAAGGTCAGGTGGGACGGGGTCCTGGGACTATCCGTCCGGGTATTAGCTCTAAGCACTGAGCCGCAGGTCCGAGGCGATGTTGGGTTGATGGCTGGCTATCTCGGTCGCTTTTGGGCGTACTGACCGGTAGTGGTGTGTTACGCGCGTACGGTCACGGCTCGTGGCATATGAGTACTTGTCTTCCGAGCAGGCTGCCCGGTACGGGGCGTTCGTGGCGGACCCGACGCCCGAGGAGCTGGAGAGGTTCTTCTTCCTGGACGGTCCGGCGCTGGAGGCGGTCCGGTCGAAGCGTCGTCGGCACAACCGGCTGGGCTGGTCGATCCAGTGGGGCACGGTCCGGATGCTGGGGACGTTCCTGACCGAGTCGGATCCGGTCGGAGTGCCGCAGGTGGTGATCGACTACGTTGCCGAGCAGCTGGGCATCGATGATCCGTCGTGTGTGAAGCTGTACCCGGAGCGGTTGCAGACCCAGTAAGAGCACGCGTGGGAGATCCGCGATCTGCTGGGGTACCGCGACTTCGACGACGCCGAGGCGGAGGTGACGGCGTTCATCGCCTCGCGGGTGGCCAAGACGCGGGACTCGCGGCGGGACCTGTTCGACCGTGCGGTGCTGTGGCTGATCGAGAACCGGGTGCTGCTGCCTGGGATCAGTACGCTGTCGCGGCTGGTGACCGAGGTGCGGCGGCCCGTGCTGGAGGCGATCAACGAGCAGGTCGTGGCGGGTGCTCCTGTGCACATGCGGCGGGAGCTGATCGGCACGCTGGAGGTGCCGGACGGCAAGAAGGTGTCAATGCTGGAGTGGATGCGCACCCCGGTGACCGAGCTGTCCGGGACGGGCATGCTGGACGCGCTGGACCGGTCGTCGTACGTGCTGGGGCTGGGCACCGGGGCGGTGGACGTGTCGGGGGTAGCGCCGGTGAAGCTGGCGGAGCTGGCCGCGTACGGGATGACCGCCAAGGCCCCCAAGATCAGGCAGCTGAAGGGCGCCCGGCGGGTGGCGACGCTGCTGTCGACCGTGCGGGAGCTGGAGGGCACCTCGGTCGATGACGCGCTGCTGCTGTTCGACCTGCTGATGGCCACCAAGCTGCTGGCGGGGGCGGCCCGCGCGGGCAACAGGGAGAAGCTGAAGAACCTGCCGAAGCTGCGGGTGGCCGCGGTACGGATGGCTGCGGCGTGGAAGGTCGCGCTGGGCACTCCGCAGGAGGCCGGCGACAAGGCCGCCACGATGCCGGAGGTGATGTCGGCGGTCGAGCAGGTGGTGTCCCGCGAAAAGCTGGCGGCCGCAGTGGAGACGGTGTTCGCGCTGCTCCCGGCATCGGCCGAGGCTGAGGACGACAATGACCTGGAATGGCGGGCAGAGCTAGCCGGCCGGTACGCGACAGTGCGGCCGTTCATCGAGCTGCTGGCCTCGGTGGTGCCGTGGGGGTGCATAGCCGCCGGCACTCCGGTCGTGGCGGCGTTGCGGGCATTGCCCACACTGATGGCCCGGAAGAAGCCCGGGGCGGAGCACGTCAGGGAGTTCGACGAGCTGATCACCGGGTCATGGCGGCGGCTGGTGTTCGCCAGCCCCAGGCTGGAGGCGCCGCTGATCGACCGGCCCGCCTACACCTTCTGCGTACTGGAGGCGCTGCATACCGGGCTGCGGCGCCGGGACGTGTACGCGGTCGGCGCCGACAAGTGGGGCGACCCGCGCGGCCGGCTCATCGAACCGAGGCTGTGGGTTCAGGAGCGGCCGACGATCCTGACCGCGCTGGGTCTTCCCGCCGACCCCCGCCAGCACCTGACGGAGCTGGCCGAGACTCTGGACGGCGCCTACAAGCAGGTCGCGGCAGGAATGGCGGCCAACCCCGCCGCGGAGATCAAGGCCGGGAAGCTGCACCTGTCCCGGCTGGAGGCGGCACCGCTGCCAGACGGCTTCAAAGCGGTGCACGACGCGGTGGCCGCGATGCTGCCGCGGATCGACTACCCCGAGCTGATCCTGGAGGTGAACGGCCGCACCGGGTTCCTGGACGCCATCCCGCACATCTCCGGGTCACAGGCCCGCCGCGACGACCTGGACATCAGCCTGGCCGCGCTGCTGGTGGCGAGGTCCTGCAACGTCGGGCTGCTCCCGGTGGTGAAGGCGGGGGTACCGGCGCTGACCCGGCACCGGCTGATCGGGACGGAGAAGGGCTACTTCCACGGCGAGGGCATCAGCGCGGCATCGGCGAGCCTGGTGGACTCCCAGGGGCGGATCGACATCACCGCCGACTGGGGCGGCGGGCTGGTCGCCTCCGCCGACGGGATGCGGTTCGTGGTGCCGGCCCGGTCCCTGCACGCGCGGCCGTCACCGCTGTACTTCGGTGTCGGCAAGCGGCCCAGGGGCGCGACCTGGCTGAACACCGTCTCGGACAAGGTCATGGGACTCGGCGGCCTGCTGGTGCCCGGCACGATCCGCGACTCCCTCTACATTCTGGACGCCATCCACCGCCTGGACGCCGCCGAGCACCCGGAGATCATCACCACCGACCAGGGAAGCTACAGCGACATCGTGTACGGGATGTTCGCGGTCTGCGGCTACCAGTTCGCGCCCCGCCACGCCGACATCACCGACACCCAGATGTGGTGGATCGACACCGCGATGCTGGAGGGCGAGCTCACCACGAACGCCAGGGACAGCAACGGGTGGGGCGCCTTCAACGGCCTGCACCTGCGGCGGGTGTCGCTCCCGGCGATCGTCCAGTACTGGGACGACATGCTGCGGGTCGCCGGATCGCTGGCGACAGGGCAGGTCCGCGCTTACGACCTGATCAAGATGATGACCGCCGACGGCCGCACCACCTGGCTGGGCAGCGCGTTCGCCAGCTACGGCCGCATCTTCAAATCGCTGCACCTGCTCCAGCTCATCCACGTAGAGGAGTACCGCAGGATGATCGGCTCCCAGCTCAACACCGGCGAGTCCCGCCACTTCCTGGCCCGCCGGGTGTTCTTCGGCAACCTCGGCCGCCTGACCAGAGGCTATGAACGCGGGATGGAGGACCAGCTGGGGGCGCTGGGCCTGGGTCTCAACGCGATCACCTGGTGGAACTCGCTGTACATCGATGCGGCGGTGAAGAAGCTGGAGGCCGGCGGCCTGGGCATCAGCCCGGAGATCCGCGCCCGTTTGTCGCCTCTGGGGTTCGAGCACATCAATTTCCATGGTTTCTATCCGTTCAACCGTCCTGACCTGGGCGGAGGGCTCCGCGATCTGCGCGACCCTGGCACCACCGACCAAGAGGAGTAGCCCAGGGATGCCAGTAGTCCTGACGAAGGATCCAACGGATATGAGTCTGACCTGCGGTTAGGCGGGAACTGTCCCCAGGAGGCGATTCACTTCCGCTACGTTCTGCCATCCTCCCCCGAACGTGACCCCAGCCGCCAGGTAGCTGATCCTTGCATGACAGTGCCAGCAGAGCCCGGACCGTGACCAGCGGTCAGCCCCGCGACACCGCCACCTTGCGATTCGGCGGTCGGCAGTAGGCCGGCAGGCAAGATCGCCTCCGACCCCAGCGCCATCACGTCCACCATTGCCGCAAACACGTACTCGTCCCGGCGACGTGCAAGGTGCATAGGTCTGTCGGGACGTGGGCCTAGTAGGGCAAGCTGGGCACGTGGCCTTTGGGTGATTGCGGGACCTGCCAGCTGAAGGGGAGGGTGCCGTGGGTGTTCGCTCGCGGTGGCTGGTAGCGGCACTGGTCGCGCTGGCGGGCTTCGGGGTGCGCGGGCTGGCGGCGGCGCGGGTACGGGATACGGGCGCACAGGTGGGCGTGGCGTCGGTGCCGCTGACGAGGCATCGAGGAGTTCCGCGACAGCAGCCTCTCCAGCCGTTCCCCCATCTCAGCGACCCGGCCGGCCAGCTCCTCGTTCCGCGCCTCCAGCACCTCGATCAGCACGCCCTGGACCTCAGCGGCACGGCAAGGTCATCATCAGGCGGCGACGCAGTCACAGCCAGCGATCATCCCGCAGCCACCACGCACCCGCCCGCAAAATCCCTAACCGCAGCGCAACCGTACCAAGAACCCCAACCCGGGCCGCCATCACCAAAAACGCGAGGCAGGGAGACCTGAATGCTTGCCTTTCAACGCCTCTCCACGATGGGCGGCACCCGGTCACGTTCACCACGGATCACTTCATCTGGTGCCTAATTAGAGCTAGATCACAAGGAACATCTCATACGCTGTCGCTCTCGGCAGGGCCATTTCGTGGCCAACGAGGCACGCAAGAAGGGACACTGAAATGCCGCAGGGCAGTCAAAACTACGAACTAGTCGGCACCAACTGTCAGAACATTCAGGGCTTGACGGTGATACTGGACGTCTCGGAGAAGCTAGTCACGTCGCAGAATGGCGGATTCTCGCTACAGCTGAACACATTGCCGCCGCCGGGGGTGACCAGCGTCGGGCTGACGCTCAACTGGATCCAGTTCACCCTCTACGTCGGCGGCCCCTATAACAACGAAGCCTCGTTTCAGTGGCAAGCTTGGGCGAACGGAGCCACGACGTGGCCGCCAGGGTACATCCCACCGCCCGGATCGACGAACCCGAACCAGCCCGTCCCACCGTTCCCCCAACCGAACGCGGTGATCACGCCCGTGCCGTCAAATCAGCTCCTGGAGGGCTCGAGCCTGACCATCGCGCTGACGACCGACCCATCACCCCCGTACGGGGTCACCGCAGCGACGTTCACCGTCCAGCTGGCCGACCTCCCGGCGCAGTCTGTACCCCTGCCTTTCCCCCCCTACGCGCAGTTCCCGATCGCTGCCTTCGAGGTGGATCTGGTCGGACCAGGCCAGCTCTCAACGGCGACGTTCACCTCGGGAGCGGGACAACTTACCTACTCGGTTTCGGCCCCCGAAGTCTGCGCCCAGCCACCAGGGACGACGGGGGCGTGCGCCTTTCAGTATTACGAGACCGGCGAGAAATCGAATGCGTCCTACGGCCCGATCATCCCCAACTGCGGATCGGGGGGCTGGGAATATCCGTCATTGCAGACTCAGCAGATCACCAGTATTCCCCCGCCAGTCATCAGCAGCATCGATCCGTCCACCGGTTCCACGATTGGCGGGACGCAGGTTCTGATTCAGGGCAGTTACCTGGATGGCGCCACGGCGGTTCTCTTCGGCGGCACGCCCGGAACTGGCGTTAGTACCCTAGCCGGTGACACGATTGAAGCGATATCCCCTCCGGCCAGCGCCGGTCCGGTCGACATCATCGTGGACGCCAACGTACAATCGAGCAGCCCCAGCCCTGCCGCGGTCTTCACCTACATTTACGAGCCTGGCGTGACAGGCATTACCGTGAATCCCGACATCCTCTGGACAGGGCAGAGCGCCACCGGCACGGTCACGCTGAACGAGCTTGCCCCCCCCGGAGGCACGACCGTAGAACTGCTCGTTTCTGGCATTGAAGAGGCATCCTTCGTCACCGCGCCGGCGACCGTGCTCGTCCCCCCCGTGGGTGCGCCCGCCGGGGATACCTCGGCCACCTTCACCATCACCACGTCCGCTACGGCATGGGGTGCAGCCACTATCACCGCTGGCGGCCCCGATGGCAATGCCCTGTCCACGGCAGTCGAGATCTCCGCGGGCCAGATCGTTCTCGCCCTGCCATTGCCCGCGGGGTACCTGCTGATCGGTCAAACAGCCACGGGGACGATCTCCGTGCGGACCCCCGCGCCCGCATCGGGTGGCCTTATC
>JBEKJP010000264.1:0-6812 GCA_050011155.1 Streptosporangiaceae bacterium
CCGCGAATGTACGCGCTCACCCGCCTGGAGCACTGGGAACTACTCGCCGAGACACGCCGTCTCCGCGCCGGCGCGACCCTCGCGGGAACCGCCGCCGAGCTCGGCCGCTCCCTCGAATCCCGACACGAGATCACCGTCACCGCGCTGCTCGACGCCGACCGCGTCGATATCGCCCGGCGGATCCTCGGCAGCCGGCTGCGCTCGGTGGTTCCAGGCCCGGTCGCCCGCGACAACACCACCGTCTCCGATACCACCGCCTCCAGCAACGAGGGCGGGCGCGCGACCGTCACGATCGCCTTCGAGCACCTCAACGGGGTACGGCAGCTACTGCAGTTCAGCGACCACATAGAGGTCACCAGCCCACCGGAAGCGCGGCAGTTCATCTGCAGGCTAGCGGAGCAGTTGGCTCACAAGCACCGCTGATCGGAGCTCAACCCATGCCGTGGGGGCAGCAGATCACGGGGGTATCACTCTAGGTGTGTAAAGGAGTTACTTAAGGTAATAGCGTGACGGGTGGGGGCACCCGGCGAGACGGGGGGAGATCGACGGTGAAGTCCGTGAACAGGGGAAACGGGGAGCCCGTGGCGGTGCGGGCCGGTGACGGCGAGCGGGCCGTAGGACCAGGGGAACTCGTTTTCGCTGTATGTCTCTGTGGTGGCCTTGTAGACGCCGATGGCCCATTCGTCGGGTGAGCCCGTCCAGCGCAGGCGCAGGAAGGGCGTCGGCGTGCGGTGGCCGGGAAGGGTGACCGCGACGTAGCAGTACCGGCCGCGGAAGCGGACCTCGGGCTGGCCGAGGCGGGGCCATCCGGCGGCGACACGTGCGGTGACCCGGGAGGTGACGTCGTTCCGGGCCTGCTCGCCGGGCGTCTGCGGCATGCTGTCCATGATGGCCGGCGGCGCCCGGCCGCGTCCCCTGCCTCCCCTCCAGGGAAACGGTCTCCTGCCGATGCTCCCGGACATGGTGCCGGCGTCGCTGATGACGCTGCTGGCCGCTTTCGCCCCGTTGTTCACTGCCCCGTCGTTCCGCACCTTCACCGGCCTGGCCTGCGGTTTCCTTGCCCAGCCGGGGAAGCGGACGGTCTGCGGGATGCTGACCGGGGCCGGGCTGTCGCGGCTGTGGCCGCACGACCGGGCACACTGGTTCTTCTCCCGCGCCCGGTGGAACGCCGATGACCTGGGCCTGGCCGCGGCCGTGCTCGTGGTGTCGCTGCTGGTCCCGGCGGGGGCGCCAGTCGACGTCGCCGTCGATGACACCCTGTTCAAAAGACGCGGGAAGAAGGTCTGGGCGGCATCGTGGTTCCACGACGGCTCGGCTCCCGGGCCTGCGAAGACGGGATACGGGAACAACTGGGTGATCCTCGGGATCGTCGTGCGGCTGCGGTTCATGTCCCGTCCGGTCGCGGTGCCGGTGATGGCCAAGCTGGTGATCAAGGGGTCGGAGCCCGGGCCATACTTCTTTTAAATGGCAGGTCAGCGGTTCGATCCTGCTCACCGGCTCCCAGCTCGGACAGGTGAATATGCTTTGGGTGCCCGCGCCTGTTGTCAGGCCATCCATCGCCCCCGTAGGACCACTGCAAACTCGTTGCGCTGTCTTCAGGGTTCGCCGATGATGGCACCGATGAGCGCAGTGTTGATCACTGGCAGTGCTGGCGCCGGGAAGTCCGCGATCGCCGTCGTGCTTGCCCGGCGGGGCCTGGCATGCATCGATGACGACGAAGACCCGTTCCTTGCGCGGTTCGTTGACTCTGACGGCGCCGCAGTGACAGAAGAGCCGGAACAACCGGACCTCGCCTGGCTTTCCCGGCATAGGTGGGAATGGGATCCGGCCCGCCTTGACGAACTGATCCGTGACGCAGAACCCGCCACGCTGTATCTCTGCGGCGGTGCGGACAATGAGCTGGAGCTGGCCGACCGCTTCATCCAGGTGTTCTTGCTGGAGATCGACGAGCCCACCATGCTGGCACGACTGGATGCGCGCCAGGACAACGAGTGGGGCCGTGCCGGGGACTCTCGCGAGTACATACGCCGCCTCCTGCCGGGATATCAGGACCGCTTGCGCGCATTCGGGGCGGTTGCCATTGACGCCAGGCAGCCCCTCGACCAGGTGGTGGACGCGATACTTGGCCACGAGCCGAGCCATCAAGCCTGGCAATGAATCCGGCAGAAGGTGCCTGGGCGTGGCGCAGAACGGTCATCGCAGTCGGCTCGCGCGGATGCGGGCCGGGCAGTGCCGGTAATGTTACGTACAGTAACAAGGCTGGGGGATCGGGCGCCGTGACCGTGGACCGGATCGTGGACCGACGAGCCAGATAATCCCAGCGCCGCCAGCGCCATCAGTGCGATAACCCGTGTCATCGGTGCAACTAGAGCTCTTGGTGCATGAGGCCATACTTCTCATAATCCGCCGGGCGTGGGTTCGAGCCCCACCCGCCCCACCAGCAGTTTCACTGCGGGTCCTGACGCGCCAAGGTATACGCCGGAACCGACCTGTCCACGCTGCATAGCAACCTCGGGTACATCCGCCGGACCATCAAGCCCGCCCTCGGGTCCATCCGGGTCCGCAAGGCCCGCGGCCCGCTGCTGGTGCTTACCTCGGCCTGTCCGGGGCATTCGCGATTGCCGAGATGCCGGGCGAGCCTTTCGGCGTTCCGAGGCCGAGCGGTGACACGGCTTCGGCGGTTAGGGCCGCATGTGTCCTGACCGGTTCAAGCCGGGCTTTCCGCCCGCGGTGCGTGCTGGAGCGCCGCGTCCAGGTCGTTCCAGAGGTCGTCGATGTGTTCGCAGCCGACGCTGAGCCGCAGGAGCCCGGGGGGTACGTGTTCTTGTCCGGCGAGCTTGCTGCGCCGCTCGATGGTGCTTTCCACGCCGCCCAGGCTGGTGGCGTGGACGATGACGTGCAGGGCGTCGCAGAGCCGGTCGGCGGTGGGGGCGTCGGCGACCTCGAAGGCCAGTACCGCGCCGAAGCCGGTCATCTGCGCGGCGGCGGTGCGGTGCCCGGGGTCGCCGGGAAGGCCGGGGTAGCGCACGCGGCTAACGGCGGGGTGCTGGTCGAGGCGGCGGGCGAGTTCGCCGGCGTTCGCTTGGCCGCGGTCGAGTCGCAAGGCCAGGGTGCGCAGGCCGCGCAGTGCCAGGAAGGCTTCCAGGGCTCCGGGGGTGGCGCCGGTCATGCCGCGCCGGTGGCGGATGCGGCCGGCCAGGGCCTGCTCGCGGGTGATGGCGAGGCCAGACAGCAGGTCGGAGTGGCCGCCGATGAACTTGGTGGCGCTGTGCACGACCACGTCCGCGCCGAGGGCCAGGGGCTGTTGCAGCAGCGGCGTCGCGAAGGTGTTGTCGACGCCGACAATGGCCCCGGCCCCGCGGCCGGCGGCGCACAGGGCGGGCAGGTCGGCCACCTCCATCAGCGGGTTGGAGGGGGACTCCAGCCAGAGCAGGTCCGCGCCAGCGACGGCGGCGTGGACGGCGGCGGTGTCGGTCAGGTCAACGCGGCCGACGGCCCAGCGCCCTTGCTGCCGGGCGTCCTCGAGGAGCTCGCCGACCCCGAAGTAGCAGTCCGCCGGGGCGACGATGCGGCCGCCGGCCGGCACGAGGTCGAGCACCGCGGCGATCGCGGCCATGCCGGAGGAGAAGGCCACCCCGTGACCGCCTTCCAGCTGACCCACCACCGCCTCCAGCGACTCCCAGCCTGGCGTGGCGTCCGTGCGTGAGTAGGCACGGCCGTCTTCTCCGCCGCCCGGGCCGGCCTGGAAGTTAGAGGCCAGCACGACGGGAACGTTGAGCGGGCCGCCGGCCGCCTGATCAGGGCGGCCAGCGCAGATGAGGGCCGTCTCCGGGTGGAGTGCGGGCGGCTGGTCGTCAGGTGTCATGACTTCTCCGATCTCTCGATAGTGCAGTATAGTGCCTTATATGAGGCAGTCAGAGTTGGAGACCCAGGCTGGGGCGGATAGTGTCGCCCGGGCCATCGGCGGCCGGGTCCGGCTGGGCCGGAACACCCGCGGCTGGACCCTGGACCAGCTTGCGGAGCGATCCGGTGTCAGCCGCCGGATGCTAGTCAGCATCGAGCAGGGCTCGGCCAACCCGAGCATCGCGACGCTGCTTCTCCTCAGCGACGCGCTCGGCATCGGGCTGCCCGCGCTCGTCGAGATGGACCGCTCGCCCGGACTGCGGGTCACCCGATCCGGAACGGCCCCGGTGCTGTGGAGGGGCGAGCTCGGCGGGCAGGCCGTGCTCGTGGCGGGCACCGAGCCGCCGGATGTCACCGAGCTGTGGGACTGGACGCTCGGGCCAGGCGAGTGCCACTCCACCGAAGCGCACGCGGCCGGAACCCGTGAGCTGCTCCTGGTTCTCGAGGGTCAGGTCGAGCTCAGCGTGGGTCAGCGCGCCGAGGTACTCGCGACCGGAGATTCGGCCTCGTTCTCTGGTGACCTGCCCCACGGGTATGCGAACCCGAGCTCAGTGCAGGCGGCGCGGTTCGCCTTGACGGTATTCGAGCCGGCTGTCGGCGGGAGTGCGTCCCGGTGATGACACTTTTGACCAGGGCTGAGGTCAGTGAGCGCGCACGCGCGTTCCTCGAGGGCGTCGGCGTGGCGTCTGAGGTACTCGAGCTGCGGCCGGACTACCGCGTGCTGGTGATGGTGGCCGAGGGCCTGATGCCGGGGTCACCGGACGAAACCAGCGAGGAGCTGCTGGCGCGAGCCCAGACGCGGCCTCGGCTCGCGCTCGACGGACGGGCGCCCGAGAACGTGCCCCAGGTCGCCGACTGGCGCGACGCTTACCGGGCGTTCGGCGCTAAGCCTCAGCGCACCCGGCCGAGCGTCGAGGCGCTGCTACGCGCCTGGACGGCGGTCTGCCCCGCATCGGCCGCCTCACCGACGCCTACAACGCGGTTTCGCTCGCGCACCTGGTACCACTGGGCGGCGAGGACCGGGACCAGTACCAAGGCGCGGCCCGGCTGGTCCGGGCGGCCGGAGACGAGGAGTTCGGCACCGTGGCGAACGGCGAGTCGGCCATCGAGCATCCCAAGCCCGGCGAGGTGATCTGGCGGGACGACGTGGGCGTGACCTGCCGCCAGTGGAACTGGCGGCAATGCATCCGGACCCGGATAACGCCGGCCACCACCAGCGCCGTGTTCATCATCGACGGGCTGGCCGCCCTCGGGCCCGACGGCCTGACGGCGGCCGGGGACGACCTCGCCAGCTCCCTCATCCGGCTGAGCCCGCAGGTCGCCGTCGCCAGCCGGCTCATCACCGCTTAACAGCCCCGCACTAGCAGGAGAACGCGAACATGCTGATCCATCCCTGGGATGCCGCCGTCAGCGACACCGAGTGGCGCGACTGGCTCGCCGGGCACGATTTCGGCCAGCTCGCCGTCAACGACCCGGGCGCCGGTGCCCCGCACGTCATCCCCACCCACTTCGTCATCGACGGCGACACCCTCCTGGTCCATCTGGCCCGGCCCAACAAGGTCTGGGCGGCGGTCCAGGCCCGGCCGACCGTGGTGATGAGCGTCCTGGACGACTACGCCTACATCCCGACTACGTGGCGGGCGAAGGCCGGCGGTCCAGACCAAGACGGGGTGCCTACCAGCTACTACTCCGCTGTCCAGCTGACCTGTCAGGCAGAGGTCGTGGACGATCCTCAGGACAAGGCCGAGCTCCTGCGTCGGCAGCTCGCGCACTTCCAGCCGCAAGGCGACCACGTCCAGGTCGCCGTGGACTTGCCTCCCTACGGCCGGATGCTCTCGGGGATCCGCGGCCTACGCCTGCACATCACCAGCGTCGCCGCCAAATTCAAGTACGACGACCACAACCCGCAAGAACATCGCGCCCGGGTCGCCGAACGCCTCGAAAGCCGCGGATCCGGCCGGGACCATTCCGCGGCCACCCAGCAACGCAGACGCCTCCAGGAGATCGGCGAATGGAAACCCCGCCGCTAAGCGCGATGCAACCCTGGGGACCGGATCTCGCTGACGCGCTGACGGAGATCCTTGGCGTACCTGGCTGAAGCTGATCGGGTGTCCAGGCCGGCGGCCGTTGGCGCGTAGTTCACCAAGACCGTAGGCGGGCAGCGCATTCCTGGACGCAGGTCCGGGTGATGGTGGCGATGAGGCGCATGATGCCGGGGAGCCATCGGTCGTAGAATTCCAGGGCGCTGGCCAGATCTAGCCGTTGGCCGCCGTAGGCGTGATGCCATGCAGCGGCCAGGGTGGACAATTCCCAGGACGGCGTGAACGCGGCTGGGCTGTTGGCCGCTGCGCTCACCGTATTTCGGTCCGGACGGCGGGGGCCTGGTCACGTTCCTGGTGTACCCGCCTGATGATCTCGTTCTCGTAGTCAGGATCCAGCGGCTCGGCGGTTAGCAATGTCTGGCTCTCCTCGGCCGGCCTTATGCCATCAAGCGCGGGCATGCGCTGATAGGCCGGGCGGCGGTAACGTTCTGTAGCTGACATCCGGTGATCGCCATGGTAAGGCATGGACCGGTTCGTGGACCGAGCTATCCGTGCCAACTGTGCAATCAGGGTCATCAGCGGCACGGCTCCGTGGTATCCGTGCAGGTAGTGCGCACGATGCACGAGGCCGTACTTCTCATGATCCGCCGGTCGTGGGTTCGAGCCCCACCCGCCCCACCAGCGGTTTTGATACCCGTGGTCGGCGAGTCCACCGCAGCAGGAACGGCCGCCGGATCTCGGGTCTCTTCGGGCGACTCGGGGGCAGATTCTCGCGGCCGCGTCCCAGCGCGGCTTGCGTGATGTGCGTGTGTTCGGTTCGGTAGCTCGCGGGGAAGCGATCGAGACGAGTGACGTGGATCTCCTGGT
>JBEKJP010000265.1:0-10425 GCA_050011155.1 Streptosporangiaceae bacterium
TATGCGGTCGGCCGAACTCCGCTGGTGCTTGCCACCGAGGCCCGCAGCCTCGATGAGCTGTCTTCAGGCCGGCTCATCTACGGACTCGGCACCGGCACGACGAAGATGATGGCCGGCTGGCACGGCGTCGACCCGACCGGCCCCGCGTCCCGGATGGAGGAGCTCATCCCGCTGCTGCGCAGCCTATGGCGGCTACACGAGGGACCGGTGCGACACGACGGGCGGTTTTACCACGTCGATGTGAGCCCGACCGCGGAGATGGAGCCGCCCCGGCGGACCGCTATACCGGTCTTCACCGCGGGCGTGAACACGCGGATGGTGGAGGTGGCGGGCCGGGTCAGCGACGGTTTCCTCGGCCATCCGCTGTTCAGTCCTCGCTACTACGACGACGTGGTCCGGCCGGCCATCGCCGCGGGCGCGGCCAAGACGGGCCGCGACGCCGGGCTCGTCCAGATCGCCGGGCTGGTGATCTGCTCAGTGGCCGATGATGAGGCGCAAGCGCGCCGCGAGGCTGCGGCGCAGATCGCGTTCTATGCGGCCCCCCGGACGTACGGGACGGTCGTCGAGGTCGCCGGGTTCGCCGATGCGGGGGAGCGGATCCGGCAAGCGTTTGCGTCGCGGGATTTCGACGCTATGGCGGCGGCGGTGCCGGACGCGATGGTCGACGCCATGTCGGCGTCGGGCACCCCGGCGCAGGTGGCGGCGAAGCTCGAGGAATTCGGGCGGCACATGGACCACGTCATCGTCTACCCGGCGAGTTTCGGCATGACCAGCGAGCGCAGCCGCCAGCTGACGGCCGATCTGCTCAGCGCCGGCGCTCCAGCTGTCTCCAGCTAAGCTCCGGCGACCGCTCAACGGGATCCTGCCGCTCGCGCATCAAGCTTCCTATCCACGGGCCCCGGCCGTGGCACCGTCCGCGCCGAGGCCTGGCACGGCGTGCACCCCCTGACCCACGGCGACCGCGGCTCGTTCGCCGGCCGCAAGCACCTGCCCCCATATGGGTAAAACAGCCTTCCGGTCAGGCCGCCTGGAACGACCGCTTGGCCAGCCCGATTGCGTAGCCGTCGATGACCGTGGTGGGCGGCGCCGCCGGGTCGGTGGCGGCGCCCAGGGCGACGAACAGCGGGGTGAAGTGCTCCACGGTGGGGTGCGCGTACGGCATGCCGGGTGCGCGGTTGCGGAACGCAGCGAGTTCGTCGACGTCGCCGCGGGCTAGCGCGTCCGACGCCCAGGAGTCGAAGTCCGAGGACCAGCCCGGGACCTGGTCCGGGTGGCTCCAGTCGAGGAACGGAAGGCCATGGGTCATGTATCCCGACCCGATCACGAGAACCCCGGCCTCGCGCAGCGGCCCCAGGCGCCGCCCAAGGTCCAGCAGTCGCCCCGGGTTGTGGGTCGGCATGCTGAGCTGCAGGATCGGGATGTCGGCGTCGGGGTACATAATCTTCAGCGGTACCCACGCTCCGTGGTCCAGGCCGCGGCTGCGGTGCTCATGCACCGGCTCAGTGTCCGGCATCAGCTTGGCGACCTGTTCCGCGAGTTGGGTGGCGGCCGGCGTGTCGTACCGCATCTGGTAATACATCGGGTCGAAGCCGCCGAAGTCGTAGACGAGCTCGGTGGGCTGGCTGCTGCTGATGCTCAGCGGAGCAGACTCCCAGTGCGCGGAGACGATGAGGACAGCCTTCGGCTTGGGCAGCGCCCGCGCCCAGGAGTGAAGCTCGGTCATCCAGGCCGGCATCTCGAACAGCATCGGGGCGCCGTGGCTCAGGTAAAGGCTAGGCAGCGGCCCGTCGTCGGGGGTCCACACTCGGTGTGCGGCGGCTCGCTCGGCGTCGGCGGCCCGGCGCAGGTGCCCGGCGAACGGGTGCTGGGCGGGAATGCGGCGATCGGCGGTCGCGGTGGTGCTGGGCACTGGCGGGGAGGTCATACGGGCTCCTCGAGGCGGAAGGCGGCGGTGCTGATGCGGCTGGTGCGAGATGACGTGCGGCGGCCGGTCAGGCAATTAGTTGTCTCTACAACCCGGACAGTATCACCAAATAGTTGTAGAGACAACTATTTGGTGCGATGATGTGGCGGTGGATGCGAAATGGCTGAACGACGAGGAGCTGGCGGCCTGGGTACGGCTGGCTGCGGTGCTTGAGCTGCTGCCCGGAGTGCTCGATTCCCAGCTCCGTCACGACGCGGAGCTTACGCACTTCGACTACTACGCGCTCGCGATGCTGTCGGAGGCGCCGCAGCGGACCCTGCGGATGACATCGCTCGCGGCGCAGACCAACGCCACCTTGCCCCGGCTCTCCCACGTGATCCGCCGGCTGGAGGAGCGCGGCCTGGTGGAGCGCTTCCCGTGCCCGGACGACGCCCGGGCCACCAACGTCCGGCTGGCCCCGGCCGGCTGGGATAAGGTGCGCCGCACCGCCCCCGGCCACGTGGCCAACGTCCGGCAGCACGTCGTCGACGCCCTGACCCCCGAGCAGGTCCGCCAGCTGGCCGGCATCACCGAGGCCATCTTGCGCAGGCTCGACCCGGACGGCACGATGGCCGTGACCTACCACCGTTACGACCCGGAGCCATCCGACGCGTGATACAGAACGGGCGGTGCTTAAGGCCCGGGCAGCTCTGTGCGGTATTGCGGACGATATCGACAGCCGGGATCCTCCCGTCGGCCGGCCTGGAGCTCAGCTCAGCTGGGCACGGCGGGCGCGGAGGTTCCGGTTCTTGAGCCGGTTCCCGCATGAGGCCATGTCGCACCACGCGCCCCGGCGGCTGTGCGAGCGGTCGTAGAAGGCCCAGCGGCAGTCCGGATTCCCGCACAGCTTGAGCCGGTCCCAGCTGCCGTCGGCCTGCGCGTCGCGGATGCTCAGCAGCAATCCGAGCAGGCCGGGCGCCACGCGGCCGGCCGGGGCTTCGGCATCGAGCCTGACCTGACCGTCTGGGGCGACCCGTAGCCGGGGCTGGCCTTCGTGCCCGACCTGCTCAAGCGGAAGCCGTTCGTCCTCGGTGAGCGCTTCGGCGTCGTTGTGGTGCGCGATCAGGGCCCGGATGCTCGCCCTGACGTCCCGGGCGAAGTGCAGATCGCTGGCAAAGTCCGGGCTGGCGGGTCCCGCGCCGGACGCGGCGTCGATCAGTCCGGCGTCGGCCAGCCACGCATGTGCTTGCTCGGCGCCCGCGAACATGTCAGTGTCGAGATCCAGGTCGAGAGTGTTGACGAACGCCTGCACGAGCAGGAGCGGGGGCGGTGCCAGCTTGTGATCGAGATGGGACGCCCACGAAGGCAACGTCACCCTGCTCACCTCTCCGTCTTTCTTGCCTCGCATCTACCGAGACAATATATGACCAGTCAAATCGCTTTACAGGTCATTCATGACCGGTATAATGGCTTTATGGGTCACACCAGAGAAAACGACACGATGTATGTCCTGCTGGAAGACGATCTCGGCCGCCTCGCCCTCCGGCGGTTGCGGCTATGGGACCGGATCATGGCCCGATGCCGGGCGCCGCGACTCGACCGGGAGCTGGCTCGCGGTGCGCGGCCGGAGACGAACGCGGGCCTGGCAGCGCGGGCCCTCCGGCTGACGTCCATGAAGTGTCGTCGCGAACTGGCAGCGAGCCTGCAGCGACTACTCGCCGCGGTCCTGCCCGTCGGCAGCCGCGGGGGCCCGATGGCGGCAGGTCCATCAGGTCGCGTGGTTCGTCAACCGCACGTCCCTATCCGCCGGGACCGGATCAGCCGGTCGGCTTCGGAACTCGCGGAGCTGGCCGCGCGCCTAGTACAGCCCGGCCCGGTCCCCGCGCGTGGCGTGGCGATGGTATGCCAGCTGCTGACCGACGGCGGGGGCCCGCTCTACCGTAAGGCGTGCCGTGACGATCTGACGGTCATCGCCGAGCAGGCCACGCAGGCGCTGATCAGCTAGATGGTTAGGATCGAGGGGTGATTACCGGGATACATGCGATTGTGTTCTCGCCCGAAGCGGAGAAGGTACGGGGATTCTTCGCGGATGTGCTCGGGCTGCCGTCGGTCGACGCGGGCGGAGGCTGGCCTATTTTCGCTCTGCCTCCGGCCGAACTGGCCGTTCATCCCGCCGACGGGGAGAGCCGTCAGCAGCTCTACCTGATGTGCGACGACATCCGGAGCACACTGGCCGAGCTAGAGGCCAAGGGAGCGGAAGTCACGCAGGACGTCTCCGACCAGGGGTGGGGCCTGCTGGCCGCGATCCGCACCCCGGACGGCAGTGAGTTCCCGATCTACGAGCCCCGGCATCCGTCGCCCCCTCGGTCCTGATCGAGGTCGCTCCGGAGCCGACGCGGGCCAGCGGCTAGCGTAGAGGGATGGGAAAGCTCAGGGTCTTGTTCATCGGCGGCAGCGGGGTCATCAGTTCGGCGTGTTCCCGGGTCGCGGTTGAAAACGGCGTCGAACTGTTCGTCTTGAACCGGGGGCGGAGCACCTCCCGGCCGCTTCCGCCCGGGGTCACGATGCTGCTGGCCGACATACGGGAACCAGAGACCGTTCGGGAAGTAATAAAAGATCTTGACTTTGACTCGGTGGTCGACTGGGTGGCTTTCACCGCTGAGCAGGTCAGGACCGATATCGACCTGTTCAGCGGGCGGACCGGGCAATACGTCTTCATCAGCTCCGCGTCGGCCTACCAGACGCCGCCCGCGCGGGTTCCCGTCACCGAGTCCACCCCACTGCGCAACCCGTTCTGGCAGTACTCGCGCGACAAGATCGCCAGCGAGAACCTGCTCGTCGAGGCCTACCGCGAGCAGGGGTTCCCGGCCACGATCGTGCGGCCCTCGCACACCTACGACCAGACCTCGGTGCCGTTCGGCGGCGGGTGGACGGTGCTGGGGCGGATGCTCGCGGGCAAGCCCGTCATCGTCCACGGTGACGGGACGTCGCTGTGGACGCTGACCCATCACGACGACTTCGCGCGCGCGTTCGTCCCGCTCCTGGGACACCTGCGGACGCTGGGCGAGGCGTTCCAGATCACCTCCGACGACGTGCTCACCTGGAACCAGATCGCGGAGACCATGGCGGCGGCGCTGGGTGTGGAGGCGCGGGTGGTGCATGTGCCTTCGGATGCGATCGCGGCCGCCGACCCGCACTGGGGTGCCGGGCTGCTGGGCGACAAGGCCCACTCGATGGTGTTCGACAACGCCAAACTGCGCAGCGTCGTGCCTGGCTGGAATGCGGTGATTCCCTTCGAGCGGGGCGCCCGCGAGATCGCGGACTGGTATCTGGCCGATCCGGCGCGGCAGGTCACCGACGCGAGCCTGGACGCGGTGATGGACAAGCTCGCGGCAACCTGGGTTCAAGTGGCCTTATGACACCGGGATCATCGGGCATCCTCGCGACCGCCCGCAGGCTCGCTGACGATGTCCTGTTCCCTGATGCGATCCGGGTGGACAGCCTGGATGCGGTCCCGGTCGCCCAGCTCGACGCGCTCGCGGCGGAAGGGCTTTACGGTGCGTCCGTGCCACCGCAGGCGGGCGGCCTTGGCCTGGACCTTCTGACCACCTGCGCGGTGACCGAGGAACTGGCCAGCGGCTGCTTGGCCACGACGTTCGTCTGGGTCCAGCACCGCGGGCTGGCCATGACGCTGGCCGCGGAAACCACCCCGGCCGCGCTGCGCGACCAGTGGCTCGAGCCGGCCTGCCAGGGCAAGGTGCGCGGTGGTGTCGCGCTCTTCGGGCTGATACCGGGACCGCCGCTGCTGCGCGCGCGGCCGGTCGAGGGCGGCTGGCAGTTGGACGGCGAGGCTCCGTGGGTGACGGGCTGGGGCCTGATCGACTTGCTGCTCGTCGTGGCTCGCGGGCCGCAGGACACCGTCGTGTCGCTGATCCTGGACGCCGCCGCCCAGCCTGGGCTGAGGGTAACGCGTCAGCGGCTGGCTGCCGTCAATGCGAGCGTGACGGTCCGGCTCGATTTCGATGGCGTCGTGGTTCCGGCGGGGCGTCTGGCCAGCCAGGAAGCTTTCGATCCGGCCGCGAGCCTGCGTCCCGACCGGCTGCGCATCAACGGCTCCCTGGCGCTCGGCGTAGCCGGCCGGTGCTGCCGGCTGCTCGGACCCGGACCGCTCGATGATGAGCTGGCCGCCTGCCGGGCGCGGCTCGATGACGCCGTCACCGGCGATACCGAGGCGATGGCCGAGGCCCGCGCGGCGGCCTCGGAGTTGGCGATCCGGGCCACCGCGGCGCTGGCGGTACGGGACGGGAGCAGGTCCATCATGGCGGACACCCATCCGCCGCGGCTCGCTCGCGAAGCGCTGTTCCTGCTGGTGTTCGGGTCGCGGCCGCCGATCAAGAGTGCCCTGCTGCGTCAGCTCGGCGCCACGGCCGCCTGAGCAAGATCGAATGGCCACGAGGACTCACGGTGTGGGCCTTCGGATCGGTCTGATACTGGACTTCGCGCAGGAAGGTCCGGCCCGCCCACAGCCCCGCTCCGGGCTCCGCCAACGCTGGACCTCAGCCGGACGATCCGCCGGCCACGTCGTACGACCAGAGCTCGCTGCTGATGCCGACCGGCCCGGGCGACTCGCCTCCGGCCCGTTCGGCAGCGGAACGGTGCCCGTGCCCGAAGGCGGGGGAGTTCATCCACGCCTTGAATGCCTCGTCGTCCCGCCACCTGGTCACCACCAGCCAGGTGGTCCGTCCGTCGGTCGGCTTGAGCAGCTCGAAGCCCTCGAACCCGTCCTGGTCATCCACCGCGCCGGCCCGGGCGGCGAACCTGCGGGCGAGCTCGTCGCCGCTGTCGGCGGGCACTGTTATCGCGTTGATCCTCACGACTGTCATGCCTCGATCATGCCAGGAACTCACGCGACGCGGCAGTAGTACTGCCGCGTCGCGGCAGGCACCGTTTGCCCGCTCGCCGGCCGGTCCGTGCTGACCGGTGCCGGCCCGATGTTCCATCGGGCCGGTGGGAGGCGCACCGATGTTCCATCGGGCCAGCTGACTGTGCTTCACGCTGGCCCCACGGACCCCGGCGGCCCCTGCAGTCCCTCAGTCAGGCGGCCGGAGGCGGCCGCGGCCTGCCGATCGGTCCTCGACGTGGTGCTGCCTTCGCGGTTAGCCGATACTCACCAGCGCGTTGACGTCATCGCCGGGCAGTGCTCCGTCGATCGTGGCCGTGACTTCGGTTTCGATCAGCTCAACCGCGCCGCCATAGGTGGACATGAACGCGGTGTCGGCCGCGTCCCGCCCGGTCGCGATGCGGATCAGGCTGGCTCGCGGGGCGAGCAAGGTAGCGTCCACGACGCACCACTGGCCGCCGACCAGCGCTTCGGCCACCGCATGGAAATCCATCGGCTCCAGGCCGGGGGCGTAGACGGCCGCGAGCCGGGCCGGGATGTCCAGAGCCCGCAGCAGCGCGATGACCAGGTGCGCGTAGTCCCGGCACACGCCCTGCCGCAGCAAGAGCGTGTCCACCGCTCCGTCAATCGGTCTGCTGCTGCCCGGGACGTAGCTCAGCCGGGTGCCGACCCAGGAGGACACCGCGGCGAGAAGTGCCGCGCCGGTGCCGATCCCGCCGAACTCCCCGCGGGCCACCGCAGCCAGCCGGTCAGATTCGGCGTACCGGCTCGGGCGCAGGTACGTCACGCGATCGGCTTCGGTCACCTCCGGCCGGAGCGCGCTGCCGCGGATCACGGCACCGTATTCGACACTCACCCGGCCCGGATCCAGGGCCAGAAGATGCGCCCGCCCGCCGTGCGTCATGGCGACCTCGGTCGTCTTGACCGGTTCCCCGTCGCGCCGGACCGTCAAGTCCTCCTCGACCTGCAGGCCTGCCACTCCTGCCACCGCGACCTGCAGGATCGTTTCAGACTGCTGATGAGCTCGCAGCTCGAGGCGGGCGCTGACACGGCGGCTGGGATGATCGCTCATTCGACCAAGTATGGGGGCCGGCACGACCCGTCCTGACCGGCGCAGCACCCGGCGCCGCGCGGGTCGTCCCGACCGGTCCAGCGCCGGCGCATCGCGGGCCGACCGCGAACGCCAAGACCGAGAAGTCGGCGGCCAAGCGGGCGAAGCGCTAACCAGATCGCCGAGCACGTGAATGGGGCACCCTGCGCATTAGGTTGTGTGTGCAGGGTGCCCCGCCATTCGCTAAGCGGCGGACTGTGGTGGGCTAGGGCCGCGGGCTGGCACCGGGCTGCCGAGCTGGACTTGGACGCCGGCCGGGTCGATCTTGTCCAGGGAATGCTCCCAGGTCCGGTCGGGCCAGTGGTAGCGGACCACGCCGTCGGCGGGCCGGTACTCGGCGGTGTACAGGGTCCCGAAGCCCTCATGGAATCGGGTGGCGTAGAGCGGGGAGCGCAGGCAGGCCGCGACCACACCGGGTGCATCGGCGCCGGAGGCCAGCAGCTCCTCCAGGTAGTCCTGGCGTTCGACACTCCGTATCGCCGCCACGTAGGGCCCCCATTCCACCTCGCCCTGATGGTTGGTGGCGACGGCCAGGTCGGTGACGCGGGCCGGCCGGTCCGGGGCGAGGTACACGGTGGCCCGCCGTCCGTCGCGGTCGAGCGCGGTGACGTTATAGGACATGTGCACCGGGACCCGGCGCAGCACCCGCAGCGCCTCCTCGACGGTCCCGCAGACCTCCAGCACGTAGCGGATCACCAGCGGGATCCCGAACCCCTCGCCGACCTGCGGCCGCCCGCCGAACGTGAGGGAGACCGCTAGCCCGGCGTCGTTGACCCCGTCCAGCAGCCCCCACAGGCAGTCGAGCATCCCGAGCACCCGGCGGCCGGTGTACGCCGTCCTGGCCACCACCCCGTCGAACAGCCGGTAGTCCCAGTCGTAATTACGGATCAGCGCCGGACCGCCGGGCAGGACCGCGGCCTGCGAGCAGCCGGTCAGGAAGGGGGGCGGATTCCACAGCGCGAGCGCGGCGCCCGCGTCGGAGCCATCCGGCCCGTGCTCGAGCATGGCGGTGAGCTGCTCCCAGGCCGGGATGAGCTCGGGCATGTGCTCCTCGAGCCTGGCCCGGGCCTCACCGGTCGTCGGACGGGTATTCGCGCCGCCCCGCCACCAGTGCCGGAACGCCGGCCAGGACTCTGCGAGGTGCTCGCGGATCCGGTCACCAGGCTCGTCTTCGGCGAATGCCCGCAGGGCGAGCGGGATCTCCCCGCCCCTAGGCGCCTGTTCCCACCCGGCCCCCTTGGCCCGGTCCGTGCCGGTCCAGTCGGTGCTGGTCCAGTCCGTGGCGGCCCGGTCCGTGGCGGCCCAGTCGGTGGCGGCGAGGCGCTGAAGCCAGGACCGCCAGTCCGACCAGTCGACGTCCTCCGTCCACCGCTGCCAGTCTTGCCAGCCGGAAGGGGCCGCTCCCTGACCTTGGCCGTCCTGGTGTTCCGTCACGCCGTCTCCATCCCCGAACCGTCCGATGCCCGCCTTGTGGTACCAGCATGCCCGCCCGTGCTACAGCGTCGTGCCCGCCTGGCCAGACCGCCATGACTGCTACCCGGACCAGGAACCTCAACCATCGCATTCACGGTGACGGCGCTCACGGTGACGGGTTGTTTGACCTGGAATGCGACGGGTAGCGCATAGAGTCCCGAGGGGGGTACTAATGTATACAGCCGCTTTTCCGGCGATCGCTTTTAAGTCATTCACGGGTGACAACCCGGATTCTCATATGGGCGAGAACTCGATCGTCGACTGGCCTGCCGCCCGGACCGCGGCGGCCTTCGCCGCCGCGGTCGAATCAGGTCGGCTGGACCTGCCGCTGCCCGGTGGCGGCCGGACCCGCGAGCGATGGGCTGCCCTGGCCGACCTGGCCGGGGAAGACCTCTCCCTGGCCCGGCTCGCCGAAGGTCACGTTGACGCCCTCGCCATCCTCGCCGAGCTCGGTGCCGCTGAGCTCGGTGCCGCTGAGCTCGCTGCCACCCCGCCGCCGACCGCGAGCCGCTGGGGCGTCTGGGCCGCGCAGCCTCCGGGGCCGGGGCTGGCGGCAAGCCTGGCTGACGCCGGCGGCGGCTGGCGCCTTGATGGCGTCAAGCGCTACTGCTCCGGCGCCCGTTCCTGCACGGACGCACTGGTGACCGCGACGGCGCCCGACGGGAACCGGCTGTTCGCGGTCAGCACCCGGGACCTGTCACCGGTCCCTGGCAGCTGGCCCGCCACCGGCATGGCCGGCAGCGACACGCTCGACGTCCGCTTTTCCGGCATCGCGGCCGAACCGGTGGGCGGGCCGGGCCGCTACATCGACCGGCCCGGTTTCGCGCACGGCGGGGCCGGGGTGGCCGCCTGCTGGTACGGCGGGGCGCGAGGCGTGGGCCGGACCCTCCTGGACGCCGCGGCCCGGCGCGATATCGGCCCGCACGCCCTAGCCCATCTTGGCGCCGTCGACATCGCCCTGCGGACCGCGAAGCTGGCGCTCGACACGGCGGCCGGTGAAATAGACGCCGACCCCGACGACCGCACGGGCGGCGGCCC
>JBEKJP010000266.1:0-6791 GCA_050011155.1 Streptosporangiaceae bacterium
CCCCGTCGGCACCCCCGACCCCGTCGGCACCGCCGCTCCCGCCGACGTCACCCCATCAGCCACTGTAACCACGGACGCACCAGCGACCGACAGCACCAAGCTCCTGACCAGCACCTGGAGCAACAGCGCCATCGCCGCCCTAGTCATCCCCGCGCTGATCCTGCTGATCGTCATCCTGCTCTAAGCGGACTCTGTGCCCCAGCCCACGGTTCTTACGTGCCCTATGTGCCATCGATGCTGCTCTATGTGCCCCTATGTGCCACCGGGCACCTTGACTGGCCCGCGCAGGAACCCCACCCGACCCTGAAGCCTCACCAGTCACTGCGGTAACACCCATCATGCCCAGTCGGGCGGATTCCCGTGATCCCGCCTGCCGCTCGGCGTTCCCAGCCCTTCAGGATCGAACGCGTCGCCGTGGCGTAGGGGCAGATGTGACCACAGTGCGGCGTGAGGTCTCGAAGACGGATGCCAGCCTCGGCCGCCAGGACTTCACGGGCCGCCGGGGGGCTCATAGCCATCACCCGGATCGCCGTAGCCGGTGTTGGAGTCGCCGATCTTGACGCAGGGGAGGGCCCGCAGCGCCGCCACGTAGTCAACAGGAGCGCCCGCCCGTTCGGCCGAGTCGGCCAGGATGCCGATGCTGCGGGCGGACGGCAGCCCGCCTTCCCACGCGTTGAGCACGTACAGCCAGGCCAGCACGTCCCCCTCCAGGGTCTCCACCCGCACCTTCACGCGGCGGTAGTACCCCAGGGAAACGCCGTCCCATTTGTCGAGTTCCTTCTCGTCACCCTCGGACAGGTCGTACAGCACCGCGAAGACGCGCGACCCAGCGGACTCCACCACCGTCGCCAGGGCACCGTCCCAGCCGATGTCCTCGCCGCCGAACGTCAGCCGCCACCCCTCCAGCCACCCGGTGCCACGCTGGGGCGAATGGGGGCAGCGCAGCAGCATCTGCGCTGGGTCCATGTTGCTGCCGTAGGCGGCGTACAGTGCCACGGGGGAAAGCGTACGGCGAACCGCCGCCGCGAGCCGCGCATAAACAAGCACCTGATACCTGACTGCGACCATCCCAGCGGAAAGAATTACCTATCGTGACCTTGCCACGTCAGAGAATCGCGATCCTCGGCGGCGGCCCCGGCGGCTACGAGGCCGCCCTGGTCGCCTCCCAGCTCGGCGCCGACGTCACCGTCGTCGACTCCGACGGTCTTGGCGGCGCCTGCGTGCTCACCGACTGCGTGCCGTCCAAGTCGCTGATCGAGACGTCCAACGCGATGACGCTGCTCAACCGGAGCTCCGGTCTCGGCATCGCCACCGGCGGCCTGGCTACCGTCAACGCCGCCCGGCTGTACGAGCGGATCACCAACCTGGCCCGCGCCCAGTCCCACGACATCACCGATCGCGTCAACGCCGAGGGCATCAGGGTCATCAAGGGCCACGGCCGGCTCAACGGGCCCGGCACCGTCACCACGGACCACGGCGACACCATAAAAGCCGATGCCATCCTCGTCGCCACCGGTGCCATGCCCCGCGTCCTCCCCGGCGCCGAACCCGACGGTGAGCGCATCCTCACCTGGCGCCAGCTCTACGACCTGACCGAGGTGCCGCGGGACCTGATCGTGGTCGGCTCCGGCGTCACCGGGGCCGAGTTCGCCTGCGCCTACCAGGCCCTCGGCTCGCGGGTCACGCTGGTCTCCTCGCGCGACCGGGTGCTGCCGCAGGAGGACGAGGACGCGGCCAACCTGATCGAGGACGTGTTCAAGCGCAGCGGCATGCACGTCCTCGGCCACTCCCGCGCCCGGTCGGTACAACGAGACAGTGACGGCGTCACGGTCACCTTGGACGGCGGCCAGACCATCAAGGGCAGCCACTGCCTGATGACCGTGGGCATGATCCCGCGGACCGAGAACATCGGCTGCGACGAGCACGGCGTGAAGACAGACAAGAACGGCTTCATCGAGGTCGACCGGGTATCGCGCACCTCGGTTCCCGGCGTGTACGCGGCGGGCGACTGCACCGGCGTGCTCATGCTGGCCTCGGTGGCGGCCATGCAGGGCCGGATCGCGATGTGGCACACGCTCGGCGAGGCGGTGCACCCGCTCCGGCTCGGCCACGTGGCCGCGACCATCTTCACCAACCCGGAGATCGCCACCGTCGGCGTCTCGCAGCGGGCGGTCGACGCGGGCGAGGTGGTGGCCCGCACGCTGAAGCAGCCGCTGGCCACCAACCCGCGGGCCAAGATGGCCGGCTTCCGCGACGGCTTCGTCAAGCTGTTCACCAGCCCGGGCACCGGCGTGATCCTCGGCGGCGTGGTCGTGGCCCCGCGGGCCAGCGAGCTGATCCTGGCCGTCTCGATGGCGATCGAGCAGCGCCTGACGGCCGAGGACCTGGCCCAGACGTTCGCCGTCTACCCGAGCCTGTCCGGCAGCGTCACCGAAGCCGCCCGCAAGCTCATGGAGTTCACCCCCGACACCCTTTAAACCCTTTTATAACAAACGGGTATCGTCCCCGCCCCGCCTCAGTGCGACGGGCGGCCGAGGTCAGGGTCATTGGGTGGCTCCAGGCCGTTGCGGCGCAGCCGCGAGACCCGGATGTCGTCGGCGTACAGCGCGACCACGCCCACGCTGCAGATCAGGAACAGCAGCGGGACGGCGATCCGGATCCAGACCGCCCCCGGCAGCAGCGCCAGGATCGCGCAGACCGGCAGCATCGCGATGACGTGGCGGCCGGCCAGCCGGCCGCGCCAGCCCGCGTCGGTCAGCTCGTGCCTGACCCACTCGCGGTTGCGCTCCGGCAGCCGGGCGCCGAACGAGAACAGCAGCTGGCGCCCCGGGCCTGGATCCCCCGGCAGCCTGCTCACGGTTCGAGCCTAGCCGTCCGTCAGCTCGCAGATGGCCGCGCCCGCGGAGACGGTCTGGCCCACCTCGACCGCGAGCCCGGTCACGGTGCCGTCCTTGTGCGCGGTCAGCGGCTGTTCCATCTTCATGGCCTCGAGCACGACCACCGTGTCGCCCGAGGACACCTGCTGCCCTTCGGTCACCGCGATCTTGATGATGGTCCCTTGCATGGGGCTGGTGAGCGTGTCACCGCTGCTCACATTGACCGCCCGCCGGCTACGGGGACGAGCGCTAGCCCGCGTCCCGCCAGCACCACTAGCACCGCCAGAAGCTCTAGACCCCCAGACCCCAGCGGGCACGGTCACCTCGAGCCGCTTGCCGCCGACCTCGACCGTGACCGTATCCCGCTCGGCGGGTTCGGCTACCTCGGCCGCGTCCTGGGCCGGCATGGGGGTGTCGAACTCGGTCTCGATCCAGCGGGTGTGCACCCGCAGCGGCTCGCCGGCGAAGGCCGGGTCGGTCACCACGGCCCGGTGGAAGGGCAGCACGGTGGGCATGCCGCCCACCTCGAACTCGGCCAGCGCCCGGGCCGAACGCTGCAGCGCCTGCTCCCGGCTGGCGCCGGTCACGACCAGCTTGGCGATCATCGAGTCGAACGCCTGGGGGACCGTCATCCCGGCCGTGAACCCGGTGTCCAGCCGCACCCCGGGACCGGTCGGCGGGTTCCAGGCGGTGATCGTGCCCGGGGCGGGCATGAAGTTCTTGGCCGGGTCCTCGGCGTTGATCCGGAACTCGATCGAGTGCCCGCGGGCCGGCGGGTCGTCGTAGCCGAGTTCCTCGCCCGCGGCGATGCGGAACATCTCCCGCACCAGGTCGAGCCCGGTGACCTCCTCGCTGACCGGGTGCTCGACCTGCAGCCGGGTGTTGACCTCGAGGAAGCTGATCGTGCCGTCCTGGCCGACCAGGAACTCGCAGGTGCCCGCGCCGACGTAGCCGGCCAGGCGCAAGATGTCCTTGGAGGCGCGGTAGAGGGTCTCGGTCTGCTCCGCGGTCAGGAACGGGGCCGGGGCCTCCTCGACCAGCTTCTGGTGCCGGCGCTGCAGCGAGCAGTCCCGGGTGGAGACCACCACCACGTGGCCGTGCGCGTCGGCCAGGCACTGCGTCTCCACGTGCCGCGGCCGGTCCAGGTAGCGCTCCACGAAGCACTCGCCCCGGCCGAACGCCGCGGTGGCTTCCCTGACGGCCGACTCGAAGAGGTCGCTGACCTCTTCTTCCTTCCAGGCCACCTTGAGCCCGCGCCCGCCGCCGCCGAACGCCGCCTTGATCGCCAGCGGGTAGCCGTGCTCCCGCCCGAACTCCTTGACCTCGTCCGCGTCCGCCACCGGGTCCGGGGTCCCCGGGGTGAGCGGCGCCCCGGCCTCCAGCGCGATATGCCGGGCCTTGACCTTGTCTCCCAGCGCCTCGATGGCCGCCGGCGGCGGCCCGATCCAGGTCAGCCCGGCGTCCAGCACCGCCTGGGCGAACCCGGCGTTCTCGGCCAGGAAGCCGTAGCCGGGGTGCACCGCGTCCGCGCCTGACTCCAGCGCCACCTTGACGAGCTTGTCGATGTCCAGGTAGGTCTCGGCGCTGGTGGCCCCGCCCAGCGCGTAGGCCTCGTCGGCCATGCTGACGTGCAGCGCGTCCAGGTCGGGTTCGGCGTACACCGCCACGCTGCCGAGCCCAGCGTCACGGCAAGCTCGCGCGATCCGCACCGCGATCTCCCCGCGGTTCGCGATCAGCACCTTGCGCACTGCGACCTCCCAGTTCTTCCTGCGCAGGAAGTTTAGATCAGTTACCTCATGCTGCCATGCAAGCCCTGGCGTCAGCATGGTCGTATTAGCCGGAAATACTGGGCAGGGGTGTGATAACAGGCACATACTGCTGGTAAGAACCGATCAATACCAGCGAAAGCCTCGAGGGCCAGGCGGGCTGGCCGAGTTTGTCGCCCGCTGTACGCCCTTCCTCAACCGAAGTGTGATCTCGGGTACGTAGAGTGAGCGCCAGAACGGTTGACGAGACCGTCGCTTGGGGCAATGTCCATTCCGGGCTCCGATTGGACGGGAGCCCGTGGTGGACAGGGGACACCCGGTGATCGTCGACGCATGGACCTGCGCGGCGACGGCGACTTTTCGTTACGACGAGGTAACGAAAGCGTGACTTAGCTATCCGCTTTCGCCCGGCGTGCGTTGAGTACTTCAGGACAGCGGGGCGGAAGGAGCCCGAGTGCGCTTCATGATCTCGGAGCGCCGAGCATGACCATCCTCGGCATGCTGGCGTGGTTCGCGGCGGCGGTGAGCCTGTGGCTCGGCGCGCGCCGTTACGACCATGCCATCGGGCGGGCCTACCAGTGGCTGGCCGGCGGGGCCGCGCTGTACTGTTCCGGGCTCGTCGTGCTGGAGACCCTGGGCGGCACGCTGAACCCCGCCCCCGGTCTGTCCTTCACCAACCTGCCGGCCCTGCTGGCCCTGGCCGCTACGGCCGTGGGCACCGCGATCCTGGCCACCGCCGACCGGGACGGCGGCACCGCCGGGCGACGCCAGGAGAGCCCGGACGGCGTAGCTGGCGCCGAGAACGCCGCGGGCGCCCGCGACTCGATCTTGCCCGGGCTGGCGGACGGCTACGTGATGGCCGTCGCCCTGCTTGTGATCGGCTGGACCACGGTGTTCAGCTCGGAATTCCACAGGTCCGGGGACCGGCCAGGCACCTTCCTGCTCGGTCTTGTCCACCCGCTGGCGGACCTGGCCGTGCTCGGCGCGCTGCTGCCCATGGTCACCGCCGCCTGGCGGCGGGTGATGCTGCCCTACCTGGCCCTGGGCGTGATCGCGGTGGGCGACGCGCTGGCCGTGGGCCAGCGGGTGCTCGGCGGTCACCCGGGCGTCGCCGCCCAGCTGCTCCCGGTGCTCGCGGCGCTGCTGCTCGGCGCGGCCCCGTGGCGGATAACCGAGGGGTTCGGGTCCAACTGGAACCGGCGGGCGGCGAGCTCGGCGGCGTCCACCATCGTGGCCGCCCTGACCGCGTCCGCGGCCACCCTGGTGGTGATCGCGAACGGGCTGGCCGGAGCGCCGGCCTCCGGGGTGGCCCTGGTCGTGGCCGGCGGGGCCGGGGTGCTGGTGCTCGCCGGGCGGGTCTTCATGCTGGTCAGGGAGAACCTGGCCGTCCTCGGCATCTGGCGGGAATCCAGCCGGAGCCTGCGCGACCTGGCCAGCCGGACCAGCGACGTGGTGCTGGTCTGCGACCTGGACGGCTCGGTCAGGTACGCGAGTCCGGCCGTCGCCGACTACGGGTACGCGCCGGGGGCGCTGACCGGCCGCCGCCTCCTGGACTACGTGCACCCCGAGGACCGCTCGGCCGTGCTGGCCTCGGTCCGGCTCGTGCTCGGCGGCTACCAGCCCGCGGACTCCGGTGAGTACCAGCGCGCGGACTCGGGCGAGACTCCGGAGGGGACCGGCGGTTCCGGCCGGTTCCGGGTCCGGGTCCGGGCCGCCGACGGGACGTGGCGGCACATCGAGTCCACCCTGCTGCGCTACCAGGCGCCCGGCGAGCCGATCCAGATGCTGGTCACCGCGCGCGACGTGAGCGACCAGGTCGCGCTGCGCCAGCAGGTCACCCACCTGACCTTCCACGACGGGCTGACCGGCCTGCCCAACCGGGCCTACGTCGAGGAGCGCGCCCGCGACGTGCTGCGCGACGCGACCCCGGCCGAGGCGGGCCGGGCCGGCGTCATCTTCCTCGACCTAGACCGCTTCACCGCGGTCAACGACTCGGTCGGCCACGGCGCGGGCGACCTCGTGCTGGCCCAGGCGGCCCGGCGGCTGCGCGCGGTGGTCCCGGTGCACGACACGGTGGCCCGGTGGGGCAGCGACGAGTTCGCCGTCCTGGTCGAGAACGCCGGGAGTGACGAGGAGGTGGCCGAGATCG
>JBEKJP010000267.1:0-6607 GCA_050011155.1 Streptosporangiaceae bacterium
GCGGTGCGATTCGGCCTCAGGGTAAACGAAGGCTTAGTGTTCAAAAATGAGCCTCTGACCTGCACTTCTAAGATGGAGCGGGTGACGGGAATCGAACCCGCACTATCAGCTTGGGAAGCTGACGTTCTACCATTGAACTACACCCGCGTGCACCTGCACCGCATGACCATACCATCAGCCTCGGCGGTGTCCGCGCAGACATCGTACCGGACCCGATAGGTTGCGAGGGTGCTCCTCTCCGATCGTGACATCAGGGCCGAGATCGAGTCCGGGCGGGTCAAGCTGGACCCGTACGACCCCGGGCTGATCCAGCCGTCCAGCATCGATGTCCGCATGGACCGCTTCTTCCGTGTCTTCGAGAACCACCGTTACCCGCACATCGATCCCGCGGTGGAACAGCCGGATCTGACCAGGCTGATCGAGACGGACAACGAAGAAGCGTTCGTGCTGCACCCCGGGGAGTTCGTGCTGGCGTCCACGTATGAGGTCGTCTCGCTGCCGGATGACGTGGCCGGGCGGCTCGAGGGCAAGTCCAGCCTGGGGCGGCTGGGCCTGCTCACGCATTCCACCGCGGGCTGGATCGATCCCGGCTTCTCCGGTCACGTGACGCTCGAGTTGTCCAACGTGGCGACGCTGCCGATCAAGCTGTGGCCGGGTATGAAGATCGGGCAGCTGTGCCTGTTCCGGACCAGTTCCCCGGCCGAGTACCCGTACGGCTCGCCGGTCTATGGCTCCAGGTACCAGGACCAGCGCGGCCCGACGCCGTCGCGTTCCTACCTGAACTTCCACCGCACGAAGGTCTGAGCAGAGCACATGGATCTCGGATTGCGGGCCCGCCTATCCCAGAGCATCCCGCTTCGTCGTTACGGCCAGCCTGCCGAGTTCGGGCAGGCTGCCGCATTCGTGCTCTCCCCCGCCGCGTCCTACATCACCGGCGCGATGATTCCCGTCGACGGCGGTGCCATCCGCTCCATCTGAACGCCAAAAACTACCGGTCGAACTGGCCGGCCTTCGCGTCGGCCAGGAACGCCCGCCAGGTGGTCCCGGCGTACGGCACGACCGGGCCGTCCTGGTCTTGCGAATCACGCACGAGGATGTGCCCGCCTGCGGGAGCTACCTCCACGCAAGCGCCGTTGCCCACGCTACGCGTGGCCTTCCGCCACTGGAAATCGCCGGCCTTCAGCTCCCCTAGGGGCATAGAACCCTCTCATCGCCTTAGATACTGTTAAGACAGTTTTTACTATGAGAAGTCTTTGTAAGACCGGATAATATCGGCAATCAATTCTGCTGTATCTTGTGAATTCAGAGACATTGACCGCAGTTTACAGAAAATCTCGCGATACCTTTTCAGGTCTTCGGCCCGGTCGAGGTAGACCGGCCCTATCAGCCCTTCGACGAACACCACGTCGGGCGCTTCGTGGGGCAGCTCGAGGATGGTGAAGTTGCTTTCCAGCCCAGGATGGGAACCAGCCGTGAACGGGAGCACCTGCACAGCGACGTTCGGCCGATTGGTTATGTCTTGGATCTTGGCCAGCTGAGCGGCCATGACCTCGCGGCCGCCGGCCATGCGGTGCAGCGCCGCCTCGTCGAGGACCACGGTCACCTGGGGCGGATTGTCCCGGGTCACGATGGCCTGCCGGGTAATTTTTGCCTCGATCTGCCGGTCGATCTGATCGGCGGGCAGCCGCGGCATGGTGCCCTCGTGGCCGGCCCGCGCGTAGTCCGGCGTCTGCAGCAGGCCGTGCACCACCGATGACTGGAAAGCCGAGACGGCCACCGCTTCTGCTTCCAGCCCGACATAGGTCTCGTAGCCCAGGTCATAGGCCTGCCACCAGGCCCGTTCACGGCCTTCGGCGGCGAGCTTCGTCATCCGCTCGCGATCGGCGGCGGCGGTGACGCCGTAAAGGCCACACAGGTCACGGAGGTCCCGCGGGGTGGCAACTCCGTGCCCGGTTTCCATCCGGCTCAGCTTGCTCATGGAGAACATGAGCTGCTCGGCGGCCTGCTCGACCGTGAGACCGCTGTCGATACGGAGCTTGCGCAGCAGGGCACCGAGTTCGCGGCGGCGAACGGTCGGACTGCGCACTTCAGGCACGGACGTAGCGTCCTCTCGCAGGAATCCGATGCTGTTGCTCATAACACGGGCCCCGTCATCCCGACCCTTGGGACTGGGCTGATGACACATGCGGGATGCACTTTATTTTGGCACTTGCCAAGTACGTTTGCCAGGCGCACTATGAAATCGACAGCCGGAGGGCACCCTTGAGCGACCCGCCGACGATGACGTCGAGTGGTACGGGGGTACCGACAGCAGATCGCGTGCCAGGACCAAGGCGCGCGCCGGGGCGACGAAAGCCGCCAGAAGCGCCACCCTGGCCGTGGAGGGGAGGCGCCGCCATTTCACTCAGCCCGCAGAAACCGCATTCGCTTCCGTTGTGCCGGAGCGCGCGGGCCGTGGCTTTGCCGCCACGGCAGCCATCGCGACGAGCCGGGCCGCACGCCGTCATCAGGTGCGCGATACCCCGGACATGCCGCCGGGCCGGTGCTGCAACACCGGCCCAGCGAAACACTACCCAGGCTCTGGAGCGAGCGGGAAGGGCTAGCGATGTCGTCAACATTAGCAATTTCACCAGCATAAACAAGCCCTCGTGGCTGCTCGTGACCACGGCCACCGCCGGGTGGATCCTGCTCGGCTGGCTGGCCGCCCAGCCCCGCCGCCTGGCCGACCGGCTGTTCGTGATGAACGACACCGAGGCCTACTGGCGCGACTGGCAGATCACCAAGACGCACGGCGGTCTCGGGCGCCGGTACCGCGATCCGTCCTTCGACCTCCCGGCCGAGCACCGGGAGCCACGGGGGTTACCGGGTCCCGGCGGCTGACAGCGAGGTCAGCTTACCCCGGGGCCCCGTCCGGGTCGGCGGGCGCGCCCGCCGTATCGTCCCCGGCGGTGGCTGAGCTAGCGTCCTCCGCGACCGCCACGGGCACCAATGCGGACGAACGGACCAGGAGTTGCGCCACGTCGATGACCTCGAGTGTCTCCTTGGCCTCGCCGGAACTCTTCTTCGCCGCCACGGCGTCACCGAGCATGACCATGCAGTAGGGGCACGCGGTGGAGATGGTGTCCGGGTTCAGGGCCAGCGCCTCGTCGATCCGCTCGGTGTTGATGCGCTTGCCGATCCGCTCTTCCATCCACATCCGCGCCCCGCCGGCGCCGCAGCAGAAGCCGCGGTTCTTGCACCGGGGCATCTCCTCGGCGCTGGTGCCCGGCACCGCGTCGATGATCTCCCGGGGCGGGGTGAAGACCTTGTTGTGCCGGCCCAGGAAACACGGGTCGTGGTAGGTGATCTTCTCCTTGATCTCCCCGGCCGGGCGGATCTTGCCGTCGGCGACCAGGCTAGCCAGCAGCTGGGTGTGGTGGATGACCTCGTAGTTACCGCCCAGCTGGGGGTACTCGCGGGAGATGGTGTTGAAGCAGTGCGGGCAGGAGGCCACGACCTTCTTGCCCGAGCCCTGGGCCAGCCCGGCCTCGTTCAGCGTCTCCACGTTCTGCTGCGCCAGCATCGAGAAGACGAACTCGTTCCCGATCCGCCGGGCCGGATCCCCGGTGCACGTCTCGGCCGGGCCGAGCACGGCGAACGTGACCCCGGCGTCGTGCAGCAGCGTCGCGATCGCCTTGGTGGTCTTCTTGGCCCGGTCCTCAAGCGCGCCCGCGCAGCCGACCCAGAACAGGTACTCGGTCTCCGGGTCGATCTTCCCGTCGACCACCGGCACCTCGAAGTCGAGCTCGGTGATCCAGTCGCCGCGGCGGTTCCCGCCCATGCCCCAGGGGTCGCCCTTGTTCTCCAGGTTCTTCAGCATGCCGGCCGCCTCGACCGGGAACGTCGACTCGATCAGCACCTGGTGCCGCCGCATCCCGTCGATGTGGTCGATGTGCTCGATGTCGACCGGGCACTCCTCCACGCACGCCCCGCAGTTCGTGCAGGACCACAGCACGTCCGGGTCGATGACCCCGTTCACGTCCTTCCCGCCGACCAGCGGCCGCTCCGCCTCGGCCTTGACCGCGTCCGGCAGCTTCTCCCGCTCCTCGTCGGACGACGCCAGGAGATAAGGAGCCTTGGCGAAGGCGTGGTCGCGCAGGTCCAGGATGACCTGCTTGGGCGACAGCGGCTTGCCGGTGGCCCAGGCCGGGCACTGGGACTGGCAGCGCCCGCACTCGGTGCAGGTCGCCATGTCCAGCAGGCCCTTCCAGGTGAAGTCCTCGATCTTCCCCAGGCCGAACACGTCGGTGTCCGGGTCGGCCTCCTCGAAGTCGAGCACCTTCCCGTTCGACCGCATCGGCTCGAGCGGGCCCAGCGCGTTCGGCCGCCGGGAGAACATGACGTTCAGCGGGGCCAGCGCGATGTGCAGGTGCTTGGAGTAGACCACGATGACCCCGAAGGCCGCGATCACGCCGATCTGGCCGAGCAGGAACACCGCCTCGAGCACGCTGTTCACCCCGGTGCCCAGCGGGTGCAGCCAGTGCCCCACGAGCTGGGAGGCGAACGCACCATGGGCATAAGGGAAGACGCCGGTGTTGATCTGCGCGCCCCTATAAAGCAGGAGCGTCGCGATGACGAGGAAGATCATGCCGAGGACGACCCAGGCGGCCCGGGTGTGCGAGCCGAAGAACCGGGACTCGCGCCCCTCGGAGCGCGGGTTGTTGCGCAGCCGGATCACGGTGAACGTGATGATGCCGGCCAGCACGCCCACCGCGAACAGGTCCTCGATGAACCCGATGAAGGCCCAGTGGCCGATGCCGGGGATGGCGAACGTCCGGCTGAACAGGTCCCCGTAGGCCTCGATGAGGGTCAGGATCAGGACGATGAAGCCCCAGAAGGTGGCCGCGTGCGCCGCGCCCGGGATCGTCCACTTCAGCAGCTTGCGCTGCCCGATGACCTCGGTCGCCTGGACCTCCACGTCCCGGCCGGGATGCTCGCGGACCGCGGCGACCCGCTCGGGCGCGGGCTGCCCGCTGAACGCCAGCCGCTTGAGCCACCACATCCGACGCCCGGCGATCGCGAGCGCGACTACGGTCAGGACCAGGCCGACGGTCATCCGCAGGACCACGCGAACCTCCTCATTATCCGGAGCTCAAGCGTAGCCACCTGGGCCCCGCCGCGACATGACCGCCTGCGTACCAGTTCCGCCTCGGCCGACTTGTCACACTATTTAAGCCCTTTATACCGAACGGGTCTGGCCTGACGCCGTCCCCACCCCGCACGCCCGTGGCCGGAGAATTCCCCGGCGGACGGGAATCATCCGGGGCTCCGGAAAGTTGAGCCTAAGTGACTCAAGTCATTTGACGGCGGCAGCCCCTGCTGGCAAGCTTGAGCCCGAACTACTCAACTTAACACTCAACTAGTACAAGCAAGGGACTGCTCATGGCACGTGCAGTAGGGATTGACCTGGGGACGACCAACTCATGCGTCGCCATCCTGGAGGGCGGCGAGCCCACGGTCATCGCCAACGCCGAGGGCTCGCGGACGACGCCTTCGGTCGTCGCCTTCGCCAAGAACGCCGAGGTCCTGGTCGGTGAGGTCGCCAAGCGGCAGGCCGTCACCAACGTGGACCGGACGATCCGCTCGGTCAAGCGGCACATGGGGACCGACTGGTCCGTCAACATCGACGGCAAGAAGTTCACCCCGCAGCAGATCAGCGCGTTCGTGCTGCAGAAGCTGAAGCGGGACGCGGAGTCCTACCTGGGCGAGAAGATCACCGACGCGGTGATCACCGTCCCGGCGTACTTCAACGACTCCCAGCGCCAGGCCACCAAGGAGGCCGGGCAGATCGCCGGCCTGAACGTGCTGCGGATCATCAACGAGCCGACCGCGGCCGCGCTGGCCTACCACCTGGAGAAGGAGAACGAGGCCACCATCTTGGTCTTCGACCTGGGCGGCGGCACCTTCGACGTGTCCCTGCTCGAGGTCGGCGAGGGCGTCGTGGAGGTCAAGGCGACCAGCGGCGACAACCACCTCGGCGGCGACGACTGGGACCAGCGCATCGTCGACTGGCTCGTCCAGGACTTCAAGAACGGCTACGGGATCGACCTGGCCAAGGACAAGATGGCGCTGCAGCGGCTGCGTGAGGCCGCGGAGAAGGCCAAGATCGAGCTCTCGCAGTCGATGGAATCGCAGATCAACCTGCCGTACATCTCCCACTCCGCCGACGGCCCGCTGCACCTGGATGCCAAGCTCACCCGGGCCGAGTTCCAGCGGATGACCTCGGACCTGCTCGACCGGTGCAAGGGCCCGTTCCAGCAGGTGATCAAGGACGCCGGGATCAAGATCGACGACGTCAACAACGTCGTGCTGGTCGGCGGGTCCACCCGGATGCCCGCGGTGGTCGACCTGGTCAAGTCGCTGACCGGCGGCAAGGAGCCCAACAAGGGCGTCAACCCGGACGAGGTCGTCGCCGTCGGCGCCTGCCTGCAGGCCGGCGTGCTGCGGGGCGAGGTCAAGGACGTCCTGCTGCTCGACGTGACCCCGCTGTCGCTGGGCATCGAGACCAAGGGCGGCATCTTCACCAAGCTGATCGAGCGGAACACCACGATCCCGACCAAGCGCTCGG
>JBEKJP010000268.1:0-6559 GCA_050011155.1 Streptosporangiaceae bacterium
CGCGCGACGACAGCCGCACCAGCTCGGTATAGGTACCGCGGGGGTCGGCCGCTTCGAGCACCGGGTTCCCGTCCAGGACCAGCCAGCAGTGCGCGGTCGCGTCCGGGGCGCGCACCGCCCCCATGCCGAAGCACAAGGCGACGTCGAGGCCGGTACGGCGCAACATGTAATAGCCGGTAATACCCCTGGTCAGGCAGCCCGGGCGGACCAGGGGCTGGCCCCAGCGGATCATCCGGTCGACCCGGCGGCCGACGGCCTCGACCACCGTGTCCGGGTCGGCGGCCGGGGCGCGGGACGAACGCGCCGGGGGCTCGAGGCAGCGTTGCAGCCGCTTCAGGTCCAGCCGGGCCAGCACCGGGCTGGCCATCGCCACCGCCGCCGGGCCCAGCCACGGGACGGCGGGCGGGCCGTCCCGGTGCCTTCTTCGCGTAGCCGGGTTACGCCCTGACGACGAGGTTCTCCCGGGCGAACTCGCCGAGGATCTCCTGGGCATCGGCCGTGGCCACATCTTCGGCCACGTCGAATTCGCCGCAGATGACCGAGACGATCTCGGCGGCCGTCCTAGTCCCATCGCAGAGCTCCCAGATGCGGCTGCCCACGGAGTTGAGGGAGAAGTACTCGCCGCTTTCGATGTCGAGAAGAACGGCTTCGCCGTCTGCGACCTGGGCAGCGACCCCCTCTCGGCGCTTAGGGCGGGCCTTGGGCCGTGCTTGCTGGTTTACCACCAGTGCTGGTGACCGGGCTGACCGGAGAACTTCGTGAGTTCCCGGAGCAGACCCAGGCGCCTGAGCACTGGCCTTTCGTAGGCTCGCTTGGTCATATCTACCGCACCACCTTTCGCAGCGGGCTCTATCCCCGCTTTATTGTGCACGAGATCACCTCCGAACCTGTTTGATACAACGTAAATACGATCGTTATCACAAGGATTTGTTGGCCCTTGTTGACTCGCGGCCCGGGCCGCGGCGGGGCTACTTCAGCGGCTCGCTGGGCTCCGTGGCCGACGGGGCGGCCTGCTCGGCGGCGCCGGACGCGGGCCCGGGCTCCGGGGTGATCTTGCGGAACTGCTTGTTCATGGACCTGAGCAGGAACACCAGGGCTACGGCCAGGGCCGCGAACACGAGGAACCCGAGTACCCCCGGGGTCACCATGCTGCTGGCCGGGACGGCGGCGGCGGCGAATTTGCCTGGGCCTACGGCCACGGCGTCGAATTTGCCTAGGCCTACGGCCGCGGCGATTACACCGGTCGTCAAAGGCTCACCCTCTCCCGGACGCCAGCGAACAGATCGTCTTCTGGCAACTCGGTATCCACGACGGACCTAGCCAGATGATAGTCCTCGGTGGGCCAGACGGCGCGCTGCACGTCGATCGGGCAGCGGAACCAGAAGCCCGCCGGGTCGATCTGGGTGGCGTGGGCGATCAGCGCCTGGTCCCTGACCTCGAAGTAGTCGCCGCACGGCACCCGGGTGGTGATCTCCAGCTCGCGCCGCTCCTCGCCGCGCTCCCTGGCCCGCGCTTCCCATTCCTCGAAGATCTTCGTGTACGGCGATTCCATCTCCCGGCGCAGCATCTCGGTGTGGAACGCCACGAACTTAGCCCCGTGAAATGACACGAAGTAGTACAGCTTGAGCGGCTGCCAGGGCTCGCCCGCCGCCGGGTACGCGTCCGGGTCGGCCGCCGCCTCGAAGGCCGCCACGCTGACCTGGTGGGTCATCACGTGATCGGGGTGCGGGTAGCCGCCGTTCTCGTCGTAGGTGAGCATGACGTGCGGCCGGAACTCGCGGATCGCGCGGACCAGCGGCTCGGTCGCCTCGGCCAGCGGGGTGAGCGCGAAGCAGCCCTCCGGCAGCGGGGGCTTGGGGTCGCCCTCGGGCAGCCCCGAGTCGACGAACCCGAGAAAGCGCTGATCAACCCCGAGGATCTCGCGCGCCCGGTCCATCTCGGCCCGGCGGACGGCCGCGATGTCGGCCTTGATCTCGGGCCGGTCCATGGCCGGGTTGAGGATGTCGCCGCGCTCGCCGCCGGTCAGCGTGCACACCAGGACCTGGACGTCCTCGCGGACGTACCTGGCCATGGTGGCGGCGCCCTTGCTCGACTCGTCGTCCGGGTGCGCGTGCACGGCCATCAGCCGGAGCTGGCTGGAGTTGCTGTCCAACAGTGGTCTCCCTCGTCTAACCTTCTGTGCCAGAACACCCGTTCGGCTGTGCGACATTCCCCGTTCCGGCGCAGTTGATCCGGTGCTCCCATTTGACTAGAACGCAATAGTCGCCGACGCTAGTTAGCCTCAAGGAGATTACCCCCGAAGGACCGACCATGGTCCCGCGGACTGTACGTCCTGCGCAGTACCGAGGAGTGCCCGTGACCGAGACGCGCGATGACACCGTCACCTGGCTGACCCAGGAGGCGTTTGACCGGCTCAAGGCCGAACTTGACCACCTCTCTGGACCGGGGCGCGTCGATATCGCGAAGAAGATCGAGGCGGCCCGCGATGAGGGCGACCTGAAGGAGAATGGCGGGTATCACGCGGCCAAGGACGAGCAGGGCCAGATCGAGGCGCGGATCATCCTCCTGCAGCACATCCTGGAGAACGCCCGGGTCGGCGGGCCGCCGCGGACCGACGGCGTGGTGGGCCCGGGGATGACGGTCACCATCCGGTTCGTCAAGGACGACGAGGAGGTGACGTTCCTGCTCGCCTCGCGCGAGGAGAGCGGATCGCCGATCGACGTCTACTCGCCCAAGTCGCCGCTGGGCGCCGCCATCATGGGTAAGAAGGTGGGCGAGAAGGCCACCTACTCGCTCCCGAACGGCCGCGCCAACACGGTCGAGGTCCTCGACGCGGTGCCGTACGTCGGGTCAGACAACTAAAGATCTTTTAACGAACGGGCCGCGAGTTTCGCCCCGCGGCCCGTTCGTGTTATCGCCTGGCGGTCGCGCCGGTCAGGACACCAGCTCCGGCTGCTGGCTGGCGGTCTCGCCGGCGTCGGCGGCGGGCCCGCGGCCGCGCAGCGGCACTTCCTTGATGAACCAGGCCAGCACGAAGATGAGCACCGCCGAGGGGGCCGCCCAGACGAACACGTGCTCGACGGCGTGGGCGATCGCGAAGAACACGTCGTGCTTGACCGGCGCGGGCAGCGAGTTGACCGTGGCCGGGTCGAGCTGGCCCCCGCTGGCGCTGATGTGCACGCCCGGGCCGGTCGCGGCGGCCAGTGAGCTGGTCAGCTGACGAGCGAAGATGGCGCCGAACGCGGCCACGCCGAGCGACCCGCCGATCTGCTGGAAGAACATCCGGGCGCTGCTGGCCACGCCCATGTCCTTCTGCTGCACGCTGTTCTGCCCGATCAGCGAGACCATCTGCATCAGGAAGCCCATGCCGAGGCCGAGGATCACGTAGTAGATGGCCGAGGTGAACCGGGTGGTGCTGGTACCCAGGCCGGTGAGCAGGAACAGGGCCACGGCCATGATGCCCCCGCCCAGGATCGGGAAGATCTTGTACCGGCCGGTCCGCGTGGTCACCTGCCCGGCCAGCATCGAGGTGATGGTCGAGCCGACCATCATCGGCGTCAGCATCAAGCCGCTCACGGTGGGCGACGCGCCCTGGACCGTCTGCTGGAACAGCGGCAGGAACGTCATCGCGCCGAACATGGCCAGGCCGGTGAGGAAGGTCATCATCATCGCCAGCGAGAAGTTCCGGTTGCGGAACACGTGCAGCGGCAGCATCGGCTCGGCCGCCCTGGTCTCGACCAGCACGAACCCGGCCAGGCAGGCCACGGTGAGCAGGGCCAGCCCGATGATCTGCATCGAGGCCCAGGCGTACTGCGTGCCACCCCAGGTGGCCAGCAGGATGAGCGCGGTCGCGGCCACCGCCAGCAGCGTCCCGCCGAGGTAATCCACCTTGTGCTTGACCTTGTGCGCGGGCACGTGCAGCACGGCCAGCAGGTAGATCAGGGCCGCGCCGCCCAGCGGGATGTTGATGTAGAAGATCCAGCGCCAGGAGAACGAGGTGGTGATGAACCCGCCGAGGAGCGGGCCGCCGATGGTGGCCAGCATCATCACGACCATCATGTAGCCCATGTAGCGCCCGCGCTCGCGCGGGGACACGATGTCGCCGAGCGTGGCCATCGCGCCGACCATCAGGCCGCCGGCCCCCAGGCCCTGCAGCGCGCGGAAGGCGATGAGCTCGGCCATCGACTGGGACAGGCCGGACAGGGCCGACCCGGCCAGGAAGATTACGATCGCGGCGATGAAGAACGACTTCCGCCCGTACATGTCGCCGAGCTTGCCGTAGAACGGCGTGGTGATCGTCGAGGCCAGGATGTAGGCCGTGACCACCCAGGACAGGTGCGCGACCCCGCCGAGGTCGCCCACGATCCGCGGCAGCGCGGTGCTCACGATGAGGTTGTCCAGCATGGCCAGCAAGATGGCCATCAGCAGCCCCGGCAGGATGATCATCACCTGCCGCGGCGGCAGGAACTGCCCGCCCCCGCCCGGTCCCGCGGTTACCGCCCCCGCGCCAGACTCGGCTCCCGCGTGGTCAATGGATTCCGCCACCCCAAGCTCCTTATACTCCGCCGTATTCCCGTCCGCATCGGCCCAGTGTCGTTTACTTCGCGTCGTTGACTTACCGGCCGGCAAGTCATTATGCTAAAGCCGTCACTTACCGGCCGTCAAGTAAAAATGGCGGTCTCAGCTCCACCTAGAGGGTGCCGAACCGATATGCACGACGCCGGGTCCACGCCGCGGACCGACACCAGGTCCCGGGTGCAGAAGGTAGCGCTCGAGCTCTTCGCCGAGCAGGGCTACGAGAAGACGTCGCTGCGCGAGATAGCCGAGCGCCTGGGCGTGACCAAGGCCGCCCTCTACTACCACTTCAAGTCCAAGGAAGACATCGTCCACAGCTTCACCGACGACTACTTCGCCCACCTTGACGCGCTGGTGGACTGGGCCAAGGATCGCCCGCGGGACGAGGCGACCCGACGCGAGCTCCTCGACCGCTACGTCGGCATCGTGCTGGCCAGCAACGAGGTCTTCCGCTTCCTCGAGCAGAACCGGGCCTCGGTACAGTCCATGGAGGCGGGCAAGGAGCGCTTCGCGCGGGTCCGCGTCCGCCTCGACGCACTGGTCGACGTGCTGGTAGGCACCGACGCCCCGCTGCGCGACCGGGTGCGCGCCACTACGGCGGTTCTCTCGGTGGGCGCGACCTGCATGTTCTTCCTGGACCAGGTGGACGACCGGGACAAGCTCCGGGCCATCGTGCTGGAGATGGCGGCCGACCTGACCGGCTGACCCGCTAAGAAGACAGGTCCCGGCGGGCGAGGTCGAGGTTGCGCCGGGACGCCAGGGTCCGGGGGTGATTGGCGGTTAGCGTGCGCTCGCACACGGTCACGTTCATCTCGAAGAGAGGGATAGCTTCAGCGGGGCGGCCCGTAGTCCGGTAGGCGACGGCGAGATTGTTCCGCGCCGCGAGGGTCCTGGGATGATCGGCGCCGAGCAGCAGCTCCCGGGCCGCCAGGACCTTCCGGATCAGCGGAATGGCGTCGGCGGTCCGGCCTAGCGCGTGGTACGCCGCGGCCAGGCCGTTGCAAGCGCTCAGGGTGTCCGGATGGCTGGGCCCGAGCAGGCGCTCAAGGTCTGCGGTCAGCGGCTCACCGATCGTTATGACAAACGGCATGCTGCTACGCAGCTCGATCAGCCGAGACAGGGCGAGAAGCCGAAGCCGCGTCAGCATCCGCGCCAGCTTCTCGTCGACATCCTCCGGATGCCCTCCCGCGTTTTTCAGCAGCTCTGTGACCTGGCCAGGCATCTCTCTGGCGGCTGCCGCCGTCGCTAGCACTCCAGCGGATAGTTCCAGGACCGCGGCGGCCCCCCGGAACGCCGTTGCGAGACGCCCTCGCCGGGCCAGCCGGGCCCGGACCACGCGCGCCACCAGGCAGTGCACGCTGACGGCTTGGCGGTTACGGCTGAAGCCCAGCAGTGACCATTCGCTGAGCAGTTCCAGCGCCTGGTCCACCATAGACGCGGCTACCCGGCGGCCGCCACCGAGCAGTTCGCCTGCCTGCCCGGCGGCACGCAGCAGGTCGCGGCCAACGGGGGCCGACCCCAGCATGGCCATAATCTCCATGATGGCGATGCACACGCCGAGCGGGTCGGCCACGCGGACGGCCTCCAAGGACAGCAGCACCACCTCGGCCACGCCTGGCGGGTATGGCTGCTCCTCCCCGTCTTCCCGCGTGACCAGGTGATCCTCGACTGGCACCGCTCGCAGTTTCGCCAGGTACGTCGCGTACTCCAGGTGCTCCCTGGTGATCGTCGCCGCGGCCTGATCCAGCGCTAGCGGCAGTTGGCCCAGTGCGGCAGCCACCGCCGAGGCACCGACTTCGTCGGCGAGGCCGGTTCGCTCGTTCAGGAGGGCTAGTGCCTCCTCGGCACCGAACACGCCCACCGGGACGGCTGCTCCCAGCTTCTCGGCTGCTTCCCCGGGCGCGGTGACCACGATCCGGGCCGCACCGACGGCTGGAATGAATGGCCGCAGCAGGGCAGGATCCTTCACACCGTCGAATACCAG
>JBEKJP010000269.1:0-6551 GCA_050011155.1 Streptosporangiaceae bacterium
GCGTACAACATCGCCGGCGACGCCCCGTCGACCATGTACGAGCTCGTCGAACTCGGCGGGCAGGAGCTCGACGTCGCAGCGGCCGCCGGCCGGATCGTCGAGGACCCCTGGCTCGGCGTCCCGGACACCACCCGCGCCTATCACGAGCTGGGCTTCCGCCCGATCTACCCGACCGCGAAGGCCGCCTGGCGCGACGGCGCCCTGTAGCCGGCCGCCGCACGGAAGCAGAGCACGCACACCCCGGACAACCCGGGCGGGCCGGATACAAGCCGTCACCTGCGTCCCCATCAGCATCTACCAAGGTGAAGCCGGATGCTCCGGACACGAGCACGACGATCGTCCGGTGAACGGCTCTTTGCTCATGCATGTCGCCCACTTACCGGAATCCCCAGCAGGCATGGCGCGGGGCCTGGTTACCGACGACACTGACATACCGCCGTCCGGGCCCGCGGAAACGCTCCGGGTGGCGCTCCGCGGTACGGATGTGGCCCAAGCCGCGGAATCTAGGGCTGCACATCCGAGTACGCGTTCAGCAGCGCCAGCCAGGACAGCACGGTCACCAGCAGCCGGTAAACCAGCGTGACAGACATGGGTGCCGATCATGTCGGCGCCGTAACCCCAGGTCAAGCCAGAAATCCAATATTCGACCACCACAGGGTCGTGGCAGGCGCGGGTCCTCATATCGCTTTCGCGCGGCGGAAGCCCGCGCCTGCCGTGCGCGTCCTTACGCGCCGTAGTTGGCCTGGAGGTACACGAAGTAGTCGAGGAGGCCCTGGTCGGTCGGCCAGTCGCCGGAGTCCGGGCCGCAGGGAGCCCAGTGAGAACAGATGCGGGCGCCGTTGTTGGCAGCCATCCACTGACTGAGGAACAGGAACCAGTTCTTGCGGTGGCCGTCCTGCGGGGAGTTGGTTTCCGAGATGTGAATGAGCGGGGTACTCGTGGTCGCGCCTTCGAACGCGGCCAGGTAGTTGTCCATCCGCGTGTTGATCTTGGTCTGGCTCAGCGTCCCATCCGCATTCCGGAACGTGCCGGTCCCCGGGCCGCCTACCCCATTCGGGCATGCGGCCGTGGTGACCTGTGTGTCGCTGTAGTCGTAGATGTCGACCATGTAGCAGTTGAGGTTGTCCCCGAGATAGCTGGCGAAGTCCGGGTGGTTCGGATTATCGATCACGATCTGGCCGTAATTGACCTGGGTGCCCGGAGACTGTTTGACGACGTTGGCCAGGTTCTGCATGTGATTGTGCAGGCCACTCACGCTCTCGGCGGTGACGTACTGCGGGAATTTCAGCGTGTTGCTGGGACCTGCCTCTTGCCAGTTGGTCAGCACCGACGCAGCTGGCATGGTACTCAGCAGGTGGCTAATCTGGTCGTCCAGATTGGTGTACCCAGAGCCGTTGTCGGGAATCGTGATCTGCGGGCTCTGGAGAGCGTAGACCGGGTTGATCCGCAGTGACACGATCGCGTAATCGGTAAAGGCTCCCATCGACGCCCAGTCGGTGATCAGCGGGGAATAATTGCCGCTTTCGTCCCCTACACTATCGTCGTAGGGGACGATAGCGTCGAAGTACCGGCGTTCGCAGTTCTTTCCGTCCGGGCTCGCCAGCGGAGTGCCTGGCGGTGGGGGGTTGGGCCCGTTGCTTCCGCTGACGTAGTCGATCCATCGTTCGAAGTAGTCGTGATTTGCGCCGTAGATGACCGGTCTCGTCGCCGCGCTCGCACTGTTTCGCGTGAGCAGTGGCGCGGCGAGGCTGGCTGCGCCGATGGTCGCTGCTGCCTTGAGTAGTGTCCGCCGGTCTGTTCGGTACGACCACAGTCCGCCGTGTGACGGCTGGTCGGATCCTGGTGCAGGATTCATGCGACCTCTTTCGCTCACGGGGGGTATCCCGCCGATGTTGAAATAGTGACGATCGGTGCCAGGCGTCAGTCGGCCACCATTTGTACGCATATCACATATATGACAAGTGACAACGGCTCCAGATAACCACGGACCCAGCACGACTTACCCAGATGTTGGGAAATCCGGAATGGATAATATGCACGCAACCTCCTAGCGCCGATGAACCTTCAGGTACCCACCGATTCGGCGATATGTGCAGAAACTTCGATTCTGGATCAATCTGTTTCGGCTGCTTCCTGCAGCTTCTGACGTTGCGCGCAACGGTATGGCCGGGGACCTGCGGGTCGGGGCTGCTGTCTGGCGGTTTTTCCGAGTAGTGCCTATTGTGTGAGTCCTGATCCCCGGTTGCTCCGTCACCGGGGATCAGGACGCTGTGCGGGATCTCGGGTTTTGCTCGTTGTGCTGAACGAGTGCACGGCTTATCAGCGGCAGAGCGGGCAGGGCTCGGCTTTTCCGCCGAGGTGGTGGGCATTTTCTTCGAGTTCGGCGCGGGTGCCGCAGATCTTGCTGTACTGCCCCGCCGGTGAAGGTGCGTGCGCCTGGCTGAAGGCGGCTGATGCTCGGGCAGGTCGCCTGGTGGAGTTTGAGGTAGGCGCGTGAGGGGCGCGTGTACGTGTCGATGACGAATCCGCCTGGATGCTGGGAGACCCAGATCAGGTATCCTGCGTCGTCGTGGGCGTAGTGCTTTCTCCTTGGCGATCCAGGCGACAGCGATCTCCTGCCGGGCCGGGTCGCTGTCCAATCACTCAAAGTCATCAGGCAGCGACAACGTCCCGGTTAACTTCGAAGGCCCGTTATTTCCGCGGATTGAAGCTGAGTTTGCCCGACTTGATCTGCTCGAGCATCACCGTCATCCTCCACGAGTACCAGCAATCCGCTTAACCTGCACGGATGACATTTTCGGCAGGCACAGGGCCGAGATCGGCCCTATAAAGCCGCAGGGTTTGTCCAGAACGTCTGGTACGTGGTCCAGCCGTTTCCCGCGTTCATAGCCTCTTCGCCTCGGGTGATGGTGGTACCGTCGGGGCAGGCGGATCCGTCCCAGAGGTAGGTCGCCTTCACGATGCCGCTGTTTGACCAGTAGCCGGTGCCGTCTGCATTTCTACACCAGCTTCTGTCCTGGATCAGCCAGTTGCACGTGTTGGAGTTCCATTCCACTGCGGTGGAGCCACCACCAGCACCAGCAATCACGAGGGTTTTAAACTGCCAACCTTCCACGCAATCCGCCGCTGCGGCGGACGCAGATCTGGCCGCTGGTGCGGCAAGGGTCGGCGCCGCACTTGCGGGGCGGGCCGTGCCGACCGCCGCCCTTGCGGTGGCCGAGAAGACCAGGGCCAGCCCGGCCGCGAGAATGAGCGCGGCCGGGCTGAGCCTGATCCGGGATTTGGTGATCATGTTTACTCCTTCGGTGATTTCCTCATGACCTTGCCGGATCCTGCCAGCCCTGCCAGACCTGGGCTGGACGATTCGCTCCATCTAAAGCAGAGCCAGGTAAGGATGTTCTCAGCGTTCGCTGATGCGGCGGGGGCCGGGTCACGTGCCGCCGTGCAGAGGGCGTAGTGCATTCCTGGTAAGGGCTTAGGTGTCGAGCCTTTTCCCTCTCCAGAAACCCTTCCTTTAGCTGGTATAAGTAACAGTGTAATTCCAGCTGTAACTGCCGTCACCGCTCCCGGGGCAGTTCAGGGCTGAGGCAGAGCCGATAATGGCGCGTATAGTGTATTGACCAGGGCTGACCGCGGTCCATGTCGCCGTCTCGCCACTGCTGATGGTTCTGGCTTTCAGAGCGTTCCCGTTCTGGTCGCGCGCCCACACTTTAGTGTCCTCGGCTGGGCTGGAGGAGTTCTGCTTGACCTTAAAGGACCCGGTGCTACCTTGAGTGACAGTAACACCGGTGGCTATGTTTGCGCTGTTGCAGCTGACGGTGAGGGTTTGCGAAACGGTGGCCGCCTCCGCCGGAATGGCTCCGATGGCGAAGATGCCGGTGCTGATGAACGCGACGGCAGCTACGGGTATCCCGAAGCGGAGTCCCATCGAGCGGGCTATCTTCATATCGCCTCCTGTCTACACTCTAGTAATGAGGGTTTGCATATGCTGACTTGAAGTGATTATGTTCCCTCTATTGGTCTCCTTGTAACAGCTTGTTCCAGCGACCTCGCTGGTCGCCCCAAGGTCATCGTCGGGCATTATTTGGCTTTGTTCACGGGAACGGATCTCACGAACGCGCACCTCGTACCAGAAACCTGAGTTAACTCAGGTTTCTGGGATCTGCGCCGACTGGAGATTGCGACTTGCGCGTTCTCGGCTCGCGAGAGCTAAGGGCAGGCTATATCTTCGCCCGGTGCCGCAAGATCGGCGCTTTCCTGGAACCGCAGCCCATTCCGCATGATTATCCTTGTGCTGATTCGTTGTCGTCGCCACGTCCGGCAGGTGCCTGCGGGCAAGATTCCTGCAGCCCGGCTGATCCTGCCCTGGCCGCGGTCGCTGCCCTTGCGCTGCTGGCCGTGCGCCGAGGGTTGTAGTCCGCGGCTCTGGGCGTCGCCCGGTGGGCGGCGAGCCGGTATGGGTCTGGTTCGCTGAACCCGGCCACGCGATCACGCGGTATCCTCACCGCCCCCGTCCGGTCTGGCACATCGGCCTCCACCATTACCGCGACCTGCGCCCACCTGCGTGAAAGGCGCTGCCTTCCCCTGAGTATTGCCGGAACGGCCAAAATGGGCCAGCTGTTTCAGGCGTGGTGAAAAGACGCTGGATATCGCGCCTTCGCGATGTACCGGGCAGCGTGGCGGTAAATTAGTTACGAGGTCAACATGCTGCGGATCCATCTCACCCCCGAAGACCTGGCGGCGACCAAGGTGGCGGCCGGGCCGCATCCATTGTGGGAAGTCATCGGCAGCCTGCGCAGGCTCCAGGAACGCAGCAACCCACTGCTGTTCGGCCAATGGCGCTCCCGCGCGGCGGCCATTCCCCGCTCGCATGCTGACGCGTGCCTGACCCTGGTACCGCGACAGGGCTATTGCCCCGACTTCCTCACCCCAGCCGAAGGCAGCCTGGAGCTTGATGCCGGGATCGACGCCATCCTCGCCACATCACGCCGCCGCCTCAACACCGAGCTCAGCCTGCTGGCGGAACGGCACCCGCTGCCCTCATGGACCAGCGCACTGGCCAGCGGTCAGCGCGATGCGCGAACAGATCTCGCGGCCGCCCTGCGGGTGTACCACCAGCACGCCATCGCCCCGTACTGGGCGAGCATCCGCAACTGCATCGATGCGGACCGTTCGCTGCGCACGCGGGCACTGGCCGACGGCGGCCTCAACGGCCTGCTGAACAGCTTCCGCCCGGCACTCCGCTGGCAGCCCCCAGCGCTGGAAGTCGACTGCCAAGGCCCGGACCGAGACATCCATCTCTACGGCCAGGGACTGCTGCTGGTCCCGTCCTATTTCTTCCACCCCCGACCGTGCGCGCTGGCCGACCCCAGCCTTCCCCAGGTAGTCGTATATCCCGCCGAACGACCGCTGGCCCATCCCCTCGCCGGACCGCTGGCACCGCCGGCGGGCGCCCGCCGGCGACGAGATGACGCGCTAGCCGCCCTGCTGGGGCATACCAGGACAACCGTCCTGCACCTCATCGCCGAGGCAGGCCCGATCACCACCACCGAGCTCGCCCGCCGGGCGGCAATCTCCCCGGCCGCAGCCAGCCAGCAGGCAACCACCTTGCGCAACGCCGGCCTGACCACCAGCCAGCGCCACGCCAACACCGTCCTGCACACCATCACTGCCCTCGGCACCGCCCTGCGGAACGGCGACGCTAACCCGCCAGGAGCTGGATGAGACCTGGCCGGGATTTGGGAACGGCCGGAACCTTGCGGGTGCCGATTATTCATCCGTGCTGGTCAGGCAGCGTGTCCCGCCGCTTGCCGGTGAGCGTCCCGGTCGCGGTGCCGGCGGTGCTCGCGGTTCCGGCGGTGCCGGTGCTGCGCCTGGTGCAGGCCCGGCGGCCGCGGCGGCGCTGCCGGCCGTGCTCCGTGTGCCCCAGGCCACGCTCTACCGTGGCCCGGGCGCCACGCACCACCTGAGCCGCACCCGAGCCGGGGACGGCCCCGGCGGCGGGAGCGCAGCAGCGGGACGGATGCGGCCGCCGGGGGCATCCCGGGCTCCCCGCACCCGGCACCCGCCCGCCCGCCATCCCCGGGACACGGGCGCCCGCCCGCCGCACGAACCCTCACTCCAGCAGAGCCACACCCGTATCAGATGACAGCAAGAGGGGACGCCGTTACCCGCAGCCTGCTTGGCGTCGGCGTGCGCACGGACTGGCCCATAGGCAATGACCAGGCCGAAGGAGCATCACCAGTGCATGCTCTCAGCGGCCTCGATCGCACTACGCCGGTAATCGCGGGAAAGCGTATACGTCACCTGTCGGGTAGCGAGCTGGAACTGATGTCCTGCATTCTTCTCGCGCGGCCTAATCCAGCCCTGTTGCTCATGTCGAACGCGTCCGGCGCGGAAAATATCACCGGTGAAAGAGATATGCAGACTGCGCCTGCCCGGGACCATTCGGGTATCTGGCTGCGGAATGCCGCCACCGGTTTGTGCCTGCTGGCCGGCGCCGCTGCGGCAGTAAGTTTCACCGCCCAGTACCGGCTGATCTACACCACCCG
>JBEKJP010000270.1:0-12084 GCA_050011155.1 Streptosporangiaceae bacterium
AGCGCGGCTAGCGAGCGACACCCGGATCGCGCCTATACCGCTGGCCGGCCGGCCAGGTGGGCCATCAGCTCGGCCAGGAAGCGCTCCGGCTGGTCCAGGTGCGGGCCGTGGCCCGCGTCCTCGATGACCACCTCGCGGTACTCACCGCCGGCCACCGCGTAGCCGTTGAGCACGGTCCGGGTCTGGGCCAGCATGGGCTGCGGCGGCCAGGTCTGGTCGCCCGGCCAGCCGGGGACCGCGCCGAGCGAGCCCAGGTAGGCCAGGTCGTACAGGGACGTGTCGGAGACGATCACGTCGTCGGCGCCGCGAATCCAGAGCACCGGCGGCTTGGGCTCCACGCCGGATAGGTCGGCGATACGGAAGTGGGTGGGGGCCATCGTGTTGAGCACACCGCGGTCGCCGGGGGCGAAACCCGGCCAGGCCTCCACCGCCCGCGAGTCGCCCGGGTACCAGTCCGCGCCGGTCCGGGTGGACAGCATCGACTCCACGAAGATGTCCAGGTGCTCAGGGACGTGCGGCGGCTTGACGTAGTGCGCGAGCAGCACCTGCCGCGGTGACAGCGGGCCGTCGCCGGTGCGGTCCTGGCCCGCCAGCCGCTCCACGAACTCCGGGTTGCCGCCACCGCCGCCGGAACCGGCCCCGTACGGGTCGCACAAGATGCCGTCCACGCCCCGCGTCCCGCCGAACCCGAACGGCGAGACCGGGTCCACCAGGGTCAGCGACGCGACCCGGTGCGCGCCCGGCCGGTCCACCAGGTACTGCAGCACGACCCCGCCGCCCATGCTCCAGCCGACCAGATGGACCCGGTCGAGCCGCAGCGCGTCGACGACGGCGGCCAGGTCGTCGGAGAAGTCCCGCAGCCCGCGGGTGGCGTCGATCGGCTCGGCGTCGGTGTCGCCGAAACCGCGCAGGTCGACAGCCAGCGGCCGGTACGACGCGGGCAGCGCCAGCATCATCGGCTGCCAGAACAGCGACGACGACACGTTGCCGTGCACGAAAAGGACGGGCGGCCCGCTTTCGTCGCGCCCGGCCACCGCGAGGACGTTGACGGTGAGGCGGCTGGTGGCCACCCGTTCGGCATGAATTCCTGGCAGCAGCGTGTCCATGCGCGCCAGGGTACTAAGCGGGGCGGTGCCTGGTCTGGCCGAACTGCCCCTTGGCGAACGCGAGGATCTTGGCCGGGCGGACCGCGAAGACCAGCGCCGGGCCGCCGTCCGGGTGCTCGAAGCGGCCGTCGCGCACGTCGAACTGCCACTGGCCGTCCCACTTGCCCGCCCAGGCCTGCGCGAGCCGGGTGAGCAGGGCCTCGTCGGTGACCTGGACGGCGTCGCCTTCGGCGGCCACATCGAGCCCTTCCTCCCACCGGGCGCAGCCGGTCAGCAGCACCACATGCGGGTTGGCGCGCAGGTTCACGGCCTTCTGCTCGTCCGCGCCGGTGCTGAAGTACAGCGTCTCGTCCAGCCACACCGCCACCAGTGGGGTCAGGTGCGGCCGGCCGTCGGCGCGGACCGTGCAGATCCAGGACAGCTGGGCGTCCTGGAGCACATTCTGGGTTTCGGCCCAGGTGGCTGCCTTCGCGTCGGGGTGGCTGAACCGCGCGTCGAGGGTGGTGTCGGTCATCGGTGCTCCTCCTCGTGGTCCCCGAAACGATATCCGCGTAGGCGGCCGAGCCATTAGAACCGATCATGCCGAACGTCGAACCGCTGCGTGACGCTACCCCGCCCAGCCGGTCCGGGCTGTAGCCGAAGGCCCAGCGCGTGCGGAACCCCATCACCTCGTCCATCCCGGTGAAGGCCATGGTGGCCATTTCCGTCAGCCGGCGGCGGGACACGAGTTCGGTACCGGCTTCGCAGCCGAGCAGCGCGGAGTACATCAGGGTGGCGCTGCGGGCGGTCATCGTGCCGAGGGACAAGATGTCGGCGGTGAGGATGCCTTCGTCCCGGCCGAGCGCGGCCGTGTCGCGGAGCGCGGGCGGCAGGGCCCGGTCGGCCGGCGACCCCTTGTGGATCGGTTCCGACGGGCTGGGGCTAGCCTGCTGGCGTGCCACCCGGGACAGCAGCGGGCGCGGGACCAGGTCAGCGCGTGGTAGCCGAACTTCGTACCGGGCTCCCACCAGGGCTCGGCCGCGGCCAGGCTCGCGCACATGCGGTCCCAGTCGCACAGGTCCCCGGGCGTGGTCCGGGGCGGGAGGCCGGGCATGCCCGCGGTGTGCATCAGGATGTGGCGCAGCGTGGTGTGTTCTTTGCCATGGGCGGCGAACTCCGGCCAGACCTCGGCTACCCGCAGGTCGTAGCGGACCTCGCCGCGCTCGGCCAGGACGTGGGCGAGCGAGGCGGCGACGCCCTTGACCGCGGAGGCCGCGAAGAACAGGGTGCCGGGGTCGACCGGGATCCCGCTGCGCGGGTCGGCCAGGCCGGCCACCACGTCGGCGACCAGCCGGCCGTCCCGGCGGACCGCGATCTGGAGGCCGGTCTCCGTCCCGGCGGCCACCAGCTCGCCGGCCACGGCCTGGAGTGCGGTCTGGAGATCAGCCATCGTTCTCCAGGAGGTTGGCCAGGGCCTTGAGCTGGTCGGCGGTGCCGTGCTCGCGCCAGGCGGGCTCCTCGCGGCCGTCCAGGAACGCGCCCTGCTCGGTGACGACGAGCTTGGTTCCCTCGGCGCCAGCCTCGAAGTCCACGGCGTTGAACTCCACCGTGGTCAGCGAGACCGTGATGACGTCGGCCCCGGCCGACATGGTGGAGGTGTAGACGATCCGCTCCGGCACGACGATCTCCCGGTAGAACGACTCGAACGTCATCACCGGGCCGCCGTCGGGGCCGCCGCTGGCCACCTCGCGGCCGCCGATCCGGAAGTCGAGCTGGTGCCCGGCGCCGGTGCCGCCCGCGAACCAGCGGGACTTCATGGCCGGGTCGGCCCAGGCGGCGAAGACCCGGGCGGGCGGCACCGGGTAGGTGCGCTCCAAGGTAAACGAGGCATGCGTGACGTAACGGTCCATGAGGATCAGCTCCCTGCGATGTCGCGGTTCACGCGTGGCTCCGAATAGTTAGGTACTTGCTTGACTATAGGAATGGCCCGGAGCAATAGTCAAGTCGTTGCTTAACTTTTCCGTGAGGGTGACGGCCAGGGCGACGAGGGCGACGACGACGATCGTGGCGGTGACCAGCTTGAGCCGCCCCGGGCGATGGTGGGCCAGGCGGCCGAGCTGCCAGATCACCGGGACGATAGCCAAGAGGATCAGCCCGGGAACGAGGTCCCGCTTCAGCACCACGCCGCCGACGGCGGCGAACGACAGCGCCGTCCGGGTCCAGGCCAGCGAGGTCCGGGCCCGGGCCAGGCCCGGGTCGCCGTCCTCGTCATCGGGCTGACTGACCGTCACCGGAGAGCCCCCTTCACCGGAGAGCCCCCTTCACCGGAGAGCCCCTTCACCGGAGAGCCCCTTCACCGGAGAGCAGAGACCAGCACGACGACGGCGGCGATGACCGCGATCACGGTGATGACCGTGGCCAGCAGCCGCGGCATGACCGAGCGCGGCAGCGGCTGGCCGTGGCGCAGCGCCCGCTGGCTCCTGACCCACTCGCCGTACGCGGCCACCGCCACGACCGCGCCGAACACGATCAGCGGGACGCCGAGCACGTGCCGTCCCCACGGCACGCCGGGGAACGGCGGCAGCAGCTGGACCACGCCCAGGCCGGCGACGACGAGGGCCAGGGCGGTCCGGCTCCAGGCCAGGAAGGTGCGCTCGTTGGCGAAGGTGAACCGGGGATCGGGTTCGGCGCCGTCACCGGCCGGGCCTTCGGGGTCCGCGCCCTCCATCCGCACTGCCATCGGCACCTCCATCCGCACCGCCCGGAATCTATCGGAGAAATCTTGCCAAAAAATGTTGGCGCGGACCGGGTGCCGCCCTCTTACTACCGGGAGCAAGTTGGGGGGGCGTCAGCAAGGGAACGCCGGGTACCAGACACGACACCCGGCGTTCCCCTCTGGCACCGCCTGCATGAACCGCCAGCCCCACCCGCCGCAAGGGCGGGTCGGCGGCTCGCAGGCACATCTACCTAGCGGGCGGGCTAGGAACACCAGGCGGCGAGGGGTCTCGCGGAATGGAGCGAGCCCCGCGCCGCCCCGGCCCGGTGTCACCGCCATCCCCGCCCGCACGATCACCCCCACCAGCCCCGTCCCCGCCGTCGGCAGCGCCGCGCTCATACAGCACCGGTGTGCCATCGGTGCTGCTCTAGGTGACCCGGTGCGCCACCGGTGCTGCCAGCCAGGGCCGCCAGGGCTCGCTGGCGTTCGGCATCGTGTTCCAGTACTTCGCGATCGCGCCCCTGCGCGGCCTGGGCCTGCGGGACGGGCTGACGGCGGCGGCCAAGGCGGATTTCATCTCGCTGACGTTCTTCGAGGTCGGCCTGTTTCGGCTGGATGGCGGTCATGGCGTTCGTGCTCTTCCGGCGCCGCATCCGCTCATGCCCGACTCGGCCGCCTTCTGGTTCCTCATGCAGATCGGCATGATCGTCGGTTACGCCACGTCATGGCCGGCCAACGTCTGGCTGGTCAACCGCGCGGCATCAAGATCCCGATGTGAGCGCTGTTTCACGTAGCCGTGACGGCGACGTTGATGATGTAGATGGTCGCCTTGTCCTCGTTCACCTCGTACAGAATCCGGATGCCGGGCAGGCGCAGACGGTAGATTCCGGTACCACCCCACGGCACCGCCTGGTCAGGACGCGGCTGTTCCGCCAGTACGGCCAGTGCCCGCCTGATCGAGGTGAACGACTCCTTGTCCTCCGCGCGGATCCGGGCCAGCGCCCGCAGCGCGGTCTCCTGTACGACGACGGTGAGGCTCACCGGTCTTCGTCAGCGTCCATCCGATCCAGCCCGGCGTCCAGATCGGCCAGCGCGACACCGTCGTGTCCGGCCAGCCTGGCGGCGTAGTGAGCGGCCAGCGCGGCCCGGTCCTCCAGGTCGGCAAGGTCGTCGATGTTGACGAGGGCGACTGAGGGCTTGCCGTGCTCGGTGATCGCGACCGGGCGATGCGAGTACCGAGCCCGGGCGACCAGTTCACCCAGGTGAGTCCGGGCCGCCGTCAGAGAGTAAGACTCGTCCATAACATCAAAGTGTACACTTTTTACACTAGGTTGCGGTGGACGTGGCGTCGCGTTCGGCGGGTGCGCGACTGAGGTCGGCGATCAGGGCATCCAGGGTGGCGAACAACGGGATCCGGTGTCTCTGGCACACCATTTCGACATTGCCGCGGCGCCAGAATCCGTCCGGGCAGCACACCCGCAGCTTGCCCGAGCGGGCGCACAGGCCGAGCTCGAGCAGGCTGACCGGCGACTTGGTGCCGGGTGCGAGGTACATGACCACCACGTCGGCGGCGTCGAGCATGTCGAGTTCCCAGCTCACCTGCTCGGAGAACCGCGGGTCATCCGCTCGCTGCTCCCAGCTGTCGTCCCAGTCGTCCCGGCGCGGGTTGAGGATGACGAGATCGCCGATGCCGGACAGGGCATTCACGATCCGCTCCTGCCACTGCTCGGCTTGCCCCATCTCGATGCTTCCGGCCAGGAAGACGCGCCGTTCCAGCCCTGGCCGCGACGGCGCCTTGACTTCTCGCATAACCCCCATCCTGCCGTCACCCGTGACCGCCTCGCTGACCACACCAGCCCCAGGCCAGGGGGGCCGCGAATCGTTGTGGGTCAAAACTCCCCTGTTCCCGCGGATTGTTATCCGGGTTGCGGGCCGTCCCGCAACCTGTGTGACCTGTGAGATACGGGTGGCTCCTGCGACCGCCGCCAGGCCGGACTGAACATGGTGAAACCGGGATTCCAGCGCGTTCAAACGCGCCGGTTACGCTCCACGAGCACCCGGTAGCCTCATCCCGTGGGCCCGGTGTGCCTGCTGGTGCATCTCCTCCGGGGTACGCCATCAGGTGCTGTGACAGCAGGGGCACGTGTGGCGCGACATTCGCGGCATGCGGCGGTACTGGATCATCGTGTCGACTTACCACCCGGGAAATGGGGGGAAGTCGACACGATGGCGGCGGTTGCGGACGGCGGGAGTGCCACGGGGCTTACTCGTACTGAACTGCGGCTTGGCGGAGGTCGGCGAAGGCGGCGGCGATCTTGGGGAGGGTCCAGGAGGCGTTGAGGCCGCTGGGGTTGGGGAGGACCCAGACGGGGGTGGTGCCCAAGGGTTCTGGCTGGGGGCCGATGGCGGCGCGGGGGCGGGCGAAGGCGGCGCGGTAGGCGGTGACGCCGGCCACGGCCAGGACGCGGGGGCCCAGGCCACGGGAACGGCGCGCCTCGATCAAGGCGAGGAGGCGGTCGCCGCCGGCCTGGAGCTCGGCCGGGGTGAGTTCGGCGGCTTGGGCGGTGGCGCGGGCGACGAGGTTGGTGATGCCCAGGCCGTAGCCGGGGAGCAGGTGCTGCTCGGCCGGGGCGAGCTGGCGCGGGGTGAAGCCGGACAGGTGCAGGGCGGGCCAGAACCGGTTGCCTGGGCGGGCGAAGTGCCAGCCCGTGGCGGCCGAGTACAGGCTGGGGTTGATGCCGCTGAACAGCACGAGCAGCGGCTCTCCAGGGGCGGGAAGAACGTCGGGGATGGTGCGATTCGCGGCCGCGGCCAGGTCCGCCGGGCTAGGAGGCACGGGCGAAGGCGTCACGCAAGGCCTGGCGGCCATGGAGGAAGGCTAGGTGGCGCAGGTACTCGGCCGAGGCCTCGCCGTCCGGAAGCGGGGCACAGCCGGCCGCGGCCTGTTCGGCGCACTGCTCGGCGGCCGCGTCGAAGCCGGACGGCGAGGCGCCAAGCAGGACGGTCGTATCGGCGGCGAACGGAACACTGCCGACGGAGCCGACGACCAGGCGAGCCTCGCTGACCGCGCCCGCGGCGCTCCCGCCCGCCGCCAGTGTGAGCATGACCGAGACGGTGACGGAGGGCCGTTCGGTCAATTTAAAACGGACGTGGGACAGGGCGGCACGGTCGGGCCGGGCCGGCAGGTCGACGGCGGTGAGCAGCTCGCCGGGGGCGAGCGCGGTCTCGTACAGGCCGGTGAAGAAGGCGGCGGCGGGAACGCGGCGGGTCGTCTCGTCCTGCTGGCACACGAACACCGCGTCCGCCGCCAGCAGGAACGAGGCCGGGTCGGAGTGCGGATCGGCGAAGCACAAGTTCCCGCCCAGGGTCCCGACCGAACGTACCCGCACGTTCGCCACCTGCGCGATCATCGCGCCGAGCTCGGGGTAGCGCGCCCGCAGCACGGCCGAGGTCTCGATCTCGCGGTGGGTGGCCGCGGCGCCGATGCGAACCCCGCCGGACGCGAGAGCCGTGATGCCGCGCAGCTCGTCCACGCGCTTGAGGTCGATCAGGTGCTCGTAGCTGGCCAGGCCGAGCTTCATGGCCAGCAGCAGCTCGGTGCCGCCGCAGTAGGCGGCCCCCTCATCGCCCAGGTCGGCGAGCAGGCGCGAGGCCTGCCCGGCCGACTCCGGGCGGTGCAGGGCGAAGGGAGGGAGTTTCAATGACGGGTGTGGCCGCCGTCGGCGGTGAGCATCTGGCCGGTGATCCAGTGCGCCTCCGCCGAGGCCAGGAAGGCCACCGCGGGGGCGATGTCCGCCGGGACGCCGCGGCGCGGGATGGACTGCAGCGACACCACGAAGTCGAACGCCTCCGCGTGCGGGCTGTCCAGCACGCCCTCGCTGGCGGTCAGGCCGGGCGCGACCGCGTTGACGGTGATGCCGTACTGGCCGACCTCGGTGGCCAGCGACCGGGTGAAGGAGAACACCGCGCCCTTGGACGCCACGTAGTGCGCCATGTTCGGGGTGCCCGCGGTGACCACGTTGGAGCAGATGTTCACGATCCGGCCGTAGCCGGCTTCCTTCATGTACGGGTAGACGGCCTTGCAGGTGAGGAACACGCCGTCGATGTTGACCGACATGACCCGGCGCCACTCGGCGAAGTCGAGTTCCTCCCAGGGCACGAACGGCACGATGGCCGCGTCGTTGACCAGGATGTCGATCTTGCCGAAGCGGTCCGCGGTCGTGGCCACGAGCGCGCCGACCTGGGCCTGGTCGCTCACGTCGGTGACGTGCACGATCCCGCCGATCTCGGCCGCGGCCTTGTCGGCCGTCTCCTCGTTCTTGTCCGCCACGATCACGCGAGCGCCCTCTTCGCTCAGCTTCTGCGCGATGGCCCGGCCGATGCCCTGACCCGCGCCGGTGACGATCGCGACACGACCCTCGAGTTTCATCTTCATCCTTCGTAGTAGCTTGGTGCCTTTTTCCAGGACTGGAACGGAGCCATCTCGTGAGATGGGTAGAGCTGCGCGTCATGCGCGCGGGCCAGCCGCTTGAGCCGCCGCAGCGACTCGACCGCGGCCGTCGGGTCCAGGTGGAACCCGCCGACGATGAGCCGCTCGAGGTTCTCGTAGGTGTAGGCGGCGTCACCGGCGAAGATCATGGAGGGCTGGTCGTCCAGCTCGACCAGCAGCGAGTAGTGCCCGGCGGTGTGCCCCGGCGTCTCGAACAGCCACAGGCCGTCCGCGATCTCGATGTCCCCGCTGATCCGTTCGTACGTGGTGCCGGGGAAATCGAAGGACAGGTCGGAGTAGCCCAGGTGCTCGAACGGCTCGGGCACCTTGGCGTGCCGTAGTTCCGCGGTATTGACCAAGGTGGTGGCGTTGGTGAGGTACTTGTTGCCACCCACGTGGTCGAAGTGGAAGTGCGAGTTGACCACGAAATTGACCTGCTCGGGGTCGAAGCCGGCTTTTTTGAGCTGGGCCGGGATCGACTGGTCCGGGGTCTGCTGGGGCTGCTCGAACGGGAGGACGCGGTTGACGTGGTCCAGGTCGTAGCCGGTGTCGTACATGAACAGGCCGTCCGGGTGCTCGATCAGCACGCTGTACACCGGGAACCGCACCGGGGTGCCGACGTCGATGTGCCACAGCACCTGCGACCGGTCGATGACCAGCGAGCCGCCGTCGAGGATCCAGACCTTCTTTTTAGGGGTCATGGCTGCCCTCACAGGGCCGAGAGGGTCTTGCGGACCGCGATCAGGCCCTTGGCGATCTCGGCCCGGCGCTCGGCCACCTGTTCGGCCGTGTAGGGGTAGATACCGCCGAGGGTCTTCATGCCGAGCTGTCCGGCGTCTGCTTTTTCCTTGATCATCTCGGGGACCTCGGTGGCGGCGGACAGGTCGGGGTTGAGGTAGGAGGCGACGCTGGAGTAGATGTCCAGGCCGGCCATATCGAGCAGCCGCATCGGGCCGATCACCGCGAGCTTGTACCCGATCCCCCACTTGACGCAGGTGTCCATGTCGGCCTCGGAGACGACGCCCTGCTCCACCAGCGACAGGCACTCGCGCAGGATCGCGTAGAGGATCCGGTTCTCGACGAAGCCGGGCACTTCCTTCTCGGTCACCGCCTCGTAGCCGAACGCACCGACGATCGCGATGATCTTTTCCGTCGTGGCCGCCGCGGTCTGCTCGCCCGGGACGACCTCGATCATCGGGATCAGGTGGGGCGGGTTCGACCAGTGCATGCCGATCAGGCGGCCGGGGTGCTTCAGCGCGGTGGCGATCCGCGTGATCGGGATGCCCGAGGTGTTCGAGGCGATGATCGCGTCGTCGGCCAGGTGGTCTTCGAAGGCCGCGATGACCTCGCGCTTGAGGTCCAGCTTCTCCGGGACGGCCTCGAGGACGAGATCGGCTCCGTCCAGGGCCGTGGCGAGGTCGTTTTCGAAGGCGACCGAGCCGCCGGGCGCGGACACCGCCTCGACCCGGTCCAGCGCCCCGGTGGCCAGGTCGTAGCCGCCCCGCGCGCGTTCGAGCACCTCGGCGCTGATGTCGTACAGCCGTACCTCGGAACCGGCGCGGGCGAGCACCGCCGCCATGCCCGGGCCCATCGTCCCGGCGCCGATCACCGCCGCCACCTTCGGAACGCTCATTTTGCCTTACCTCCGGGTCTCAGCTGATCTTCAGTTCTCGTATCCGCCGCCACACCCGTTCCGGGGTGAGCGGCAGCTCGTTCATCGGCACGCCGGCGTCGGCCAGCGCGTTCACGATCGCGGCCGGGACCGCGGCCAGCGCACCCTCGCCGCACCCCTTGGCCCCGAACGGCCCGGGGCCATCGCCATTCTCGACGATGGAGCATGTCATGGTGGCCGGTATGTCACGGAAAGCGGGGATACGGTAGCCGAGCAGCGTGTCGTTCATGAGCATGCCGTCCGGGGCGAAAACCATCTCCTCGAACATGGCGTTGCCGAGACCCGCCACGGTGGCGCCCTCGTCCTGGCGCGCGACCAGCTGCGGGTTGATGGCCTTGCCCACGTCGGCCACGGTGGAGGTGCGCAGCACGGTGACGACGCCGGTGTCGAGGTCCACCTCGACCTCGGCGCCGGCCACGCACACCTCCCAGAAGACCGGGCCCTCGGCGTAGGAGCCGGTGCCGCCCTCGGGCTGGACCCGGCCGTGGCCGAGCAGTTCGCCGCCGTCGAAGCCGAACCGGGCCCGGACCAGCTCGGCGTGGGTCATGGTGCGGCCGCCGGGGTCTTTTATGCCCCCTTCGACTGGTTCCAGCAGCTGGGGCGGGGCTTCCAGCTTGGCGGCGGCGGTCTCGAGCAGGGCGTCGAGGACCTCCTGGGCGGCTCGCTGGACGGCCAGGCCGGCCACGGTGGTGGACCGGCTGGCCCCGGTGGACCGGTCGTACGGGGTGTACCTGGTGTCGGTGCCGCGCATCACGACCTTCTCGATGGGCGCACGGAGCACCCCGGCCGCGATCTGCGCCATTACCGTACGCGCGCCCTGACCCATCTCGGTGGTACCGCCCAGGACGGTGACCGACCCGTCCGGGCCCATCCGGACCGTGGCCATCGACACGGGGTGGGCCCCGGCCGCGAGCAGGCCGACCGACACTCCCCGCCCCCGTCGTTTTTTCCCGGCCGAACGTGTGGATGCTACGCCCCAGCCGACATGGGCCGCGGCTTTCTCGACGTCGCCGATCAGGTCGGCGTCGAGGGGCTTGCCGCCGGGGCGGACTTCTTCTCCCGGGCGGAGCAGGTTCTGGCGGCGGATGTCCAAGCGGTCGATGCCCAGGCGGCGGGCCACCTCGTCGAGCTGGGACTCCGCGATCCACTGGAGGTGGGTGGCGCCGAAGGCGCGGTAGGAGCCGGACGGGCTGGTGTTGGTGTAGACGCAGTGGGCCCGCACGTCCAGGGCGGGCCAGCGGTAGGGGCCGGGGGCGGCGTCGCCGGCCGTGGCGGTGACCCGGGGGCCGTTGTCCGCGTACGCGCCGGTGTCCAGCCAGGCCTGGCACTCCCGTCCGAGCAGGGTCCCGTCGGCCGCCGCCGCGGTGCGCATCCGCGCGGTCAGGCCGTGCCGCCGGGTGGTGATCATCGACTCGTGCACCGCGTTGAGGATCCGCACCGGGCGCCCGGCCTTGCGGGCGATGGCCGCGGTCAGCGGCTCCATCTTGGTGTAGGACTTGCTGCCGAAGCCGCCGCCGAGGAACGGCACGATGATCCGCACCCGGTCAAGCGGCAGGCCGAACAGCACGGCGATCTCCTGCCGGACCAGGAACGGGTGCTGGCAGGAGGACCACAGGGTCAGCTCGCCGCCCTGCCAGTGCGCGATCGTGGTGTGCGTCTCCATCGAGTACTGGTAGACGGCGGGGAAGGTGTACTCGCCCTCGACGATCACCGCGGCGTCTTTGAAGGCGCGGCTGATGTCGCCGCGGCGGAACGAGTAGCTGTAGCAGGTGTTGCCGTCGGCGTCGGGCAGGTCGCCCAGGCCGTGCGCGGCGCCCGGCCGGGCCCGCTTCTCGTGCACAAGCGGGGCGTCCTCGGCCAGGGCCTGGTCCAGGAAGGCCGCGATCGGCAGTTCCTCGTACTCGACGTCGATCAGCGGGACGGCGGCCTCGGCGGCGGCCTGGGTCTGCGCCGCGACCACGGCGACCGGCTCGCCCGGGAAGCGGACCTTACCCAGGGCGACGACCGGGCGGTCGCGCAGCGCGTGGCCGTAGTACGGGTCGATGTCGGCCAGGTCGGCCGCGGTCAGCACGGCGACGACGCCCGCGGCCCGCTCGGCCGCGGCGACGTCGACGGACACGAT
>JBEKJP010000271.1:0-10609 GCA_050011155.1 Streptosporangiaceae bacterium
ACGATCGGGTTTATCGGGCAGGTGGCCGCCGAGACATGGCGTGGCTGGGCACCCGGGCATACGGATGTGCGAGCGGCTGGGCTACCTGGAGTTCATGTCCCTGGTGCGCGGCGTGGCGGCTGCGATCACGGACTCGGCCCGGGGTGCAGGAGGAGACGACATTCCTGCGGGTGCCGTGCCTGACCTGCGGCCGGTGACCGAGCGGCCGGTCGCCGTCACCAGCGGCATCAACCGGCTCCTACGCGCGAACGGGCTGGCGTCCGCCGGCGCGCGCCAGGAGGCGGCGTTTCGTTACCTGATTCGGTATTCCCACCCCTCCTGCCAGGCGAAGTCCTTCTGAGCGAGGTTCTCCAGCAGGACGCCGCCGATGAAGTGGTCCAGGCCCCACCGGGTGGCGACGTGGCCGATTACCAGGACGCGGCAGTCGTTCCAGCGCAGAGGCAGGTCGGTGAGGAACCGGCTGATGCGGGTGACGGCCTGCCGCCAGCTTTCCCCGCCCGGGTAAGGACCGATCACGCGGGCCGAACAGCCACGTCACGCCGCGTGTCCGGTCTCAGCGTTTCTGGCCGATGATCTTGATGCGAGCTGGGTGTATGCCAGGTCAACTGAGACGCGCACGTGATTCCGTCTCATATGACTTGGCATGTTCGGGTTGTAGCTCTGATGGCTGCGGCCTGTCGAATAGAGCTGGAGCCCCGTTGCAGTTGACCGGTAACTGCATGCGTGTCCGGTGGTGCAGGCACGATTAGTCCATGACCTTTGACTGGCCTCGTGAGCTGTTCAATCAGTTTGACTTGGAGTGGAACCTGGCCCACGGGCCCTCGCTGGAGACGCTCACCGACGAGGAGTACCTCTGGGAGCCGGTTCCCGGCTGCTGGAGCATCCGCCCGACGGGGCCCGGCGGCCGCGGCGAGCTTGAGCAGGCGTCGCCGGATCCCGTGCCGGCGCCGGTGACGACGATCGCCTGGCGGCTATCTCACCTGGCGGTGGGCGTCTTCGGGCTCCGCGCCTCCCTTTACTTCGGCGACGGCTCCCTCACTCACCAGAATGCGGAGCGCCCGCTGACGGCCGCCGACGGCGTCGCCTACTTCAAGGAGCAGGTCCTGCGCTGGCGCTCGCCCGTGGAGCGGCTGGACGGGGAGGAGCTGGCGCGCCTGGTGGGCGAGCCAGAGCGCGCCCCGGTGGCGTCGCTCGTTGTCCATGTCAACCGGGAGGCACTCCATCACCTGGCGGAGGTGTCGCTGCTGCGTGACCTCTACCGGGCGACCGGGGGCACGCAGTTCACCTGACGCCGCAACCGGCCACAATCAGCGAGACAGGGCCGTCTCCGGTCTCAATAATCCTGGCCAGCGGGTCTCATCGTGAGGAGGGGTTGTGCCATGTCTATCGAGACGGGTGCAGGAGTTTGTCTCAGTGGATCTGGCTGTTTGGGTTCGGGGCCTGCCGGGCTGCGTCTAAGCGGGGTCCGTAGAGTGTGGTGCCGTGGCCGGTCTGGAAGGCCCAGTATCGGTCTCCGTGGGACCAGTGCCACCATTCAGCGGGGTAGTTGATGAACCCGGCGGCGTCCATGGCGCTGGTGAGGATGTCTCGGTGACGCCGGGCGGCCTTGGTGACCGGGGCGGCGGTGCGGGAGCCGTCGCCTGGCTGGTTGAATCCCCATCCCATGTCGGCGGTGCGCCCGTCATGGACCAGGGCAAGGTCGACTGCGCCTCCGGTGCTGTGCGGGGGCGCGGTGCCGGGCGGTGCGACGAACCGCGCGTTCTCGCGCCTGGCCTGCTCCGGGGTGAGGTCGGGACGTCTGGCCTGCAGCTGGTCTAGGCAGAGGTTCCATAGCCGCTGCTGGACCCAGATCGGGCGCCAGCCTTCCTTGACCTGGAGCTGGTAGCCGTCGGGGAGGGCTGCCTGGGCGCGGGTGAGCTTTTCAGCGACGCCGGCCCGGACGTGGAACGGATTGTCCGATAGCTGCTGGACATCGGCCCTGGACTGGTCGACGGCGAGAGCGGTGAGGGTCCTGGCGTCGATCAGCGGTTCGCCGTTGTCGGTGATGGGGACACCGAGCACCCGGGGATCGTCGATCAGCGCGGCCGGGTCAGCATACGGGATCACGTAGCGATCGTAACGATGCGGAGCGGGTCGAGCGGGTGGGGATGGCTCGGGTATGGGAAGCCGAGGCGGCGGGCTGCCTCTCGCGGCGGGATTCCCGGAGTGCGCTGGCTGCTGATCAGCAGGCGGGCGACCGCGAGCATCTCGGGGTGGGTGATCACGTCGGCGAGCACGGCTCCCGGCCCGGGGCTCACGGCGGTCAGCCGGCGGTGCCGGTCCTGCCAGCGCTCGGTGAGCGCGGGATGCCAGCCGGCTTCCAGCCACTGGCTCGTGATGCCCCTGGCCCGGTGGTGGATGCGGGCGATGTCCTGGCCGGGGACGTTCGCAGTGCGCCTGTCGTGGCGGCGCTGGCTTTCGGCGATCTCGGGAAGGGCGGCCAGGCTCGGGCGGTGGACGCCGCGCAGCCACTGCTGGTGCCGGGTGCAGAGGTAGTCGCGGGGGCTTGCGCGGATGATCACCATGCCGGTCACGTTCTTCGCGGCGGCGCAGTGCCCGCATGCCCGCAGCAGGGCGGTGCCCGAGGGCGTTCTGCCGGCCAGCAGGGGGATGGCCGCGGCCAGCTCGGGCAGCGCCCGTCCGGCCAGCGCGGCGATCCGGTCAGGCGCGGAGGGCGGCCAGCCGGCGTCGTCGTCGGTGGCCGGAGTAAAGGACCGTGCCCGGCTGATCCCGGCGAGCGATAGCAGGTGGGCGACGCGCAGGCTGTTGGCGAACGCCAAGCGGGTCAGGAACGAGCCGATCGTCTCGCGGCCGATCAGCCGGACGGGGACCGGCAGCCGCCGCGGCAGCTCATCTGGCGCTGGCACGGTGCCTGCGGGCGGCGGCTTTGCGGCGGGTGCGGGCGGCCTCGGCGGCGTGGTCCAGTCCGACGCGGTCCAGGGTCTCCCGGGTGATCTTCTCGGTGCCGTCGATGACGGCCTCGATGGCAGCGCCGCGGATGAGGTGGGATAGGGTGCCGATCATCCCGTCGGTGCGCTCGTGCAGGTAAGCGTCCAGGTGCAGGAGCTGTCCGGGCTGGTGGCGGTGCAGGCGCAGCGACTGCTCGAGCGTGGCGATCAGCGCCTGCCACTGCTGGCGCTGCACAGTGGTGCCGTAAGGGAAGGGATCGCAGGTGATCACGCCGAACCGGCCGGCGATCTGCCGGCCGCGGGTCCCGCCGAACAGGCCGCTGCCCTCGACGTCGATGCCCGCGTAATCCTGTTGACTGAACTACCGGAGTCGTTTTCCCAGTTCAGGTGACGTAACGATCAGCTGGTGGCTACTGTCCCGGCTCATGGCTGAACAGGGTGGTTCGTTCCGGGATCTGGCCCGTCTGGTTATCCCTGCGACGGGCTCGCTGGCCGCGACAGGGGATCCGTGGGAGCCGTTCCGTCTCCTGGATGCTGACGGCGTCGTTGTGGAGCCGGCCGCGTCGTACTTCCGCGATCTTCAGGCGGCCGGGCGGTCGGCGGCGACCTTGCGGTCGTATGGCATGGACCCCTTGCGCTGGTTCAGGTTCACCTGGGCGGTCGGCGTTCCGTGGTCGCAGGCGACCCGGGTGGAGGCCCGTGACTTCAGCTGCTGGATCCAGGCCACCGGGAAACGGCGCCCGGTGCCGGGCCGCGGGCGGTCTCCGGGGGCGCCGAACCCGGTGACGGGCAAGCCGTCGCCGGGCCGGACTTATGCGGCGGCCACGGTAGCCCACAGCGAGACGGTGCTGCGGGGGTTCTATGAGCTGCACCGCGAGCTGGGCTCCGGGCCGATGGTGAACCCGTTCCCGCTGGCCCGGCGCCGCGGGGGCCGACCGAATGCGCATCACAACCCGATGGAGCCCTTCCGCAACGAGCGCACGGGCCTTTACCGGCCGAAAGTTCCCAGGCGGATCCCGCGCATGATCCCGGACGACCTGTTCAACGAGCTGTTCGCCCGCCTCGGCAGCTACCGCGACCGGGCCCTGGTCGCCTTCTGGGTGTCGACGGGGGCCAGGGCGGCCGAACTGCTGGGAGCGACGCAGGAGGACGCCGACCCGGGCCAGCAGCTGATCACGGTGATCCGGAAAGGGTCGCGGGCCATGCAGCGGCTGCCGGCGTCCCCGGACGCGTTCGTGTGGCTGCGCCTCTACCAGGCCGAGACGCAGGGTAAGGCCCCGGCGGGCAGGGACCAGCCGCTGTGGTGGACGCTCCGCCGGCCGTTCCGCCCGCTGACTTATCACGCGGCCCGGGCGATGTTCGTCCGGGCCGGCGCCCTGCTCGGGGCGAACTGGTCGCTGCACGACCTGCGTCACACGGCGGCATACAGGATGGGCCGAGGGCATCCCGATCACCGAGGTCTCCCGCTGGCTCGGCCACAAGAGCATCGAGGTCACCCACCAGATCTACGGTCATCTTGTGCCGAGTTCCTTCGACCGCGCTCGTGCCATCCTCGGCGCGCAGGGAAGAAATGTCCGCTGGTCATTAGGCGCCTACGGAGCTGACCGGAACCGCGATGAGCCTGGTGCGCGGTGCGGTTGAATGGTGGCATGGCGGACGCGGACCTGGCGGAGGTCAGGCGGCTGATTGACGGGTTGCGGCGGAACCCGCGGATGCACCCGTATCACGGACGGCGGGAGTATTCCGATCGCGCGCGGAAGTCGCGCTTGCGCTCGCGGGAATGATCGAGGCGGGCCGGGCGGCTGATGCCGTACCCCTGGCACGGCGCGCGGTCGAGCGGGTGACCGGTGGTCTGCTGCACATCGACGATTCGTCTGGGGTCATCGGTGCTGACCTGCGGGAGCTGACCGGCCTGTACGCGAGGGCCTGCGCGATCGCCCCGCCGGACGTGGCCAAGCTGGCGGCATGGCTGGCCGCTTCCCGGTGCGACGGGCCGGGATGGCCGGACTTCGCGGTCGCGGACTTCGCACCGGCCCTCGGCGCAGCGGGACTGGCCGAGCTCGCCCGGCTGGTCGAGGAACACCGGGCCGCAGGAGAGCCTGGCGCCTGGAGCGCCGGCTGGGGTGTCAGCAGCCTGCGCAAGGAGCTGGCTGCCCTGTCCGGCGACGTGGACGCGCATGTCGCGGTGCTGGCGCAGGAGACGCGGTCCGGGCGTGACTTCGGGGAGATCGTCTCGGTACTGCGGGACGCTGGACGCGACCATGAGGCGGAAGGGTGGGCGCGCAAGGGGCTCGCGGCCGAACCGTTGAGTCCCTGGACCGACGCCTTGCGCGAGCAGCTCGCCGGGCTGCTTCTCGGTAGCGGGCGCGGGGACGAGGCCGTCGCCATGTACCGGGACGTATTCAAGCGGCGGGCGACGCACTCCGATTACCTCAGGCTCCGGAAGGCTGCCGAGCAGGCGGGACAGTGGAAGGAGCTGCGGAGCTGGGCGCTGGACTTCATGCGTGAGCGGGCGCGCACGGGCGAGTACCGGCGGGTCCATCTGAGCGATCTAATTTCCGTGCTGCTCCACGAAGACCTGGCGGACGAGGCCTGGTCAACCGCGGCGGACCACCCTGAGCAGGTCAGCGAATCCCAGTGGCTGCACCTGATCACCCTGCGGGAGAGCCGGCACCCGGCGGACGTGCTCGGCCTACTGGCGCGCCTGATCGAGCTGGGCGTCGAGCAGGTCGGCGACAAGTACCGCTACCTGAAAGCGGTTAAGGCCCTCAAGCGGCTTCGGGACGACTACAAGCGCGCGGGCGACGCCGCCGGGTTCGGCGCGTACCTGGACGGCCTACGGGAGCGGCAGCGGCGGAAGTACTCGTTCATCGCCAAGCTGGACGCGGCGTTCGGCCTGTAAGGCAGTGCGGCGTCAAGACCGCGAGGCCGTCAAGGCGGCCGTGCCGTCGCGTCCCAGGTCCGGGATGTACGGGATAATCCCCTCCAGGTACGCCTCCACCTGGATCTCAACAGGTAGCTCACGGGCGTCGTACGGCAGCCCGTTCACCTCGATGAACCAGATCATCGGGTTGGCGTCGATCATCTCGGCCCGCTGGAACTCCGGCGTCCCCCAGGACATCTTCAGCATGTCGCGTATCTGCTTACCCTTCTGGCCCAGCGTCGACTTGCTGAGGCCGAACGCGCCCGCCAGCGCGTCCTGGGCGACGTACGGCTCGGTGGACCGGTCGAACAGGAAGTTCACCTGCCCGAGCGCCCACACCGCGCCGCCGGCCCACGTCGCGGCCCGGCCGCCCAGCAACGGCGACGGCCGCTTGCGGGCCAGCTTGGCCACCACGTGCCGGGCCAGCCCGGCGTACTCCGCGTCAAGCAGGTCAGCGCACACCTGGTCCGTCAGCCCGATGACCCGTTCCGCGGTCGCCCGCATCGCTGCCGGAATGCGCAGCTCGCCCAGATCCGTCACGGGAAAGTACTATGCCAGGACCAGACGGGCGGAACGACGGTTTCGGGCTCGTCGGAGCCACCTGATGCGGGAGGATCGGCGCGTGACCGCGAGAGGCGCCGGATGTTCCTCGCGTGCGACTCCTAGGAGGCGATGGTGAGCAGCGAACTGGCGGAACGGGTGGCGGAGTTGCGGCAGAAGGGCCGCACGCCGAAGGAGATCGCCCGTGCACTGGGCCTGCGCCCCGCCGACGTGGCGCCGCTGATCAGGGCGGTCGGGGCGCAATCGCCGAGACGCGAGGCGCCGGTGGCGGGCTGCTGGGTAACCGGGCACTGGTCAGACAGGCTCAGCGTGACCGGGCATGCCGACTGGCCCGGCCTGCCAGCTGCGGAATCGGAGTCCGGGGAATCCGGCCTGGCGGGGGTCCTCGTGGCCCGCGACACCGGCAGCACGGTCGTGGCGTGCGGCTTCCTGGTCGATGTCTTCTGCCTGGGCGTGAAGGACACCAACGGCCCGAAGACGATGGACCGGCGCAAGCTCCCGGACTTTACCCGGGCGTTCTTCAGCGCGTGGCCCGGCCAGCCGTCCGTCGCGGCACCGCTGGACCTGGCCCGGCACGTCGTGCTCGGGGCAGTGGACTACGCCCGGAGCCTGGGCTTTGAGCCGCATCCCGACTTCGCCAAGGGCGCCGCGCTGCTCGGTGACTGGGAAGCGGGCGGCAGCGACGTGACGTTCGGCCGCGACGGGAAGCCGTTCTACATCGACGGCCCGCGCGATGACACGTACGGCAACCTGGCGAAACTGCGGCGGACGGTCGGCGACGGGAACTTCGATTGCCTCGTCCAGTTCCCCGGCCCCGCTTACTAGTCCGTGCTGAATCCGTGCTGACACCCCGGTGGCCGATATGTGATCTACCTGCGGAAACTGCCCGCTGATCCACGATCACCCAGATCTACGAGGGCACCAACCAGATCCAGCGCATGGTGATGGCCCGCCAGCTGCTTAAGGGGTAAATCAGGCCGCTGAACTGCGATTTCTCTAGCACATGCCGTTGCAAACCGCGCCGTGCGAAGTGGAGGTACAGGCTCTTGCCTGTGTCCGCTTTGCCCTATTCATGCTAGTTATTTCCGGTCGGTTCCTAACCGCGTGCTGAATCCGTGCTGATACCTGGAGCCTATTGGTCTAGACCAATAGGCGCGGCGTAGGGTGGCGGAAGCTGCTGCACGAGGCAGTCGCCTGCTCAGGAGGCTGTAGTTTCTTTGTACTCGATCTCATCACGGATCGCGGCGTCCGTGATCCCCTGGCGGCTCTAAGAGCCTGCTTGAGAACTCAAGAGCTCGGTGGTTTCCCATGGCGCTACCGTGGGCATTGACGTGCAGGTCGTGGAGCGCAACCCGGCCGGCCAGGGGCTTCGTCCCCCAGCCCAAGCGCTGGGTGGTCGAGCAGACGTTCGGCATCCTGTCCTTTCACCGGCGCCTGGTCCGCGATTACGAGCACCGGCTCTCCAGTTCCGCGTCGCGCGTGTACTGGGCGATGACCGACGTGATGGCCCGCGGCTGACCGGCACGTCCGCGCCATCATGGCGGCCCGCGTGACCGCAGCCCCGGACCCGGGTAGGGTCCTGCTGGACAAGATCGACGCGCGGGAGCAGGCACTGACCCGCGAAGCGGGCCAGGCACAGGCCCGGATCGACGAGCTCACCGCCCGGCTCCGTGAGCTGAACGAGGCGATCAGCGACCTGCAGGTCACCCGCAAGACCCTCATCGCCCTCGCCGGGCACGACGGCAGCCAGCCCCCCACAGAACCTGCCGGGCCACCTCCAGTGCTCCCCGAGCACCCCGCCTACCAGCAGATCCTCACGGTCTTCGCCGACCTCCGCCGTCCTCTGCGGGCCCGCGACCTGTGCGTGGCGCTGGACCTGCCGATCGCGGCCAAGAACACCGAGAACATCCGCTCCAAGCTCAAACGGCTGGCCGGCCGCGGCATCCTCGTCGAGACCGAACCCGGATTGTTCGCTCAGCCACGTCCAGAGCCCGGCCCGCAGCCCTCCAGCCAGGACACCTAATCCAACCCCGCCGACGAAAAGGACATCAACTCGCGAACCGTCCTCTGACGTCCCTATTCGCGTTTTTCACCCGCCTGGCACGCGATGACGCCATGCCTGGCACCGAACGGGTTCGGGCATGGCCGCGCCGGCCGCGGTCCGCCCTTCTCGCCGAGGCCGTGCTGATCGCCGCGGCCATGTTCCTGCTCGCCCTGCTCGGCCCGGGCCGGCAGGCATGCCCCTCCGCTACCGGCAGCACGTCAGCGTTCAGCTCGTCATCTGCCCGGCCGGCGGCAGCCCGCTGCCCTGGGCCAGTCAACCAGAACAGGACCAGGCACCACTGACTGACAAGACCGCCGGTTCCGGGCAGGCCGGCAGGCGTGAGAGACTGCGGTCATCAGCGCGCCTGCCGCGCCCACGGGGGACTGGCTGGATTTCCTGAGAGGGTGAGCGGAGATGGACGGACAGCTGCTGTCCCGGACGTTCGTCGAGCTGACCGACACCATGGTCGCCGGATTCGACGTGATCGACTTCCTGCACATGCTGACCAGCCGCAGCGTCGAGTTGCTCGACGTCTCCGCCGCCGGGCTGCTGCTGGCCGGCCCGGGCGGCGACCTGCGCGTCGTCGCCGCCTCCAGCGAGGCCGCCCGGCTGCTGGAACTGTTCCAGCTGCAAAGCGATCAGGGACCCTGCCTGGACTGCTTCCGCTCCGGCCAGCCCGTCACCGTCGTCGACCTCCCGGCCCAGGCGCACCGCTGGCCCCGGTTCGCCGCCGCCGCCCACGACGCCGGGTTCACCGCCGTCCAGGCCCTGCCGATGAGGCTGCGCGAGCAGGTCATCGGCGCCCTGAACCTTTTCCGCGCCGCCCCCGGCCCCTTCGACCCCGCCGGCATCAGCATCGGCCAGGCCCTCGCCGACGTCGCCACCATCAGCCTGCTCCACGAGCGCGGCATACGCCACAGCGAGACCCTCAACGAGCAGCTGCAGGCCGCCCTGGACAGCCGGGTCATCATCGAGCAGGCCAAGGGCAAGCTCGCCGAGCGCCTCGGAGTAGAAATCGACCAGGCATTCACCCTCCTGCGCGACTTCGCCAGGTCCCGCAACCTGCGCCTGTCCGACCTGGCCCGCGCCTTCGTCAACGGCACCGAAACCCTCACCAGCCTGACCGCCAGCAACCCGCGGCAGCACCCGCCCGGCACCAGGCCCGCACCCCGCCCGCCCCGGCCAGGCTCCTGGCGCACGCCGTAGACCTCGCCAGGTACCGCGCAGCCCCCGACCAGGCAGGATCGCCCTGATGGCCGGCCTAGCCGGCAGACCAGGCGCCGGACGGCACCCGGACCGCGCCCACAGCTCCTCGGGGAGCTGACCAGGTTCGTGTTCAGGCCGCCCTACGGCGCGTCCCGGTCTTCCCGGTCAGATCAAGGTAATCAGTCAGGACGGCTGGCGGCTGCTCGGGCGTCGCCGAGCTGAGGTGATGGACGATCTGGCGGAATGACCCGGCGAAGCTTCCTCGCGGTAGCCGAGATCGGTCGCTACGCAAAAGTCCCTGACCAGACGCTGGACCCGCCGCAGGCTGGGCCGGGCATCCCCTTGTGGTTAGGCGCAAAGCTGACCAGGTGGGATCGGGTCTCGCGGCGTCCGTGCCCCTTGTCGCCGGTGGCGTGCCTGCGTGCTCCTGCCCAGGTCAGTGCCTGGAGGGCGTCGTAGAGCCCAGCCTGGTTGCCCTTGACGGCGAAGACGTAGCGGGCGCCGAGGTTCTCGCAGATCAGCGTGGCGAGGGCACGCTGGGTGTGGAGTGCGTCTGCCGTCAGGACCCACCCGGCGAGGGGGAACCGGGTGTTCAGTTCCAGCAGCATCGGCCCGATTTCCGGGATCTCGTTCGTCTTGGCGGGGATCTCCCGCTCGGCGATGACGATCCCGCTCGCCGCGGCGGACAGCAGGAACAGGCTGGTCCCGTCGGGGCGGACCGCGCCGCGGACCTCCTTGCCGTCGCAGGCCAGGTGCGGCTGCAGGACCGGGCCGGCCAGCGGGCACGCGGGCGGCTCCGGGACCTGCCCCGCCGCGAGATAGCAGGCCACGGCACCGGCCAGGGCCTGCGCGCCGATCAGGCCGGGCAGCCTGGTGACCGTCTTCCCGCACGGTGCCTGCCGCCGGCCGTCGCCGCCTGTGCGCGCG
>JBEKJP010000272.1:0-7018 GCA_050011155.1 Streptosporangiaceae bacterium
CAGCAGCGGGTCGATGTTGCCGCCGGAGAGCACCACCACCACCGGCGGGACGAAGTCGCGCGCGTACTCGAGCACGGCGGCCACGCCCGCCGCCCCAGCCGGCTCGACCACCTGCTTGGCCCGTTCCAGGCACAGCAGCAGCCCGCGGGACAGGACCTCCTCCGAGACCGTCACCACCCGCCCCGCGTGCGCGGCCAGGATGCCGAACGGGACATCCCCCGGGCAGCTGACCGCGATGCCGTCCGCCATGGTCGGCGTGGCCTGTACCGCCAGCGGCCGCCCGGCCGCCAGCGAGCCCGGGTACGGCGCCACCGCCTCGGCTTGCACGCCCACGACCTGTATCTCCGGGTCGTGCCCCTTGACCGCCACCGTGACGCCGGCCACCAGGCCACCGCCGCCGGTCGGCACCACCACCGTGCGCACCGGCGGGCACTGCTCGACGATCTCCAGGCCGAGCGTGCCCTGCCCGGCCACGATGTCCGGGTGGTCGTACGGATGGATGAACACCGCACCGGTCCGCTCGGCGAAGGCCAGGGCCTCGGTGACGGCGTCTTCCACGGAACTGCCGTGCAGGATGACCTGCGCCCCGTAACCCCGCGTGGCCTGCACCTTGGGCAGCGGCGCGCCGGCCGGCATGAACACGGTGGCGGCGCAGCCGAGCCGCCCGGCGGCGAACGCCACCCCCTGCGAGTGGTTGCCGGCGCTGGCCGCCACGACGCCATGGGCCCGCTCGGCCTCAGAAAGGCGGGCGATCCGGTGGTAGGCCCCGCGGACCTTGAACGACCCCGTCCGCTGCAGGTTCTCGCACTTGAGGAACACCGGCCCGCCCACGGCCTCGGACAGCACGCGGGAGTGGATCATGGGCGTGTCTGAGATCACATCCTGGATCAGCTTGCGTGCCGCGATGACGTCCTCGGGACCGACTGCGCCTGGTGTTATCTCCACGAGACGCAAGTGTGCCACCCCGTCCGGCCCGGTCGGGGCCATGGCGCCGGACCCCCGCAGATGCGAAGGCACGCGTTCTCGACATACTGTCGAATGGTGGAGCAACACAGCCAGCATCACCATCCAAGCACCCCCGCCCCTGTCACCGTCGGCGAGCTGCGCGCCTGCGGCCACGAGTACCGCGGTGTCAAGGAAGAGATAAGGCATAACCTGCTCGCCATGCTGCGGGCGGGGCAGGACCCCTTCCCCGGCATCGTCGGGTTCGACCAGACCGTCCGGCCGCACCTCGAGCGCGCCCTGATCGCCGGACACGACATCATCCTGCTCGGCGAGCGCGGCCAGGGTAAGACCCGCCTGATCCGTACCCTGGGCGGCCTGCTCGACGAGTGGACGCCCGCGGTCGAGGGCTGCGAGATCAACGATCATCCGTACCAGCCGGCCTGCGCGCGGTGCCGCCGCCTCGCCGCCGAACTGGGCGACGACCTGCCCGTCAGCTGGCGGCACCGGGACGAGCGGTACGGCGAGAAGCTCGCCACCCCGGACACCAGCGTGGGCGACCTGATCGGTGACATCGACCCGGTCAAGGTGGCCGAGGGGCGCACCCTGGGCGACCCGGAGACCATCCACTTCGGGCTGGTGCCGCGGACCAACCGCGGCATCTTCTCCCTGAACGAGCTGCCCGACCTGGCCGAGCGGATCCAGGTGTCGCTGCTCAACGTGCTCGAGGAGCGCGACATCGGCATCCGCGGCTACGCGCTCCGGCTGCCGCTCGACCTGCTCCTGGTGGCCAGCGCGAACCCGGAGGACTACACCAACCGGGGCCGCATCATCACGCCGCTCAAGGACCGGTTCGGCGCGGAGATCCGGACGCACTACCCGCTGTCCCTGGCCGACGAGCTCACCCTGATCCAGCAGGAAGCCGACATCGCCACCACCGCCGAGCTCCCCGAGCACCTGATCGAGGTGATCGCGCGGTTCACCCGGGCCGTCCGCGAGGCGCCCGTCGTGGACGCGCGCTCCGGGGTGTCGGCCCGGTTCGCCATCGCCGCGGCGGAGAGCGTGGCCGCGTCCGCGGTGCGCCGGGCGGCGCTGGCCGAGACCGCGACCGACACGCCGGTCGCCCGGGTGTGCGACCTGCCGCCCATCGTGAGCACGCTCCGCGGCAAGGTCGAGTTCGAGGTCAGCGAGGAGGGCCGGGAAGAGGAGGTCCTCGGCGCGCTGCTGCGCCGGGCCATCGCCGACACGTTCCGGTCCCGGCTGGGCGGTGTGGACCTGTCCGGCCTGCTGACCAAGTTCGAGGAGGGCGGCACGGTGGAGTCGGGCGAACTGGTGCCCGCCACCGAACTGCTCCGGCGGGTCGGCGACGTCCCCGGGCTGGCCCGGATCATGTCCCGGCTGGGCATGGAGGGCGGCGAGTCCTTCGGGCACGCGGCCGCCGCGCTGGAATTCACCCTGGAGGGGCTGTACCTGATGCGCCGGCTGTCCAAGGACACCGACGGCGGCACCAGCATCTACGGGACCTAGGCACTCTTCCTTAAAAAGGGCACAGCAAAAAGAGGAACAGCATGGCGAAGTACCGGTACGGGCGTTATGTCTACGGACCGGATCCGCTCGAGCTCCCGTTCGACGTGCGCGGCGCCGTCGACGAGATGGGCGAATCGATCCTCGCCGGGGCCAACCCGGCCGACGCGCTGCGCGATCTGCTGCGCCGCGGCCTCGGCGACCAGGCTGGCCGCCGGGGCCTGGACGACCTGCTGCGCCGGGTACGCGACCGGCAGCGGGAGATCCGCGGCAGCGGGCGCCTCGACGGCATCCTCGAGCAGGCCCGCGCCCTGCTCGACACGGCGGTCGGGCAGGAGCGGGCGGAGCTGTTCCCCGATCCGAGCGACGAGGCCCGGATGCGCGAGGCCGACCTGGACGGGCTGCCCCGCGACACGGCGCAGGCGATCAGGCAGCTGGCCGACTACGACTGGCGGTCACAAGCCGCCCGCCAGACCTTCGAGCAGCTCAAGGACATGCTGCGCAGCGACGTGCTGGACAGCCAGTTCCGCGGCATGAAGCAGGCCATGAGCAATCCCGACCCGCAGGCGATGCAGCGGGTCAAGGACATGCTCGGCGACCTGAACCAGATGCTGGCCGCCGACGCCCGCGGCGAGCACACCCCGGCCGACTTCGAGCGCTTCATGCAAGCGTACGGCGACATGTTCCCCGACCAGCCGCAGAACCTCGAGGAGCTGGTCGACTCGCTGGTCAACCGGATGGCCGCGGCGGAACGGCTGCTCCGGTCGCTCAGCGACGAGCAGCGCGAGGAACTCGCTCAGCTGATGGCCAACGCGCTGGAGGACGCGGGCCTGGCCGCCGAGATGGCCGCTCTGGCCGACGCCCTGCGGTCCCGGCGTCCCGAACTCGACCGGGCCGGCCAGTCCGGCGGCGTCCAGATGTCCGGTGATCAGCCGCTCGGCCTCGGCGACGCCACCACGGCCCTAGCCGAGCTGGCCGACCTGGGCGAGCTCGAGACGGCCCTCGGCCAGGACTACCCGGGGGCCAGCCTGGACGACATCGACGAGGAAGCGGTCCGGCGCGCCTTCGGGCGGCAGGCCGTGGACGACATGGAAGCCCTGCGCCGGATCGAGCGCGAGCTCGAGCGGCAGGGGTACCTGAACCGCAACGCCGGGCAGCTCGAGCTCACCCCCAAGGCCGTGCGCCGGCTCGGCGATACGGCGCTGCGCAAGATCTTCGCCGACCTGAACTTCGGCGGCCGGGGCGGCGACCACGACCAGCGCGATGCCGGCCAGGCCGGGGAGTTCACCGGGACCACGCGGCCATGGGAGTTCGGTGACGAGCAGCCGCTGGATGTGCCCGCGACGGTCCGCAACGCGGTCTTGCGGGGGGGTCTGGGTGGGTCGTCCCCCCTGGGAGCAGGGCGGAGCGGGCCGCCCACGGCGGGCACGGCGGTGAAGCTTTCGGCCCGGGACTTCGAGGTGGCGGAGACCGAGCGGCGCACCGCCGCCGTGGTGTCCCTGCTCGTCGACCTGTCCTACTCGATGCAGCTGCGCGGGACCTGGGCGGCGGCCAAGCAGACCGCGCTCGCGCTGCACGCGCTGCTGCGCAGCCGCTTCCCGCAAGACGCGGTGCAGGTCATCGGCTTCTCCAACTACGCTCGCGAGCTGCACGAGGCCGAGCTGGCCGGGCTCGGCTGGGATATGGTGCAGGGCACCAACCTGCACCACGCGCTGCTGCTGGCCGGGCGGCACATCGACAAGCACCCGGAGCACGAGCCGGTCGTCCTGATCGTGACCGACGGCGAACCAACGGCTCACCTGCAGCGCGACGGGCGCTCCTGGTTCGACTGGCCGCCGTCTCCCGAGACGATCGAGCTCACGCTGGCCGAGGTGGACAAGATGACCCGGCGGCACGCCGCCCTCAACATCTTCATGCTGGCCGACGACGCCAGGCTCAGCGCGTTCGTCGACAACGTGGCGCGCAGGAACGGCGGCCGCGTGCTGCAGGCGGCCCCCGAACGTCTCGGTGAGTATGTCATCCGTGACTTCCTCCGCACCCGCGGCTCAGGACGACGGTAGATTCTCCTAGTCGGCTGAGGACCCTCGGCTTTTTCACAAGGAGGAATCGTGAGTTCTGCCAGCGGATCAACCGAGAGGTCGTCGGGCCGGACGATACTCGCGGTGCTCCTCGCGATCATCGCCCTGGTGTTCATCGTGATCGCCGTCATCTACATCGCCGAGCCAGCCAGGTCGCTGCCGAGCTTCGTCCCCGGACGCGTCGCCACCTCCGCCGGGCATCACCCGCTGCGGGCGGTCGGCTCGTTCGTCGTCGGCATCGTGTTCGCCGTGGGGGCCTGGTTCGCCCTGGCCTACAAGCCCCGGCCGGTGGCGGCGACGTCGGCCAGCCAGGAGAACTCGCCCGTCGGCCGCAGCTAAGGACGACACGGCCCCCGGCGGATGATCCGCCGGGGGCCGTGTCGTCGCCGATTGCGCTACGAGGTGCTGCCCTGGTCCTGGGCCTTGAAGTTGAAGCCAGAGCTCTCGACGTTATTTACGCCGGCCTCCCAGGCCGCCGCGCCCACCATGTCCCCCTGGTTGAAGTACACGAACGTCCAGGGGCCGGTGTAGGTGTTGTTCTGGAAGTGGTTGTTCTGGTCGTTGGAGATGTTGTTGCACACGCTCCAGGTCGGGTAGGCCGACGTCGAGCTGTACACCGAGAACAGGCCGTTCTGGCCGCACGAGTGGGCGGTGGTGCACTGTCCGCCGAAGACCGAGTCGGACGGGTCGAACTGGAAGGTGTTGTCCTTTACGGTCACGTTCTGCGAACGCCACTGGCAGAGCGAGTTGTAGTTGACCGGCGAGGTCTGCGACAGGTGCGACGGGCAGATGGAGGGGGCGTTGTTGATCCAGTTGGTCACGCTGGTCCCGCTGGGCGGGGTCAGCGTGCCCGGGTCCTGGCCGTCGCCGACGTAGCGGTTGGCGTTCTGGTAAACCACCACGCCGCCCCAGTTGTCCTGGAATACGTTGCTCTGGATGTTCAGTTGCCCGGCGTAGTTCGACGGCACCGACGCGTTGCCGCCCGACTCGCTGACGTAGATGGCTCCGGTCGGGAAGCCCTCGTTGCCCTCGCCGCCCTTGATCGCGTTGCCGACGAAGGTGTTGCCGGTGATGTCGGCGTTATAGCTGATCTCATACATCAGGCCTTCGCCGTCATTGTGCGCTATGTAGTTGCCGGAGACGAGGAAGCCGGCATTGTCGGTGTCCATCCACAAGCCGGGCGAGTCGATGTTGTCATGGACGTAGTTGCCCGTGACCACGACGTTCCCGTTCTGCCAGAATTTGCCGCCACCCTCGATACCGCTGTTGGTCTTCTGGGTATTGTTGCCGGCGATGTCGTTGCCGGTCATGGTGATGTTGGTCGCGCCGCCGGTGAAGGTCGAGCCGTAGGTCTGATCTACGTAGCTATAGCCGTTGAACCCGTACTCGCCGTTCGCGGTCATGCAGTTGTCGGAGATTACGTTGTCGCCGCCGAGCATCATGGCCGCGCCGGGGCTGTTGTCCTGCATCAGGTCGTACTTCTCGGTCCAGCCGTTGTTGCCGTTGCCGTTGACGGCGCCGCCGCCCTGGCTGGGGTGGAAGTTCTGGATGGTCAGGTACTCGGTCCTGGTAGTCGCCGATGAAGGCGTACTGGTTGACCTTCTGGCCGTCGATCACGGCGCCGGGAGCCCCCATGTACGTGTCGCCCTTGGCCGGGTTGATCTGCCCGCCCGTGTTGTTACCCAGGGTGTGGGTGCCGGCGGCGAACCAGTACGTCGTGTTCGGGGTGCTGAAGTCGAACGAGGTGTTGTTGCCCGCTGGCACCGTCACCGCGCCGTCCGGGGCCGACGTGTACGGGCTGGTCGGGAGGCCAGTCTCGCACCAGGTCACCGGTGGTGAGGTCGGTGCGTTGGTTGAGCCGACTGGGGCCGAGCTGGTCGGGTCGGACGAGGGCGCGGACGCCGGCGTCGAGGTGGGCGCGGTCGGGCTCGTCGACGGGGAGGTGGCCGGCGACGTGGCGGTCGCGCTGCCCGAGGCCGGTGAGGTCGGTGTAGAGGTAGCCGCGGGCGTCGGCGCGGTAAGCAGGGCCACCGTGGCGGCCAGCGGAACTGACGAGGGCACCAGGCCCCAGTTCGCCCCGGCCGCGGTTCCGGTCTGCCCGGCGCGCGTGGCCGCGGCCACCTGGGCGTGTGCGGAGTCGTTCACGGTGGCCTGGAGCTTCGAGCCCGACGGGGCGGTCGCCACCGCGGCCTGGCCGGACGAGCCGAGACCGTAGACCAGGAGGTCCTGGCCGGACATCTTCACCGACGGCGACATGCTCGAGGGCGATGTCGCCCTGACGTCCACCGGGTTGCCCGGGCTGACGCCGGCGAAGGACATCGTGACCGCGGCGACCTCATTGCGCGGCGAGATGCCGACCTGCACCGTGGCCGGGACCGAACTGCCGGTCACGGTCAGGCATCCGGCCAGCCTGGTGCCGATGCCCCACCAGTTGCTGTGGGTCTGGTTGAGGATCAGCCTGGCGCCGGAGCCGC
>JBEKJP010000273.1:0-10640 GCA_050011155.1 Streptosporangiaceae bacterium
AGATCCCACAGGTTTACCGATTAATTACATCAAGGGAGAACCCGGGCCGTTGACGCTTGCTGCCCGTGCTCTGCGAAGTTCCCGCGTCCGCTTCAGGCAGCCTGACCAGCCTAGCGTGCGTGTGCACAACCAGACTTGCAACGGTCGTAGTCCACGTACACCACCCGGCTCTCCGGCGCGACCGCCTGGGCGACCTGGTGGGTGTTGCCAGCCGTCGGGATACCGGTGCCGATATCGAGGAACTTCGTCGCGATCGTTCCTTTGAGGGCGGTTACGCCGGCGAGCTCGCCCGCAGCTGGAACGGCGCGAAGTGGAGCGCGCTTACCCCGCCCGTGCCGCTGGCCGGCCTGGGCACTGTGCTGACCGGCGTGTCGTGCGCGCTAATCAGAGTCCGATCGCGCCGGTGCCCTTAGGGGCCGAGGGTCGGTGCGTGCCCTGATTCATCGTGTCGTAGCGGTTGCCACCTGTACGCGTTGCCGTGCCTGGTGATCGTGCCGAGGCCGGGGAAAGGCATGTGGTAGGCATGGACGAGGAGGTGCTCGTCGGCCGCACGGTCCAGCAGTCGGCGGCGGGTGCGCACCGCCCGGGCGGTGTCGTGATCCCAGGGGGTAGACCACTCGGGACGGCTCAGCTGCAGCTGATCGTAGAAGAGGTCGCCGACGCAGAGCAGCCGCTCGCCATCGCTTTGCAGCAAGACCGCGGAATGCCCTGGGGTGTGACCGGCGGCGTCGACGGTGCGAACGCCGGGAAGGATCTCGGTGTCATGGTCGAACGGGCGCAGCCGGTCGCCGAAGAGCCTGATCGCCTCGCGCGCCGATGCCAGGTGCTCATCAGCCGTGCCGCCCGCGGCGTCCGTGCCTGACCAGAAAGCCACCTCGGCTGCATGGGCGAACCCTGTTGCCCCGGAGAACGTCAGATCACCTGACCAGGTGGCACCACGGCAGTGGTCCTGATGCAGGTGGGTGAACACAACCGCAGCCAGCTCGGCAGCTGGCGCCCCAGCGGATGCGAGCCCGTCACCGAGCTTGCCGACCAGCGGCTCGATGCGCGGTCCGTAGCCCAGGAAACGCGCTCCGAGCCCGGTGTCGATGACGGCGTGCCCGTTGCTGGTCTGCACGAGCAGGCAGTTGTAGCCGCAGGAGACCGTGCTCTTGTGCCGTCCTTCTGCCGCCAGGGCGGCGTGCAGTTCGTGGCCAGGCACCCCCGCCGCGGGAGTGAAGAATGCCGCGAGCGGCGGTTCCCATGGCGGTGTCATCTGGCCGTCGCTGATCACCGCGCAGCTCAGGCGCCCGACCGCGAACCGGTAGATCACCGGCCCATTCTTCCGCGATCTGCCCGCTGCGCGGGCCGGTTCCCCGACAGCAGCGGCGTCGCCACGGCTACCCGTGCGCACTAGGTTGGCCCAACTCGGGTTACAACCCGTCGTCATGGGAGGGAATAACAAGTATCGCCATGCTGCGTGACCCCAGCTCAGATCACATAACTCAATATTCGAGCGGCACAGGCTGGCGTAGTAGCCGGCGACGGCGTGAAAGGACTGCTTAGGCTCCCAGTTCATGTCCGGGTAGGTCGTTCCTCTGCCGTGCCGGTAGGTCTTGACGAGGGCGAAGGCGTTCATGTCGAGGTCGTAGCGGGGTTGCTCGCTGAACGTCGCCCTGGCGGTCACGAACTCGTGGACGAAGGCACCGTCGACCCCTGCGGCGTCGAGGGCCGTGAGGGTCTCGATGAGCTCGCGGGCTTGCATGGCCTCGTCTCGTATGTAGTCCCCGTTGAGACGCTCGCGAACGAATGGGAGGATCTGATGCAGGACAATCCGTTTCACGTCGGCGACGCCGAATCCGAGGGTCCCCTCGCTTTCGGCGCCTCGATACGTGCGCATTCCGAACTCGGTGTTGATGACCGGCTTGCCGGTCGCGAGGAGCGGTTGCAGCATTTCGGTGTAGCGGTCCTTGATCCGTGTGTCGCGGTAGTGGTCGACGCCGATCAGGTCGAAGCGGTCCCAGTCCACGTCCTCCCAGATCAGCGAGGCGTAGGTGAGGGGGCCGTGGTAGACGCGGCGGACCGCTGCGGTTGCGCGGCCGAGGAAGTCGTTGAGCCGGTCGCTGGCGCTGTGGTCTCCCGCTTTTACTCGGGTGAATGCCTCGCGGGTGCGCGCGCCGAAGTCCCTGCCCGGCACGATGCCGTGCATGAAAATGGTCAGTTCGCTGCCGAGGACGAGGACGAGACGGTCGGGGTGCCGCTGGCGTAGCCGCTCGGCACGCTCGGCTGCCGAAACGTCGTAGCGGAGTGTCTCATCGGCAGGGCCGCCCCACAGCGCCGGTGATAGCCATACTTCGAGGCCGAGGGTGAGCGCGCGCTCAGCGACCTGCACCAGCCTGTCAACGTCGCGCCCTATCAGGCGCACGGCATTGCAGTGCAGGTCGTCGCGGGCGATTTGCAGCTCGCGCTCCGCCGTGGCGATGTCGAGCTTCGGGCGCGTCGGGATCCCCCCGCCCCCCTTGCCCGAGAAGACCATCCCGGTGTCGTAGGTCACGCCACGGCGGTTCACCAGACCGCCCCCTGCGCTTCGCGGGCAGCCGAAGACGACATGCCAATGATGGCGCGGCCGCCGTGCAGCGCCTTGGCGTCGAGCAGGGCGCCCACCTCGCGCATGGGCGCCGGCAGGTCGCGGTAGCTGCGGCCGTCGACGGTGACGGCCGTGGTCGAGCCGTAGCGCTTGACCAGGCCGTGAGCTTCGATCATCGCTCTACCGCGAACGGGATGGCGAGGTCGATGCCGACATCGCTCGGCCCGGTCGCCAGATAGGTGGTGCGCAGGCCGAGGTCCTGGGGCGTGAGGGCAAGACGCTCACCCTCGTGCTCCTTCTCCTGCTCCTGCATCCAGGCGTCCAGTGACTCGCAGGCGAGATTCCACTGCACCGCCCCGTACCCAGCTCGCAGCGCGACGAACGCCTCCAGATGCGCCGGCTCGGTCCGCAACGTCAGCTCTGGATAGTGCTCCGCGAGAGCATTGGCTTCCGCCTCGGGAACCGGTCCGCACCACTCGATCAGACCATCGCCGTCAGCGCTCGGGTGGCTCCAGTAGATGCAGCAGGACGCGCCTTCCCGTCCGTCGATCTTCGGCAGCGGGCGCTCGCGCATGATCGCGATGAACTCCTTGCCGAACGCCCATTGCTCCTGCACGGCGACGGTGCGCTTGAGACAGAGCAGGCTCCGCTCGGGCATCTCCCGGGTGGCGACTTCGTACATGACAGGCCTCATTCCGCTCATTCGGCTGACGAGGTAGTCGGCTAGCTCGCGCCGCGCGTCGTGGGCCGCCTCGGCGTCGCGCCAGTGCTCGGCGATGCGTTTCGCCGCATCGGCCGGATCGCACGCGAGCAGCTCCTTGACCGCCTTAAGCGGCAACTGCAGCTCGCGCATCATCACTACCAGGCGGGCGTCGTCGAGCTGGGCGGTGTCGTAGTAGCGATAGCCCGACGCATGATCGACGCGCGAGGGCACCAGCACCCCGCGTTCGTCGTAGAGACGCAGTGCCTTCAGTGACAGGCGGGACCGCCGTGCGAACTCGCCGATGCTGATTTCTTTCACGCTGACTCCCTCGTCGCCGGGCCGATCCGACCCGGCAAAGTGAGTGTGCGGTCTCCCCAAAGGTGAGAGTCAAGGCGGTCGGCCGCCAGCCATCTCCGGCAGCGGATCGGGGTTCTGCCACGGCGGGAACGCTGCGCGGCCAGCGGCGCCTCGGGACATTCAACTCATGCTCAGCTGTGGCGAGGTCGAACGTGCTGCAACTTATGGTAGCGCTTTGTCTACTTAAAGTAGTCAGATCAGCGCCCAGTCGGCATCGGCATGATTACCTGAAGCCGTTGTCACTTGGTTTGTCGCTGACTCCGACGGCCGACTCGCGGCTGGGGCAACCAGGCGCACCGGTATGCAAGTTTCCGGACATCCACGCCGTAGTACGTCGCACCTGGCCCCGCGCACCCTGGCGCAGCGGTACGTGGAAGAGGGCCTGCGGATGGATGAGCACCCGCTGATCCGGTTCGCCGACGGGCCAGCAGGCCGGTGGACCAGGCTCACGGGAACAGGCAAAGACGTACTCTCCGACCCCGAGGTGATGACCCTGGCCCGGACCGAACGCCGCGCCGTAGTCCCCAGCAACCTGCGCGACTACCGTCCACTCCACGCCGACGCGATCACCCCCGGCGGCCCGGGCCACTTCGGGATGATCTTCATGCCGGGCACCTACCGGCGCACCAAGCAAGACACCGGACGGATCATCGCCGCCCTCGAAGCCAAGCTCACCGAATATCCCGGCGATGAAGACCTCGCGAACGGCGAATGCTGGCTGTAACAGCGAGTGGACGGACGCGTGTTCGGGGAAACATCGGCTGGCCGAACCGGGGAGACACCATCACCCGCGCATAGCCGAAGCCGTCGCCATCTGCGGTTGGATGAGTACATGGCTGATGCGCGGGTGGCCGAAGTCAGGCGGTTGATCGACGGGCTGCGGCGGGACCGGCGGCAGCATCCGTATCACGGCCGGGGCGAGTATTCCGATCGTGCACGGAAGGTCGCGGGCGCAATCGCGGACATGATCGAATCCGGCGCCGCGGCGAACGCCGAGAACCTCAAGTCGTTCGCGGACCTTACCGAGGAACCCGGTGAACTGGCTGAAGACCAGCGCCCGGTGGCCGCCGCCGGCCACCTCGTGCAGGTGGCCGAGCAGGGCGTCGACCTTGGCCGAGGCCAGGGCCGCATGGTCCTCGTCGACAGCGGAAGACCGCGAAACGGTTGGCGGTCATGTCACCGATCAGCCCGAGTACCTTCGACTTCCAGGATCTGCTCCTGCTTGGGCGGCAGGTCGGCGGCTACCTGCTCCTTGGTCCGGCGCAGGACCAGTGGCCTGATCCGGCGCCGGAGCTGGGCCAGCCGTTCGGTATCGCCCTGCCGCTCGACCGGCTTGGCGTAGTACTCGCGGAACCGGTCCGGGCCGGGGAACAGCCCAGGCGCCGTGATGGACAGCAGCGACCACAGCTCCATCAGGTTGTTCTCCAGCGGCGTGCCCGTGATCGCGATCTTCACCGGCGCGGCCAGCCGCCGCGCGCACTGGTAGACCTTCGACTGGCGGTTCTTGGCCTGCTGGGCCTCATCGAGCAGGAGCCCGGACCAGCCCAGCTCGGCGTAGGCCGCGAAGTCAATGCGCAGCAAGGTGTAGGACGTGACGACGACATCGGCGCCCGCGGCGAGCTCACCGAGTCCGCGGCCGCTGCGGGCCATGGTGCCGGATACCGTCACCACGGTGAGATCCGGGGTGAACCGCGCGGCCTCGGCGGCCCAGTTGGCCACCACGCTCGCCGGGGCGACGATCAGGAACGGGCCACCGGCCGGATCCCGCTGCCGGGCGTGGCTGACCAGGGCGAGGCACTGCAGCGTCTTGCCCAGGCCCATGTCGTCGGCGAGGATGCCGCCCAGCCGGTGCTCCCACAGGAAGGCCAGCCAGCCGAACCCGTCCTGCTGATACGGCCGCAACTGGGCCCGCAGCCCGGCCGGGGCCTCGGCTCGGCCCGGTCCTCCGGCCGCCAGCAGCCCCTGGACCTGCTCCCGCCACGCCGCCGCCTGATGCCCGATCACTCCCAGCGCGGCCAGCTCATCCCAGAGCCCGGCCTGGTACCGGCTGATCCGCAGCGGGCCGCCCGGCGCGTCCTGCAGCGCCCGGGCTTCGGAGATCAGCCGGGCGAGCGCACGCAACTCCGGCTTGTCGAGGGAGAACCAGGCCCCGTCGGGTAGCAGCAGATGCGGCTCACCCCGGCTCAGGGCCAGGAAGACGTCGAGGAAAGGGACCGGGCGGCCAGCCACGGTAATCGTCACGCCGAGGTCGAACCAGTCGGTATCACCGGCTACCTCGTCGGTGGACACCGTGATCCGCAGCGTATCCCCGGCCTCCCTGTAGTCGGCAGGCTCGCCGCTGACCTCGACCATCACGCCTGGCTGATCAGCCAGCAGGGGCAGCAGCTCGGTGCTGAACCGCATCGTGTCGATACCGGTCAGGCGGGTGCGCGGGAGCAGGGCGGGCGCCGCCGCGCCGGCCGGGCCGCCGCCCCGCCCGGCCAGCCCGTAACGGTCCAGGGGCAGCAGCCCCAGGCCGGCCAGCAGCGCCCGCTCGGCGGCCTGATCCCGGTACCCGTCGCCGGACCCGGCGGCACCGAGCGGCACGCGCTGCGGCGACTCTCCGACCTGGTAGGCCCACTCCCAGCTCACGTCGAGTTCGTGGTCGGCGCCGTAACCGGCGCGGAGCAGCAGATCCGGGCCGCTGATCGAGGGCGGCGTGAACGAGCCGTCGGAGGAGATCAGGTCCGCGGCCTGCCGCAGCCGCGGGTAATACCGCTCCAGGAACCCGGGCTCCTCCGCTGCGGGTACCTCAAGCCGCTCGCTGCCCAGGGCCATCCGCTGCAGCGCCGGCGGCACCGGCCGCCCGAGCCTGGCCAGCCCGAACCGCCAGCTCCGAGGGTCGCCGCCCGCCGCCGCCTGGGCGCGGTCGATATATACCGCCCCGTGCCCTTCGGCCCCGATGAACGCGACCGGCACGACCGGTTCCCCGTCACCGCCCCGGATCACCGGGACGATCTCCAGGCCGCCGGCCTGGCCACGCGTGACGTCCAGGCAGAACCCGGCCTCCTGGTAGCCGTCCAGGACGCCGCGCTTGCCCGGGTATACCAGCTGCAGGCCAGCGGCCCGGGCCTCGTCAAGCAGCGGCCAGAGCTGGCGCGACCCGACCGAGGAGAGCTCGATCGACTTCTCGTCGCCGTAGCGGTAGCCGTAGTATCCGTCGTTTCCGGCGGAAGCCTGGTAGAGCCCGTGAAGTTCGCGCAGCAGCCGCACCTGCTGCGCGTTGTAATCACCGGCATAGCTCAGCGCGTCCAGCCTGCCCCAGCTCAGGTCGCCGGCGATCCAGCCGCCGTTCTTGCCCGGGCGCACCAGCCGGGCGGTCAGCCTCAGCGGCGACGGCCCGGTCCTGGCCGCCTGGCCCAGGCCGGCCGCCAGCGCGAGCTCGATGGCCAGCGCGGCGGTGCCGGCGCACTCCGATCCGGGCGAGGTCAGCAGCGAGTCCAGCGACTGCTGCCAGGCCGCCGGCCGCGGGGCCCGCGGGCCCGCTGGGTCCGGCGTATCGGAAGTCAGCGCCGACAGGACCAAGGCGACGACATGCTTGCAGTTGTATCCGACCGGGCAGCTGCACTCGCCGGTCGAGAACCGGGCGGGACGCCCGGCGGGCAGTGAGAAGTACGCGGCCACGTCGTAGCTACGGCCGTACTGGCCTTGCACGGCCCCGCACAGCGCGTTGTCTTCCGGGTCCCAGGTGGCGTGCGTGACCGCCTGCTGGCGCGCGTACTCGGCTCCCCGGACGTAACTGCCGCCGCCGATGGCCTGCCGCAGCGACGACAGGTCGAGCTCGAGGATCACTTCCTGCTGCATAGCCAGACGATAGCGGCCAGCACCGTCATTACGCCGCCGGACCAGGCGACGGGGCGACGGTGACGGGGTGGAAGGTGCCCGGGGATAGCAGCCTGCCGATGGGCAGGCCGTTGACCGAGGAAGGCGGCCAGATCTCCCCGGGCGGCGGCCGATCTGCAGCAGCACCTTGGTGCCGGGCGCCGGAACGCAAGATCGCCCCTACGATTAGCGGGTCCGGTCAAGGAGCGGCACGCGCCCGCCCCGTTCGGGATTAAAAGCCTTTTAGGCCGAACGGGCCCAGGTGCCCGCTCCGGTGACCAGCAAGGAGAGACTGCCTAGCGGCTGGCCTTGGTCATGGGTACGGACATGGGCTAATACGAAGGTGCTCGGTCGCGAACTGCGCACCGACATCGAGGTATGGCCCGGGGCCAGGCAAGCCAGCTCCAGCCTGCCTGAGCGGTTCGAATCCGCCGCTCGATCAGGACAAGCCCGGGAGCATTGACCAGCTTGACCAGCCGTGCTGAGCGGTCCAGGTTTGGTAAGCGAGGGCGCCGGAGGCGGTGCGGGCCAGGATTTCAGTGACCGCAGGGGTTTGCAATGCCGTGACGGCGCCGTCCGAGCTGCCTTTCAGGGATTGCCATGGAGACCAGGGCGCCCCTGGCTTCGGGGAAAGCTGGACGGCGCGGAAAACGCTGAAGCCGAATTTCGAGTCCATGCAGAAGGCTTCGAGGTGGCCGCCATGCTCGCCGTTGATGCCGCTGAACACGGCCGGGTCGGTGCTGCAGCCGTTCTCGGTCAGGCGGCCTGGGCCGCCCCAGCGAATTCCGGTCCCGGGCAGCTGCCAGACGTGCAGCAGGTCACCATTAGTGCTGCGGGCGAATACCTCGAGCCTTCCGTCGGCGTCCGCGGCGATGCCGGGAACCCCGACGTAGCGCGCGTTTCCCGGCGCCTGGACCCAGCCTGCCCAGTGGCCGTCGAGGTAATAATCGTGCGCGAGCAGGCGACCTGCCGTCGCGGCGAATACCTGCGGATGACCGGTCGCGTCTAGCGCTACGGCGGGCGGGCCGGTGACCGGGCCACCCAGTGAGGACCAGCCGGTCCAGGTGCCGCCGCCTGAAGTGGAAGACTGCGACACGTAGCCCACGTGGGCGTCGCTGAGGAGCGCGAATACCTCCAGGTGCCCGTCGGGCCAGGTGACTGCCGCCGGGCTGCTGTGGGTGATCGTCGTGCCGAGCGGTACCGGGCCCTGCCAGGACACGCTTCCCGGCGACGTCTGCCAGATCTCGGCCACCTGCCCGGTCTGCGCCCGGGCGAACACGATCAGGCGGCCGTCATGCGCGGTCGCGACCGCGGGGTCGCCGGTATAAGCCGGACCGCCCGGCAACGTGGTCCAAGCGGACCAGGAGCCGTCGGTGGCGCGGGCCGCTATCAGCGTGCCGTCACGTGCCCGGGCGACGACTTCGGGACTGCCGTCGGGGTTAGCCGCGGCGGCCACCCGGAATTGCTGGCCGACCGGAGGCGGCGCGGGCGAGCCGACGAGCCCGGGTGACGGACGCGCCGGCCCGGGTGATGACCGGGCCGGCGCGGGCGGTGCCTGCGCGAAGTGGCTGCCGTCCGGCACGAACACGGCCACCGCCACGGCCACGAGGCCCAGGCCGGCTACAGCCGTCAGGATCAGGCTGGCCCGGGCGCGGCGGTCCGCGCGAACGGTTCCGCCCTCGTCGCGGCCGGCCTGTGCGCCCGGGGATGGCGGCACTGGCGGCAGCGCCTCCGCCGCTGGCGGGCCCGTGGCCGCTGGCGGGTCCGCTGTGACGGGCGCATTCGCCGCGGCGGCGTCGAGAGCCCGGGCGATCTCGTGGAAGGCCGGGCGGCCGGCCGGATCGCGGCACAGCAGGGCGTTGACGATCTCGTACAGCGAACCGTCGCCGGCCAGGTGCGGCGGATCCTCGCCGGCGATGGCGGAGAGCGTCGCCAGCGCGTCATCACGATCATCGAAGGGCCCCTGGCCGGATAGCGCCGCGTAGAGGATGGCGCCCAGGGACCACAGGTCGGCGGCAGGCGTGGCGGGCATGCCGTTGGCTCGTTCAGGTGCCAGATAGCCAGGGCGGCCGAGAACGGTTCCGGTCGGGGTGACGGGCGGGTCGCCGGCCGTCCCCGCCGCGCCGAAGGCAGTAAGCACGGCCTGCCCGTCGGGCGTGATCATCACGTTGCCGGGTTCCAGGTCCTGGTGCAGGACGCCGACGACATGCCCGGCCACGAGCGCGGCGAGTACCTGCCTGCCGATCTCGGCGACCTGGTGCGGCGGGAGCGGACCCTGCTCCGCGATCAGCTCCGCCAGCGGACGGCCCTTGATGAACTGCATCACGATGTACGGCGAATCCTCGCCGGAAACAACGTCATAGACCTCAGCCACTCCGGGATGGTGGATCCTGGCCGCGGCTCGCGCCTCGCGGAAGACCCGCTCGATGGCCTCGGCCCGCAGGCCGGCGTCGGCGGCCGGAGCCAGCGTCAGCTGCTTCACCGCGACCTCGAGATCCAGCAGTATGTCCAGCCCGCGGTACACGGTCGCGGTCCCGCCGCCGCCCATTGGCGCGACGAGCTGGTACCGGCCCGCGATAAGGCCGTCGTGGGCGGGAGCGATCATGTCATGTCCCCTACCAGAAGCCGGTCCGGCAGCACTTCGACTTATCACCGTAAGCCCGGACATATCCGCAGCAGGCGCACGTTCGCGCTTGTTAATACCATTCAGGGCCGAAGGTCACGTCCCCGGCGGGCAGTTGGGTACTTCAGCGGACACATTCGGTGCGGATCGCCCGTGGGGAACCGGAGAGTGCGGATCTGTGATGGATAGATCCGTTAGAGATCCGCATTCTCGGGATCGCGGTAGAGCGCTGCGGCGCTGGAGCTGGTGCGGACGGGGTGGCGGGGGCGGGTGTGGTCGCGCGCGGCTCCGGGAACCCCGGAGCCCTTGCGGACAGCGCCTCTCAGAAGAGGCCATAGCCGGGGCTCTTCGCGCCCTGATGACAGCCGTTAGGCCCACCTGATCCTCGGCCAGCGGCACCTGCGGGATCGGCAGCCTGGCGAGGTGGCGCCGGTCAGCTGACGCTCTTCTGCTGAGCGGGCCTGGCCGCGGCTCCCGGTGCCGTCTGGCCTTCCGGCGGGGTCGGCGGTGCCGGGACCCTGCCTTCGGCC
>JBEKJP010000274.1:0-6018 GCA_050011155.1 Streptosporangiaceae bacterium
CGCGGAGGCCGTCCCTGTTGCCAGCGGAGGACCTCTTGGCCTATGGCTGCGTGCTCGCGCCGAACTCCTGATCGATGAAGTCGAACATGTCCTCGGCGCTGGCGGCCTCAAGGCGTCCGTGCACCACCACGTCCTCGGTCGGGCGGTCCAGCTTGGTCAGCACACCCTGCAGCTGGACCGCCAGCCTGGCCCGTTCGGCCTCCGTCACCGACAGCTCAGCCATCGCGTGGTCGAGCTGGTCCACCAGGGCCGCGACCGGCTCACCGCCCGCCGTCGCCGGGCAGAGCCCGGCACGCAGATGGTCGGCCAGCGCGGCCGGCGTGGCGTAGTCGAAGACGATGCTCGCCGCCAGCTTCAGGCCGGTGACAGCAGACAGCCGGTTGCGCAGGTCCACTGCGGACACCGAGTCGAAGCCGAGATCGTTGAAGCTGCGCGTGACCGGTACCGCGCCGGGTTCCTCGTAGTCAAGCAGCGCGGCCACCTGCGCGCGCACCAGGTCGAGCAGTTCGTGTTCCTGCTGTACCGCGGACATCCCGGCCAGACGCGACACGAACAAAGGGTCGGCCGAAGCGTCCGCTGCCGGGCCGCCCGCGAGGATCTCGCGGATTTCCGGCAGCGCGTCAAGCAGCGGGCGCGGCCGGGCCAGGGTGTACGTGGGAGCGAACCTTGGCCAGTCGAGGTCCGCCACCACGAGCTGGCTCTCGTCCTGCTCAAGTACCTGACGGAGCGCGGTCAGGGCCAGCCGGGGCGGCATCGGAGGGACACCGAGGCGGCGCAGGACCGCGGCGAGTTCGGTGCCGACCATGCCACCGTCCCACGATCCCCACGCGACGGAGGTCGCGGTAAGGCCGCGGGCTCGGCGCGCCTGGGCGATACCGTCGAGCACGGCGTTCGCACCCGCGTACGCGGCTTGGCCACTGCTACCCCAGACCGCGGAGCCTGAGGAGAAGAGCACGAACGCCGACAGCGGCCGATCGCCGAGCAACTCGTCCAGGTGCAGCGCACCGGCGACCTTCGCGTGCGCGACCTCGGCGAACTCGGGCAGCGTGAGGTCCCCAAGCGGGGCGATGCGCTGGGGCACCCCGGCGGCATGGATGACCGCGGCCAGCGGCCACTCGGCGGGGATCGAGTCGAGCAGCGCGGCCAGCGCGTCCCGGTCGGCCACGTCGCACGCGGCCACGGTCACCAGCGCGCCGAGCTCGGTGAGCTCGGCGGCCAGTTCCGCCGCGCCGTCCGCCGCCGTGCCGCGGCGGCTGGTCAGGACCAGATGTCCGGCTCCGGCCGCCGCCAGCATCCGGGCCACATGGGCGCCGAGCTCCCCCGTGCCGCCGGTGATCAGCGTCGTGCCGCGGGACAGCCAGCCCGGGTGAACCCGCGCCTCGCTGGTGACGGCCGCGCCGAGGGGGGCCCGCACCAGGCGGCGGGCGAAGGTGCCGTGCGGCCGCAGCGCGAGCTGGTCCTCACCGTCCACGGCGGACAGCGCCTGGCACAGCCGCCGGATCAGGGGCGCGTCCACCGGGCCGCGCAGATCGATCAGGCCGCCCCAGCCCGCCGGATCATCGAGGGCGAGCACCACACCGAGTCCCCATACCATCGCCGACAGCGGGCTCATGGGCTCGGTACCCGCATCGACGGCGACCGCGCCGGAGGTGACATACCACAGCCGGGCGGTGCTGCCCGTGTCGCCGAGCGCCTGGGTAAGCGCGATGGTGGCCGCGGCCCCGCGCGTCAGCGGCGGATGCCGAGGGTCGGCGCGATCGTCGAGGGCCAGCAGCGACAGGACCCCGGCCAGCGGCTCCCCGGCGCTCGCCGCCAGCCGTTCGGCCAGGTCGGCACGGTCGGCCGCGGCGACCTCGAAGAGGACGGTACGGACGCCGAGTGCGGTCAGCCCGTCGACGATTCCCCTGATCGTCTCGTCCTCGCGCCGTTCGGCGGGCAGCGCCAGGAGCCATCTGCCTGCCAGCGTGGCCGGGGCGCGGCCGGCCTGTTCGACCACGGGTTTCCACACCAGCCGGTAGCGCCAGGAGTCCACGGTCACCTGCTCCCGGTAACGGTCGCGCCATGCGGAGACGGCCGGCAGCACCGCGCCGAGCGCGGTGGCCGGTACCCCAAGCAGGTCCGCAAGCGCGGGCACCTCCTCGCGCTCGGCCGCCGCCCAGAACGCGGTATCCGCCAAGGCCGGGTCCACGACCATGGCCACGGCGTCGAGAGTTGCCGCCGCCCAGTAGTGGCGGCGCTGGAACGCGTAGGTCGGCAGGTCGATCCGCCGTCCGCCCACGTCGCCGAAGAACGCGGCCCAGTCCACCGGCGTGCCCTGGGTAAAGGCCTGCGCGACCCCGGACACCAGCCGGGCCTCCTCGGCCTGGCCCCGCCGCAGCAGCGCCACGGGGCGGGCGTCCGCGCCGCTGGTGACGCTGTCCGCGACCATCGGCGTGAGCGTGGTGTCCGGGCCGATCTCGAGGTAGGTCGTGACGTGGGCGGATTCCAGCCACCGGACCGCGTCGGCGAACCGTACGGTATCCCGTACGTGCCGGACCCAGTAGCCGGGCGAGGTGAGCTCGTCCGCGGTGGCCAGGCGGCCGGTCACCTCGGAGACCATCGCGATCCGGGGGGGCGAGTAGCCGACGCTCTCCGCCACCTTTGCGAAGTCCGCCAGCATCGGCTCCATCAGTTCGGAGTGGAAGGCGTGTGACACCCTCAGCCTGGTCATCCGGCGTCCCATCGCGGTGAACCTGGCGGCCACCGCGAGCACGGGTTCAGCCTGACCCGAGATGACAACCGAGGTACCGCCGTTGATGGCGGCGATGTCCACCCCGGCCGTGAGCTGCGCGCTGACCTCAGCCTCGGTCGCCTGGACCGCCACCATGGCGCCTCCGGCCGGCAATGCCTGCATCAGCGTGCCCCGCGCCGCTACAAGCAGCGCCGCGTCCGGCAACGACAGCACGCCGGCTACGTGCGCAGCCGCGAGTGCGCCGATCGAATGCCCGGCCAGATAGTCGGGCCGTACGCCCCAGGACTGCAGCAGCCGGAAGGTGGCCACCTCGAAGGCGAACAGGCCGGCCTGGGCGAACACGGTCTGGCTGAGCCGTTCCCCGTCCTTACCCCAGACCACGTCGCGCAGCGGAGGCGCTGCGAGGTGGTGGTCGAGCGCGGCGGCCGCCGCGTCGAAGGCTGCGGCGAAGACAGGGAACCGCCCGTGCAGTTCACGTCCCATGCCCAGGTGCTGCGCGCCCTGGCCGGCGAACAGGAAAGCCGTCCGGCCGCCGGCCGGCGGTGCTGAGCCGGTGGCCGCACGGAGCCCGGCCAGCAACTCGCCGCGATCGGCGCCGACGACCGCGATCCGGTGGTCCATGGCGGCGCGCCCGGTGGCCAGGGAAAAGCCGATGTCCACCGGGTCGAGTTCTGGCCGCGCCGCCAGGTGCGCCGCCAGCCGCTCCGTCTGGGCTCGCAGCCCCTCGGCGTTGTACCCGGACACCACCCAGGGAACGACCGGTGGCTGGACCGGACGCACAACGGTGCCTGCCGGGACGGCCTGCGGCGGTGCCTCCAGGATCACGTGCGCGTTGGTACCGCTCAGCCCGAAGGAGGACACCGCGCACCGGCGGGGATGACCGTTCACTGGCCACGGCCTGGCCTCGCGGAGGAGCTCGACGTCCCCCGCCGACCAGTCCACTGCAGGGGTCGGCTCGTCCAGGTGCAGCGTCCTGGGCAACTGCCCCGCCCGCATCGCCTGCACCATTTTGATGATCCCGGCCACCCCGGCGGCGGCCTGGGCGTGCCCGATGTTCGACTTGAGGGAGCCCAGCCACAGCGGGCGGCCGCGCGGCCGGCCTTGGCCGTAGGTGGCGAGCAGCGCTTGTGCCTCGATCGGGTCGCCGAGTGTGGTCCCGGTGCCGTGCGCCTCCACCGCGTCGACCTGATCCGGGGTGAGCTGCGCATCCTCGAGCGCCTGCCGGATCACGCGCTGCTGTGAGCCGCCGTTCGGGGCGGTCAGCCCGTTGCTCGCCCCGTCGGAGTTCACCGCGCTTCCGCGCACGATGGCGAGCACGGGATGGCCGTGACGGGTCGCGTCCGACAGCCGCTCCACCAGCAGCAGGCCAGCGCCCTCGCTCCAGGTGGTGCCGTCGGCGGCGGCGGCGAAGGATTTGCAGCGGCCGTCCGGGGCCAGCCCGCGATCCTGGCTGAATCCGACGAACGCCATCGGGTTCGGCATCACGGTCACCCCGCCCGCTAGGGCCAGCGAGCAGTCACCCGCCCGCAGCGCCTGGATGGCCCAGTGCAGGGCCACCAGGGACGACGAGCAGGCCGTGTCCACGGTGACGGCGGGACCCTCGAGCCCGAGGGTGTAGGCGACCCGGCCGGACACGACGCTGCCCAGCCCGCCGGTACCGCTGCCCAGGGTGTAGCCGTGGTAGACGACCCCGGCGAACACACCGGTCCTGGATCCGCGCAGCGATCTCGGATCGATACCCGCCCGCTCGATCGTCTCCCAGGCCACCTCGAGCAGCAACCGCTGTTGCGGGTCGGTCTCCTTGGCCTCCCGCGGGCTGATTTTGAAGAAGTCCGCGTCGAACTCCGCCGCGTCATGCAGGAACCCTCCTTCCCGGCAGTACGTCTTGCCCGGGGTGGCCGGCACTGGGTCGTACAGCTCCGCGGCGTCCCAGCCACGGTCGTCAGGAAAAAAGGTGATGGCGTCTGTGCCGGCGTCGACGAGATCCCACAGTTCCTCTGGTGTCCTCACCCCACCGGGGAAACGGCAGCTCATCGCCACGATCGCGATCGGTTCCGAGTGCGCGTCCGTCACGTCGCGCAGCTGCCGTTTGGTGCGCTGGAGCTCCGCGGTGGCCAGCTTGAGGTATTCCCTGAGCTTGTCGTCGTTTCCCATCAGACGATGCCGATTTCGCGGTTCAGGACGTCGAAGAGCTGATCGTCGGTGGCCTCGTCCATGCTGCTCATCTCCTCCTCGTGGCTGTCCCGCCAGCGGCGCAGCAGCGCCTCCAGCCGGATCCGCACCGGGTCGCGCTCACCGTCGGCGGGGGAGTAGCGCGCCAGGGCCGCCTCCAGCCGCTCCAGCTCGGCCAGGACCGGCTGCCCGGCGTCGTGCTCGCCCGAGACCAGCGTGTCCGCGATATGGGCGGCGACCGCCCGGGAACTCGGATGGTCGTAGACCAGCGTGGCGGGCAGCGCCAGCCCGGTGGCCAGGCTCAGCCGCTTCCGCAACTCGACCGCGGCGACCGAGTCGAAGCCGAGTTCGGTGAAGGCCCGGTCCGGCTCGACCGCGCTTTCTGACGAGTGACCGAGCACGGCGGCGACATGGGTGCGCACCTGCTCGAGCAGCACATGATCCCGCTCGTCGTCTGGCAGCCCGGCCAGTTGCCAGCGCAGATCCTGCACCGCGTCCAGGGCCGGGTCCGGCGGCCGGGCCGAGGCGAGCGCGGCGGCCCGGCCCTTGGAGTCGAGCGCTTGCGCCCAGTAGCGCTGCCGCTGGAAGGGGTACGTGGGTAGGTCGACATGCTGATGAGCCGGAGCGGGGTGCACGGCACGCCAGTCGACACCGATCCCGGTGGTGTAAAGCGCGGCCAGTGCGTAAAGCACGGCGGTGGGCTCGTCGTGACGGGCGCGCAAGGCCGGCACGACCACGGCACCGGCCCCGGCCGTGTCGGCGACGGCGTGGATGTGCGGCGTGAGCACCGCCCCGGGACCCAGCTCAAGGAAGTGACCGACGCCGAGGTCGCGGGCCGCGCTCACCGCGTCGGCGAACCGCACCGCCGCACGCGCCTGACGCACCCAGTAGGCCGCGCCGAGATCGGTCTCGGCCTGCCCGGTCACGGTGGAGAGCACAGGGATGCTGGGCGCCGCGTACGACAGCGACGCCGCGACCGTCGCGAATTCCTCCAGCATCGGCTCCATCAGCGCCGAGTGGAACGCGTGCGACACCCGCAGGCGGCTGACCCGCCGGCCCAGCCCGGTGAAATGCCCGGCCAGCCGGCCCACCGACGCCTCGTCACCCGACACCAC
>JBEKJP010000275.1:0-6007 GCA_050011155.1 Streptosporangiaceae bacterium
CCGTGTCCACGGCGCTGCCGTCGCCCAGCCGAAGCGCGGTGTTCGCAGCGGTGAGGACCGCGTCGATCTGGAAAGCCACCAGGCCGGCGTCGGACGTGGCGATCTCCCCCGTGTCAGCCGCCGGGCGCAGCTCCGCGGCGAGCAGGGCCCGCCAGGCCCGCTGCTGGCGGACAAGCGCATCGCGCACCGGGCCTGGCCGGCTGTCGAAGCCCGGCACTTGTTCGACATGATCATCGACCTCAGCCCCCGGCTGGAGACCGGCGCCGGCCCTCTCGGGCGGCGGACCCTGTTCGGCTCCGCCGGCGGCACCTTCCAGGGGCCGCGGCTGAGGCTGTCGGCCCGTTCCCTAGATCGCGACCACTGTGGCCGGCGGTCGTGCTGGACGGGACCGCCTCACGATGATCCGTCGGTTGTGTGCGGCTGAGCGAGCAGGTCGGCATGGTGGGTCGCCGCGACTTCGGGATGCGAGCGCAGCCAGCCCTTGAGCGCGTTGTCGCCGAAGCGGCTGTGCAGGACGTTATGGGCGGACTGGCTGACGCCGGGGGCCTGCTCGGCGTATTGGGGCGGCAATGGCACTGTGTCGAGGGACGCGTCCAGCCGGGGGGCCCAGAAGAAGCCGATCGAGTCGCGTGTCCCTCCGGGTGCACACGGCAGGACCCGGTGGGGAGTGGCCACGAGATAGCCATGGGTGGCTACTTCGAGCATCTCGCCGATGTTCACGATGAGAGCGCCGTCGACCGGCGGGACGTCGATCCAGCGGCCGGCACGGGCCGGACGGGCTTGCAGCCCGCCTGTGCCGTCCTGGAGCAGCAGGGTCAGGAAGCCCCAGTCGGTGTGCGGCCCGACACCTTGCACGTCGCTGCCGTCGGCGGCCCCCACGTAGTGGATCAGCTTGCCGAACCAGTGCGGCTGGCCGGCGAAATACCGGTCGAAATGGTCCTGGGGTAGCGCCAGCGCCACGGCGATCGCCCGGGTGAGCTCAAGGCCGATGGCGCTCAGTAGCCCGGCCCACTGTTCTGCCAGCGGGCGGAGTTCGGGGACGGTGTCATCGGGCCACTGGTTCGGTCCTTCGAGCAGCCGGTACGGAGCATCCCACAGCTCGCGGGGCACAGGAGCCTGCTCGGGCGCGAAGTCGATCTGCTCGCGGGCGTCGGCCCGGCCGGCGGTGATCTCATGCCCGAGCCGGGTGTAGCCCCGGAAGTGCGGGGACAGCCGGTTGTCCAGCCGCAGCCGCTGCTCCAGGGGCAGCGCGAAGAACCGGGCCGCCGCCGCGGTCAGCTCGCCGATCTGGCCGGGGGTCGCGCCGTAGTCGGTGAGCTGCAGGAACCCGATGTGGTGGAGGGCGGTGCGCAGCCCGGTGAGGAACGTCTGGTCGAACGTCCCGTCCGCGCGGCGGGCGGTGCCGAGACGCAGCACCGGGATGGGCTCGGCCGCCCGGGAAGCGCGGTCCGGTGCGGTGTGCTGATGACCCGGGTCATCGACGTGGCCTGTCATAGCTCTCCTGCTCTCACGATACTGCTCTCGGTCGCGGGGGACGGTGCACTCCCTGACCCCGCTCGCCGGTCGTGAGGGCTGATGGCCGCCGCTGCGTAGTCTTCCAGGATTGGGCTGACCACGGCGTCGGGCGGGGCAGTGGAACCGAGGCGGGTGCCATCGCTCGTTCGGACTTATGAATGTCGTGGTCCGGTGGCGGGCTCCTTTCCTCGGTCATGGGCTCTTGCGGGCGAGCGGATACCATCGCCCGGTGAAGCCGGAGCCGTGGAGCCGTGACTTCCAGTGGCTGTGGAGGGCGTATTCGGTTAGCGCTGCCGGGAGCGGCGTCGGGGCGGGCGCGTTGCCGTTCGGCGCGGGCATCGAGTACCGGCGGAAGCGGCCGGTGATGATGTGCGCGGATCTGGCCCGCTTCGCGGCGCTGGCCAGCGTGCCGGTGACCGCGGCTCTGGGGGTGCTCACGTTCGCCCAGTTGTGCCTGGTCGAGGTGGCGCAGACAGCCGGTGTCATCGCGCCCTGGGCGGGGCGGTGTGCCTGGCCAGCGCCTTGTTCATGCCCTGGCACCAAGATGCGGAATCACGGAGTATGGTCACCTCCGGCATCGCGCTGGGCCTGGATGTGTCAGAGGGTGATGCTGCCGTGGATGTACGCGGTGGCGGCGCCGCCGACCCAGACGGTGCCGTCCGGATCGGCCGTGATCTCGACGGTGCCGGCCCGGCCCACGCGTGCGCCCTGGGAGACCCGGTAGGCGGCGGGTGCGACGCCGGTGGCGGTGAGCCATTGCCCGACTGAGGCGTTCATGCTGCCGCATACGGGGTCCTCGGGCACGCCGGCGCCGGGGGCGAAGGTCCGCAGCTCGAAGGCGTGCCCGGATCCGGCGGGGTAGGCGCCGATCGCGCCGACCATCGCGTCCGGGATGAGGGAGAGGTCGGGTTCGAGGGCGAGGACCTCCTCGGCGGTGGGCAGCCGGACCACGGCCCAGCCGGGTCCGTTGTCGACCCACTGGTGGGCCAGGACACGGTCCCGGCTGATGCCGAACGCGGCGACGATCTGGCCGACGTACTCGTCCTCGAGCGCGCCGTGGCGGATGAGCGGCGGGGCAGCGAAGGACAGGCCGCCCCCGCCGTAGCGCACGCTGACCAGGCCCGCGCCGCACTCCTGGACGATGCGGCTGGCGTGCTCGGGTACGCCGCCGTGGTCCAGCCAGGCGCGGGCGGACCCGAGCGTGGGATGCCCGGCGAACGGCAGTTCACCGCCGGGGGTGAAGATCCGCAGCCGGTAGTCCGCCTCCGGGGCGCCGGGAGGCAGGACGAACGTGGTTTCTGACAGGTTCGTCCAGCGGGCCAGGCGCTGCATCTCCTGGTCGGTCAGGTCCGTGCCGTCGAGGATGACGGCTACCGGGTTGCCGAGATAGGGCGTCGCGGAGAACACGTCGACCTGCATGAACGCACGTGAGCGCGGCACAGTTATGCCACCTCGTCGGCCGCGGCGAGCGCGTCGGCGACCAGGTCGGCCGTGTCCTCGGTGCCGGCGGCCAGCCGGACCAGGCCCAGCGGGACCCCGGAGGCGGCGATCTGGTCGTCGCTGAGCATCCCGCCCCACATCGACGCCGGATGCACGGCCAGCACGTCGTGCGCGCGGGCCAGGTCGGCGACGGCGCGCAGATCGGTGACTTGCAGCAGCGGGTTGCTGGGCGACTCCACCAGGATCAGGCGTGTCTGCGGGGTCAGCGCCTTCTCGAACGCCTCCGGGTCGGCCTGGTCGACCAGGGTGGCCGTCACGCCCAGCCGCGGCAGCAGGTTCAGCAGCACTGACGCCGTGCCCCCGTAGGTGGATTTCTGCCCGATCACGTGGTCTCCAGCCGATACCAGAGCCAGCACGGCGGTGGTGAGGGCGGCCATGCCGGACGCGGTGACCATCGCCGCCTCGGTGTGCTCGAGTTCGGCGACGACGGCGCAGACCTGGGCGTGGTTCGGGTTGCCGTAGCGGGTGTAGAAATCCTGGCCCCGGCGGCTGACCGCGGCCTGCGCGAACTGCTCCGCGTCCTCGGCCCAGAACGTCGCCGTCTGGTAGATCGGCGGTGCCACGGCGCGGGTGGGATGGACCTCGCGGTCAGCGTGCAGGGCGACCGTGCTGATGCCCGGCATGGTTTCACCTCTCATAAACCGTCGGATGCGACCCCTCAAGGATGACCCGCAAGCACGCGGATGACGCCTTGTCCTGGCAACCTTGGCAGCAAATAGCGCCGGGATCGAGACAGAAGATTGTGGTACAGGCTGTGGTCGAGCAATAAAGTTGCCGACGTGGATGAAGTTGACCGGTCGATCCTGGCTGTCCTGGAAAAGCACGGCCGGATCAGCAACGCCGAGCTCGCGGCCAAGGTCGGCCTGTCACCGTCGCCCTGCCTGCGCCGAGTGCGCCGGCTCGAGGAGACCGGGGTGATCCGCGGCTACCGCGCGCTGATCGATCCCGCCGCGACCGGCCGCGGCCTGCGGGTATTCGTCGGCGTCCGGCTGATGCGGCACGCCCGCGCGGACGTGGCCGCGTTCGAGCGCGCCGTCCTCCAGCTGCGCGAGGTGGCCTACAGCCACCACGTCACCGGCAACTACGACTACCTGCTCCAGGTCGAGGTCGCCGACCTGCCCGCCTACGAGGACTTCCACGCCAACCGGCTGGCCAGCCTGCCCGGCGTGGCCATGGTGAACAGCTACGTCACCATGAAGACACTCTCCGCAGAAACGGCGTGATCGCGTCCCCAGGCGTACCAGCTCATGCCTGCGCAGTGCCAGAAGTCTGCCTGGCCGGTGAACTGCAGCACCGTCACCACCGCCAGCCGCGACGGCGGCCACCCCGCGTACCTCACCCGGATCCGGAGCGCCGGTGTAAGGGCGGATCCGCGGAGCCGACGATGAAAGAGCCGCCGAGCACGCGGGGAAGCTTCGGGCCCGACCTCGAGCCCAGACTCGTGCCCGAATCCGAGTCCGAGGTCCCGACCGAGTCCATGAGCGAGGCAGCGTTCGCCACAGACCCGTCAGGTTGTTGTTCCTCCAGGTTAACGAATTGCGCCAGAGAATCGAGCGCCTGGAGAACCGCTGATCTCCCGTCACCTGGCACGATACCCGGCCGTGCCGGTGAGTGAGCGGCCAGAGCGGGTGAGCCGGTTCAGCAAGCCGAGCAGCCAGCCGCACCGGCCCGGCCAGCACCGTGGCCCTGCTGCCGCCGCGGCGTGGTTATCCGCCTCGCCCCGGTTTCCCTGGGGCTTGCGCGGCAGCGGGCATCTGGCGCTGTCCGGCCTGGTCGTCTGGCTGCCCGGGTTCCGCCTGGCGGGTCAGCGGTCCCCAGCGCAGGATCGAGCCGCAGACGACGCCGCCGCCGGCGAAGATGGCCGCGGTCCACCAGAACGCGGTGGTGTACCCGTGCACGGCCGCGGCGGCCTCGATGGCGGCGACGGCAGCGGCCGAGGGGCGAGCGGCGGCCGGGTGGCTGGCGGCCAGTCCGGCGATGTAGCTGGCGATGGCGCCGGTGGCGATGGTGTTCAGCAGCGCGGTGCCGATCGACCCGCCGATCTGCTGCCCGGTGTTAATGGTCGCCGACGCGACGCCCGCGTCGGAGGGCTGGACGCCGAAGGTCCCGGTGTTGATCGCCGACGGGATCGTCAGCCCCAGGCCCGCGCCGGTCACCAGCATCGGCCCGAGCACCGTGGAGCCGTATCCCGTGTGCACGCCGATCCGGGTCATCCAGGCCATGCCGGCGGCGGCGATCAGCATCCCGGCGCCGACCAGCGCCTTGGGTCCGATGCGCGGCATCAGCACGATGTTCGACAGCTGGGCGAACCCCGCCAGCGCCCCGATCATGGGCAGGAACGCGACCCCGGTGACCAGGGGCGAGTAGTGCAGCGTCGTCTGCAGGTAGTAGGTGAGGAACAAGAAGATGCCGAACATCCCCGCGCCCACGATCAGGATGGTCAGGTAAGACCCGCCGCGGTTGCGGTCCAGGACCACCCGCGGCGGCAGCAGCGGGGAACGGGCTCGCGTCTGCCAGAAGGCGAAGAACGCGAGCAGCACCACGCCTGCCGCCAGGAAGCCCAGCGTGGAGTCCGCGCGCCAGCTGTGGGTGGCCGCGTTGGAGAAGCCGTAGACCAGGCAGAACATCGCCGCGGAAACGCTCACCACACCGGGTATGTCCAGCCTGGCCCGGCCGCGCCCCTTCTGCCACGGGAGCAGGACCAGCGCGCCGGCCAGCGCCACGGCGGCGAAAACCAGGTTCACGTACATGCACCAGCGCCAGTCCAGGTACTGGGTCAGCGCGCCGCCGAGCAGCAGCCCGATCAGCCCGCCCGCGCCGACGATCGCGCCGAACACGGCGAACGCCTTGCCCCGTTCCTCGGGGTCGCTGAACGTGACGGTCAGGATCGACAGGGCCGCCGGGGCCAGCAGCGCGCCGAACACCCCCTGGCAGGCCCGCGCCGTGACCAGCATCCCGAAGCTGACCGAGGCCCCGCCCACCGCCGACGCGA
>JBEKJP010000276.1:0-5931 GCA_050011155.1 Streptosporangiaceae bacterium
CCGCGCGTAGTCAGGTCTGCGGCCAGACCTGAAGGGCACGGAAACGGCAGCCATCCTGCAGGAAGCCGGGATCCTCGTAGGTGAACCTGACCTGCTGGCCCGCGCGGAGCTCGCGGTAACCGTCGATCTCAATATTCGAGAAGTGAACAAAGCAGTCACCGGGCATATCCGGCGCGACGATCACGCCCCAGCCTTCGTCAGCATCGAACCGCCTGACCACGCCAGCCACACCGCGCTCTGGAGGCGGACGCTTCCTTGCCACCGGTCAATTGTGTCACCATCAGCCCCGGTACCGTCGACCTGGATCGCTATGTCCGCCAGCCGCCACGTCCACGGCGTTTCCTCGGAGATGCCTTGCGGGTCCGTTCACTAGCCGTCTCCGCCGAACGCGCACATATGCCGCTGGCCACGGGACGAACCTGATGCGGGCAGCACCCTAGATCAGCTGCAAGCCGGCGCCATTTCGCGGGGACGGCCCGGAAACAGCGATCCCGGCCTGCGGCTCCGGCAGCGAGATAGCGCCCGCACCCGGTGCCGGCTTCGGCTTGCGCGGCTCCCGGGAGGCGGCCCCGCCACCGCGTCCGCGGTAGACGAGCAGGCCCCCGACGGGATCCGGCACGCCGTCCAGGGCCGCACGCACGGCCGGAAGGCTGCGGAACACCTCCCACCGTTCCTCATTTCCGAAGCAGACCTCGAACACCACGCCCCAGCGGCCCGCATGCCAGGCCCCATTGAGGGCGCCATTGGTCAGCGCCGCCTCGATCAGCGCCGAGTCGTGCTGCTCCTGCCACCGGAAGGCCGAGAACCCGCCATGCAGCACTTCAATTGACCACCATTCAGCCATCACGGGAATAGTACGTCTTTCTCCTTGATCAAGAAAGAGGGCGACCTGCTGGCCCGAACGCACCAGACGCTAAATTAACAGCGCTAACTCAGGCCGCCGCACTCTCATGCATGACATGCGGGTGCGACGTGACGGCGGCGGCCGCGGTTACCAGGCGCGGTCCGCGAGCGCGTGCTCCACCGAGTCGAGCTGGGGCCGGACCGCGGCGACGGTCTTGTAAGCCGCGCCCTGCTGCGGTGCAATTAGAGACAGAACCGCAAAGAAGGGGTCTCATGACAGACCAGCTGTCGAACCCTGCGCAGATTACGCGTCAGCATGTCAGCACCGTCCCCTACTCGGAGGTCAAAGGCCCGTCCGGACAGGTGTTCCAGGTAATGAGCCTGGAACTGGACAGTAAGCCCGGGCTGGCGGTCAGCAAGTTCAAACCCGACGATTACTCCCTAGAGAAAGAGCATCTCTATCCATCCCATCAGGTCAATATTCATGAGATCAAGTTCGAGGCGATTGTGCGGTCCGCCGGAACCGAGGAATGGAAGATCGGCTGGCTGCAGACTGTCGAGTCGTCCGAAACCTGGGTGCTCTACACGAAGGACGGGAACTCCGCCAAGCATCACGCGAGGCTTAAGAATCGTATGCGGGACGGCGATGATGATGAAGGCTGCTGGTACGGAGATCCCAACGACGCCGATTCCCACGGTAACGTCACCGCCGTCCTGGAGGACGGGCCGAATCTCCCTTTCCACATTAAACATCCTGTTATCTCCGGCATGGAGCCGACATTTAATGTTCCGGGCGAATCCGGGGCGTCCCTTATCGCCTATGGAACCGGACAGGGCCCAGTAACGGCTGTTCTTCGCGGAGCCGAGGCCGGTCAAGAGCACGAGGAGAATTGGGTGGAGCGCCTCTAGACCCATGTCCGGCTGTCGGCGCGGTGATCACTGCCGGGCAGCCGGTAAGTCGATGTGGTCAGGACGGCGCAGCGGCTGTCGGTCAGGACGTGGTCGATGGCGAGCAGGGACAGGCCGTGGCCGGCGGCAGTGCTCTCCCCGGGCACAACCCCGGGTCGGCCGCCAGCTCCCCGAAGATCGGGTAGCTACCCGATTCGCTCGCGCCGGCGGAACCGTACAACGGATCCATGACGACGACACAGCCTAACCAGAGAGCGGCACCGGCCGTGCCAGAGTTCGCTCTGGCCGGCGCGTTCCTTGAGCGCTCGAGGCGGCCATTCAGGGCATCGCCAGCGACGTGCTTGACGAGCTCGACGCCGCCGGCCCTGACGCCGCCTTGGACCTCGTGCTGACCAGCCGGACATGCCGGCGAGGAACTGGGTGATCGACCAGGCTCGTGGCCGGTGAGTGCGCGCATCCCGCCAGTCATCTCCGCGGCGGGCCTTCGCAGGCAAGCCGAACAGGGTCACCAGAACGAGAACGAAGCCGGCCTCAGGTCCGGTCATCGCGGATAAACGCGCCGGCCACATCGTCAAGGTGACCGCTGCCGGGCCGGACAGGCGCGCCGGCGCTTCTTCAAGGACATCGGGATAGCAGGCCCCCTTCGCGGCCGGAAAGCAAGGAGAGAACAATGAACAGCATTCACTCATCGGCCGGGCAGCGCCTGCGGCGGCACGGCAGGCGCCCCGTTCGGAGCGGCAGGCTGAACGGCAACGACACCGACATCGCCGTCCAGGGGCCCAACGACAGCCTGACGTTACTACTGGTCCATCGACGGCACCAGCGACTGGACGGCCGAGAAGGTCGCCGGCGCCGGTACCACCTACTCGGCGCCTTCGATGATCCTCAACGGCAACGCCGTGGAGATCGCCGTCCAGGGCAACGGCAACGCGCTGGACACCTACTGGGCGCCAAACGGCAGCGACAAATGGGTCACCGGGACCGCCGCCGACCCGGACACCACCTATTCCGCGCCGGCGATGGTCCCCAGCGGTAGCGGCGTGGACATCACCGCCGCGGGCCCGGGCGGCAGCCTGTATGACTACTGGTCGGCAGACGGCACCGGTAGATGGTACAACGCGCTGGTGGCACCGGCTGGCAGCGTGGGCTAGCTACCGTCTTGCGTCGGCGCTCCGTCCCGGACCTCCATGGCCGCGGTCTCATTTCGCGAGGACGAAGAGGTATCCCTGGCTGTCGGCGGCGACGCACAGGCCGGCGGGCGTGCACGAGATGGCATCCAGGTACCCGTTTGTGTCGGTGAACTGGGGGCCGCTCCATGCGCCGCCAGACCAGGTGAAGACCGAGCTGCCACGGGTGCTTCCGCTGCCGTTCACGAACGAGCCGCCGTCGACGGCGACGCAGGATCCGTTTTGCGGGCAGGAGACCTGGCTGAATGCCAGCGCGGCGCCTTCGCCAGGCGGCTGGGCGATACCGGACCAGGCCGCTCCGTCCCAGACCGCTGACTGGTCCCCGACCGCGTGGTAGCCGCCTGCGGCCATGCAGAACGTGGCGCTCGCGCAGCTGACGTTCCAGGTGGTGGTCTTCAGGGAGGTCTGGGGGGTGACGGTCCAGCCGTGGCCGTCCCAGGTGGCCGATGGCGCCTGGGTGAAGTCGATGCCTGTCCCCGCCAGGCAGTAGGCCGGCGTGGGGCAGGAGACGCTCACGTGGTCGAAGACGCCGGGGAACGGGGCTGGCTCTATCCCGGGCAGGCCGATCGGCTGGGGTGGCGACCAGGCGGTGCCGTTCCACATGAGCGCGTTGCCCGTTCCCGTTACGGCGACGCAGAAGCCGGGGGTCGCGCATGATAGGTCCTCGATCGCATCGGCCGATGACGGCTGGGTGTTCGCCGTGGGGTAGATGTCGGCGGGGCTGGACCATGTGCCGGCGTGCAGCGTGTAGGCGTAGCCGGTGTCGGTCACCGCCGCGCAGAAGGTTGCGGCCGGGCAGGACACCGCGTAGCTGTCGCCGGTGCCGAGCTGGACTGGCTTGGACCAGCTTCCGGACTGGTAGGTGAGCGCGTAGCCGTGGCTGTGCCCGGTGGTCCCGGTCGCTCCTACTGCTGCGCAGAACACGCCGGCACAGGAGATCGACGTGATCGGCCCGGGAGCCAGCTGACCGGAGGCGGTCCACTGCGGCTGGCACGAGGCAGTGGTGCACGCCGGGCGCGCGACGCCGACGCTGGCCTGGACGACCCGCAGGTCGTCGTAGGCGAGGTCGCCGGTCTGCAGCAGCAGCTTGGTGTCGACCACGGCCAGCTGTAGCACGGCAACCGCCTTCTCCCCGAGCGTCTTCGCCAGGTCGGCGTAACCGGGAACCAGGTCGGCTAGCAAGGGAAGGCAGCTGACCGCGAGGTCTGCCGCGTTGGCCAGGGCAGGCGTTGTGCGGGCTACGGCATCGATGGCGCACTTGGCGTAATCGCCGTTGACCTTTCCGGCTTTCGCCTTCCCGATCAGGGTGTCCGCGGCTACCGCCGCCAGGTCGAGGACGTACGAGCTGACGGTCGGGGCGGCAGTGAACGTTGCCGGGCCGCCGTGCAGCGGCAGGGTATATGTCTGCGTACCGCCTGGCGGCAGGTCCGGCCCGCCGAGCATGGCGGTGGCGGTGGCGCTGTCCGCAACGTATTCGTAGAAACCCGAGTAGGAGCGCGGTCCCGGCTTCGCATCCGGCGGGACGGCAGACAGTACCATCGACAGGCCGCGGTTGTTCGTGACGGTGACCGTGAGGGTGCCCGAGCCGGCCTTAGCCGCGCAGCCGATCATCGGCGGATCCTGTCCGCCTTCGCTGGTCACCGTAACGCCGGGAACCCCGGGGCAGCTCACGGCCGGGGCGCGGCCCGAGCCGAACGCGGACAGCGCCTGCCGCGCCCGCAAGGCCATTCCCGCCCAGTCCCATGTCCACGGCATCCACCAGCTAAGGTGCGTGACACGCGCGGTAACCGTCCCCGCCGCCGGATCGTACTTGCTCGCGACCGCTTGCCACCGCCCGGTGGCCGAATCGTAGAAGGCGAGCCACACTGCGCTGGGGACGGCGGATGCAGGCAGGGCGGCCGGAACTCCCGCCGATGGCACCCGGAAGGTGATGAGCAACGTGCCCGCGACCTTGGCGCCGCCCGTCACTGAGAAATGGACCGGTGCCGACGCCCCGGCCAGCGCGCTCGCCCCGTATCCAGCAGGCGGGGAACCCGTGGTGGTGGCAGCGAGTTGCCCGTTCCCGCTGACCGCCCCCGGCGGAACGGTCAGCGTCGCATCCCCGAGTGACACCGAGCCGCCGTGCTGCGCGCTCACCGCCGCCTGCGCCGCGTTCCCATGGCCTCCGGTCTGGGTAACTACGACGGCGGTGATCGCTCCGGCCGCAACCAGGGCGGCAACCACAATCAGCAGGGCACGATTTCGCATCCTGAATCGCCTTCCCCGGGTGCCGCAGGATGGCGCGGCAGGATCTTGCAATGAGTAAAGAGCCGTCTGCTAATGGCATCGCAGATCGGCCGGTTAGCATAGACGATGACGTACCCGCAGCCGACGGTAACCTGGCGCGGCCTTCTGCAATGGAAATCTGGCGCCCACTAGCAACATAAATCTTATTATGGTCCTGTACTACTCGCAGCCACCCTCTGATCACTCGCGCCTCCCCAGCGCACGCAGACTGCGTAAAGTACCCGCAGGTCTCAACATAACTGGAAAATGCCCGCTCCCCTTAAGAAAGATGTCCTCGGTTCCGTCACGATCCGGCAAAGAGCTGCACACCGACCAGCCTGATCTGCACTCCCAAATATGATCAATTCGTGGCGTACCACCCGCGCCGAACGCCGGGTAGGCAAGCGGTTATCCACGCAGGCTACGCGTCGTTGGCCACCTGTATGTCGTCGAGATGCAGGCCGTCCAGCTGCCCGAGCAGCTCCGTCAGCTGCGCCGCTGCTCGCTGGCGGAGCTCACCTCGCAGGTACGGGCCGGTACCGGCCAGCCGCACATCGGACCGCTGGTGGTATCCGGCGGAGTCGAACAGGTGCAGGTACGCGTACCACCGGATCCGCTCGCGATGCAGATCCGGTTCCTTGTCGTCGTCGCTATGCGCGCCGTGAATGGCCGCATAGAACTGGCCTTCCCGGTATCGGCCGATGGTGGCGGTGTGGTACCCGGGCTC
>JBEKJP010000277.1:0-5889 GCA_050011155.1 Streptosporangiaceae bacterium
GGGCGGCTGCCGGTCCCCCGGCCGGTGTTCCGGCGGCTGTCAGCGGCGGCGGCCCCGGCCGGGCTCGGCGTGGAACAGCCGCAGCAGGATCAGCAGGACCAGGGCGCCGATGATCGACCCGATGATCCCGACGGTGTGGAAGCTGTGGATGCTCAGCGTGTGGTGCTGGACCAGGTTCTGCAGGAACCCGCCCACGAACGATCCCACGATGCCGAGCACGATGGTGCCGAGGATGCCGATGGGGTCGCGGCCGGGAATCAGCAGCCGCGCCACGGCACCGGCGATGAGGCCGATGATAATCAAGACGATAATGAAAGTGACCATGCCGGTTAGCTTCCCCGCTCACGGGTTTTATGTGTGGTCACCCGAATCGTGATGAAATCGCCTACCCGGTCAGCTCGCGTTCCAGCGGGGTGCGGAACCGCGGGGTGATCCGGGTCTCGTCGTCGCCGAGCCACTCGCGCAGCCGCCGGGCCTCGGCGGCCAGGGCCGCCGCGGCTTCGGCTCCGGCGTCCTCGAGCAGCCGCAGCGCGATCTCGCCGTCCTTGCGCTGCGCCCAGCCGCCCACGATCCGGCCGTCCCACCAGGCCGTCGGGCCGATGTTGCCGGACCGGTCGAACAGCGCGGCCGCGTGCCCGCCGAGGTACCAGCCGCGGTCGCGCCAGCCCATCGCGGCGGGGTCGAGGGCGGGCAGCAGCGCGGGCCACGGTTCGGCGGCGGGCACGTCCTGGTCGGCGGCCAGCATGACGCCCGCTGTCCCGTCCAGGTCCACCCCGGCCAGCTCGAGCTGGCCCAGTGCCTGCCGGGTCTGCGTAGCCGTCCAGCCGGCCCACCACTGCAGGTCGGCCGGGGCGGCCGGGCCGAACGCGTGCAGCCAGCGGCGGGCCAGCTCGGCCCGGGCGGCGACGGCGTCCGGGCGCGGCCGGTCCGGCGCGACGGTCCAGGTGAACTGGCTGGAGGTCCAGCCGCCGCGGGGCCGCCCGCGCACGATCAGTCCCTCGGCCGACAGCAGCGTGAGCAGCCGGGTGGTGACGTTCACCGGGCCGCCGTAGCTCTTGCCCTCGGGAGCGGCGTAGACGAGCTGGGCGCGCAGCCGCGGTTCGTCCCCGGCGAGTTCGCCTCCGGTCGCGCGGCCGCGGGCGGCCAGCGCCCGCACCGTGGCCTGGCTCACCTCGTCCAGCCAGGCGGCGCCGTCCGCCGCGATGGCTGACTCCTGCACCCGTTTGGCCAGGTCCCTTCGCAGCCGCTCGGCGATCTGGTCGGTGCAGGCGGCCTGGATCACCGGCATCAGGCTGACGGGGACGACGAACACCGTCCGCCGCATGCCGAGCATCCGTACCAGCGCGCCCTCGGCGTACAGCGCGTGCTCGATGTCCGCCCGGCTGGCCCCGGTCCTGGCCCACGCGGCCAGGTAGACCGACGCCGGGTCGGTGCCGTGCAGCGCGATGATATCCGCGACGGCGCCGCCCACCCCGCCCGGTGACGCCGCACCCCTGGACACCGGGGCGAGGTGATGCCGGGTCGCCAGCCGGGCCCGGCGCTCGGCCACGCCGACCCGCCGGTTACCGCTTCCCATGCCGACGACCCTACTCAAGGACGGCCCCGGGGGCGGGCAGGATACGGTCGGACGATGATCAGCTTCCGCCACCCGGGCACCGTGCTCACCGACCGGCTCTTCGCCGTCCCGCTGGATCATTCCCGGCCGGACGGTGAGCAGATCGAGATCTTCGCCCGCGAGGTCGTCGCGGCCGGCCAGGCCGGCGCGGACCTGCCCTGGCTGCTGTTCCTGCAAGGCGGCCCCGGGTTCGGGGCGCAGCGCCCGCAAGGCCGGGAGGGCTGGCTGGACCGGGCCCTGCGGGACTACCGGGTGCTGCTGCTCGACCAGCGCGGCACCGGCCGCTCCTCCCCCGCCAACCGCAAGACGCTGGCCGGGCTCGACCCCGAGGCCCAGGCCAGCTACCTGGCGAACTTCCGCGCCGACAGCATCGTCCTCGACGCCGAGCTGATCCGGCGCGAGCTGACCGACGAGCCGTGGAGCGTGCTCGGCCAGAGCTTCGGCGGCATGTGCGCGGTCACCTACCTGTCGTTCGCCCCGCACGGCATCCGGGAGGCGTTCATCACCGGCGGCCTGCCCGGGCTCACCGCCACCGCCGACGACGTGTACCGGCGGACCTACCGCACCGTGGCGGCCAAGAACGCCGCGCACTACGAGCGCTACCCGCGCGACGCGGACATGGCCCGGCGGGTAGCCGATTACCTGGCCAGCCACGAGGTCCGGCGGCCGGACGGCGGGCTGCTGACGGTGCAGGCGTTCCAGTCGGCCGGGCTCCTGCTCGGCCAGGGCGTCGGCAGCCACGCGCTGCACTACCTGCTCGAGGACCCGTTCGCCGGGGACGAGCTTTCCGACGCCTTCCTGTACGCGATGATGAACCAGGTCAGCTTCGCGACCGGGCCGCTGTACGCGCTGCTGCACGAGGCGGCGTACGCGCAGGGACCGGCGACCCGGTGGTCCGCGCAGCGGATCAGGGCGGAGTACCCGGAGTTCAGCCCCGACGCGTACCCGCTGTACTTCACCGGCGAGATGATCTACCCGCAGATGATCGACCATGATCCGGTGCTGCGCCCGTTCCGGCGGGCCGCCGATATTCTGGCCGAACGGGTTGGCTGGCCGCCCCTCTACGACCCGGCCCGCCTCGCCGCCAACGACGTTCCGGTCGCCGCCGCGGTCTACTACGACGACATGTACGTCGACCGTGAGTTCTCGATGCGGACCGCCGCGGCCATCCGCGGCCTGCGGACCTGGGTGACCAGCGAGTACCAGCACGACGGGCTGCGGGTCAGCGGCGGGGCCGTGCTCGACCGGCTGATCGCCATGGTGCGCGGGAACATCTGACCGTTTCCTGTCGCGGCCCCGGTTCCCTCGCCCGGCCGCGCCGGACGCCCTAGGGTGAGACCGTGCGTAGCATGCCGGGCTGGGTCACCCGGCCGCGGCTCATCCTGGCGGCCGCGGCCGTGGTCGCCGTCGCGGCGGGCGCCGGGGGCACCGCCCTGGCCCTGGGCGGGTCGTCTTCCTCGCACGTCGCCGCGATGTCCAGGGGCGGCCTGACCCGCGCCGAGCTCAAGGTCACGTCGGGCACCCCGATCCTCGACATCAGCACCAGCCGGCTGGGCGGGACCCTGCTCCGCGCCTGGACGCCGGACGGCGTCCCGGTCCGCCCGGTGCTGTCCGGCTCCGGCCTGATCGTGCTCTCGCTGGCCGGCACGGCTCCCAGCGGCCCGGCGGCCCAGCGCCAGGATTCCGGTTACGCGGTCAAGGTCGTGCTCAACGCGGCCGTCACCTGGAGCCTGGACCTGGCGGGCGGTACCCAGCTCACCCAGGTCGACCTGCGCGGCGCCAAGGTCGCCGGGATCGCCGTCATGGCCGGCTCGGACACCTTGGACGTGAGCCTGCCCCGGCCGGCCGGGACGCTGCCGCTGCTGCTGGCCGGCGGGGTGAGCCAGTTCCTGCTCAGCCTCCCGGCCGGAGTTCCGGCCCAGGTGACGGTGGGCGGCGGGGCGTCCTTCGTGTCGCTCGACGGCCAGCACCTGACCGGGATCGCGGGCGGCACGGTGGTGACGTCGCCCGGCTGGGCGGCCGCCACGTCGCGGTACGACATCGACGCCACCTCCGGGTTCTCCCGGCTGGCGATCAGCCGCAGAGCGTAGCCCTGTGAGAGGAGCTGATCTCGCTGGCCGCGGCGGCCGCGGTCACCAGCCGGATCCGGCCGCGACGACGACTACACCGCCAGCGCGCTGCCGACCGCCGGCAAGGGCCGCCGCCTGGACGAGCAGCTGACCGAGATGAAGCGGATCTGGTCCGGCGAGCATTACGGCTACGCCGGGGCGATCGGGCCCGAGCCGGTGCGGCGCGGCGGTCCCGAGCTCATCCTCGGCGGCGCGACCGAGGCGAGCTTCCGCCGGGTGGCCCTGCTCGGCGACGGCTGGATCATGGGCGGCGGCACGCCGGACATGTTCGCTCAGGCCGCAGCCGCGGTCGACCAGGCCTGGGCCGAGGCGGGCCGCCCGGGGAAGCCGCGCAAGCTCTCGCTCGCCTACTTCGCGCTGGGACCCGAGGCCCGCGCCCACGCCGACAACTACCTGCTGCACTACTACAACTGGCTGGGCGACGTGGCCCGGCAGATCGCGGCGGGCGCCGCCGTCACCTTATGCTGGGTCTGACCTGAGTGCGCCGGCGCGGGCGGCGGCGAGCGCCACTTTGGCGGCGTTGTCGGCCGTGGTTCTGTCGATCGGCTCGGCGGTGACCAGGAGCCGCAGGTAGATCGGTGCGACTAGGGCTCTGACCAGCTCCGCTGGATCGGTGTCGGCGGGAAGCTCGCCGCGCGCGATGGCGCCGGATATGACCGGCTGTGCTCGCCGGAAGCGATCCTCGAAGAAGCGGTGTTTCGCCTCGGCAATCTCCGGTATCCGGCCGGCATCGGACAGGGTCGCGGCGGCGACGGCTCTGCCGGTCGGGCTGTTCATGAACGCGACGAACGACCGTGCGAGCCCGCGCAGGTCGGTGTCGATGTCGCCGGTGTCGGGGAAGGGCACTTTCGCCGCGGCGAGATTCGTCACCGCGTCGGCAACCAGGCTCTCGCGGTCCTTCCAGCGCCGGTAGACCGTCGTCTTGTGAACGCCGGAGCGCCGCGCGACGTTGTCGACGGTCAGGGTCGCATAACCGTTCTCGGTCAGTTCGGCGAGCGTGGCGGCGAGGACGGCGGCACGGACCTTCGGCCCGCGCCCGGCGGGCCGGGCGCGGCCTGCTGGAGCGGACTGCGGCGTCATTGCAACTCCAAGTTGCGTTCCTGGCTGGCTCGTGCCAGTATGACATTATCGCAACAAAAAGTAGCGATATCGCGCGGTTCACCGCGAACCCACCGGCTAAGGCTGCTCCGGCTCCCGGCATCCCGGGCTTCTGGGAACTAGGGAAGTTGGATTCATGGGTACTCCGGCCATCCGCACCGAGGGTCTGTCCAAGCGCTACGGCTCGGCCGATGCGCTGCTCGGCCTCGACCTCGAGGTCGTCCAGGGCGAGGTCGTCGGCTACCTGGGGCCGAACGGCGCCGGGAAGACCACCACCATCCGTCTGCTGCTGGGGCTGGCCCGGCCGACGGCGGGGCGGGCGGAGATCTTCGGCCTGGACTGCCAGCGTCAGACCGTGCAGGCACACCGGCGGCTCGCTTACGTCCCCGGCGAGGCCAGCCTGTGGCCCTCGCTCACCGGGTTCGAGACGATTCACCTGCTGGGGCGGGTCCAGGGCCGGGCCGACACCGCGTACCGCGACGAGCTGATCCAGCGGTTCGATCTTGATCCGTCCAAGAAGGTGCGGGCTTACTCCAAGGGCAACAAGCAGAAGGTACTGCTCATCGCCGCCTTGATGACACGCCCTGACCTCCTCGTGCTCGACGAGCCCACCAGCGGGCTCGACCCGCTCATGGAGCAGGCGTTCCGGCACAGCGTGGCCGAGGCCCGCGATGCTGGGCAGACAGTGTTCTTGTCGTCGCACATCCTGAGTGAGGTCGAGGCCCTGTGCGACCGGGTGGGCATCCTGCGCGAGGGCCGCCTGGTCGAGATGGGGACGCTGGCCGAGATGCGGCATCTGTCGGCGTTGACGGTCGAGGCCACGTTCGATGGCGTGCCCCCCGACCTGACCGCGGTGGCGGGCGTGAAGCGAGCCGTGGTGGACGGCCGCCATGTCCATCTCGAGGTCCAGGGGCCGATCGAGCCGCTCGTCGAGGCCCTGGCCCGTACCGGCGTGCGCGGATTGCTCAGCCGTGAGCCCTCGCTCGAGGAACTGTTCCTGGCCCAGTACGGGCCCGGTGGCGCGGCACCGGTCCTGACCGGAGTCGC
>JBEKJP010000278.1:0-5832 GCA_050011155.1 Streptosporangiaceae bacterium
GCGGCATGGAGGCCGGCCTGACCTTCGGCTCCCCGACGACGCCGGCGCCAGGCATGGTCTCGCCCTGCACCGCCCAGACGCCGGCCACGCCGCCGGTCTACGTTCCGTGCGTCACCGCCGCCACGCTGCCGGCCGGCCTGGCGCAGGAACTCACCGTCGGCGGCCTCCCCGCGCTGCTCGACGCCGCCTCGGGGCTGACGGCGAGCGGCGCTGGACCAGGCACCTGGTCAGTCAGCAGCGCCGGCCAGCAGAAGCTGGAGGCCACCTGATGACGACCCCGGCGGTCCCGCTCAGCCTGGGCTCCAGCCTGGAGCTTGACTCGGGCGATTTGGTCTTCGATAACCAGGCCGGCGACCTGGTCATGGTGACCGGCACCGGCGCCCTGTCACAGGCGCTGGTGCTGAGCCTGGAGACCCAGCTCGGCAGCGACCGCATCAACTCCGGATTCGGCTTTGACCGCGCCGCAGTCGGGGCCTATGCCTACGGCGTCCACACCCAGAAGGAATACGTGAAGTTGCAGCTGGTCCGCTGCGTCGGTCTTGACCGCAGGGTCAAGACCGTCCGCGAGGTCTTCTTTCAAGACGATCCGCGCTACTTCGAGCTCAATCCGCAGCTGGACCTGGCCGCACAGGAAGCGATCGCCGCAGCTGCCCGGGCCAGCCGCGACTACACCGTCTACGTGATCGTAGAGACGATCAACAGCGACGTGGTGACGCTGCAAGCGGGAGGAACCCTTGGCTGACCAGAATGAGTTCGGCGTGACGGCAAGCGGGTTCGTGCTCAAGGGAGTCGACCGCATCGTCGCCGATCAGCAAGCGCGGGCCCAGGCCATGTTTGGCGCCGACGCCGACCTAACCTCGGGCAGCGCCCTGCGCAAGGTACTCGACGCAGTCGCGTGGGATGCCCAGGAGCTGTGGCTGGGCCTGGAGGCCCAGTACTACGCCAACTTCGTCACTACCGCCACCGGCCCTAGCCTCGACCTCCTCGGCACCGACCTCGGGATCGCCCGGCAGAACCTGCAGGCGCTCGGCCAGGTCGTGCTGACGCTGACCAACGGTGCGCCCGCCCGCAGCTACGTGCTGCCCGAGGGCACCGTCGTCGAGACGGCGGCACTCCCCGCGATCAGCTTCCGCACCACCGACCCGGTCACGCTCAGCCCGGCACAGCCGACCGCCACCGTCGGCGTGCAGGCCGTCGATCGCGGCCCGGCGGGCAACCTGCCCGCCGCCGCGCAGCTGCAGCTCGACCCCGGCTGGGTCACGCTGTACCTCAACCTCGGCGGCGCCACCGTCACGCCGACCAACCCGCAGGGCTTCAGCGGCGGCGAACTGGCCGAGGCGGATGCCGACTACCGATCGCGGCTGCTCGGCGTGCCGCGCACCATCTGGACCGTCGATGCCCTGCTGGCCCAGGTCCTGGGGGTCAACGGGGTGCGTGATGCCGCGATCTTCGACCCGCTCGGCGGTGTCGATGTCTCGCAGGGCTACTTCAACATGTTCCTCTTCGGCCAGCGGGCATTCTCGCTCCAGCGCCAGCTCGGTTCGCCCTACTACTTCGATATCGTCGTCGCCGCCGAACCCAGCTGGCCGTGGACCACCGACGGCGGAAACATCCCCGGCCTCTACGACACACTGCTCGACACCGTCCAGCAGTGGCGGCCCGCCTCCATCTTCCCGAACATCATCCAGGCCAACGAAGTCGATATCGGGATGCGGGCGACTCTCGTGATCCAGGCGGGGCACGACCAGGACGCGATCAAGGGGCAGATCGTCAGCTCCCTGCAGGCGACCGTGGACAACCTGCCACTCGGCCGCGGTGTCCTGTACTCAGACGTCATGCTGATCGCCCGCACCGCGCCGGGCGTCGTCGATGTGCAGAACCTTCACCTGCGCCGCAATCCGCCCGCGTTCGCGAGCATCAACTTCTCCGGCGCGCTGTTCGGCCAGTCGGTCGAGCTGGACATCGGCCAGAACGTGGTGCTGGCACCGGATGAGATCGCGCAGTTCTCGATCGACTCCAGCCTGATCGATATCGGGCTGGCCTCCCAGTGAGCCTTCCCTTCCTCGACCGGATGCGGGGCGGCCTCACCCCGGTCTACAGCCGGGGCACGGAGACGCTCACGCTCACGTTCGGCCAGACGGCGGCCGACGGCATCACGGCGATCGACGCGTACGACTTCGAGAGCTACCAGAACCTGTACGACGGCATGCTGCCGCTGTCTCCCCGGTACCTGGTGGCACCGCAGAACACCACGACCGACCCGCTGACCATCCGGTTCTGGTTCACGCGGGACCCGGCGCGGCCAGAGGATCCCCCCGTCAACGTTAACCTGCCGACCGGATGGCCGGCGGGCCGGACCGTCGCGGTTCCGATTCCCGGCAACGGCGCCGACATCACTAACCAGCTACGGCTCACCCGTTTCCAGCCTCAGCCGCCCGCCAGCCAGGCGGCGCAGGACTGGGAGGTCGTCGCGCTGCTCGGGAACCTGGCCAAGCTGCTGTGGGTCATCGGGGCCGAGCACGAGGAGCTGCTGGCACAGCTCGCGGACGTGGCCGCACAGCGCAATGCGGGGGCAGCACATGACGCCAGCCTGGACCTGCTCGGATCCGATCTGGGAGCACCCCGGTTCCCGCCCGCGCCGTATACCTTCGACACCAGCACCATCGCGCTCTACCACCTCGATGACCTTCCGGTGCCACCCGCGCCGGAAGTGACAACGGTGCTCGACGATCGCTCTCGGTACCTGGCCACCAGTCATCCGGGCCAGAACAACGGCGGTCACAGCGGCCGGTCCGGCCGTTTCGCCGGGGCATTCCAGTTCACCGAGAAGCAGACCAGTATCTCGATCGCCGACAGCCCTGACTTCGCGCTCGCCGCGGGGACCCAGTTCACGGTCGAGGCGATCATCAAGCCGGACCCCAAGACGACGGCCACCGGCGCCGTGATCGCCAAGCGCTCACCGCTCAACACGGCGCCCGGCGTCGGATGGGCACTGACCGTCGGGTCGTTCCGGGGCTTCGATCACAACCTTCGCTTCTCGCTGTCTGACGGCGTGAACGAGGTGGAGCTGTTCGCCGACCTTGACCTCGGCGACGGCGTATTCCACCATGTCGCCGGCGTGGTCGGCAGCCGCCCGGGGCCGCCGGCCAGCGCCCTGGCCCTTGTCTATGTCGACGGCGTGGAGGTCTCCAGGCAGATCCTCGGCTCACTCGGCTCGCTGACCAGCGTCGGCCCCGTCCTGATTGGCTACGGCCAGGAATCGGCCGGCGGGAACCTGCTCGATGCCCAGTATGTCGGGCTCGTTGACGAGGTGCGCATCTCGAACGTCGCCCGAGAGTCGTTCAGCCCTGTCATCGGGGAGAGCGACGATCACTACCGGCAGCGCCTGATAATCTTTCAGCGCTGGCTGCTCCCCACCCCCGGTGCGCTGCAGTCCGCCCTCAATGAGATAGCCGGCCCGGTAGCGGGAGACCCCAACCCGTTTATCGTGGACGAGACCCCGGACCCGCTGGTGATGGGAACGCTGCCGCTACGGGTCCTGCCAGCCCCGCTGGCACCCGGCACGGGCATCGACGCCGCCGGGAACCAGCGCACCAGCGAAGCGGCCGCCATCGGCGTCGTCGCCGATGAACCCGACTTCGACATCGCGTGGCTATGTCTCCACGCCGACCAGGCCGGCCTCGACTTCGGCGTAGCGAATGCGAACCGCCTGATGCAGTTGAGCGTGCAGCTGGCCCTCGACGCCCTCGCGGACCGGCTGAACGGGATGACCGGCGACCTGCACGTACTGGAGGCATACAATCCCGCCGCGGGCGACCTCCATAGCGTGGGCCGGGCGCTGCTGCTCGCCCATGACACGCTGGCCGCGGCCGACCTCGCGGTGCAGGCCTACGCGGCCGGGTTCGGCTGGGTGCTGAATACGGGCACCGGGCAGGTGCACGTAGCCCAGCCGCGAGCCGACATCTTCCGCGTTACCTCCCTGCCGTCCCTTCCGCCGGGACCCCCGATTCCCCTGCCCGGAGTCCTGGAGTCGGGCGCTCCGCCGCAAGCACCCGACGTGACGGAGGGGCAGGCCCTCGGGCTCGTGGCGTATCCCGACCAGAGCACCTTCGCCGATTCACAGCTCACCTGGTCGATCATCGCGACCGGTTCAGGAGCCGCGACCCTCACGCCCGGGAATTCGCCGACGCTGCAAGCCACCACGGCCGGCGATGTCTCGGTGCACCTCGAGGTCACGCGCAGGAACCACACCCGCGGCGGCAGCCGCAACGTCCGGATCGGCCTGGCCGCGGCCAGCATGGCGGCGGGCGATTCGATCGGGCGCGACGGGCTGCGGGGCGTGAGCGAGGCGACCGCCGCGGGCGAGCCGGCTAACGATTTCAGTGAGCTCTACCTGCAGGAGCGCACCGACGACTACACGGGCCAGCACGCCAATGTCAGCTACGGCACCGACCTGGCCAATCGCCGGATGCAGCGGATCACCGCGACAGCACTGGACCAGCTGCTCACCCTGCTGGCCGGCGTGCCGGGCACCGTCAGCGTCGTCAAGGCCTACGATCCCACCGCCACCGGCCTGCTGACGCAGGGCCGGGCACTGTGGCTGACCCACTCGAGCCTGACCGCCGCGGAGCTCGCCGCGGCGGCGTTCGCCGCGGCGTTCGACTACATCCGGATCGATCCCGGTCCGCCGGCGACGGTCCAGGTCGCGACCGGGCCAGGGGAGCAGATCGGCGTCGACGCGCCAGGCGAGATGCAGATGGGAGAGTCGGCAGCGGTCTCCGTCACGCCCGCGGCGCAGCCGTCGGCGGTTTGCTTCTCCGCCGATGGCAGCCGAGGCTACATCAGCGACCCCGGCAACCAGCGGGTCACGTCCTTCACCCTGGCCGCCAGCCCGGCCAACGCATTTCCCCAGCTCGTTCTGGATCAGTCCGCCGTCGTGCCGGCCACGCCGGGCCCGATCTCGTTCGCGGGCAGCAGCGTGTACGTGGCCCAGGAACTCCCGGGCGTCGTCTCGGTACTCGACCCCGTCACCCTGGCGCCCAGCGCGCCGATCGCTACCGGCCCGAAGCCGGCGGTCATGACCGCCGACGACACGACCCTGTTCGTTGGCTGCGCTGGTGACAGCACCGTGCGGGCCTACGACGCCGGCACCGGGCAGCAGGTCGCCAGCGTGACGTTGCCCGGCGTGCCGCTCTCGATCGCACCGGTCCCGGGAGGGACATCGCTGTACGTCGTTATCGACGGGAATCGTTTCTGCCAGCTCAATCGAGCCACCCTACAGCTGGCCGGCGCGCCCCTGGGGACCGGAGCGGGAGCGGCGAGCGCCGTGGTGACCCCGGACGGAACCAAGCTCTACGTGGCGTGCTCTGCCGATGACCCCGGCAACGGCACCGGCACGGTGCGGGTGTACGCCACCGCCACCAGCCAGCAGTCGGCCGTGATCGCCGGCTTTCCGACCGGGACGCCGCCCGCCGTGCTAGCCATCGGCGCCGACCAGAAGTACCTGTATATCGCGACTTCCAGATCAGCGACGGCGGTTGGACGGGTCCACATCGCCGAGGTGGCCGCCGATACCCTGCTCCCGCAGGTACTCGCGTCCGGGGCCACAGCCGCCGGGCTTGCCGCCAGCCCGGCAGCGGCCGCGTACGAGCCGTGCCTGGTAGCCGTTTCCACCGAGGCGTCGACCGTGACCCTAGGCGACCCCTCGCCACTCGGACTCGCTCAGCCCGGGCCCCCGACGATCGTCGCGTCCCTCGCCCTCGGCTCGGGCGCGGGCGAGGAACTGGGCTGGTCCACGGTCCCGTTCAGCTACGGCCAGGTGGCGCTGTCCTC
>JBEKJP010000279.1:0-5830 GCA_050011155.1 Streptosporangiaceae bacterium
CGGGGGTGTCCGTCGAGCGCGCCCAGGGCTGGAGCAGGCAGCTCCGGCTGACGCCGCTATCGCCTGCCGCCTACATCGGCATGAAGGTGGCGACCGCGCTGGTTCTCGGGCTCGTCCCGATTACCGTCGTGAACGTGGTCGGCGGCCTGCTGACCCACAAGGCCTCGATGCCCGTCTACCTGTGGATCGTCAGCGCCCTGTGCGTGTGGATCGGCTCGCTGCTTTTCGCCGCGTTCGGGTTGTTCATCGGTTTCCTGGTGCCCGCCGATGCCGTCCCGCAGCTTCTTGGCCTGATCATGTCGCTGTTCGCTTTCGTGGGCGGCCTGTTCATCCCGATCAGCCTGCTCCCGCAGGTGATACAGGACATCGCCAAATGGTCTCCTGAGTACGGGCTCAACCAGCTGGTGCACGCGCCACTCCTAGGCGGCGGCGTGGACTGGACCTGGATCGTCAACGTCATCGCGTGGCTGGCGATCTTCGTCGTGGGCGCGGTCTGGCGCTTCAGCAAGGACACCGCGCGAGTCTGAGTCGCATCCACCGCAGAGAAAACACCGGCATGAGGTCGGTGATCAGGCGCGTAGCCGGTCATCATCACGGCCCGCAAGCCGCACGGCAACCAGATTTCCCAGGCGCGGATCAGTCACATATGCACACCGGACAGGGCAGGTGCTACGGGTGCTCGATGTCGATCTGACGGCTGACGGCAGCGGCGATGGCGGTCAGGTCGCCTGGGTCGGAGCTGATGATGAGGTCGCCGCGCCGGAGGGCGCCTTCGACGACGCCGGCGTCGACGATGTCAGCGGTGCGGGCACGGCCGGCGAGGGTTCCGGTGGCCCTGGCCCTGGTGTCATCGAGGGCTTCGACGACGCAGCCGGCCAGGAGCCGGGCGAGCTGGGCCTGGCGTGGGGTGCCCCGCCAGCACTGGGCGACGACAGGAGCCGGCACGGCCGGTATGACGCGGCGGAGCAGGAGAGCGCGGTGACGGGCCCACATCACCCGCTCACCTCGCTCGGCGGCGATCAGCGCCCCGGAATCGTAAGTGACCCCGGTCACGCGGTCCGCCGGGCGGCGGATGGCTGGGTGATCCTGGCGGCCCATTCGTCAGCCGCGGCGATTTCACCGGGGGTGAACGGCCCGTGCTCGTCTTCGTACTGGCTGACCGCTTCCAGGCCCGCGCGGATGATGAATTCCTTCCGCGCGGTCTGGGCGAGCCAGGCGCTGTAGCTCATCCCGGCGTCCCGGGCAGCCGCGGCGATCTCGGCATCGAGCTCGGGCGGGATGGAGATGGAGCGCTTCTTGCGGACAGCCATGACACGACGGTAGCACAGTGGTATGACATCACCTGATAACCGCGGCTAGCGGATCGCCGGCGGCGGCGCTCGTGGTGGTCGAGCGGATGGGCTGTCCCCGGCGGATTTCGTCGCCGTACCGCGGGACCGGGCGGCGGGGCCGACGTTCGCCGAGTACGTCCCGGTGATGCCGCCGGCCTGCCCGCTCCCCCGCGAAGGTGCGTTGCACCGCGAAACGCCTCGCTGTTAGGAGGTTCCGTGGCGTCCTCGCTTGAGCCAGGATTGACCTATGCCTGGGCGGTTCTCAGCAATCTGCGGCTCGAGCGAGCCGGTCGCACTCGAAGTGCGGCGCAACCTCCCCGAGGAATTCCGATGACACGGGATGGCTCGGGGGTGAGGCGGTCCTATGCCGGCAAATCCGCCCGCTGATCAGCTGGCCCGGCTGGATGTGATGACGTTCAATCTCCGCTACGCCAGTGCGAACGCCCCTCATTCCTGGGCCGAGCGTCGCCCCGTCACTCGCAACCTGCTACGCCGCGAGTCCCCGCATCTCATCTGCACCCAAGAGGGCCTATACCAGCAACTGCGCGATATTGAGCAGGATCTCGGAGCAGGTTATGCATGGATCGGCACCGGCCGCGAAGGGGGCAGCCGTGGTGAATTCGTGGCCATCTTCTATGACACAGGCCGGCTCATCCCACTCGAGTACGATCACTTCTGGCTCTCCGAAACTCCCGACAAAATCGGTTCCAAAGACGAATTCGGAGAGGAAGAGGAACGTGCCGGCTCGCCGCGCATGGCGACGTGGGTGCGTTTCCAGATCCGGGATACCCCCACCAAGTTCTACGCCCTTAACACCCATCTGGACAACAGAAGTGAGAGCGCCCGCCGACGCGCCGCTTCTCAGCTGGCCAGGTATCTGACTACCTACCTTGACCCGGAAGGGGCCCGTATCGTCACCGGCGATTTCAACGCCCCCGCGTCAACGGGCACGAGTGTCTATGACACCATGCTAAACGAGGGGAACCTGGTCGATTCGTGGGCCTGCGCCGCGAGACGAGGCCGGCACTACGGCACCTGGCACGGCTATAAGCAACCGCTTCCAGGCGGCCCGCGCATCGATTGGATACTCACCTCGCCTGACGTCATCACCAATTACGCCGCCATTAATACCTACTGCCAGCAGGGCCAGTACCCCAGTGACCATCTCCCAGTACAGGCCGTTATCGTGCTTCAGCACCCTGGCCAGGCTCAGGGCCTGTCCTAATGCCTGCACGTGCCGAGAAGCTCGTCAGCGCTGGTTCTTGGCATACGGGCCGACGGCGGGGAGGCTGGCGCACAGGTGTGCGGGGAACTGCGGAGCGGCCTGGTGGACACGGGTGCAGCCGGCGGTGAGGGAGTTGCCGACTACGATCCAGCCGTGCTTGCTGGCGCGGAAGAACCAGTGGGTGACGGTCGAGCCCCCGCCGCATGACGGGCCATCGCACCCGGCTGGGCCGCCCGGCCAGCCGACGTTGAGCACGAGCCAGTGGCCGTCGCAGCCCAGGGCGTCGTAGTCGGAGTGCTCAGGCGGGTAGGTGGCGGCCATCGCCTGCCCGTAGGAGGCGTTGGTGCAGCCCGCCGGCGGCGGCCAGGGCGGAGGTTGCTGGCAGATGCCCCCAACCCAGGTACCGCACAGGGCCAGCCGCGTGGCGCCGGCGGACCAGAAGGTTTCCTGGTGATTGAGGATGACCTGCCGGCGGCCGAGCGGGGCGGGCAGGTTGATCCTCACCGTCCGGACCGATCCCGGCGGGCAGCCGTAGCCGGCCAGGCCATCAGGGCCGGGAGTCAGCGCCTCCTGGTAGTCGATCGTGACGTAGACCGCGGCGGACTTGAACGCGGTCAGGCGGGCCGTGAAGTCGCGCAGGCAAGCGCGATCCCCGAACGGCGCCTGCACCGGGATCAGCAGGACGCGGCCGGAACCGGCCAGGTGAATGGTCTCGGTGTTCAGTCCAGCCGGGAAGGTGCGCCAGGTCACCGCGGCCCGGGCGGCGGTGCCGGTCGGGCGGGCGGCGGCGTGCGTGGCGACGTCCGGGCCGGCCGCCCCGGCGTGCACGGACCCGCACGCCGCCAACGCGAGCGCGAGGCCCGGCAGGACGAGAACGAGCTTCGCGACGCGCACCACGTCATTTCTCCCTCTATCCCCCGGACAGTCATCGTAGCGAGCGGCGCGGCCACCTGATCACCCTCGACGGGCAGGAGGCTGGCGAGGGCGTGACATGTGACCCGTTCGGGATCATCTTCATGCTGATCGGCGGCCGGGGCGTGGTCATATAGCCTGGGCCTTGCCAGATATCGCGGTCGCCGAGCGAGGTTGAGCATGGCCATTTCCGAGCCGCCGGGCCGCGGCGCGATCGACCTGCGGTCCGACGTGCCTCACCCGGCCCGGATCTACGACTACTGGCTGGGCGGCAAGGACAACTTCGCCGCTGACCGCGAGGCCGCCGAGGCCGTCATCGCGGTCCGGCCGACCGTGGTCCGTGATATCCGGGCCAACCGGGCGTTCTTGCGCCGCGCCGTCGCCTGGCTGGCGTCCGAGGCGGGTATCGGGCAGTTCCTCGACATCGGCACAGGCATCCCGACCAAGCCGAACGTGCACGAGATAGTCCAGTCGGCCATCCCGTCCGCACGGATCGTCTACGTGGACAACGACCCCATCGTGCTGTCCCACGCCCGGGCCCTGCTCGCCAGCAGCCCGGAGGGCGAGACCGCCTACATCGACGCCGACCTGCGCGAGCCGGCCAAGATCCTGGCGCAGGCGGCCGGGACGCTGGACTTCACCCGGCCGGCCGCCCTCCTCCTGGTCGGGGTCTTGCACCTGATCAGCCCCGACGAGGACCCGGAGGGGATCATCGAGCAGCTCATGGCGACGCTGGCGCCGGGCAGCTACCTGGTGGTGAACGCCCCGGCCAGCGACGTGCACGCCGAGGTGGCGGCCGAAGGCGCCCGGCGCCTGGCCGATAGGGGGTCAACCCCGGTGACCAGGCGCACCCGCGCGGAGGTGGCCGGCTTCTTGGCCGGCCTGGAACTGGTCGAGCCGGGCGTGGTGCAGACGCACCGTTGGCATCCGGATCCAGGTATCTCCACCGACGAGTACGAGGTCTCGGCCTGGGCCGCGGTCGGCCGCAAGAACTAGCCCGGCCCGGGCTGCTCGAGGGGTTCGCCGGGCCGCTGCAGGTTTCGCACGCTCGGCGCGACGAGCAGGGCAGCGACCGCGGCGAGATCGACCACTGCATCGACGCCATCGCCATCCCGCGCAGGGCGTTTGCCTCCTGCAGCCGCTCCGCGCTCACGGTCATCGGCGTGAGCCCGGTCGATGCGGGGTTGAAGAACGCAGTCCCGGTCCCGGCGAACGCCTGCAGCACGACCAGTTCCCAGACCCGCGCGGTGTGCGAGAGCAGCAGCGCCGCGGTCGCCGCCTGGATAGCCATGCGCGCCACGTCGGCGATGAGCATCACGCCACGCCGCGGCAGGCGGTCGGCGAAGACGCCGCCAGCGAGCAGGAAGATGACGAGCGGAGCGGTCTTCGCGGCAATCACGAAGCCGAGGTCGCGCGCGGATCCGGTCAGGTCGAGCACCGCCCAGGCGAGCGCGAACGGCGTGACCGCATCGCCGAGCAGCGACACCAGCTGCCCGGTGAAGAACAGGCGAAACTCGCGTTCCTGGAGCGCGCCGAGCGGGATCCGCCGCACCTACGTCTTCTTCCCCCGGGTTGGAACCGCTAACGAGGGCCCGCAGGCCTGGTGAAACCGGACATAACGGTGGCCCGCTTTAGGTTGTATCCACCGGGGTCATCCCGCAGCCAGCAGGACCCTGAACCAGGGAGCTGACATGACTGACAATTATCGCAAGGACGCCGAGGCTATCTCCCGGCTCACCCCGGAGCAGTACCGGGTCACCCAGAAGAACGGTACCGAACCGCCGTTCACAAACGATTACTGGGACAACAAGGAGCCTGGCATTTACGTCGATGTCGTGTCGGGCGAACCGCTGTTCTCCTCAGTCAGCAAGTTCGACAGCCGCACCGGCTGGCCGAGCTTCACGGCCCCGATCGAGCCGGGCAACGTGGTCAAGCGCCGCGACTTCAAGCTTGTGCTGCCCAGGACCGAGGTCCGCTCCGCCCACGGCGGCAGCCACCTAGGCCACCTGTTCCATGACGGGCCCAAGGATGCCGGGGGCCTGCGCTACTGCATCAACTCCGCCGCCCTCCGCTTCATCCCCGTCGGCGACCTGGAACGCGAAGGCTACGGCGCCTACCGCAAGCTCTTCGAGCCGGCCGACGACCCTGGCAGTGCAGCAGGTGCCTGAGCAGGCAGTCCTCGCCCCTGCAGAATGCGGTGATGCACTTGATCACGGCATGCATGCCGGCGAGACCACCGGTTTCATGATCGCGAAGGCTTTTATATCATTTTCCGTAGTAGATCCTTCGCGATCATGAAATACCTGCTCAGGAACCTGTGACTGGCAATCGTATCCGCCTCCGAGTCCCGGCAGGAACGGTT
>JBEKJP010000280.1:0-5722 GCA_050011155.1 Streptosporangiaceae bacterium
AACGGGCGACCCTTACGACATCTCCCGGATCTGGGTCCGCGACCACTGGAACGGCGGGTGGATCACCGTGTTCTGGACCCAGCTGCACCGGGTCGCGGCCCCGTTCGGGGAACTGGCCTGGGACCACGCCCGCAAGCTGCTGCCCGCCGCCACCGAGGCCGAGCTCGCCGACGCGGTCGAGGACCTGCTTACCCGCGCCGGCCAGGGACCCCGTGACGGGAACGCGCCAGGACCCGCGCCCAGCAAGCGGGACCGGCGAGTCGCCGGCCGCACCAGGGCCGTCCAGCCCGCCGGGAGGCCAGGACCAGGGCCGGAACCGCAGGAGATCCCGGCCGGCGGCGAGCCTGATGACGGGACGGCCAGTGATGCCGCCATCGTGCCGATGCCGATCTTCGACCCGTTCCGCGAGGCGGAGAAATGGCGGTGACCCCGCCTGGCGCGGGTAGCGCCGACCCCGTCGTCCAGCTGACCACGCTGCCCGGCTGGCGGCAGTTCGTCGCGGCCGTGCCCTCCATCCCGAACCTGCTGGCCGAACCCGAATGGCTCTCGCTCGATGACGGCAAGCGCTCCGCGCATGATGAGGAGCGCCTGGAGCACCACTCCCGGCTGGTCGTGGTCCAGACCCCGGCCATCGAGCGGATCGTCAAGCGCGGAGGCGACCTGATCCGGATGAACCGCGTCGCCCATTACGGGCGGTCCGGGCTGATGGTGTCCGGGCCGGCGCGGACCGGGAAGACCACGGCGGTCACCCAGCTGGGCAAGACCGCCGAGGTGATGCACCGGCACCGGTACCCGCACTCCCGCGACGACATCCCCGTCATCTACATCACCGTGCCGCCGGCCGCGGCCGGCAAGATGATCGCGATGGAGCTCGCCCGGTTCCTCGGCCTGCCCATTCTGCGGAGGGCCAATATCACCGACGTGATCGAGTCGGTCTGCGGGATCTGCCTGGACACCCGCGTGACCATGATCATCGTCGATTTTACCGACCGTCACAAGATGTGTCCGTGTCGTTGCCCAGGGTCTGCGAGGTGGGCGTCCTAGGCTTCTTTACCGACCTGGTCCGGGGCGTCGTCCATGTCCTGGGGTCGGCACGGGGGGCGAGATGGCACGACGGGTGGTCATGGGGGACCTGCGGGTCCAGCGGATCGACCGGAAGGACGGGCGGCGGTCGTGGACGATCGTGTGGCCCGAGGGGCGGGTGCACGAGAAGGCGGACCGGTTCCTGCGGGTGCATGACGGGTCGGGCACGCAGAAGACGTACGCGTACTACCTCGTCGACCACCTGCGGTGGCTGGAGCGGGAGTGCCTGGCCCTCGGCACGGTCCAGCTGCGGGACCTCGAGCGTTACATGGGCGTGGTCGGCGCCGACGTGCGGATGCCGTTCGGCGAGCCGTGGCGGGTCGGCAAGCGGCCTTACGGGCGGGCGGCGCTGTCGGCTGCGGCGGCCTGCCTGAAGGGCTTCTACCTGCATCAGTCGTCCCTCGGCGTCAACACGAAGCTGGGCGAGACTCTCGGCCGGACCCGGCTGCCGACGCGGGCGGACCGCAGCCGGTCCTTCCTGGGGCACGTGAAGACCGAGATGCCTGCTAACCCGCTCGCGCCGAAGGGACCGCATCGCCGGCACCCGAAGATGCTCCCGGACGGCGCCCGGGACGGGCTGCTGGTGGTGGTGAGCTCGGCGAGAGACCGGATGACGGTGACCTGGCTGGCCGACGGCGGCCTGCGGATCGGGGAACTGTGCGGTCTTTACCTGACTGACCTGCACCTGCGGGAGAACGCCGGCTGCGGGGAGTGCCGTCCGCCGCACCTGCACGTGTGCCACCGGCCCGGGAACCCGAACGGCGCCGAGGCCAAGACCAGGCACCCGTGGCGAACCGAGGACGGCACCGTTACCGGCGGGCTGGTCAAGCTGGTCAGCCCGGCCATGGTGCACGCCTACTTCGAGTACATGACCAGCGAGTACCCGCGGGGTGCCGGGCACGGGATGCTGCTGGTCCAGCTGCATGGCCCGGACGCTGGCCAGCCGTGGGCGCCGGCCGGTGCCCGCCGGATGCTCGCCCGTGCAGGGAAGCGTGCCGGGCTGGGGCTGGTGAAGCCCCATGCCTTCAGGCATTCCTTTACCTCGGGTGTTCTTGATGCCTCTGGCGGGAACCTGATGATCGCGAGGGACGCCGGCGGCTGGGCGTCGGCCGCGATGGTCGATGAGGTCTACGGCCACGTCGACGTGCACGATCCCGCGTTCGCTGCGGCGCTGGGCAAGGTCTGGGGTGAGGACCGGTGAGGCGGCAGGACTACCTGCGCCCGCTGCTGGACGACCGTGCCGGGCGGGCCGGGCGGGCCGGGCGGGACCGGCTGGAGATCCTGACGGCGCTGATCGGCGGCCCGTCGTTCGACCCGCTGTTCCGGGACGACATCATCACGATCCCGGGCGGCCACCCCATCTACCGGTGGCAGTGCGTGGTCGGCGCATGCGAGCGAACCCGCACGGGAGGCTCGGACCTGTGCACCCAGCATCAGCAGGAATGGGCCGCGGCGAGCGCGCAGGGCACGGGCAAGGCAGCGTTCGTGGCCGGGGCCCTTGGCCTGGAGCGGCACGTCGGGACGGAGGAGACCGTCTGCCGGATCTGCGTGAAGCGGCCCGCCGCGCATGCGGAGCTGCGGCTGTGCCAGAGGCACCTGTCCCGGTGGGCCTATCAGCAGAAGACCCGGGGTGAGGACCCCGGTTTCGCGGAGTGGGCAAGCCAGGAGGAGCCTTTCGGCGGCTACGGCCCGTGCGCCGTGCTGGTCTGCCCGAACCTGGCTGAGTCGCCCCTGGGCCTGTGTCCCTGGCATTCGGCCCGCTACCGCCGCGACGGCAGCCCGGGCGGGGCCTCCTTGCGCGAGAAATGGTGGAAAGAACGTGAGGAGTACGGCGAGCCGGCAGCCGGCTTCGCCGATCAGGACGGCTTCCGCCGGTGGTGCGGAAAGGTGCAGGCCCAGCCGTGGCCCGGGCAGGTCAGCCTCCGCGGGCTGCGTCCCCTGGCCAGGGCTGAGATCCAGTGGGGCATGTTCATGCACACCCGGCGGGCCCGGCCGACCCGGTGGGACGTCGGCTGGCTCCGCTCCCTGGTGGCGGCCTGCCGCGAGCAGGATGCCGGATCGCTGATCGACCTGCAGCTCGGCGGCGGGGGCACGCAGCAGACCCGGGCGATCGTCAAGGAGATCCTGCACGAGCTTCGCCTGGTCTACTTCACGCCGGACCAGGCGAAGGACGCCGGGTTCCTGGAGACCGAGCACTTCGGGGTGCTCTTCCCGCATCGCATGAGCCACATCGACCTGACCGGCATCCCGCAGCGGTGGCTGCGGGACCTGGCCTGGGACTATATCGCCAGGCTGCTGCGGTCTCCGGGATGCCCGCGCAGCGCCAGCCCGGTCGACGTCTGCCGGCGGGCCGCCATCGAGCTGGGTGCCTTCCTGGAACTCGAGGCCCCGGGCGGCGGGCGCGACCCTGCCGTCCTGCGCCGCGAGCACATGGACCGCTTCGTCGCCGACCAGCGGCACCGCGAGCGCGAGGCCCTGCCCTCCCTGGCGGTCACGCGACCGGGCGGCGCCGCGAGCACCGTCACCATCACCACCCGGTCGATGGTGTTCAACGCCGCCCGCAAGCTGCTGCGGGACGCCCTTGAGAACGGTGCCGCCGACCGCCTGGGGCTGGACCGCGAGTTCATCATCGCGATCCCGACGGCCGGCGCCACCATGGGCAGGACGCCGCGGCGGCCCTTCCCTGACGAGGTCGCCCGGGCGCTCGCCGACGAGGCGAACCTGTCTGAGCTGGCCGGACGATACGACCCTGGCGACCTCGGCCTCCGCGATATCTGGGAGGCCACGGTCATCACCGGCCGCCGCATCGGCGAGGTGATCAAGCTGCGGTGGGACTGCATCGGCCGCTACGGCGGGCTGGCGATGCTCTGGCACGACCAGACCAAGGTCGGCAACTACGACGAGGCGATCCGCATTCCCGAGCGCCTCTACGGACGGCTGGCCGAACGGCAGGGCAAGACCCTGGACCGCTTCACCGCCCGGTACGGCTACCGGCCGGACGACCGGCAGCGCGCCGGTCTCGCGCTGTTCCCGACCATCTACCGCAGCCAGGACGGCACGGTGCCGCTGACCCACCAGTGGTTCTATAGCCGGTTCCGGCCCTGGGTGGACGGAATGGACCTCGGCCACTACGTGCCTCACCAGGCCAGGCATACCCTGGCTACGAACCTGCTGCGCAACGGGGCGAGTCTCAGCCATATCCGCCGTTACCTCGGCCATGTCTCGGACAGGATGGCCGAGCATTACGTCCACCTGTCCCACTCCGACCTTGAAGACGTTCTTCAGCAGGTCTGGGTCGCCGGGCCCGGCACGTCCAGTCCCGGCGAGCTGCTGGCCGGCGAAGCCGCCCCGCTCAGCCGGGAGCAGGCCGTCGCCCTGGCGATCGACCTGTCCCGGCGCAGCACCCCGGCCGAGGGCGGGTTCTGCACCTTCCAGCCCGTCGTCAACGGCGGATCCTGTCCGTGGAACCTGGACTGCCATAACTGCGATAAGTTCGTGCTGTCCGGCGCTGACCTGCTCTACTGGCGGCGCAAGCGCGAGCAGTGGCGACTGCTCGCCGAGGGCGCGCCCGACGACGCGACGGCTGACTACCTGCACGGCTACTTCGAGCCGACGGCCCGCGCGATCAACGGCCTGGAGAAGGCACTCGCGGGCCTCGGGCTCCTCGAGGACGCGCTCGCCCTGGACATGCGCAAGCCCCAGGACTATTTCCATCGTGTCTGGAGCACCGCGTTCCGTGCGTCCGACCTCGCCGCCGCCGGCGAGAACGCGGGCGGCACCGGGCTGGACGGCTGATGGGCAGCACGCCAGCCCGTTCCCGGACCGCCGCCGCGACCGACGCGCGACGCCGGGCCGCGCAGGACGCGCTCGGGCGCGTCCGCGACGCGATCAGGCAGATCAGGCGCGAGAAAGCGCAGCCGTCGGTCGCCGCGGTCGCTCGCCGGGCGGGCGTGTCCCGCAGCTTCGTCTACGACAACCCCGAGGCCAGGGCGGCCGTCTCGGCCGCCCTGGCCGAGGCCGGCGAGCGCCGGGTCCAACTGCTCGGTGAGGCTGACGACCAGCGGGAGGCGACCTGGCGGGAGCGGGCGCTGAACGCCGAGGACGCCCTGAAGGCCGCCCACGCCGAGATCGTCACCCAGCGGACCCGCATCGGCGAGCTCCTGGGCCAGGTCCGCGACCTGGAAGCCGACTGGACCCAGGAAGCCATCGCCCGGATCACCACCGAGAACACCACCCTCAAGCAGCGCGTCCGCCAGCTCACCGCCGACCACCGCACCCTGGAAGAACGGCTCCAGGCCGCCCGCTCCAACAACCGGTTCGCCGACCGCCGCATCGCCCAGCTCGAAGCCGGGCTCGCCAGCCCGCCCAGCACGCAGGAGACCACGTTATGCCAGCCATGCCCCTAGATGCCGCAGACGCCTTCGAGCTCGCCGAGCTGCTGCAGTTCCTCGGCGGCTGGCTGGAATCCGACCGCGCTAACCTCACCGCGTCCCTGGCCCGGTTCGTCGGCAGCCCGGCCTACGGCCCGGCCTCCTTGCGCGATGACTTCGCCCGGTTCAGGTTCCTCCTCGGCGCCACCGACGGCGAGGGCGTGTTCACCCCGGACGAGCCGTGAGCCGCCACCGCCTCAGCCGTCTGC
>JBEKJP010000281.1:0-5718 GCA_050011155.1 Streptosporangiaceae bacterium
GTCAGCACCCAGCCCGCGCAAGGCTCGTATGCTGAGGCGTCAGCTACGCCGATGGAGGGGGGCACCATGAGCATCCCGTCGCTCTCGTCCCACCTCATTGCCTCCGCCAGGTGTTATCGGCATGATTATTTGGTCATGGATCGAAGATCAACGGCGACGCTAATTTGTGACCGGGCAGCCAGGAGTTGCTTCCATGCAGGCCAGCTTGTCGCGGAGCGTGATCGGCTCGGCCAGCTCGCCAGGCGGCGGGTCCAAGCAGCTCCCTGCCGATTACGCGCAGGCTGCGACTACCTGAAATTCCTAGCTCAGGAGCGCAGGAAGCCCAGATCTGTATCGTCAAGCTGCGTCGACGTCCATCTGGTGGGTAACCAGCCGCGCTGGTTGAACGTGAGGCCGGCCACCGCAGCGCGCATGTCAGCGGCTCCGGTCATTCATGCGGCATCGGACATGCTAGCGCCGCCGCTGGCGGGCGGCGGCGCGGTGATGGCAGCCTTCATGGTGCGGTGCTGTGGGTGTCCGGTCGGCTCAGTGAGCGGCGGGAGCGTGGGCCGGCTCGTGGTGGGTGACGCGGTCGGGGTAGCTCTTGGAGAACTTCAGCATGTACAAGATGATCACGCCCGGCACGGCCAGGCCGAGCAGCAGCTCGGGCAGGCGGTGGGTGGTGTGCCCGTTGATGGCCGCGGCGGCGACCCGGGAGACGCCCACGGCGAAGATGGCCACGCCCCACGCGGTGCTGAGCACGCGGTTGATCTTCTTGAAGGTCGGCGAGGACCAGTAGGCCTGGGGGGTGGCTTCGCGGGCGAACTGCTCGGTGAACGGCATGACCGGGATCAGGACCAGGATGATCAGTCCCAGGATGAGGCCGACGCCGGCGCCGCCCCAGGTGGCCAGCCACCGGTCGTCGCTCTTACCCAAGGTGAAGCCGAGCACGGCGATCAGCGCGAACAGCGCCAGCGAGCAGGTGTTGAGGATCTTCGGCGGCCAGACGGGACGGCTGGTCGCGATGGCGATCAGGGCGGTCACCGCTGCGGCCAGTCCGGCGATGCCGATGTAGCCGTGCGGCAGGAACCGGGCCAGCAGGGAGAAGACGATCAGGGGCAGGAAGGCGAGGATCAAGGCGAGTGTTTTCATGCCTTGGACGCTAGGGGCGCCGGGTCGGCGAGACATCAGCCGTGTGGCGGATCTGGCGGATCTACGTCCCGGCGAAACGCGCGATCTCGACCCTGGACCGCAGGCCGGTCTTCTGCAGGATGTGCGAGACGTGGGTCTGCACGGTGCGGGGCGAGACGAACAGCCGGGTGCCGATCTCCCGGTTGGTCAGCCCGTCGCGCACCAGGGCGGCGATCCTGGCCTCGGTCGCGGTCAGGCTCGCCCAGCCGAAGGCGACGTCACGGTGCGGCTCCCGGGAGCCCCGGCGGATGCCCAGCGCCCGCGTCCGGGCCAAGGCGCGGTCCCGGTCGGGGACGGCGCCCATCCGCTGGTATCCGGCCAGGGCCGCGTCCAGGGCCGCAGCGGCGCGGTCGCGGTCTCCGGTCGCGGCCGCCGCGCAGGCCAGTTCCTCGCGGGCGAACGCCTCGGCCGCCAGGCGGCCGGCTCCCGCGAGCTGGGTGGCCGCGTCCTCGATCGCGTCCGGGTCGGCGTCGAGCATCCCGTCTACCAGGCGGGCTATCTCCGGCGGGCACAGCGTCGCCACGTCACCGCGGATCTGGTCGGCCAGCCGGCGGTCCATCCCGGTCACGGCGACCCGGGTCACGTCGGGGGCCAGGTCGGCGGCCCAGCGGCCGGGATGGTCCCGGGCCACGGACCACAGCGTGCGGGCCAGCGTGGCCGCCTCGCGGATCGCCCCTTCGGCCTCCAGCACGGCCAGCTCGGCCCAGCCGGGACGGTCGTGCCCGAACTGGAGCGGCAGGCCACGGTGCCGGAAGGACTCCAGCCGGGCCCGGGCCGAGCCGGTATCGCCGCGGTGCGCGTCGATGTAGGACCGGATGCCGACCGGCACCGAGATCCAGCCGGTGCCGGTCTCCTCGGCCCGTTCCAGCGCTGAGTCCAGTTCGGCGACCGCGTCGTCCCAGTCACCCGCGGCGAAGGCGATCCCGCCCGCTGCCGAGCCGAGGAACGGGTCGACCCATCCGGCGTCCCGTTCGGCGCTCAGCCGCCGGGCCCGGTCAAGGGCGGCCCGCGCGGCGGCTGGCCCGGAGGCGGCCAGCTCGAACATGACGGGCAGGGACAGCGCCGAGGACCGGGCCCGGAAGCTGTCGGTGCCGGGGAGGAGTTCCTCCCGGGTCCGCATGAGCTCAAGCGCCTGCTCCGGGCGGCCGGCCAGGAAGACAGTAAAGGCGATGGTGGCCAGGAGACTGGCCTGGGCGTCCTGGTCGCCCGCGGCGACGAAGCGGGCCATCGTCGCGTCCAGCTCGCCGACGGGCAGAGGCTGCCCGGCCTGAGCCAGCAGCCAGGCCCGGGTTGCCTCCATCTGGTGCATGCTGGCGGCGGGGAGCCCCGCGATGGCGGTGGTCCGGTCGATCACGGCCAGGGCCGCGGCCAGATCGGCCCGGTTAGCCAGGGAGCGGATCAGGATCACCTGCAGCCGTGCCGCCACCGCGGGATCGGTGACCGTCCTGATCCGCGCCCGGATCAGGGCTTCCGCGGATTGGCCGCGGCCCCGGCGGAACAGGGCGTCCGCGTGGTCCAGTAGTAGCGGCTCGGGTACGTCCGCACCGATGGCGGCGACGTCATCGAGCAGGTCGGCGGTGACCTCCGGCGCGTACCCGCGGGTCGCCGCGACCGCGTCGTACAGGGCGGATACCAGGGCCGGATCGTTATCGGTCCCGGCGGCCCGCAGCAGGTGGTCCGCGACCAGGCTCGGCCGGTAACCGTCCGCCACGAGGATCTCCGCGGCCCGCCGGTGCATCGCGCTGCGCCGGGGTTCGGCCAGCTCGCCGTAGGTGACCTCGCGGAACAGGTCGTGGCTGAACCTGACCGTGCCGGCCAGGTCGCGGCGGACCAGGCCGGACGATATGGCCAGCTCGAGCGGCCCGACCAGCGCGTCCGCCGGGCCAGGCAGCAACCTGGCCAGGTCTCCGGCCCCGATATCGGCTCCCCAGACCGCGATGGCGGCCAGCACGTCACGGATCGGCTGGTCCAGCTGCGCGAGATGACCCCGGATCACCTGATCCAGCCCGGTGCCGTGCAAGTCTAGCTCGAACCTGGCCTCGATCAGGTCCGGGCCGGCTTCCGCCAGGGCGCCGGCGCGCTGGTACGCGCGCAGCAGCTCACCCACGAACAGCGGATTACCTGCGGCCAGCCCGAGGATGCGACGCAGCTGCGGGCCGGGCCACCGGCCGGTCCGTTCCTGCACGAGGCGCTCGACCATCATCGGGCCCATCGGCGCCAGCCACAGCCGGGCCTTTGTCTGCCGGATCAGCATCGCCAGCGGCTCGCGAGACGGATCCGGCCGGGTGTTGACCAGCACGGCCAGCGGCAGGTTCCGGCTCGCCCACACCAGCCGACGGATCAGCGTCAGCGTGGCCGCGTCGAGATTGTGCGCATCATCGGCGCACAGCACGACCGGGCCGTCAGCGCAGAGCTCGTCGACCAGGTCGAACGCCGCCTCACCCAGATCCCCGTGGCCAGGCATGTCACCCGCAAGCTGACCGGCACCGGCGAACGGGTCGTTGCGGCGGCCCGGCTCGCCCGCCACGCGAAGGATCTTAGCCGCACCGGGCGGGACGGAATCCAGGATTCTCCGGGCCAGGAAGGTTTTCCCGATACCCGGCGCACCCTCGACGACGACGCTCATCCCTGGTGGCATGCGCCGTTCGGGGACGGCAAGGATCAGGTCGCGGACAGTCTGTTCGACGGCGGCACGGTCGGACGGCAGCGACTGAATGCTGCCGCCGACCGTCACGTAATCAGCATAAGCCGCGGGCCGGCAAGTGGTCCGCCAGCCAGTCGAGCATCTGCGTGTGGGTCAGCTGCCGCCCGGTGGGCTGGCAGTGGAAGTTCGCGCCCTGGGCCTGAGTGAACTTGAGGATCTCCTTCTCTCCGGGCAGCAGGTCATACAGTTCCCGGGGCTGGCCGGGGAAGAACTGCTCGTCGTCCGGATCCACGATCAGCAGCGGTGTAGTGATCTGGCCCGCCACGTCCCGGACCTGATACTTGCGGACCCCGGTGAACAGGTCGAACGGATCAGTCAGGCCGTACGGCTTGGCCCGGAACGCGAACGTCCGGGCCGCCGCCGCGCTGGCACCGGCCTGCCCTTGCGCCATGGCGGCGTTGAACGCGTCCTTCTGGTCCGAGTCCAGCAGGTCCAGCAGCTCCGGGGGCAGATGCGCGATCCAGGACGCGGACACGTCGACCACGCCCGGGTCAGCGACCGCCGCGACCAGGCGGCGCTCGAACGCGACCGCCCGGGTGATCCAGTAGCCGCCCTGGCTGATGCCGTACCCGGTCAGCGCCGAGGCGTCCACGTCGGGCCGCGCGACCAGGACGTCGATGACCGGAGCCAGCACCGCCTCCCAGTCGTAGCGGAACGGCACGCCCCGCTCGAACAGCATCGACTGCTGGCCCGGGCCGTCGAACAAGAACGCGTTCCAGCCCCGGCTCAGCGCCTCGGCCGCGCCGTATTCCAGCAGCCCGGGCAGGGAACCGTCGCTCCCGTTGGTCACCACCAGCGTCGGCCGGGCCGCTCCGCTGTCGTCCGGGCGGAGCAGGTAGCCGGGCAGCGTCATGTCCTCATAGGGGACCTGCACCCGGACGAACCGGCCCTGCGACGCGTCGACCACCTTCTCCCAGCAGGCCCGGCCCCGGCGGAAGGTCGGCAGCAGCACAGACTGATCCTCCAGCCCGTCGACGAACATCAGCGCCTTGGCGTAATACTCCGCCGCAGCCAGCAGGGCCCAGCTCGCGGTCCGCGGATGCCCGCGGCCGAGCGCCTCATCGCCGCGCGCGGCCAGATCCGCGGCCACACCCGTCCAGGCGTCGAACCAGCTCTGCGGGTCGCCGTCGGCGACCCGGTCCAGTGTCGCTAGGACCAGTCCGACATCACCGATGCCGCTAGCCGCGGCGCCCAGCACGATCCGCGCCTCGTAGTCGAAATCCGCATCCCCGAAAAAGCCGCCCGGCGCGCTCCTCCCACCACTCATCCCCAGCACATCCTTCCCGGTACGGCGGTGAGCCCTGCGCCCACCGCGTTGCACCCATCGTCGGCGGCGCGGCCGCAGGAGACATCAGCCATGCGGCGTATTCACCCCCGCCGCAGGCCAACCCCGGCGCCGCGGCCGTCCGGCGCCGCGGCCACCCATCTCCCCCGGCAGCCAAACCATAACCCGCAGCGGTCACGCGTCGGCCGTTGACAAAGACGAGCCCGACCGACAGCCGGAAGCCAACCGTCAGGACCTAACCCTGCCGGACCACGCCGGTCACCCCATCGATGGTGCCTTCCGCACCAGCCGACGGGATGCTGTGCACCTTGGCCGGACCGTACTGGCCGTGTCAGCCAGACCTACCGACGCCAATCCGGCACCAGGAGAAGATTGTTCTGTTCTGTGTTCTCTGTGTTCGATCGGACGGCCCAGCCGACGGCTTAACGACACCGCATAACGGCGGCTACGTGTGCGGGTGGCCACGGCGACTCGACCACGCACCGTGATCGGCATCAGGGCCGATGCGTAGACGCGCGAGCGTCCGCGATGCCGTGTCATGCGGCATAGTCGGCAGGCG
>JBEKJP010000282.1:0-5704 GCA_050011155.1 Streptosporangiaceae bacterium
GTAGTTCGGTGCGATGACCCGGACCGGCAGGTCCGCCGCGGTCACCCGGCGGCGCAGCTCGGCCTGGATCGCCTCGACCTTCGCGGGCACCCCCGCGTAGCAGATGCTGTCCCCCAGGTTGCCGACGACGCCCCACACGGGACAGTGGATCTTGTCCGGATCCTGGCCCTGCAGCCGCGCGGTCGCGACCGCCTGCGTGTCCTGTCCCGGCTTCCAAGCCGCTGCGTCGCTCACCGTTGACCTCTCGACCCGCTTCAGTGGATGGGCTCGATGTTAGCGGGGAACGAACGGGGCAGAGCCACGAGAGGGTGATGAGGATGCGTGCCGTCGTGTTCGCGGCCGAGAGAGCTGACGATCGCCGAGCGGCCCGAACCGGTGCCCGGGCCCCGTGAGGTGCTTATCGAGACCGCGGCCGTGGGCATCTGCGGTACCGACACGCACGTGCTCAGACGCCACCGCACGCTACTCGCCGTTCCGGGTCTACCGTGACGAGGTTTCCGTGGCCGGGACGATGGCCGTGCTCAACTCGTTCGGGCGGGCGGTAGCGATGTTCGAGGCGGGCGCGATCAAGGCCCGGCCGATGATCAGCCACAGCTTCACGCTCGAGGACTACGGCCAGGCGCTGCGGATGTTCCGCGCCGGCCAAGGGCGCAAGCTTCAGGTGCGGCCGAACCAGGACACCTCGCAGGCACTGCTCGGCTAGACCGGCCAGCGCCGTTAAGCCCACCAGGCTCTGACCCGATGACGCATTCTATGCCGCCCGCACGCTTTTCTTCTTCTCGATCACGTGGAATTTTAAATAACGCTCATATCTGGCTTGCCGATGGTGGCAGTCCCGACACCCAGGGGGATAGGGCCCGCGCACTACCGCAGACAATTCGCCGATCGGCCGGACATGTTACGGTTTAAATGGATATTCGCGGCGCAAAAAACCTTCATATCTTTCCGGAGACTTGTATCAAGCGGATGTTATCCGGCTCTGTAAAGGTGTTCAATCCCGAACGCTGAAAGGATGAAAGCCGTGAACAATCAGCAACTTACCGGGCAGCCAGTTCTCAAGACGATCGCTGTCCGCAAGGCGGGCACGATTCGTCCCACTGCCCTGGCGGCCTACTGCTACGGCTGCTGCTGCTGTTCCATCAGGCCGGACGTCTGATCGCGCGGAGGGGTCCGGGCCTCCGCACGGACCGGGGCCCCTCCGCCCATGCGCCGTTTTGCGATGACAGGAGTGACGGATGCTGGCTGATCGCAGTCCCCTTTTCTTCCATGACCTTGCCTTCCATGCCGACGGCGATGAGGTGGCGGTTGGGCGGCCGGAGACCGGCTCGTTCGCTATCTTTCCCGCTGACGGTGCCGAATTGCTGCGCCGTCTGATAGAGGGAAACAGCCCGGCCACCGCCGCCATCTGGTACCAAAGCACCTACGGCGAAGCGGTGAACATGGGCCAGTTCCTCGCCACCTTGCATGAACTGGGCCTCCTGCGAACCCCGGCCAGCCTCACACGTACCCCATCACCCGCCCGGCCCGGCCCGTCCCCCGCCGGACCGCAACCCGCGGTGCGATGGCAGCGACTGGGACGAGCCGTCTTTTCTGTACCCGCTCAGCTGGTATGGCTGGGAGTGGTAGTTACGGCTGTGGTGACGTGCGTGCGTAACCCGCAGCTCGTTCCAGCCCGGCACGATGTCTTCTTCGTTCCGTCGCTGCTGGCTATCGAGCTCACCATCTTGGTGGCTCAGGTTCCGCTCACCCTGGCTCACGAGTTGGCCCACGTCCTGGCCGGGCGCAGGATAGGAGTCTGGAGCCGCCTCCGCATCGCACACCGGTTCACGGTGGTGGTGTTCGAGACCGTGCTCGATGGTCTCGTCGTCGTTCCGCGTTCAAAGCGGTACCTGCCGCTGGCTGCTGGGATGCTCACCGACCTGGTGGTGATAGCGGGGCTTGTCGATGCCGCCTGGCTGCTGCGGAGCTGGCAGCATCGCGTCAGCCTGGCCGCGCTGATCTGCCTCGCGCTGGCCTACACGACGATCCCGCGCATCGCCTGGCAGTTCTTCGTCTTTCTCCGCACCGACGTCTACTTCCTGCTGCAAACCGCGCTGCGTGGTGACGACATCGACGCTGCCGCCAGGGACCAGCTCCGCGCGTGGTGGTCTCGTCGCCTCCGGCGCCCTGCGCCGGCCGCGCCGCTGAGACCTGCCAGCGACGTGCGGGCCGGCCGGATATTCGCGCCGCTCCTGGTCGGCGGCTACGCGTGTGTCGCCGTGACGACGGCGGTTATCGTCGCTCCCCTGATGGGCCGCTTCATCCAGCTGGCCATCAGGGAGGCCCGGGATGGCGGTCCGCTGCGCTGGGACGCCGCTGCCGTTCTCCTCCTCAACCTGGCCGAACCAGTTGCCGCGAGGCTGCTCGCCCGGCGCGATCGCCGTCGCCCGCGTAAAGAGCTCCCGCCGCCCCGGCCAGTCCCGCTGACGCGTGAGCCGAGTTGACGGCTCGATCCTCGAAAGGAACACCAGATGACAGTCTCCGACCCCAGGCCCCATCGTCCCAAGCCCGTGCACCGTCTGCTGATCGACCCGAGCGCTCCCACCCAGCTGAGCGAGCCGGAGGGGCATGCCGCCCACCCGATTCTCGGGCTAGCCGACGCGCACCGGCGTCCGCGAGGGCCTTACACCGGCGGTGGCGACCTGCTCCGGCAGATTGTCCCCGCCCTGCTGCCCACTCACCACGACCTGCTCCAAGCCCACGATGTGGAGATCCGGGCCGTTGCCCCCGAACTACGCGACCTGTTGCCTGGGACCCGGGAGACGCTGACGTCCTTGGCCAGCACCGACGAGCGCACGCGTTTCTACCCCGGGGCCTACACCCTTCGCGTGGCTCACGGCCTTGCCGACCTGCTGACCGAACTGGTCGCCGAGCTCGGTCCCCGCACTGTCCTGTTCACCCGCATTGGTGATGCGGATCCCACCGACGTGGAACTTCTGTCCGTTCTATGGCGCCGGGCCGATCCCGCTCAGCTCCAGCTGGTCCTCGTCACCGACACCGAAACCCTGCCGGACCCGCTGGGCAAGCTGATCGGCCCGTCGGCCGTCACGCGGATGGAATCCGCTCGGATCGCGTCTGCTCCGGACGGTACCCACTGGGCGACGTGGTACGTCAGCACCGACTGCACAAGCACCGTGAAAGCCGCGCGAGAAGCCTACGCCGCGCTGCCGCCCGTGTCCCGGGCCAGGCTGCACGACGAGCGGGCCGATCGGCTTGAGGCCACCGGTGAGTTCTCCTGGCGGCTGGGCGCCATTCCCTACCATCGCGAGCGTGGCGCTGACCCCACCGCGGCCGGGTTTGATGCCTTGCACTTCGCCCTTGAGCACTGCGTGATGATGGGCTTTTACCATGCGGCCCTCGACCTGGGCGAGCGCTGTGCGGCCCTGGTGGACTGGACGGACGATCCCGAACGGCGCTGGCGTGTCACCGCCAAGGTGTGCACCGCACTGACCGCGCTCGGCCGCGCCGACGAAGCTGCCACCGAATACGAACTCGCCCGGATGGGAACCACGCTGCCCGGCGTGCACATCCAGTCGGCTTACGGGCAGGCGATGCTGTACACCCGTTTCTACGACCTGGCCCGTCGCGACCATCGCCGCGCCCGAGCCTGGATCAACACCGCCATCGCCTTGTCGTCGCTGCTTCCCGATGATGAGGGCCGGCTGTTCAACCTGACGTTCCAGGAGAATGGCCTGGCCTTGATCGCGATGCACCTGGGAGACCCCGAGGAGGCACTTGCGCTCATCGCCGGTGGGCTGCGCAGGCTGGACGCGGAGCTTGGTCCTGGCACCCAGACCCTGCACCGTTCGGTACTGCGTTACAACCTGGCACAGCTTCTCGGCCGCCTCGGCCGGACGCAGGAAGCCATCGCGGAGTACGACCGGGCGATCGCCGCCGACCCGAACCATTCCGAGTACCACCTCGACCGGGCCGAACTGCACCGGCGCGGTGGCGACGCCGAGGCCGCGCTGGCCGATTACGCCGCAGCGATCGAGGTGTGCCCGCCCTATCCCGAGCCGTACTACAACCGGGCAGACCTCCAGTTCGAACTAGGTGACATCGAGGCCGCGGTGCGCGACCTGACCCGCGTGATCGACCTGGCCCCGACCATGGCCGACGCCTGGATCAACCGGGCCAGCGCCTACTGCCAGCTCGGCCGGTTCGCCGAAGCAATGCACGACGTGGCGGCCGGCCTGCGCCTGGAACCGGACAGTGCCTACCTGCACTGCCTGCACGGCTCACTGCTGCTCGGATCAGGGGAACTCGAGGCAGCGGACGAGGCCTGCAGAAAGGCGGTCCACCTCGACCCAACCCTGGCCGGCGCCTGGGCGAACCTTGGCACCGTCGCCCATGCCCGGGGCGACACCAAGACCGCTCTAGCCTGCCTAGACCGGGCCCTGGAAATCGAACCCAACCCCGACTTCCAGCACAACCGAGAACTTCTCGCCCCGGTCCCCTAAAGCGCTGGTATTTCACCTGGCCCGGTGGAGCTCCGCAGGGGGTGTCGATCGACTTCGATGTCTACTGCACCAAGGGGCCGGCCTGACGCCGGCCCCTGACGCCTCGGGACCGTGCCGCCCCCGACCGCGACCCATACGCACACCCGGACACCCGGGTGCCCGCGGATGCCGTGGCGGAGCCAGGCAAGGCGCTGGGCCTGGACCGAGGTACGTCTCGCATCGGTTCTGGGCCTGCGGCGAACCGGGTCGATGTGAAGATGTCCCGGTTATATGCGGGTCAATGTCACATCGACCCGGTTGCAGACGGCCAGGAACCCCGGACCCTGTGCGGCCGGCTCGGGACCCCGCCTGCATCCTCGATGCGCGGGCGGCCGAGTAGCCGGACCCGCAGGTTCACCGGCGGCTGGGCTCAGCCCGCGCCGGCCGCGGCCGTCTGGCGTTGCAACGCGTGCACGTCCGCGGTGGTGAGACCGTTGCCGCCGATGCCCCAGTTGCCACTGCCTACCTCCTCGACGAGGACCCAGGTAACCGGCCGCAGGTTCTCGCCCTCGATCTCCACCATCGTGTCGGTGATCTTCTGGATCATCTCCGTCTTCTGCTCGGGGGTGAATACTCCCTCGATGACCTTTACCGTTACTAGCGGCATTTCCAGGCCCCTTCCCATGATGAATACCTGACAACCCGACTGTGTCACCAGACCGTGTGACGCCCCGTGTGACCGGACCTCCGCGTCACGACGTCGCCGCTGGAAGAGTCCTTGACGATGGCACGGCGCAGGGATGGTGCCATACCGGAGAGCCACTTCGTCACCATAGGCAACACCAGTGTTCCCGGCCCGCGCGATCGGCGCCAGGGCCGACAATCAAGATTGAAACGAACGGGTGGGCAGCTAGCTCGCAGTATTTACCGCGCCGTGCCGCTGTTAGCCGACTCATTGTTCGAGTGGTCAGTAGCTGCCCTGCGCGGTCCTGTCCGATTTTCAGTACTTAATAATGTCCGCCGTGACGTCTCCGGGCACACGGCAAATCAGCCCGTCCGCCACAGTGGCGTCTGGACCGTACGTCCTCATGCGTAATCCTAATTAGTAGCGGTATCTAACCCGGGACTGCCAGACTCGAGCGATGACAGGTGCTGTCCCGCTGGCCGTTGAACTGAAGGACGTCAGGAAGCATTTCGGGCAGGTGCAAGCGGTCAGGGATGTCGAC
>JBEKJP010000283.1:0-5641 GCA_050011155.1 Streptosporangiaceae bacterium
GCCTCCTGCTCCATCCCTTTGGTCCGCCTCCTGCTCCATCCCTTTGGTCCGCCTCCTGCTCCATCCGCTGGTCCGCCTCCTGCCCCGCCTCTTTGGGTGCTTCCTGCTCGACCTCCTTGGGCACCTTCTGGATCTACTTTGCGGCACAAAGTTTCTCGCCCGAGTCCCTTGACTTTGCGTCATAAAGCAGCGTCTACTTTATGGCATAGAGTCGTTCTAGGGAGGCACCATGAACATCACCCCTGACGCCGACGCCATCACCGGCAACGGCGGCAACTTCGATCCACAGGAGGCCGCGGCTCTCCTGGGCCAGACCATTCGCCAGGCGCGGCGCCAGCTGGAGCCGTTCCCGCCGTGGCTCCTGGTGATCAGGGCATTTCTGGCCTTGATCGGCTACGGCGCGATCTGGCTAGATGTACGCGGACAGCATCCGTACCAATGGCCGACGGCCGCGCTCGCTCCGGTCGGCATCCTGATCGGGGTAACCGCCCTGACGGCGACGGTCGTGGTCGCCAAGCGCGCGATGACCGGAGTGACCGGGAGGACCCCGCTGCGCCCGATCGAGATCATCATCATGGCGGCGGTCTGGGTCGGCGTGTTCGTGGTCATGGGCGGGCTGGCCAGCGCCGGAGTGAGCCACGCGGTCGTCTACGGACTTTACCCGGCCACGGTGCCGCTGATGGCCGGCGGCCTGGCCTGGGCGGCGATCATGGCGGTCCGGGGGAACTGGCGCGTATCCGGCACCGCGCTCGGGTGCGCCGTCATCGGTGCCGTGGCCCTGGCCGCGGGACCAGCCGGGGCGTGGGCCGTGGCCAGCGTGGGCGTGTGCGCCGTGCTCCTGGCCAGCGCCGGGGTCATCGCCTGGCGGCAGCGCGCGTGACGGCGAGCCATGGCTGACGACGAACTCGACCCGCTGATCCACGTGCCCACCCGGCTGAAGATCGTCGCGACGCTGGCGGCACTGCCCGACGGCGACGCGCTGTCCGCCGGCCGGCTGCGGGACATGACCGGCCTCACTCCCGCCAGCCAGGCCGCCCGCCTGCGCGAACTCGGCCACGCCGGATACATACGGATCGAAACGAACGGTGGCGGCGACGGCACGCAAGCCGCCGTCACCCTCACCCGCGGCGGCCGGGCCGCGCTGGACCGCTACGCCGCCGCGCTGCGGCAGCCGCCCCGAGAGCCTCATCCGGTGCCGGCGCCGGACATGCGCGCGAGCGATGCTGACCGCGACGCGGCCGCCGTGGCCCTGGGTGAGCACTACGCCCGCGGCAGGCTGACCCTCGGCGAACTAGACGCCCGGCTCGACGCCGCCTTGACGGCGATCACGCACGGCGAGCTCTCCCAGGTCACCCGGGACCTGCCGGACCTGACAATGCTCCCGGCCCAGGTCGCCCTGTTCCGCGCCAAGCGGCCGGGGCGCCAGCCCGTCCCGGCTTCACGCCGGGGAGCAGGCCCGCGCCACCCCGGCTGGAGCCGAGCCACCTCACCCTGAGCCTCCAGCCATGATCGCGGCCAGTTTCGGACGCTAGGTGAGCGTTCCGCAGTAAGGTGCGCTTCCGGCGTGTCGCGGTTCCCGGATGTGCTCTCATGTCACTCGCGCCACGCAGCCGGGGATCGTTCGGCAGTTTGGGTTGCTATGACGACCCGAACTGACGGAAAAGACGGGGCCTGTACCTCCCGGCGAGGCCGCCACGGCCACCTGAACCCGGATGGGCTAGCGGTACAAAACCCTTCTTGATCATTTAAATACGTACATTTGTGCGACAAGGTGGCGCGGTCGACTAGGGCTAGCGAGGCTCATAAGGGCTGGCGGAACTATTGAGGATTACGACTACGCAGGGGCCGCGGAGTCGAAGAGGTGCATGGCGTGCGCGGTGGCCGCGGCTTCGCCGCGGCTGGCCACGTGCAGCTTGCTGAGGATGTTGGACACGTGGACGCTGGCCGTCTTGGGCGAGATGAACAGCTCGCCGGCGATCTCCCGGTTGCTATGTCCGGCCGCGACCAGGCGGAGCACCTCGAGTTCGCGCTCGGTGAGGCCGAGGTCGACGGCCGGTTCCTCGGGCAGTTCTTGGCCCTCCAGCTGGATCCGGGCGCGCCGGGCCAGGAGCGCGACCTGCTCGCTCAACTGAAGTGCGCCGAGCTCGGTGGCCAGCGAGACGGCTCGCTGCAGCCGTTCCGTCACGCCGTCGCGGTCGCCGTGGGCCAGCGCCGCCTCCGCCGCGTGCAGCAGGGCCTGGCCGAGCGTATAGGGCTCGCCCAGCTCATCCCACGCGGCGGCCGCCTGATCCCAGGCGTCAGACCACCCGCCAGCCGCATCGCCAGCACCAGCCGCATCGCCAGCACCAGAAACCCTGCCACCATCAGAAACGCCACGCTCCCCGCAGGCGTCCGCATCGGCCGCGGCGAAGGTCAGCTGCCAGCCGCGCTGCGCCGGACCGAACACTTCGAGCTTCTCCGCCACCGCCCGCAGCCGTTCCAAAACCGCGACCGCATCCTCGCGCCCCCGCTCGTCGCGCGAGGACCTGAGAGTGGCCAGGACCGCCAAGCCCCCCGCCGCCACCACCGGCCAGGCGTACCGCGGGCTGCTGCCGGACAGCTCGAACCGGTCCAGGATCTGCGACGTGGTCGCGACCGCGGCCGCCGGTCCTTCCGTCTCGAGCGCGAACACGATCTCCAGCCGGGCCAGCGGCAGCTGGTGCTGGTCCTCGTTGCGGGCCGAGCGCAGCGCGTCGCGCGCGGCCAGCAGGCCCGCCGTCGCCGCCTCCCGCTCGCCTCGGGCGAGCCGGATGGAACCGGTGATGACCTGCAGGGTGGCCCGGTGCAGGGGCCCCGGCGCGAGGTAGTGGTCCATGGCCTCGCTGGCGATCGCCAGCGCGTCGTCCCAGCGGCCCAGCGCGAACAGCGGCTCGGCTTGGTTGATGGCGAGCACGCTGCCCGCCGAACGCGATAGCAGTTGCTGGTCCGAAATCTGCGTGCCACGGCGGGCGGCGTCGGCGGCCAGCTCGTGCTCCCCGGCCCCCTCGAGCAGGTGGGACTCGCCCACCGCCGCCGTCAGCAGGACCTCCTCGGCGTCGTGCTGTCCGGCCATCTCGCGGGCCTGCTCGATGAGCTCCATCGGCCCGCTGCCTGAGGGCGCCTGCTGGCCGGGCTCGGCGTTGAACATAGCCAGCGTCAGTAGGGCGTTCGCCTCGGCCGCCTCGTCCTCGGTCCGCCGGGCGATAGCCAGGGCTTCCTCGGCGTAGGATCGCTCGACGGTGATCTTCGGCGGGCAGTGGGCCAGCTGGAGCAAGATCTCGATCCGGATGGCGGGCGACAGCGTGGCCGGCACGCATTCCAGCGCGTCCAGCAGATCCTTGGCGAAGTCAGGACGACCCAGCTTCAGCCGGAAGGTACCCCGGCTCCGCAGCAGCTTCGCGGCCCGGACCGGCTCGTCGGCCAGCGAAAGCTCGCGCAGCGCCGAAGTGGCCAGCGCGATCCCGCGCTCGAACTCGGCGGCGTCATGGGCTGCCTCGATGGCTTCTTCCAGGACCTGGACGTGGTCCGCCTCGATCCGCATCGCGGCGTCCGGCACCTGGTCCCACAGCTCGAGCACGCGGGCCAGCAGCGCGAGCCGCTCGGCGGCCGCGACCGCCCGGCCGGCCTGGGCGGCGGCGCGCCAGGCGCCGATCAGGGCCCAGGCCGAGTCGTGCGCCGCGTGCCAGTGGTGCGCCATCTCGATGGCGGCCCGGCCGGGCGGCACCAGGGCCGGGCTGGCGTCGATGGCTTCGGCGAAGCGGCTGTGCAGGCGGCCGTGCTCGCCGGGCAGCAGGTCGTCGTGCACCGCCTCGCGGATCAGCTCGTGCCGGAACGCGTAGCCGTCCCGCCGCGGGTGCAGCACGTTCGCGGTCACCGCGGGCCGGACCGCGCGGGTCAGCGCCGCGTCGTCCAGGCCGCTGACCGCCCCGAGCAACGCGTGCCCGGTCATCTCGCCGCCGGCGCTGGCCACCCGGAGCACCTCCTGGGTGTCCTCCGGCAGCCTGCGCACGCTGTCAAGCAGCAGGTCGCGCAGGGACTCGGGCAGCTCCGGGCTCAGCTCGCCGTCACAGCACAGCAGCGCCTCGACGAACAGCGGGTTGCCCTCGGACCGGTGGTACAGCGCGTCGGTCAGCTCGCTTGACGGCGAGCAGCCGAGGATGCGGACCGCCAGCTCGGTCGTATCGTGCCTGGTCAGCCGGGGTAGTTCGAGCCGCTCGACCCAGGCGATCCGGTCCAGCGAGGCCAGCAGCGGGCGCAGCGGATGGGTGCGGTGCAGCTCGTCGGAGCGGAACGTGACCGCGATGAGCAGCCCGGACAGGGCTCGCTGGTTCCCGATCAGGAACGTCAGCAGGTCCCGGCTCGACCGGTCGGCCCAGTGCGCGTCCTCGATCACCAGCACCACCGGCGAGTGCCTGGTCAGGTGCTCGAGCGCGTGGAGCACCTCCTCGAACAGCCGGGCCCGCGCCTCGGCCGGGTCGCCGCTGGTGTCGGGTTCGCCGAGCTCAGGCAGTAGCCGGGCCAGCCCCCGCGTGGTCCGGCCGGGCAGCATCGACGCCAGCGCGTCGGCGCCCAGCTCGTGCACCAGCTCGCGCAGCACCGCGGTGAACGGGGCGAACGGCAGCCCGTCGGTCCCCAGTTGCAGGCAGCCGCCGGTCAGCACCCGGGCACCCGCCGCCGCGGCGGTCCGGCCGAACTCGCTGACCAGCCTGGACTTGCCGACCCCGGCCTCGCCGCCCAGCAGCACAGCCGACGGACCGCCCTGGCGCACGCTGGCGAACGCGGCTTCCAGGGCGGCCATCGGCTCGTCCCGCCCGACCAGGACGGAACTGGATGCTCGCCCGCTCATCTCCGGGGTCAGCATCCCACGCGGGCCTGACATTCCGGAAACGGCGACCGGTGCGGCGGTCACAGCCCGCCCGCCTTACGCGGCGTGCTGGGCGGCGGGCGCATCCACGGGCGCCACGCCCGCAGAATCGGTATGGAACGACCCGTCCACATAGTCCGGGACGGGCGGCAGAACGAACTCGTCGGCGACCGACGCCAGGTCACGCCCGCGGCGGGCGGACCTGATCATCTTGACGAGCCTGGCCTGGTGGGCCCGCGTCCGCAGCTCACGGCCGCGCTGGTCGTTCATCAGGCGGAGAATCTCGGGATGCATGGTTCCTCCTCGGCCCGGGGAGCCCGGCTGGTTCCCCGTAGCTTCAAGATTCGCCGTAAGGCCCCCAGGCCGGCATCGGGCGGATGCCTTATCTTCCGCCGCGAAAAGACTTAAGACCCATCTAAGCCGAACGGCCCGGCCTCTAAGCCGTCTTATCCCAGCTCAGCGACGGTGCGGCGAAGACCGGCGGCCCCCGCGGGGCCGGAGAGGCCGCCGTTCGCGCCGTCGGCCTAAGACGCGGATACCTTGTCGCCCGGGGACTTACCTGACTTGAGGCGCCGGTACTGTGCCAGGGCCGCGTAGAGCTCCTGGTACTCGGCTACCTCGGCCTCGTATTGCCGTCGCCGCATCGCGTCCTGGTCGTAGCGGTCCTTGGTCAGCGTCAGCCCGATCAGGCCGCCGATGAGCAGGGCCAGGATGAGCCCCGCGTCGTAGAGAATGATCACGACTTCCCTGTCCCCCCGT
>JBEKJP010000284.1:0-5567 GCA_050011155.1 Streptosporangiaceae bacterium
GCGAGTCGGTCGGCCAGGCCGCGCCGGTCCTGGCGAACCTCCGCAACCTGGCCGTGGCGGAGATCCGCGCCGCGACCGACGGCCTGACCGGGCTGCCCAACAAGCGGGCCGTCACCGACGCCACGCTGTACGTGGCCAAGCGGCAGGGCAGGAACCGGGTCGAACTGGCCTCCGCCGACGCCGGGTGCGACCCGCCCGGGCACGTCCCGCGACCGCGACCGCCGTCCACGGCCCCGCTGGAAACGACAAGCGCGACGAACTCCACAGAGCCGCCCTGAGCGGCGACTACGAGCACGCGGCCGAACCCAGCTTCCGGCATTCCGTCCACCCGGGGGTCATCGCGGCGCCCGCCGTGGATATGCCGCGGCGGCCTGGCGGCGAAAATGGCTCTTTCGGCGCTTGCTTACGGGCGCTGCCCGTGGAAGCTCAGGGGTCCATGCTGCAGCGCGTGTGCGGCGAGGGCGTCGAGGGCGGTGGCGGTGGCCGGGGTCGGCTGGGCTGGGCCTGCCTGGTGCCAGGCGGCGATCTGGCGTCCGCCGAGCGGCGGCAGGGCGCAGACGGTCACAGCAGCCCGCCCGAGTGCCATCTGGGGGATGACCGCCGCGCCGCGCCCGGCTTCGACCAGGGCCAGGACCGAGGGGAACTCCACGCAGACGTCCCCGGGCGGGATGGCGATGGCGGCCTCGGCCGCAAGCCGTCGCAGGGCGCGGTCACAGGCGGTGCCGGGCGGCCCGGCCACCCAGGGCCGGCCAGCCAGGTCACGCAGGCCGCAGGGCGTAACCTGCCAGTCCGGCGGGATGACCAGGAGATAGGGGTCGAAGACCAGTTGGCGCAGGCCGAGGCCCGGCTCGGCGGGCGCGGGACTCGCGGCGTCGTACTCGGTGAGCACGATGTCCAGCTCACCGAGGCGCAGATCGGCTACGGCAGCAGGTCCGTAGCGCTCGGTGACCAGGGGCTGAATGGCCGGGCTCGCGTCGGCGAGGCCGCGCAGGGCAGGGCCGACCAGCGGGCTCATGACGCTCTGGAAGGCCGCGATCCGTACCGGGCCGGACACGTGGCCGGTCAGCTCGGCCAGGTCCCGCTCGGCCTGGCGGAGCTGGGCGGCGACGCGCTCGCCGTGAGTCGCCAGCAGCCGCCCGGCCGCGGTCAGCTTGATCTGCCGGCCAGAACGGTCGACAAGTCCGGCACCGGTCTCCCGCTCCAGGGCCAGCAATTGCTGGGAGACCGCCGGCGGGCTCACGTGCAGCGTGGCGGCGGCCGCCGCCACGCTGCCGTGCACGGCGACCGCCTGCAGCACGCCGAGCCTGCGGGGGTCGATCATCCGGAAGCCTCGCTTTCGCTTTGCGGAAGATTATTTACCTTTACTTTTATATCGTGGCGGGCCACGATGACGGGCATGACCAATGCGAGGGAACTGACCGTCAGGACCTGGTCGGCGACAGCCTCCAGCGCGGGAGCCGCAAGCTACAGCCGTTACTTCGCCGGCATACTGCTGCCCGAGTTGCGCAAACTGCCTGGTTTCGAAGGCGCGTACCTGCTGCGCCGCGACCTTGACGGGAGCGGCACCGTCGAGCTGACCGCGCACACGTTCTGGGAATCCCCCGAAGTTATCCGCGCCTTCGCCGGAGACGACATCACGGTAGCCATCGTCGAGCCGGAGGCCCGGGCAATGCTGCTGGACTTCGATCGGACCGCGACTCACCGCAGCGTGGCAGCCGGTGCCCGGGACTGAGCCGGTCTCCTCATCGGCATGGGAGCGGTGGGCACGCTCCTGAGCGGAGCCCTGGCTTGTGTAGCGGGATGGTGAGGCTGGCTGCTTAACGCTGACTGGCGAGCGCTGTACTCTGCGGTGATGCCCGCTCCCGGCGCGAACCACCGCCCGGCCGCTCCTCAGGGGAGCTGGCACTGCCCGGACGGTCATCGTGAAATGGGTGCGATCCGGCCCCGCCCAGGCACGCACCGAACCCTGGCGGCTGCGTACCGAACTGGCCACGCTGCAGTTCCTGTCCGACGACCTCGAGCGGCTGGCCGCCTTCGCCCGCGCCCGCGGCGAGCTGAGTGCGGCCACCGCCGGTCGGGCCAGGACTTACCGTGATCGGTGCACCGCCCTGGGATTCCCGGCTCCCGCGGGTGACGCGAAGAGACGGCTCGCTGGGCTGTGGGACCGGGGGGACGAAGACGCCGCAGCGCTCGGGGCCCCCATCGCCGGACCGGTCGCATCCGAACTGACCGCGGTGATCGAGGAACTGAACGCGCCAGGCCCGTTCCTGGCCCTGAGCCACGGGGACGCGCAATCCAACAACATTCTGGTCCGCGAGTCGGGTCCAGCCGATGCCCGTCTGATCGACTTCGAGGACGCCGGCTACGCCCACGCCCTTACCGATGCAGTCTGCCTGCACGCGCCCGGTCCGGGGTGGGTATCCGTCCGGTTCGTCGTACTCGACACCCGCGCACCGGGCGACCTCAGCCGACTGCAGCTCGTGGAGACACTGGAATCCGCCGCCCGGGCCGCCGAAGCCTACCGCGCCCTGCCCCACCTGGCCGGCTGGGCGAGGCTCCCGCCCTACTCGCCGCGCCGTTAAAGAAAGCAGCCCATGACAGACCTGCCGGGTGCGGATGATCTCCGTCACAGGCCCTGCGGGACGGGGTGGCGGATGAACCGGGATGCCCGGCGCCGGATGCGCCGCTCCAGTCGTTCGGCGTGACCGACTGGGGGCCGCGGGCTTCGGGCGTGGGGGGCGCGGTAGAACCGGGTCTTGGCTAGCTCAACCAGTAGCAGGTAGGTGACGACCATGGCGAATAGCAGCAGGAAGAAGGCCGTCGGCAGCGGCGTGAAGCCCAGCAGGTTCGCCAGCCCTGTATACGGGAGGACCGCGCCGGCCAGTGCCGCCCCCGCGGGTACCAGGAGCATCGGCAGGCTGGGCCTGCTCTTGAAGAACGGGATCCGCCGGGTCCGGATCACGTAGACGACGAGAGTCTGGGTGGCGATCGACTCGACGAACCAGCCGGTCCTGAACTCCGTGTGGCCGGCGTGGAGCACGGCCAGCATGATCCAGAAGGTGAGGAAGTCGAAGATGGAGCTGACGGGGCCGAACACGGACATGAAGCGGCGGATGAACCTCATGTCCCACGCCGCCGGCCGGGCCAGCGCCTCGGGGTCGACCTGGTCGGTGGGGATCACCAGCTGGCCGGTGTTGTAGAGCAGGTTGTTGAGGAGTATCTGTGTCGGCAGCATCGGCAGGAACGACAGGAACACCGACGCGCCGGCCGCGCTGAACATGTTCCCGAAGTTCGAGGACGTCGCCATCAGCACGTACTTCATGGTGTTGGCGAAGATGCGGCGGCCTTCCATGACGCCTTCGGCGAGTACCCCGAGGTCCTTGTCGAGCAGCACGACGTCGGCGGCCTCTTTGGCCACGTCGGTTCCGGAGTCGACCGAGATCCCGACGTCGGCGTGATGCAGGGCCACCGCGTCGTTCACCCCGTCGCCCAGGAACGCCACATCCTTGCCGGTGCGGCGCGCGACCTTGATGATCCGGGACTTCTGGTCCGGGGTGACCCGGGCGAATACCGTCGTGACCGGGATCGCGGCCTCGAGCTGGTTGTCGTCGAGTGACCCGATCTCGGTGCCGCTGAGCACTCCCGCGCAGTCCACCCCGATCTGCGCGCACACCGTGGCTGCTACCAGGCCGTTGTCCCCGGTGATGATCTTCACCTGGACGCCCAGCCGTTCGAGCTGGGCGATGGAGGCCCCGGCGTCGGCCTTCGGCCGGTCGGCGAACGCCAGGAAGCCCTCCAGCGTCAGCCCCTGCTCGCCGACGGCGGAAAGTGTTTGGACGCCCTCGGCCGGGCGGGTCGCCACGGCCACTACCCGGGCTCCGGCGGAAAATAGTGCCTCCAGCGTCGGCCGGGCGCCATCGGGGACGTGCACGCACCGGTCGAGTACCACCTCAGGGGCGCCTTTGACGATCACCAGGCGCCGGCCGCCGGGGTCCGTGACCAGGACCGATGCCAGCTGCCGTTCGTGGTCGAAAGGAAGGACACCCAGCTTCTGCCAGGTGCCGACGGCAGCCGCCATCTCCTGGTCCGCTGCCGTCCACAGGGCCTGGTCCAGCGCGTTTCCCCCGGTCGGCTTCCCGGCGGTGACCGCGGCCTCGTTGCACACGAGGCCGAGCAGGAGCGGGCGGTCGCTGCCGCGGCCGGCGGCGTCCAGTGCCCGGTCGAAGGTGACCACTCCTTCGGTGAGGGTGCCTGTCTTGTCGGTGAACAAGATCTCGATGTTGCCCAGGTCCTCGATGGCGACCAGCCGCTTCACCAGTACCTTTTTCGCCGCGAGGGCCTTGGAGCCGGCGGACAGGCTGACCGTCACGATGGCCGGCATCATCTCGGGGGCGATGCCGACGGCGATGGCCAGCGAGAACAGCAGGGCGTCGATGAGCGGCCGGGACAGTGACACGTTGATGATGAAGATGAACGCGGTCAGCACGGCCGCCACCGCGAACAGGAACCGGGAGAACCGCGACAGGCCTGCTTCGAAAGCGGTCTGGGTGGGCTTCTCGGACAGGCCGGCGGCGATCTGCCCGAAGGCGGTGCGCGCGCCGGTCACAACCACCACGCCGGTGCCCGATCCCTGGTGGACGATCGTCCCCATGAACGCGCAGCCCGGCTGGTCTTGCGGCTCGCGGCCGGCGGCGGGCGCGGGCGACTTGGCGACCGGCATCGACTCGCCGGTCAGGACGCCCTCGTCGCACTCGAGTTCATCGGCCTCGATCACGCGCAGGTCCGCGGGGACAAGGGCGCCGACCCGCAGCGACACCACGTCGCCGGGGACCAGATCCGCCACCGGGACCCGGCCCGGCTTCCCGTCGCGCCGCACTTCGGCCTCCTGCCGGATCTGGGCGCGCAGGGCGGCCATCGCGATCTCGGCCCGGTACTCGTTGAAGAATCCCAGGCCGACGCTGAGGGCGACGATCACCGCGATGATCAGCGCGTTGGTGCTGCCGCCGGTCAGCCCGGACACCAGTGCCGCCCCGAGCAGCAAGATCAGGATCGGGTTCCGGACCTGGCGGAGCAGGACGGCGGCGGGCCGCACCCGGTGCGTCCCGAGCACGTTCGGCCCCAGCTGCCCGAGCCGCTGCGCCGCAACCGCCGACGAGAGGCCGCCCGGGCCGCTGCCCAGCCCCGAGAGCACCTCACCGGGAGGAAACCCGGCCGCGTCAGCCAGGTCAATCGGCCCAGACGGGGCGCGCGCGGACAACACCATAAGGCCAGCTTCACTGCCTGAAATGGTCGCAGCCAGGGCCATTGGTCACCGGCTTGCTCCGGGCAGAGCCGGGAAGGCCGCTATCCAGGACTTTCGCCTCTGGCCGGCCAGCTGCTGCGACGCGACCCTGACCTCAAGGCAACCAAAGGTGATATGCCGTGAAAGTCCTGCTTATCGTTGTTGTCATCGTCGCGGTCCTGGTACTGATCGGGCTGGCGATGGCACTGAAGATCGTCAAGCAGTACGAGCGGGGCGTGCTGTTCCGGTTCGGCCGGCTGCGGGGCTCGCGGAACCCCGGGCTGCG
>JBEKJP010000285.1:0-5443 GCA_050011155.1 Streptosporangiaceae bacterium
GAGAACGGCTACTACGAGACCTTCAACCGGGACAACGTAACCCTGCTGGACGCGCGGTCCGTGCCGATCGAGGAGATCACCCCGCACGGCGTGCGGACCGGCGAGCGCGAGTACGAGGTCGACGCGATCGTCTACGCCACCGGCTTCGACGCGATGACCGGCACCTTGTTCCGCATGGGCATCACCGGCCGGGACGGGCTACGGCTGCGGGACAAGTGGGCCGACGGCCCGCGCACCTACCTCGGCCTCACCACCCGGGGATTCCCGAACCTGTTCGTGATCACCGGGCCGCAGAGCCCGTCCGTGCTGTCCAACATGCCGGTCGCGATCGAGCAGAACGTGGAGTGGATCGCCGGCCTCATCCAGTACATGCGCGAGCATGACCTCGACGTGGCCGAGCCCGCGCGGGAAGCGGAGGACAAGTGGGTCGAGCACCACGACCAGGTCGCCGCGGCTACCTTGCTGCTCGGCACGGACTCCTGGTGGGTCGGGGCCAACATCCCGGGCAAGCCGCGGACGCTGTACCCGTACGTGGGCGGCGTAGGCCCGTTCCGCGTGATCTGCCAGGAGGTGGCGGACAAGGGTTACGAAGGCCTGGTGCTCACCTAGCTGGTGTCCTACTCTCTTCCGCTGACCCGCGCCGAGGCCATCGCCCGGCACCTGCGCGAGGAGATCGTGACCGGGCGGCTGGCGCCCGGGACGGTGATCAAGGACGCGGAGCTCGCCGACCGGCTCGGGGTCAGCATCACGCCGGTCCGTGAGGCCATCGTGCTGCTGTCCGCCGAGGGCCTGATCGACATCTCGCCGAACCGCACCCGGCGGGTCACCGACGTCACGCAGAAGAACGCGCTCGAGCTGACCGACGTCATGTGCGTGCTGGCCTGCGCGGGCGTGGAATGGGGGGTGCCCAACCTGACCGGCGCCGACCTGGCCCGGATGCGGCAGAAGCTGGACGAGATGCTGGCCGGCCTGGCCGCCGGCGACGTCGGCGCGGCCACCTCCGCGGGCGCCGATTTCAGCACGATCATGATCTCGGCCAGCGGGAACCGGGAGCTGCAGACGCACGTGGACCTCGTGGTCACCCGGATGCGGCGGCTACTGGGGCTGACCCCGCAAAGCAGCAGCTGGCGACCGTGGATCGACGGCTACACCGAGGTCCTCACGCTGCTCGAGCAGGACGCCCCGCAGGCAGCCATCACCCGCTACCGGCGGATCTACGCCGAGGTCCGGGCCCGCCTCGAGTCAGGCGAGGCCGCGGCGCAGGGCCTCATAGCGGCGCGCCCAGATCCGCTCGGCTAGCGGGGACTGCGGCGCGAACACCTCGGCGGCGTGGTACGCGCCCGGGTTGACGTGCAGTTCGGTCGGGACGCCGGCCTGCATGAGACGCTGGGCGAAGGCGATGTCCTCGTCCCGGAACAGGTCCACGGTGCCGACGTCGATGAACGTCGGCGGGAGGCCGGACAGGTCCTCGGCCCGGGCCGGGGCGGCGTACTGGTCGGCCTTGCCGTCGCCCAGGTACCACTTCCATGCCTCGATGTTGCCCGCCCGGTCCCACAGGCCGATGTCGGTGATCTCGTGGCAGGAGGGGGTCTCGTTCCTGTCGTCGATCATCGGGTAAATCGGCATCTGGAACTTGATCGGCGGCCCGCCGCGGTCGCGGGCGAGCATCACGGTGGCGATGGTGAGGCCGCCGCCCGCGCTGCCGCCGTAAACGGCCAGGCGCTCCGGGTCGAAGCCGAGCTCGGCCGCGTGGGCGGCCATCCAGACCAGGCCGGCGTAGCAGTCTTCGACCGGCGCCGGGTGGGGGTCCTCCGGGGCCAGCCGGTACTCGACGGAGACGACCACCGCGCCGACGTGCTCGCAGATCGCGGACGCGACCGGGTCCTCCCCCTCGACGTTGCCAAGGATCATGCCGCCACCGTGGATGAAGTAGATCCCGGGCAGCGTCCCGGCGGCGTCCACCGGCCGGTAGATCCGCACCATGATGTCCGGCGCGCCCTCAGGACCGGGCACCATCCGGTCCTCGGACCGGACGTTGAGGTTGGGCGGGACCTCCAGGGCCGCCAGCATCTGGGACACAGTGGCCCGGCGCACGACGATGTCGGGGATCGTGTTGAAGCCGCCGGGGATCGCCTGCTGCAGCAGGTCCAGGGGTTCACGTACATCGGGGTCGATGAGATCGCGACGGGACATGAACCCTCCTCGCTGAGGCCAGATGCAGAATGCATCCTTTGCATCATTAGTCCACATCATGAGAGCCGAGCAGGTCAATGGGCGCGGCCGACCAAGGGTCGGCCCCGGCCGGGGCTCCGATCTCGGGCTTTGCCGCCAGGCTCGCGGCTATTGGCGCCCGGATGGCACGATATGCAGCCATGAGGCATAGGCGTGCGGTCGAGAAGCTGCGGATCCTGGCTGAGGCATGCGAACGCGTGAAGCTGTTCTGGTTCGACACGGAGCCGTTCCTCAAGGCCGTCTATGCCTTCGGCGAGGTGCTGGACGGAACCGACCCGCTTGACGACGTTCAGGTCGCGGTGGCGATCAACCTGCCGCCGGAGGAGGTCCCCTGGGAGTCCACTCCGGAAGGCACCGACTGGCTGGCGGACGAGCTGCGGCTCAGCAAGGGCGGCTACCTGTATTTCTGGCGGTCGTACCTGGACCCGGCCTGGAATCACTACATCCGCGGCCCGGTGCGCGTCTGGTCTATCGATGGCGGTCCTGACGAGCAGGCGCTGGCGGCGCTCGAGGCGGGAGATTACGGCTCGCTGAACCGGCTGGTCCCGGACCCGGTCGATGCGCGGCTGCAGCTCCGGGACGACCTGGACGCGGCGCTGGCCCACCTGCGCGAGGTCCGCGATAAGTACTGGGATCAGGACTGGCGGCGCGAGCACCGCGGCTACGGTCGCTACCCGGAGAACGAGCTGTGGGAAGCGGTCGAGGGATACCTCGACCTGACCGATGCCTCCCGGCCCAGCAAGCCGGACACCTGAGATCCCCGCCGGGCGGGTTACCCGGCCCGGGCGGGCGGCCCGTGGCTGTGCAGGACTTTGGTCTTGTCTTTGTTCCAGGCCGTGGTGGTCCCGTCGGGATTGACCACGAGGGTCCAGCCGAGCCGGTGAATCATGACCTGGTGATGGTAATCGCACAGCAGAACGCAGTCGCTGAGACTGGTTTTGCCACCGCGGGATCTGGGTTTGGTGTGGTGAACCTGGCAGGCCCCGGCGGGCTGATCGCACCGGCCGGCCCACTGGCAGTGCTTGTCGCGAAGCCGGACGGCGTTACGGATGTGGGCGGGGACCGTGTCGCTGTACCCGATGTCCAGAGGCAGGCTGGGGCTGCCCAGTCCCAGGTCGCCGAGCTGCTCGCGACGCAGGAACGAAGCCAGCCCGCCGGGGCCGGATAGCAGTTCGACGGCCTTGCCGATGACGGCCTGCAGCAGCGCCTGCCGGGACAGGGCGGCACCGTCCGCGACCGCGTCCCCGCTGTCTTCCTGGGCATCGTCGTCCCGGGCCTGGTCAAGCTGGTCCTGGAAGGGCCAGTCGCTCTCGCCGCCCTGCCGGAGCTTGTCGAGCTGGGTGCATAGCCGGATCAGATCGTCGAATGCGGCCGGATTGACGTCTCCCACGATGACCGGGGTGACCGGGGCACCGCAGGCGATTCCCCGGGCGGTCTCGCCGTCCAGCCATAGGCCCTGGTGCCCGCCCGCCTCGGTCGCGGCCGTCCGGCGCCCGGCCCATAGGGCACTCAGCTGCTGGCCCCACTCTGCCACCAGCTCCGCGCTGCCCGGCAGCTGCATCAGGTCTGCCAGCGAGATGTAGGCCCACACCTTCAGGGGCTGCCCGGCCCGCCGTGGCACCAGGTCCGCCGCGACCAGGCGCCGCATGGCCTCGTGCAGGGCGTCGTGATACCGCTGGTCATGGGTCCGGGCATCGTCCGCGCCCGCCGGGGCGGACAGCGCATCCAGCACGGTCTGGACGAACTCGGCGCATTCCGGTGTCAGCGCCCCGCGGATGATTCCCGCACCGCCGAGGGTGGTGGACACCTTCACTATCCGGTCATCGGGTCCCGTCTCCGGGCCGCCGTCCTCGCCGTCGGGGCCTTCGTCGTCGGGTTTGCCCTGGCGGGACCGCTCGTACATCTCGCCCGCCAGCCCGGCCAGGTCCGCTAGCTCCAGCCCGGAGGCGGCCGCGCCGAGCAGGATCTCATCCGCCGCCTGCCGGGATTCCTCCGGCAGCTTGTCGGTCCACCAGCAGATTTCCCGCGCGTGGGACTTCGAGACCGCCTTGACGGCCAGCGCGGCCAGCACCAGCGGATGGCCGTCGCCGCGCTTCACCCACCCGGTGTGGTCCGCCGCGGTGCCTTTGGTGATCTTGGTCCGGTGGATCAGCCACGAGCAGGGACTGTAGTCCCCATCGTCCGTGTAGTCCTGCCCCGCGGCGAGCGCCCTCAGCACCGATGTGCGCGCCGCGGTCGCCACCGCATCGGCCTGCTCCATCTCCCGCAGGCACCGCGCCCGCTCCCCGGCCGTCATCACGGTGGCATCGGCCCGAGCGAGGTAGCCCAGCGCGGCGTGCACCATGGCCATCGCCTCGCTCGCATTAGCGAACACGGGGGCAGCAGTCATGCCGGGTCACCTCCCTCCGAGACGTCACGGGGATGCAGTCCCTGGTTAATTCGTTCTCTGGTGTCTGAGTTCGACCCTATCCCGTAACTACGACATTTCGAGGCATTGAAACGCTGGTTAAATAAAATTATAGAAATAGTGAACGATGGTGTTTCTGTGACGCCTGCCCTGAGGGCAATGCCGCTTGGCTTGATGCTGGCGGTCGGCGTGCGGGGGCCCAGAAATCGGACTTCAGTCACGCAAATACCGCCAGCACCACAGCCCGGGGCCGTTGGAACGAGATGAAACCCCGGATCGATCGCGTTCTGGCGCACTGAAAGCCCGGTTTCACAGCGTCCGCCGCCGGGCTCACGCCCTGATCAACTTAAAAATCATGAGCCGCTGCGTGGCTCAGCCGTGGGGCACGAAAACTGGGTCCCTCCCGCGGGCGGGCGGGTGCGGGCCGGTGCGGGCCGGGGTTCCGCGGTGGTTCCGGCTGCGGCGGCCGGGGCGGAAGGTGCAAGGTAGTGCTGGCGTGCCGCCCGTCGTCACCGGGTACGCATGGACCGTTCGTGGCCGTAACTCAAGCCGGTGCGCGGGCCGGCACGTTTTACGGCGTGCTGCGGGCGATGGCCCGGGAACTGCGCCGGCGCGGGGTGACGCACGTGGTGACGGAGGCCGGCGGCGCACGCCAAGGCGCTGAAGGGGCACAAGGCCGGCGCGGAGGACTGCGCCCGGCTGGCGGAGCTGCTGGGATGCGGGCTGCTGCAAGGCTCGTACATCCCGCCGCCCGAGCTGAAGGAGGTGCGGGACCTGACCCGGTACCGGACCAGGACGGTCCAG
>JBEKJP010000286.1:0-5413 GCA_050011155.1 Streptosporangiaceae bacterium
CGTCCGGTCACGGCGAAGCCGAGCAGCAGCAGCGCCGGTCCCGACATCTCGTCACCCGCCCGCGCGGCCGACGCCCCCGCCAGGTACCGGAGCAGCCCGCGCCGGTCCGTGTAACGGGAAGCCATGGTTCCTCACCTCCTCCTGCCTTACCCTGGCCGTGCTCCTGGCCGAGCGCCAGGCACCGCACGAGCCAGCCCGGGAGGCCGTGAAAGGGTTAGCTGTATGGAATACACCCACCTGGGCCGTTCCGGCCTTTCCGTGAGCCGCCTGTGCCTCGGCACCATGAACTTCGGCCCGCTGACCTCACCGGCCGATTCCCACGCGATCATGGACCACGCGCACGAGATCGGCATCAACTTCTTCGACACCGCCAACCGCTACGGCGGGGCGACGACCCCGCCCGGCCAGGTCGGCCAGCACGACGAGGCGCATTCCGGCTGGACCGAGGAGATCATCGGCGACTGGTTCGCGTCCGGCCACGGGCGGCGCGAGCGCACCGTGCTCGCCACCAAGCTGTACGGGGCGATGGGGGACTGGCCCAACGAGGGCAAGCTGTCCGCGCTGAACATCCGGCGGTCCTGCGACGCGTCACTGCGCCGGCTGCAGACCGACTACATCGACCTGTACCAGATGCACCACGTCGACCGGGACACCCCGTGGGACGAGATCTGGCAGGCCATGGAGGTGCTCGTCGCCCAGGGCAAGATCTTGTACGCGGGCTCGTCCAACTTCGCCGGCTGGCACATCGCCCAGGCCAACGACGCGGCCGCCGCTCGCGGGTTCTTCGGCCTGGTCAGCGAGCAGTCGATCTACAACCTGCTGGTCCGGGAGATCGAGCTCGAGGTGCTGCCCGCGGCGATCGAGTACGGCGTCGGCGTCATCCCGTGGTCCCCGCTCTACGGCGGCCTGCTCGGCGGCGTGCTGAAGAAGGAGCGCGAGGGCCGCCGCCGGCTGGCGGGCCGCGCCCAGGAGACCGTGGCGCGTAACCGCGAGCAGATCGCGGCGTACGAGGACCTCTGCGACGAACTCGGCGAGGAGCCGGCCAACGTCGCGCTGGCCTGGCTGCTGCACCAGGAAGGCGTCACCGGGCCGATCATCGGGCCGCGTACCCAGGAGCAGCTGGACGACGCCCAGCGCGCGGTGACGCTGGAACTCGGCGACGACGTGCTCAAGCGGCTCGACGACCTGTTCCCCGGATACCGGACCGCCCCGGAGCACTACGCCTGGTAATAATGCCAAGGTGAGCGACCTGGCCCAGACGGAGGCGGCGGTCCCGCAGCTGCTGCGGGACCGCTCCCGCGGGCAGCGGGTCACGAACATCGAGCTGTTCTTCGACCTGGTATACGTGTTCGCGGTCACCCACTCCCCGTCCCCGCGCCCGAGGACTCGTCCGACTAGCTCGGAGCCTCACTGGTCACAGTTAGCCGATCAGTCCCCAATAGATGAATATTTATTCGATAGCGCGTATATCAATGGGGTGGATTCGGGTTACGGGGTCGATTAGGGGTCCTATAGTGCACCAAAACCACCCCATAACCCCAATCAACCCCGTTATCCGGATGAGAACGGCCCGCGGAGCCTCTCCAGCACCATCAAGAACATCTCGTGCCGATCGGGTGCTCTTAGCGCGGTGGATCCGGGTGACGGGCGGTGCGGTAGCGGCTGAGGATCTGCCCGGCGATGCGGACCAGACGGTCCCGTACCCCGGGCGGGCTGAGCACCTCGACCTCGTCGCCGAAGCCGGCCAGCCGGTACGCGGCGGCCACTTCGTGCTCGAACGACAGTGTCACGACCCGCCAGCCGTCGGCGCCGGGCGCGGGCGCCGCTGCCAGCGCGGGCCCGGCGGCGGCGCCGAAGACCTCGGGAAAGGCCGCCAGCGCGCCGGGGGAGGCCCGCAGCGTGACCTGGATCCGGGGCCTGCTGGCCTCGAACTCAGCCGACCAGCGCGCCCAGAACCCGGCCAGCTCGAATCCGGGTGGCCGGGCGAACGGCTCGGCCAGCACCACCGCGCTGGCGATGCGCCCGGCCCGGAACACCCGCGGATCGCCGTCACCCGCCTGCGCCACCAGGTACCAGCTCCCCGCCTTGTTCACCAGGCCGAGCGGCCCGATCAGCCGAGGCCCGGCCACACGAGCCCCGTCCGCGGGCCGGTACGCCAGCCGGAGCATGCGTCCAAGCCGCAGGGCCCGGGCCAGGTCACGCAGGCACGGCACCTCCTCCTGGCTGCCGAACCACCGGGGCAGGTCGAGATGCACCAGCGTCCCGGGAGCCGCGCCGGAGGTGGCCTGGATCTGGCGGTGGGCCGCGGACAGGGCCTGGTCGAGTCCGAGGTCCCGCAGCGCCGCCGGGACCCCCAGGATCAGCAGCGCCTCGGCCTCCTCGGGGCGCAGCCCGCGCAGCGGGAACCGGTAGCCGTCCAGCAGCCGGCACCCGCCGCCGGGCCCGGATTCGGTGATCACCGGGACGCCCGCGGCGCCGAGCGCCTCGAGGTCGCGGTACACGGTCCGGACCGACACCCCGAGTTCGGCCGCCAGCGCCCGTCCGGTCACGCCGCCCCGCGCCTGCAGCAGCAGGACCAGGGACACCAGCCGGTCGGCGCGCACCGCCTCAGGTTAGGCGAGAATCACTGACAGCACCTGTCAGCGATGGCCGCGTAACGTCCGTCGGCATGATCACGTGGAACGAGTTCGAGCGCCAGCAGCCCGCCCTGGCCGAGGCCGGGCGCGCGCAGTTCTGCCAGTTCGGCATCGGCCTGGGCTTCCTGGCCACGATCCGGCCTGACGGCGGTCCGCGCGTGCACCCGGTGTGCCCGGTGATCAGCCCAGCCGGGCTGCACCTGCTCATCGTCGCGGGCCCCAAGCGAGACGACTTGCGCCGGGACGGACGCTACGCGCTGCACAGCGAGACCTGCCCGCCGCCCCGGCAGGACGACGGCTTCGCCCTCACCGGCCGGGCCGCCGAGATCACCGACCCGGTGATCACCGGAGTGGTCCGCGATCAGGTGCGGGCCGAGCGCGGCGGTGAGGTCTGGCCCGGGTTCGACGAGGAGGTTATTTTCGAACTCGGCATAAAAACCTGCCTGCTTATGCTGACCCAGAGCGGGGAAGTCTTCCCGGCAGGACCTACCATCTGGAAGGCAGCCCATTCGGACGGCAAGCGTTCAGATATGGTTACTTAACCAAAGCTCAAGGCGCACCGGGGTCTTGGGCCCGCAGGGAAGAAGGGTCAGCGACACGATGAGCCAAGCCGCGGCGGACAGGTACGCGTGGATCGAGCCCGACGTCGAGGACCTGGGCGCGGGCGTGTACCGGATCCCGCTGCCGCTGCCGCTTGACGGCCTGAAGGCCGTCAACATCTACGCGATCACCGATGCCGGGGGAGTCGACCTCATCGACGCCGGGTTCGCGATCGTCGCGGCCAGGGAGCGGCTCGCCGCGGGGCTGCGCCAGCTTGGCTACGGGTTCGGCGACGTCCGCAACTTCCTCGTCACCCACGTCCACATCGACCACTACTCGCTCGCGGTGGAGCTGCGGCGGGAGTTCCGCAACGTGATCTCGCTCGGCGAGGGCGAACGCGCGAACCTGGTCGCGACCAGGGAGATGCTCAACGGCGCCGGCGGCCACAAGGTCTTCGGCGCGGAAAACCTGCGCCGGCTGGGCGCGGACGAGCTGGTCGATCTCCTGTCCTCGCTGGAGCGGGAGGGGCCTATGTTCATGGACTGGGAGGACCCCGACCGCTGGGTGGCGGACGGCACCGACCTGGACCTGCGGACGCGGACGCTGCGCGCGGTCCACACCCCCGGCCACACCCGCGGCCACCTCATCTACCACGACGCCGCGGCCGAGATCATGTTCGCCGGCGACCACGTGCTCCCGCACATCACGCCGTCGATCGGCTTCGAGCCCGCCGGCAACCGGATGGCGCTGCGCGACTACCTGAGCTCGCTCGCCCGGACGCTGGCGCTGCCCGACGCCCGGCTGCTGCCCGCCCACGGGCCGGTCAGCGACAGCACCCACGCGCGGGTGAACGAGCTGCTCGCTCACCACGACGCCCGGCTGGCCGAGACGCTGGCCGCGGTGCAGGCGGGCCACGCCACCCCGTTCGAGGTGGCCAAGGCGATCAAGTGGACCCGGCGGCAGACCCGGTTCGGGGACCTGGACATGTTCAGCCAGGTCATGTCGGTCAACGAGACGGCCGCCCACCTGGAGGTGCTCTTGGCCCGGGGCCAGGTCACCCGCGAGACCTCCCCGGTCGGCGCCGACCTCTACGAGATCCCCGCGCGCTAGCCGGCCTCGGCGGCCGCGACGGGCTCGGTGATCACGCGCTGCTCGCCGGTGTAGACGTTCATCGTGGTACCGCGGAGGAACCCGATCAGGGTCATGCCCGCGTCGGCGGCCAGCGAGGCGGCCAGGGAGGACGGGGCGGACACCGCGGCCAGCACCGGCACTCCCATCATGACCGCCTTCTGCGCCAGCTCGAACGAGGCCCGCCCGCTGACCAGCAGGATGTGCCCGGCCAGGGGCAGCCGCCCGGCCCGCAGCGCCCAGCCCGCCAGCTTGTCCACCGCGTTGTGGCGGCCCACGTCCTCGCGCAGCGCCAGCAGCGTGCCGTCCGGGGTGAACAGCCCGGCCGCGTGCAGGCCGCCGGTGCTGCTGAAGACCCGCTGCGCCTCCCGCAGCTGATCCGGCAGCCCGGCCAGCAGCGCGGGGGAGACCTGGACCTGATCGGCCGTGACGTCGAAGGCGGACCGGACCCGGATCGCCTCGATGCTGTCCTTACCGCACACCCCGCACGCACTGGTGGCCATGAAATTCCTGGCCGCGGTCCGGAGCAGCGCGGAGCCGGGCCGCAGGGTGACCGCGGCCACGTTGTCGTCGCACATCCGGATCTCGCGCACGTCGCCCAGCCCGGCCAGCAAGCCCTCGGTGAACAGGAACCCGGCCGCCAGGTCGATGTCGTACCCGGGGGTCCGCATGGTCACGATCAGCGGCTCGCCGTCGACCTGGATCTCGAGCGGCTCCTCGACCGCGAGCAGGTCGGCCCGGTGCGCCGCGGCACCGGACACCGGGACCTTGAGCACCCGCCGCCTGGCTGTGCTGCCGCTCATGCTCCCGAGGCTACCGCCTCAAACCCAGCCGTTCCCGATCCGGTACCAGATGTGGCTCCACCAGTCCTGGTAGGAGATGATGCCGGCCGCGAGGATGGGGTAGAAGTACCAGAACATGATGAGGACGACCAGGACGTACGCGCCCACGATGCCCGCGCCGACCGACCGGCGCACCGCTCCCGCCGAGGCCGGGCCGAGGATCAGCCCGAGGCACAAGACGATGGCCAGGATGAGGAAGGGCTCGAACTCCAGGGCGTAGTAGTAGAACTTGGTCCGGGTGACCAGGGGGAACCAGGGGCCCCAGCC
>JBEKJP010000287.1:0-5401 GCA_050011155.1 Streptosporangiaceae bacterium
CCGGCCCTGGTGCACGCGCTGACCGGCTCGGGCAACGCGGTGCTGGGCAGCCTGAGCCTGTTCGTCCTGGCCGGCTCGGCTGTCGTCGCGATCGTCGCGCTGCGCCGGGCGGCGGCCCCGACGGTGATGCTGTTCGGCATCGCCGCCCTGATCACCGGGGTGGCCGTGACCGTCGCGGCCGTGAGCCTGGGCTCCGCGGCGCTCTTCTTCGCCGGCTCGGTGATCGCCGGGGCCGGGTTCGGCAGCGGCTTCCAGGGCGGCATCCGCCTGGTGGTGCCGCTGGCCGCGCCGCACCAGCGGGCCGGCCTGGTCTCGCTGCTCTACGTGGTGTCCTACCTCGGCCTGGGCGTGCCCGCCGTGATCGCCGGATACGGCGTGGTGCACGGCGGCGGGCTGATCGACACCGCCCGCTACTACGGCGCCGCGGTGATCGCGCTGGCCGCGCTGGCCCTGTCCGGCCTGCTGAAGACCCGCCCTCACGGAGACAATTAAGGTGGCAACCATGGCTGTCAGGGAAGCGGGCGCGGCCCGGCCGTCGGCGCGCGAGCGGCTGCTCGCCGCGGCCAACGAGCTGTTCTACAACGAGGGCGTGCACACGGTCGGCATCGACCGGGTCATCGAGCAGGCCGGCGTGGCCAAGGCCTCGCTGTACAACACGTTCGGCAGCAAGGACGAACTGGTCCGGGCCTACCTGGAGTCCCGTCACGCCAGCGTCGTCCAGCGCATCACGGCGGCGGTGGAACGCTACGACACCCCGCGCGAGCGGCTGCTGGCCGTGTTCGAGGGGCAGGGCGAGCTGTTCGCCCAGCCGGACTACCGCGGCTGCGCGTTCGCCCGCGCCAGTGCCGAATCCCAGCCCGGCGACCAGGCCGAACAGGCCACCGAGACCTATCGCCGCTGGGTCCGGGCGCTGCTGACCGACCTGGCCGCGCAGGCCGGCGTGCCCGCGCCCGAGGCCCTGGCCCGCCAGCTGCACCTGCTCTACGACGGCAGCGGGCAGTCCGCGCGGCTGGACCACGACCCCGGTGCGGCCGCCGCGGCCCGCGCCGCCGCGGCCGTCCTGCTCGACGCCGCCCTGGCCTCCTGACCGGGCCGGGATCGTGGAAGCTAGCATCGACCGTCCCGATCAAGGAGCGCGCCATGGCCACCATCCGCCTGCACGAGACGACCATCGCGACACCCGAGCAGTTCCTCGCCGGGCTGACCGACTTCGGGCCCGGCCGCTCGAAGCTGTTCGGCGACAGCGCCGACGAGTACTTCGCGGTGCACGACGAGGGCCCCGACCAGGCCGACGTCACCGAGGGCTCGGCGGGCATCTGGGAACGCCTGCACTACGACTGGTCCGACCCCCGCCGCATCGTCATGACAACCACCGACTCCAACGTGTGGGAAGGCCGCTCGGGATACACCTACACCCTGACGCGGCAACCCGACGGCCGGACCAGCGTGGACGTCATCATGATCCGCGAAGGCAAGAACACCAGGGGGCGGCTGCTCGAGATCCTGCTCGAAACCATCGGCAAGCGCTCCCTGGCCCGATCGCTGGCCAACACCGTCAAAGCCATCGAAGCCCGCAACTACCAGGCGAAGCAGGCCCAGTCGTGACCTTCGGCGGGTTCACCGATGACCCCGGGCCGGTTTTCATGATCACGAAGGATCCGCAGTCCACCTGCTCGAGTCCCGATCGGGCTTTCCGCCGCCGGGTGCCTGCGCGGCCGGCGGTACCAGGCGTCCCCAGTGTCACCCGCACCTCAGGCGGCCAGAACCGATGACAGGTCCGGGCAGCAACCCCGCACCGGGCAGGCTCCCGTGGTCACTGAACCACGATGGTGCGGATGGGGCAAGGGGGACGGGTGAGGTCACGAGGCCGACGCCATATCCGTCACCGAGGCCAGGCTTCACCGAGGCCAGGCTTCACCGAGGCCGGGGCGCACCACCGGAACGCCTGCGCCCGCTTAAACCCTTGGTCGCCGCGACCAGCCGCAGCCGTTCCTCGGTGGGCGGCTGGCCGGGCAGCGGGTCCGGGCTGGGGCGCAGCCCGGCCAGGACGAGGCCGATGTAGCGGTGCGGCAGGTCGGGGCCGTCCAGGCCGGTGAGGGCGCTGAGCATTTCCAGGATCGGCGCGAAGTCGGTCGCCGCGACGTCCGCGCGCACTACCCCGGCCGAACGGGCCCGGGCCAGCAGCCGTTCCAGCGCGGCCGTGGTCCGCTGCAGCAAGTCGGCGAAGTGCTCGGTGCCGTAGGCGCGCTTCAGCACGTCGACCAGGGCGCGGTTGGAGGCGATCAGCTCCAGCGTCTGCTCGAGGAACAGGATCAGGCCGGCCCAGGGATCGGGGGCGGCGGCCGCTTCCTCGGCGATCGCGACGGCCCGGTCTACGCACTGGCGCAGGAACTCGCGGGCGAGCTCGTGCTTGTTGGCGAAGTGCCGGTAGGCGGTGGCGACGTTGACCCCGGCGTGCCGGGCGATGTCGTCGAGCGTCGCGTCGAGCCCGCGGGCGGCGAACACCTCCGCGGCGGCGTCGATCAGCTTCTGGCGGTTGCGGGCGGCGTCCGCCCGGAGCCGCCGGGGGCCGACGGCCGCCGCGGAGTCGCCCATCAGGCGTGCACCGCCATGACCGCGGAGCCGTCCCGCGGCAGGGCCACACCGGGCCTGAGCAGCAGGGCGGTCAGCACCGCGGCGCCGACGTAGATCCCGGCCGCGATCCAGAACACGACGTGGTAGCTGTGAATGAGCGCGTTCGCCTGGACCAGCTGCTTGCCGGCGGCCGAGGTGATGGACGCGGCGTGCGCCGTGATGTACCCGGCCGCGGCGGTGGCCGCGATCGTGTTCAGCAGCGAGGTGCCGATCGATCCGCCGATCTGCTGCGCCACGTTGATCGTGGCCGAGGCCACGCCCGCGTCGTCGCGGTCGACGCCCAGGGTGCCCATGGTGAACGCGGGGGCGAACACCAGGCCGAGCCCGAAGCCGACCAGCACCAGGGTGGGGAGCACGTCGGCAGCATAGTTGCCGTGCAGGCCGATGTGGCTCAGCAGCGCCATGCCCACCCCGGCCAGCGCCAGGCCGGTCGGGATCAGCGCCCGCGCGCTCACCCGGGTCAGCAGCACGGTGTTGCCGACCGCCGCCACCACGACCAGGACCAGGGTCAGCGGCAGGAACGCGACGCCGGTCTTGACCGCGCTGTACCGGAGGGTCTCCTCCAGGTAATAGGTGAGGAACAGGAACACGCCGAACATGCCGATCGCGGCCAGGAACATGGCCAGGTACGCGCCGGCCCGGTTGCGGTCCAAGATGATGCGCAGCGGGAGCAGGGGGTGCGCCACCCGGCGCTGCGTGATGACGAATATGGCCAGCAGGACGGCGCCGCCGATCAGGGTGCCGAGCGTGGCCGGCTTGGTCCAGCCCGAGCTGCCGGACGACATGGACGCGTTGGAGAACCCGTAGACCAGGCAGAACAGGCCGACCCCGGCCAGCACGGTGCCGACCAGGTCCAGCCGCGGGCGATCGGGCGAGGCGATGTTCTTCAGCAGGGCCAGGCCGCCCGCGAGGGCGATCGCCGCGATCAGCACGTTCACGTACATGACCCAGCGCCAGTCCAGGTACTCGGTGAGGATGCCGCCGAGGAGCAGGCCGACGGACGCGCCGGCCCCGGCGATGCCGCCGTAGATGCCGGTCGCCTTGCCGCGCTCGGCCGGGCTGGTGAAGGTCGTGGTGAGCAGCGACAGCGTGGCCGGCGCCAGCAGCGCGCCGAACGCGCCCTGGATCACCCGGCCGGTCAGCAGCATGCCGAAGTTCTGCGCGGCGCCGCCGAACGCCGAGGCGGCGGCGAAGCCGACGACCCCGATGATGAAGATCCGCTTGCGGCCGAACAGGTCGGCGATCCGCCCGCCCAGCAGCAGCAGGCTGCCGAACGCGAGCGAGTACCCGGTGACGATCCACTGCCGGTCGTTGTTGGAGAAGGCCAGCGCGGCCTGGGCGTGCGGCAGCGCGATGTTCACGATCGTGGCGTCGAGCACCACCATGAGCTGCGCGAGGCCGAGGACGGCCAGGATCCACCAGCGCTTGGCGTAGTGCGGGTCCTCGGCGGCGCCGGCCGCGGTCACCGCCTCGCCCCGCACGGTCGAGGTGTCCGGAGTTGTCATGAAGGCCCCCAGCGAAATTTCGGTAACGAAACGAAGTAGCTATCTGCGCTTACCGTCGGGTAAACGAAGGCAGTTACTTCGCTTCTTCCGGTAATCCGGTGTGGGCCTGGTCACACTCCTGACCTGCGCGGCACGGCGGGAACAAGGCGCACGCCGCGGCCCGGCTGGGCATAGGGCAAACTACTTTGAACGAACGAATCAGGCGATTCGGCATCCCCACCTGAGTGTCCGGTGCCTGATGACCCAGACCACCGAGCCCGGCCTGAGCGGCCTCACGCTGGCCGGGGCTGATCCGCCAGCACGGCGCTGAGGGTGCGGCGGCCGACTTCCCGCAGTACCGGGTTGTCTTCGGAGTGGGCCAGGAACACGATCGCGAAGTTCAGCGCCCACCCTCTGGCCCGCGCCCGCAGGGCGTCGCCCCCTCGGCCGCCGGCCTCCTGGTAAGCCGACCAGAAGCTGGCGTGGTGCTCGAGCGGGAGCCACGTCCCGGTCGACGCCATCGGGGCCGGCCAGCAGGGCCAGGTTGGCCGCGAAGCTGCCCTGGCGGTCGGCCAGCGGGACGCCGCGGAACGGGTTGGCCGGCGCGTCCGCCGGGGCCGGGACGTGCAGCGCGCCGAGGAACCCGCCGACGGCGACGGCGGCGGTGGCCGGATCGAAGGAGGCTTCCGCCGCGGGCGTCCCCGGCAAGTAAGGCACCACGCTCCAGGAGTACGGATACCCGCGGCCTGGTTCCCCGATCCGTTCCGGATACGGGATGGGCAGCGGCAGCCTGGGGGCGAGCCCGGGCAGCCAGCGCTGCTCGTTCTTGATGATCTCCGCGCCCAGGGCGCGGCGCGGCAGTCGCGCGACCAGCCCGTCCCCGACCCGGTAGAGCTCGTTGTCCCAGCCGTTCGCGAGGAACTCCACCGGCAGCCGCGCGAGGTCAGGGTGCTGATCGGCGAGCAGCCGCCGCACGAGCTCCGCTGACACCTCGACCTCGGCCGCCGGCATCCGGTTCACCGCCACGACCGTTAATCCTGCCATCAAGGGAGGCCGGACGGCTGGCTAGGCCGCGCTGCCGGCCACGACGATGGTCCATCGTCGTGGCCGGTGCGCGTCGAAATATAACCCGATGTCTTGGTGTGAGCTGGCTTCGATTTTTTCATGATTACTGGCGGCCCGGCTGCGCCTCGGGCAGCGTTTTTCATGATCGCGAAGGCTTTTATATCATTTTCCGTAGTAGATCCTTCGCGATCATGAAATACCTGCTCAGGAACCTGTGA
>JBEKJP010000288.1:0-5282 GCA_050011155.1 Streptosporangiaceae bacterium
GCGTCCACCTGGGACACCAGTCTGGAACAGCAATACGGCGCGGTGGTGGGATCGGAGGAGGCGGGCAAGGGGGCCGACGTCAACCTTGGCCCGACCATCAACATCGTGCGCGACCCCCGGTGGGGCCGCGCCTTCGAGAGCTTCAGCGAGGACCCGTACCTGGCCGGCCAGCTGGGCGCCGCTTATGTCACCGGTGTGCAATCTCAGGGGATCATGGACCAGGTCAAGCACTACGCGGTGTACAACAACGAGACCAACCGCAACAACGCCTCCGACGATGACGTGGTCCAGGAGCGGACTGAGCAGGAAATATACATGCCCGCTTTCCAGGCCGCGGTCAATGCCGGCGTTGACTCGGCCATGTGCGCGTACAGCCAGCCGAACGGCGTGCCCGCCTGCCAGAATTTCTACCTGCTGGGCAGCCTCGACAACGAACTCGGTTTCCAGGGCTTCGTCACCTCGGACTGGTTCGCCACTCAGAGCACGCAGCCCGCCCTCGAGGCCGGCAACGACATGGACATGCCCGGGGACGGCAACTACGGCGCCAATCTCGCCGCGGAAATCGGGAACCAGGTCCCGCGCGACTACCTGGATGACGCGGTTGAGCGAATCCTGACGGAGTTGTTCAACTCCAATCTCATGAACACCGGCAACACCGGCTGCACCTGCAACACGGTAACGACGCCGGCCCACACGGCAAGTGCCCTTCAGGTCGCGGAAGAGGGCACGGTGCTGCTCAAGAACTCTGGCAGCATCCTGCCGCTCAATCCGGCCACGGTCGGCTCGATCGCCGTCATCGGCACCGATGCCAGCAGCAGCCCGGCCTACTCCGGCGGCGGCAGCGCCAGCATCAACGCGGGCAACCAGGTGACGCCGCTGGCCGGTATCCAGGCCGCCGCAGGCAGCGGCGTAACGGTGACCTATAACGACGGCACCAGCCAGTCGTCGGCGGTCACGGCGGCGCAGGCCGCCAAGGTAGCCGTCATTTTCGCGGACTACACCGAGGGCGAAGGCTCCGACCTCACCAGCATCGACCTCGGCACGGCCGAGGACAGCCTGATCAGCGCGGTGTCCGCCGCCAACCCCAACACTGTCGTCGTACTCAACACGGGCTCGGCGGTGACCATGCCCTGGGCGAACAGCGTTCCCGGCATCGTGGAACAGTGGTATCCGGGACAGGTGGACGGCACTGCCGCCGCGGCCGTCCTGTTCGGCACGGTCAACCCCTCGGGGCACCTGCCCGTCACCTTCCCCAGCAGCTTGTCCCAGGTGCCCGCGAGCACTGCGGCGCAGTTCCCCGGTGCCAACGGTCAGGTCCAGTACAGCGAGGGCCTAGACGTCGGCTACCGCTGGTACCAGTCCCAGGACCTGACGCCGGAGTACCCCTTCGGCTTCGGGCTGTCCTACACGACCTTCTCGTACTCCAATCTGTCCGTCACCGGGTTCAACTCCGCCAATACGGCCACCGTGACCGCCACCGTCACTAACACCGGCTCAAGAGCCGGTGCGGACGTGGCGCAGCTGTACATCGGCGACCCGTCAAGCACCGGGGAACCGCCGTGGCAGTTGAAGAACTTCCAGCGCGTCAGCCTCAACCCTGGCGCCTCGACCACGGTCTCCTTCAGCGTGCCGGTCCACGACCTCACCTACTGGGCCGGCCCGGGCGCCGCGACTTACCCGACGGCGTGGTCCGGCAGCGATCCCGATGGCGGAGGCTGGACCGCGCCGGCCGGCACCTACAAGATCGGCGTCGGCGACTCATCCGCCAACCTGCCCCTGACCGGCTCCCTCACCCTGGCCAGCCCGGTGGGGCCGGACACGGTCAGCCTCAGTACTCCGGGCCCGCAGGCGACCGCCGTCGGCTCAACCGTCAACCTGCAGACGAGCGCCACCGATTCGGCTGCCGGGCAGACACTCAGCTACACGGCCTCGGGCCTGCCGGGCGGCCTGACGATCAACCCGTCCACCGGGGCGATAACCGGGACCGCTCTGTTCAGCGAGAGCGACGTAGTGACGGTAACCGCCACCGACGGCGAGGCGTACGAAGGCAGCGTCTCATTTCCCTGGAACGTCGCCGCGCCGCCGGTTAGCACGCCGGTCGTCCCGCCCGGCTCAAGTTGCAACGCCCCCGCCGCGGGTGAATCCCAGCTCAACGAGGGAAGTTTCATCGCCAGTACGAGCACCCCCTCGGGCGACGGCCCCCAGACGGCCATCACCAATGCCGTCAGCGGTTCGAGCAGCAGTCGCTTCAGCACCGACACCGACCAGACGGCCGGCATGTACTACGAGGTCAACATGGGCTCGCCGCAGACCTTCAACCAGATACAGCTGGCGTTCCCTGGCTGGGCGACCGACTACGCCCCGGACTACAACGTCGAGGTCTCGAACAACGGCAGTTCGTGGACGGTGGTGGCGAGCTGCTACGGCAACGGCAGCCCGGAAACGGCCACCTTCAGCAGTCAGACCGCCCAGTACGTCGAGGTCGTGCTGACCACACCAGACCCGAGTTCCTGGTGGTCGATCAGCCAGTTCCTGGTGTTCTCGCCCTCGGGGACGACCACTGCGCCCGTTGGCAACTGCTCCGGGTCGACCTCGGGTGAGAGCCCGCTGGCCGAGTCGGGCTTCACGGCCGGCTCCCCGGTGCCCGTCAGCAGCACGGGGGTCCAGAACCCAATCACCAACGCCGTCAACGGCAACACCAACGCCGGGCGCTTCACCACCCAGGCAGCCCAGGCCGCGGGCGATGAGTACATCGTCAACATGGGCTCGGCGCAGACGTTCAACGAAATACAGATGGCCGCGCCCGACAGCCCCACTGACTACGCGAGTAGCTACAGCGTAGAAGTCTCGCCCAACGGGTCGGCCTGGTCCGTGGTAGCCACCTGTACGGGCACCAGTACGCCCGAAGTCGTGAGCTTCCCCACCCAGACCGACCAGTACGTGGAGGTGGTGCTCAACGCGCCCACCCCGACCGCCTGGTGGTCGATGGAGTACTTCGACGTTTACTCCGGCGGCGAAGGTCCCTACGGCGGCACGGCCGCCGCCATACCCGGCACGGTGCAGGCCGCCAACTACGACACTGGCGGCCAGGGCGTCGGCTACGACGTCACCTCGGTCAACGGCACCGCCAACAGTTACCGCCCCGACGGGGTGGACCTGGAGGCATGCACCGACACCGGCTGCGGCTACGACATCGGCTGGACGAGCACCGGGCAGTGGTTCCGCTACACAGTCGACGTCGCGAGCGCCGGCACCTACAACGTCAGCCTGCGCCTGTCCTCCGTCAACGGCGTCACTGACGGCCTGCACATAGCCAGCAGCTCCGGCGCCAACCTGTTGGGCAGCATCAACGTTCCCGCCACCGGGGGCTGGCAGACCTGGACCACCGTCACGGCCAGCGTGACCCTCCCGGCTGGCCAGCAGACCCTGACGGTCGCCCAGGACAACGGCGGCTGGAACATCCACTCGATGGCCTTCGCGGCGAGCGCCGGGAGCGCCAACTGCTCCGCCAGCCTTACCGGCACGGAGCTTGCCCGCACGGGCTGGGCGGCGAGTACCAACACCAGCGGTGACCCGGCGGCCAACGCGATCGACGGCGACTTGACGACCAGGTTCTCCACCGGAGCCGCCCAGACCCCCGGCCAGGACCTGGTCATCAACCTGGGCTCGGCTCAGACGTTCTCCGAACTGGACATGGAGGTGCCCGACTCGGCCGGCGACTACGCCCGCGGCTACCAGGTGCAAGTGTCCGCGGACGGCACCAACTGGACACCGGTCGCCTCCTGCGCCGGCACTGGCAGCTCAGAAGTCGTGAGCTTCCCGGCCCAGACCGACCAGTACGTGGAGGTGACACTGACCCAATCGGTGAGCCCCAACTGGTGGTCCGTAGACGAGCTTTACCTTCGGAACTAGAGAGTCCGCCCGGGGCGGGCCGCTTCGGGAGGCTGCCAGCCGTAGATGGGGGCGAGGCCGCGCAGCGCGGCTCCCGGTGCGAGCTTGCCCATCACGCGGGCGACCGTGTTGCGGAAGGCCACGGCAGCGGGCGAGGTCCAGGTTGCCATCGTGCCGGCGCGGCGGGACCAGCGGACGACGTTGGCGGTGCGCGGCAGCCTGGCCGCGGTATAGGAGGCCAGCATCAGCGTCACGGCCTCTGGTTCCGCGCCGGCCGCCAGCCGGGAGATGACGACGGCGTCTTCCAGCGCCTGGCAGGCGCCCTGGCCGAGGTTCGGCGTCATGGGATGGGCGGCGTCGCCAAGCAACGCGACCCGGCCGAGGTGGAAGGACGGCAGCGGCGCGGCCAGCTCGGCGACATCATGGCGGAGCACGTCCTGGGGCCTGCCGATCGCGAGCAGCCGGGGGATCGGCTCGTGCCATGTGCCGAACAGCCTGGCCAGCTCGGCCAGTTCGTCGCCGGCGTGTGCGCCCTGGTCTGCGGGCGCGGCAGCGTAGCAGTACACCCGCCCGTCGGAGAGCGGCATCACACCGAAGACGGTGCCGCGCCCCCAGCTCTCCGCCATCGGTACCTGCCCGGTCACGGGACCGGCCAGCAGCCGCCAGGTAGTGAACCCCGCGTAGCGGAGCCCCGGATGACCGGGGAACAGCACCGGGCGGGTCGCGGAACCGATCCCGTCGGCGGCCACCACGAGGTCGGCATCCAGGTCGCCCGCCGTGGTGACCACGCGCGCTGCCGCCTTTCCGCCGGGTTCCACTGACGTCACCTCTGTCCCCAGGCAGATCACACCGCCGGGAACGCGCGCCCTCAGCGCGTCGATCACGGCCGCCCGCGGCAGCAGAATGATCGGCTCCCCGAACCGGTCCACGATCATCCGGTTGGTGGTGCTGCGAACGAGCCACCGGCCGTCGCAGCGGCGGATGCCCAGTTCCTGCGGGACTGCCAGCGTCCGCAGCGAGGCTCCCGCGCCGATGGCATCCAGCGCCCGCAGCCCGTTGGGGGCCAGCCCCAGGGCGGCCCCGACCGGCTGAGGTTCGGGGCATTGGCCGGCCGATCCCCTTGACGAGCCGGAAACGTGGTGTTATTCACGACTTAATCTAAGACCTGAATTAGGAGGCGGAGGAATGGATTCATTTCACGTCCCGTGGCTGGCCGGATCCCGGCGGGCCGGACCGCGCCGGGCGCGCATCGGCCGGCTCGGCCGGCTCGGCCGTCTGGGCCGGGTGGCCCTGGCGGTGGCCGTGGTGCTCGGCCTGACGCTGGTGAGCGCCGCGCAGCACGCGGCGTCGGCCGCTACCGGAGCCCCCTACGGCGGCACCGCGGCGGCGGT
>JBEKJP010000289.1:0-5279 GCA_050011155.1 Streptosporangiaceae bacterium
CACCTACAACACCATGCAGTCGTTCATCGCCACCTGTGGCATGGAGCCGTTGCACATGGTGAGTCCCGCCTCGGAGGACCCGCGCCGGATCGAGGAGTTCCCGGCCCAGCTGCTCGACGCGCTGCAGGTGCTGGCCGAGCGAGACCTCCGTCCGCGGGACATTGTCACCGCGGCCGCGCTGCGTAACGCCACGCTCGTGGCCATCGCGATGGGCGGTTCGACCAACGTCGTGCTGCACGGGCCGGAACTGGCCCGGGCCGCAGGCATCGACTTCTGGCACGAGGTGATCAGCCAGGAGGACTTCAACAAGGCCTCGCGAACCCTGCCGGTACTGGTTAACGCCCGTCCGTTCGGCCGTTACTCGATGGTCGACATCGACGCCAAGGGCGGCCTGCCGGTGATCGTCCGCGAGCTGCTCGATGCCGGAGTGCTCGACGGCGACTGCATCACCTGCACCGGCGAGACCCTGGCCGGGCAGGTCGCCCGGCTGGCTCCGCCCCCGCCGGACGGCGAGGTGATCCACCCGCTGTCGGCGCCGTTCAAGCCGACCGGCGGCCTGCGGATGCTCCGCGGCAACCTGGCGCCCGACGGTGGTGCCGTGATCAAGCTGGCCGGTGTCGAGGGCGGCATGGAGGACGGCCTGTTCACCGGCCGCGCCCGGGTCTTCAACGGCGAGGCGGAGCTGATCGAGGCGCTGGCGTCCGCCTCGGAGGAATTCGCGGACCGCGACATGGTGGTGATCCGCTACGAGGGCCCCCGCGGCGCGCCGGGCATGCCCGAGATGCTCGACCCGACATCCCGGATCACCGCACTGTGCCGCCAGCGCGGCATCACGATCGCGCTGATGACCGACGCCCGCTTCTCCGGAGGCTCCGTCGGACTGGTCATCGGCCACATCTCACCCGAAGCCGCGCAAGGCGGCCCGATCGCGCTCCTCGAGAACGGCGACACGATCGTCGTCGACGTGAACCAGGACACCCTCGACTGCACCGAGCTGGCCGACTCGGCAACGCTGACCGCCCGGCGGGATCGGTGGCAAGCCGAAGCCGACTCCAACAACGGTGTTCATCCCCTGGTGCGGACCGCCGACACCCGGCTGCTGCGGCGGATGCGCGCCAGGGCACTGTCCCCGCTCCAGGGCGCCGGCCTGTCGCAGGCCTAGCGATCATCGGATGCCTGCTCGCTTGACCCGCATGGGGTGGCATGCGGCGCCTGGTTGCTAACGGCGACCAGTGGGGGTCCAGGTTCTTGCCGTGGCCGCGGGGGCAGGAGCCCTGTCCGGTCTCGGATACGTGCCAGTGCCGGTAGCAGTAAGGAGCGTCGCAGCCGGGGCAGAATCCGGCGTCGTCGTAGAACCCGGCCTCGTGGACCTGGGCGAAGCGCAGGGGAGGCTGGAACGCCCGGGCGATCTGCCCGGCCCGGGCGGCGTCGACGAGGTCGCCGTAGCCGTTCCCGGCGGCGGGGCCGGCGACCAGGAGGTGCCACTGCTCGGGCTGGCGGTCGCGGACGATGCTGGCTTGCACGGTGCCGGGCCACTGGTCCCACTGGGCGGGCAGCTGTCCGGGGGCGACGAGCTCGATGCGGGCGCAGGGGGTTCCGCAGGCCGTGCACGGCACGGTGACCATGATCGGCTCAGCCATCTGGGCCCAGGCTCCGGCTTGGTGTTCTCGTTCCCCGGCGAGGGCCCGCAGGTCTTTGTCTTTGCGCTGGCGGACCAGATCCCGGCAAAGCTCGATGGCTTCGGGGTCCAGGATGCGGTAGCCGCCGCCGGTGCGCTCCCATAGGCCGGCGGTGCACAGTTCGTCCGCGGTGATCGTGGCCTGAAGACCCAGGTCGTTCAGGTTCTCGAGGTAGCCGTCGGGCACGAACCCGGGCTGATCGCAGGTCGCGGAGTGCGCGGTGGCGCGGACCTGGAGGTCGTGGGCGGACCAGGACATCACGCGTCGCTGCGCGTCAGGCGACTTGCTGGCGGCCATGCTCATGTCCGCGCCGCGTTCAGCAGGGGGTTGTCGATAGCCAGGGCAGAACTCACCGCATCACCTTTCTCTGTACGGGTTCCCCGGCTTTGTCTCACCGGATTGTGACCGGTAGCGAGCCAATGGCGGAAGATGACGCCAAGCTGCGTAAGGAAAACGAAAGACCTGACGTTCAAGCAGGCCACGGCGCGGGCTAGGAAATCGGCCGTTTGGCAGGGGAATCGGTGGGTACCTCGGCACCGGCACTGCCGGACGGCGGTTCCCGGGAGAACAGCGGAGGGTGGGCTGACATGGCCAGCGCGAGCACCTGGGAGCGGATCGAACGCGAGAAGCTGCGCCAGCGGGATCGGCGGAGGCGCCCCGGCCGGCCGGGCGAGCGGCCCGATCCCTCCCGCCCGGCTGGTACCGACATGCTGCCGCGGATCAAGCACATCATCGTCCTGATGATGGAGAACCACTCCTTCGACAACTACCTCGGCACCCTCGGCCGGGGGGAGGGGTTCCCGCTCGGTGACGACGGCATGCCGGAGGCCGAGAATCCTGACTCCTCGGGCACCATGATCCGGGCCCATCACGCCCGTTCCACCGCGCAGGAAGACGGTGTGCCCTGCCAGAGCTGGAGCGCCAGCCACACCCAGTGGGCGGACGGCAAGATGACCGGTTTCGTGACCTCGACCGAGCAGGCCGCGCCCGAGGGCAATAAGGCCGCGGCCATGTCCTACTGGACCGACCAGGATCTGCCCTTCTACCACGGGCTGGCCCGGACCTTCCCGCTGGCCGACCGCTGGTTCAGCTCGTGCCTCGGGCCGACGTTTCCCAACCGCCGGTTCCTGCTGGCCGGGACGGCCAACGGCCTGATGGATGACCTGCCTTTCAACCTGCTGGACCGGCCGCCGGCCGGCACGATCATGGACATGCTGACCCGGCACGAGATCTCCTGGGTCAACTACCGGCCGGCCAGCAGCGACCACTCCCAGTTGCGCCGCTACGTGCGGTACCGGCACCGCCGGACCCGGCACCATCTGGGCTCCCTCGGCCGCCCGCTGCACAAGACCAGCGACGTGTTCAAGCGGGATCTCCAGTTCACGTCGGCGATTTACCCGCTCGGGATGGCCGGCTACATGGCCCACGTCCGCAGCATCGAGCGGTTCTTCGCCGATGCGGACTCCGGCAACCTCCCGTCGTTCTGCATCGTCGACCCGGACTTCCGCAGCTACTCGGAGGAGAACCCGCAGGACGTCCGCCGGGGAGAGAGCTTCGCCGCTGAGGTGATCAGCCGGGTCATGCACGGCCCGGGCTGGGCGGACACGCTGCTCATCTGGACCTACGACGAGAACGGCGGCTATTACGACCACGTCGCCCCGCCCGCCGCGGTGCCACCGGACGACGTCTCCGGGCGCAGCCGGGTCGCGCACCCGTCCCCGCTGCGCAGCCTGCTGAAGGTGCTGTTCCCTGGCTATGTGCGGCATGCTGAGCAACTCGTCGCGGGCCCAGGTGCCTACGACACCTACGGGTTCCGGGTGCCCGCCGTCATCGTGTCACCCTATGCGCGGCCCGACTGCGTGCTGTCGGACGTATTCGACCATACTTCGGTGCTGAAGCTCATCGAGGAGAAGTGGAACCTGCCCGCGCTGACCCGGCGGGACGCGGCGGCGACCTCGCCACTCGGCGCACTGGACCTGACGGCGCAGCCGGCGTTCCTGACGCCGCCGCGGCTGCCCGCGCCGGCGCTGGCCTGGGGTACCTGGTAAGCCGTTAGGCCGGTGAGCCGGGCCGCAACCGCGCGCTAAATCCGACCTAAGCGGGGCTGACCATGATGAAACCGGGATTCCACCGCGCTAGAACGCGGTGAAACCCAGGTTTCATGCCCGTTTCCCATTCGGGACCCCGTCAGTACGGCCACTTCCAGTTGGTGATCTCGGGCGCGTCCTCGCCCTGCTCGCGCGTGTAGGCGCGGCAGGAGAGACGTTTGTCCGTCATCAGCTGCCGGACGTGCCCGGCCGAGGATGCCAGGCCGGGGACCCGGTCGATCGCGTCCATGACCAGGTGGAACCGGTCCAGGTCGTTCATCATCACCATGTCGAACGGCGTGGTGGTGGTGCCTTCCTCTTTATAGCCGCGGACGTGCAGGTTGCTGTGCCCGTGCCGTCGGTAGGTCAGCCGGTGGATGAGCCACGGGTAGCCGTGGTAGGCGAAGATCACCGGCTTGTCCGGGGTGAACAGGGCGTCGAACTCGGCGTCGGACATGCCGTGCGGGTGCTCGGTCTCCGGCTGCAGCCGCATCAGGTCCACCACGTTGACTACGCGCACTTTCAGCTCCGGCAGGTGCTCACGGAGCAGGGAGACGGCGGCCAGCGTCTCCAGCGTCGGGACATCGCCGCAGCAGGCCATCACGATATCCGGGGCATCCGGTGAGTCGGTCGACGCCCATTCCCAGATCCCGGCGCCGCGCGCACAGTGGATGACCGCCTCGTCCATGGTCAGCCAGTTCCACTGCGGCTGCTTGCCGGCCACGATGACGTTGACGTAGTGCCGCGAGCGCAGGCAATGGTCGGCTACAGAAAGCAGCGTGTTCGTGTCCGGCGGCAGGTAGGCCCGGATGATCGACGCCTTCTTGTTCACGACGTGGTCGATGAAGCCGGGGTCCTGGTGCGAGAACCCGTTGTGATCCTGCCGCCACACCAGAGAGGAGAGCAGGTAATTCAGCGAGGCCACCGGGCGGCGCCACGGGATCTCGCGGGTCACCTTCAGCCACTTGGCGTGCTGGTTGAACATCGAGTCGATGATGTGGATGAACGCCTCGTAGCAGTTGAACAGGCCGTGCCGCCCGGTCAGCAGGTAGCCCTCCAGCCATCCCTGGCACATGTGTTCCGACAGCACTTCCATCACCCGGCCATCGGGCGCGAGATGGTCGTCGCCATCGATGATCGTGCCTTCGAACGCCCGGTTGGTCACCTCGAAGACGTCGCCGAGCCGGTTCGATGCGGTCTCGTCCGGGCCGAACAGCCGGAAGTTCGACGGGTTGGCCTTGATCACGTCGCGCAGCCAGGCGCCGAGCACCCGGGTGGCCTCGGACATCTCCGCGCCCGGCCTGCTGGCCGTCACGGCGTAGTCCTTGAAGTCGGGCAGATCGAGGTCGCGCAGCAGCAGGCCGCCGTTGGCGTGCGGGTTCGCGCTCATCCGCCGGTCACCGCGCGGGGCCAGCGCGGCCAGCTCGGGCACCAGGGCGCCGGCGGCGTCGAACAGCTCCTCCGCGTGGTAGGAGCGCATCCACGCCTCGAGCTGGGCCAGGTGCTCCGGGTT
>JBEKJP010000290.1:0-5242 GCA_050011155.1 Streptosporangiaceae bacterium
GGTCGTCATCGAGCCGGACGCAGGGCTGACGGTCCACGTCCGGGCGCTCCACGCCGGCCGGTTCACCCTCGTCCGGATCATCGACGGGCGCAACTGGGCCGGGGACTGAAAACCAGGCCCGCCGGCAGCGACGCGGCGCGCCCCGCAGATCCGCGGCGAGCTCGGCAATGAGATGTTCTGCCAGCGGCAGCATTCCAAGACCGGCCCATCAACTACGGCAGGCGGCGAGGGCGATGATGTCGGTGTGGACGCGCCCGGCGGCCTGGTCGAGCCTAGCGATCATCCGGCCGCCGCGGCTGCGGAGCGTCCCGGAGCGGGTCCGGGGGATCGATGTGCTATCGCTGAGAGCCACCGCCACGGGGTCAGTCGCTCAGGCCTGGGTCACCGAGGCACGGCCGCAGGCAGGGCTCGCCGTCCATGATGCGGTCCTAGGTAGACGATTCGCGGACCGGAGGCTGGCTGCATGGCGCGGGCGGCAGCCACCACCCGCGCCATGCCGCGGGTCAGTCCCTCATGATGAGGTCGTAGTGGCGGCGTGCCCGCGCGCCGCGCACGGTGCCGCCGTACCATTCGAGCATCTGCGGGGAGGACCAGCCGTTCAGCTCCATCAGGTCGCCCTCGGCCCCGCCGCGGTCCAGCCAGGTGTGGCTGAATGGTGCCGGAACCGGTGCGTCCAGGCATCCACCCCGGCCTGGCCGCCACGCCTGCGCCTGCCGAGACCGGATCCGCAGGTACCGGTCCAGGGTACGGGCCGCCTCGTGCCCGATCCTGACCACCCGCGGCCTGCCGCCCCTGCAGCGCACGGTGATCTCCCGCCGCCACAAGTCGACATCGCTGCGCCGCGGGTCACCCGCGTCATACCGGATCCCGGCCAACTCCCCGCCCGGATCCCGGTCGCCGTGAGCACCGCGACGATCGCCGCGTCACGCCGCTGGGCGAACGAGCGGCCCTGGCAGGTCTTCTCCAGGGCCGAAAGTTCTTCGCTGGTGAAGACCGGCACCAGCTTCTCGCTCACCTTCGGGGCCGCGCAGCGGGGCCATCGGGTCCAGGATCTGCTCCTCCTCGGCCAGCCAGCGGAAGAACTGCTGCAGCGCCCGGAACTGGTTACTGGCGTACGCGTCGCTGTACCGGGTCAGCAGGTGCACCAGCCACCGCTGCACGTCGTGGCCGCTGACCTGCTCCCACCTCGTATGACTGGTGCGACGGATCAGGTGGGCGGCCGCGAACTAGGCCACCGCCTCGGTGTAGGTCCGAATCGTCTTGGCGGCCTTGCCCTCGGCCGCCAGGTGCAGCCGGAACGAGCCGATCTCGGGGGCGAACGGCCCGGCATCCAGCGGGTTACCCCGCCGGGGCCGTGGTAGCGGGATGGCCATCGTTTTTCTCTCTTCCTGCGGTTCCGCGGTAGCGCACGCATCCGGGCGTGAGCGTTTCCGCAGGTCAGAGAACTTAACGATGAGCGCTGACAGCGCCATGGGGATCCCTCTCTTCCTGCTGTCTGTGCAGGTAAAAGGGCTGACTGATCACTCAGGAAGTTGTGGTCAGGGGCAGGGTCGAACTGCCGACCTTCCGCTTTTCAGGCGGACGCTCGTACCAACTGAGCTACCTGACCTGGCTGGGACCCCAGTGAAGTTTCACCAGGGATCCCTGCGGTCCTGACGGGATTTGAACCCGCGACCTCCACCTTGACAGGGTGGCGAGCACTCCTAGCTGCTCTACAGGACCTTGCACTGCATACCGTAGCCGGCACGTGCCCCCAACGGGATTCGAACCCGTGCCGCCGCCTTGAAAGGGCGGTGTCCTAGGCCGCTAGACGATGGGGGCTCCGACGGCCTTGGCCGCCGCAACCGCATCAGCCCGCCGTCGGGGACTGCCCCAGCATAGGGGACGGAACCCTAACCAGCAAACCGGGAATCGGGTGGTACTCCTTGCCAAGACCAAGTACACCAGGCACGGAAAGTGATAGGATAGTTACACAGTGATGACAGCCGCCGACGATCTCGGTCAGCGTCACTGGCCGACCTGGGGGTATCTCCTATGGTTAACGACGATACCGGGCCACGTCCGTTCGCGGTTCTCGGCCGTCTCTGCGGATGAACCCGGCCGTAACGTCTGAGGCCAAGGCTAAACCGGGCCACGCCTGGCTTCCGAGACCACGAGAAGAACTGGCTCCCGCGAGCCAGGGCATCACGGCGACCAAGGAACCCAAGCCGCCTCAGCCAGCCGGAGCCGCCCATCCGGGCCGTCATCGGCGGCCGCCTGAGGCCCGGGCGTCTTACCGCGGGGTCTTCGCCGTCGGGGAGTTCCGCGCGCTGTGGAGCGCGCAGGTCCTGTCCTGCGCTGGCGACCAGTTCGCCCAGGTCGCCATCGCCATCCTGGTCTACGGCCGAACGCACTCGGCGTTTCTCACCGCCCTCGCCTACGCGCTCACCTACCTGCCGCCGATCGCGGGCGGCCCGCTGCTCTCCGGCCTGGCCGACCTGTTCCCCCGCCGCCGGGTCATGATCCTCTGCGATCTGTTCCGGGTCGTCACGGCGGGGCTGATGGCGATCCCCGGCATCCCGTTCGCCGCGCTGTGCACGCTGCTGTTCTTCACCGTGCTGGCCGGCGTGCCGTTCTCCGCGGCCCGGGCCGCGCTCATGCCCGACGTGCTGCCCGGCGAGAAGTTCGTGGTCGGCTCGGCCGTCGGCAACATCACCTTCCAGGCTAGTCAGATCCTCGGCTTCGTCGCCGGCGCAGCCGTCGTGACGATCCTCGATCCGCACAGGACCCTGGGCGTGAACGCCGCGACGTTCGGCATGTCGGCTTTAATTCTTGGTTTCGGGGTGCGCGGCCGTCCGGCCCCCGCCCGGGACGGGGCGGCGCGGACCTCGCTGTGGTCGGCCTCGGCGGACGGTGTCCGGCTCGTGTTCGGCAACCGCCTGCTGCTGGCCCTGCTGCTCTTCGGCTGGCTCGCGGGCTTCTACATCGTCCCCGAAGGCCTGGCCGCGCCCTACGCGCGATCGTTGCACGGCAGTGCACTGACCGTGGGCCTGCTGATGGCGGCCGTGCCGCTGGGCACGGTGATCGGCGCCTTCCTGCTCGGCCGGGTCGCCGCACCGTCCGTGCGGATGCGGATGATGGGCTGGCTCGCCATCTTGTCCTGCGCTCCGCTCATCGGCAGCGCCTTGAACCCGCCGCTGTGGGTCGTGCTGGCGCTGTGGATGCTGGCCGGCGCGGGCGGCGCCTACCAGCTGGCCGCGGCGGCGGCGTTCGTGCAGGCGCTGCGCCCGGAGACCAGGGCCCGCGCGTTCGGCCTGGCCCAGTCGGGCCTGTATGCCGTCCAGGGGCTCGGCATCCTGGCCGGCGGGGCGGTAGCGCAGGTGACCGGGGCGCCGCTCGCCGTCGGCCTGGCTGGCCTGGTGGGTGTCACCGCGGCCACCATGCTCGCCATGAGCTGGACGCACCTGCGCACCTGGCTGATCCAGGCGCAGCAGGCCGAGGCGAAGACGGCCGACGCCTGACCCGCGGCTAGGAGCGCCGCTTGCTGGCGAAGGACTCGGCGATGGAGTTTCCGTCGCCGCCCTCCTCCGGGATGATGATCCAGGCGATCAGGTAGAGCAGGACGCCGGCCCCGCCGAAGATGGTGAACAAGGCGAACGCCAAGCGCACCAGGGTGGGGTCGATGCCGAAGTGGGCGGCCAGGCCTGCGCATACTCCGGCGACGACCTTGCCCTCGCGGGCCCGGTACAGCTTCTTGTTTCCGTTGAAGTTTGGCTCGTTCATACCTAGATCATGCCCACTACGGGCCCGGGATGACATCAGGAACGACCCGGTTAATACCCTGATTCTGGAGCCCGACGAGAGGAGCGGCCATGTCCGCAGGCACGCCAGGCACGGATCTGCTGCAGATCGACGAACAGCTAGGCGAAGAGGAGCGGCTCATCCGTGACACCGTCCGCGCGTTCGTCTCCGACCGGGCCCTGCCGCACGTCGCGGACTGGTTCGAGGAGGGCACCCTGCCCCGCGAGATCATGCCGGAGCTCGGCAAGCTCGGGGTGCTCGGCATGCACCTGGAGGGCTACGGTTGCGCCGGGGCGGGCGCGATCGCCTACGGCGTCGCCTGCCGCGAGCTCGAGGCGTGCGACTCCGGCCTGCGCAGCGCGGCGTCCGTCCAGGGCTCACTGTCCATGTTCCCGATCTGGCGGTACGGCTCGGAGGAGCAGAAAACCGAGTGGCTGCCCAAGATGGCGGCCGGTGAGGCGGTCGGCTGCTTCGGCCTGACCGAGCCCGACCACGGTTCGGACCCCGGCGGCATGCGCACGGCCGCCCGGCGGGACGGCTCCGACTGGATCCTGTCCGGCAACAAGATGTGGATCACGAACGGCAGCATCGCCGACATCGCCGTGGTCTGGGCCCGGGCCGAGGAGGGCATCCGCGGGTTCCTGGTCCCGCGCGGCACCCCCGGCTTCACCACCAACGACATCCACAAGAAGCTCTCGCTGCGCGCCTCCATCACCTCCGAGCTGCACCTGGACCAGGTCCGGCTGCCCGCAAGCGCGGTCCTGCCCGGCGTCACCGGGCTCAAGGGGCCGCTGTCGTGCCTGACCGAAGCGAGGTTCGGCATCGCCTGGGGCGTGACCGGCGCGGCGCGGGCGTGCCTGGAGAGCGCGATCGAGTACGCCACCACCCGTGAGCAGTTCGGCAAGCCCATCGCCTCGTTCCAGCTAACCCAGGGCAAGCTCGCCTGGATGGCGGCGGACCTGTACCGCTCCCAGTTGCTCGCGCTGCACCTCGGCCGGCTCAAGGAGGCCGACGAGGTCACGCCGGTCCAGGTCAGCATCGCCAAGATGACGAACGTGCGGGCGGCCATCGACATCGCCAGGCAGGCACGGACGGTGCTGGGGGCCTCCGGCGTGACGCTCGAGTATCCCCCGATCAGGCACGCGAACAACCTGGAGGCCGTGCTGACCTACGAAGGCACCGAGGAGATCCACACGCTGGCTATCGGCCAGGCCCTTACCGGCATCGCCGCGTACCGCTAGCTCCGATCGCAGTCGGGCCGGGAAGTGGGTACGCTTCGTCTCTAAAGCGTCGGCGCGGTCGCCGACATCGGGGCGTTAGCTCAATGGCAGAGCAGTGGGCTTTTAACCCATTGGTTCAGGGTTCGAGTCCCTGACGCCCTACCAGGTACTGCGACCTGAGCTGCGGTCCGGGTCGGCGTAGCCCATCGAGGAGTTCCTGGCGTCCGAGGTCGAGCAGCAGC
>JBEKJP010000291.1:0-5026 GCA_050011155.1 Streptosporangiaceae bacterium
ATGACCAGCCTGCGCTTGCGGCTCGGCCTGCGCCGCCGCGGGTTCCGGATCTATCTGACCGCGGTCTACGGCGGCCTGTTCCTCGTGTCGGGGACTAGCTTGCTTGGCCTTACCTACTGGCTGGCGGATACCAGGTTCCCGGTGAGCGGCCGGCACTCAGGCACGGGCCATGGCCGCCCTGGCTTGCTGCCGGGACAGCAGTGGGCGGCCGCTCCGGCGGCTCAGGCGCAGTCCATTCAGGACCGCGCCGCCGCACTGCATAGCCTCCTGCTGATGTCCGGGATCGCTCTGGCGGTCATGACGGTGATCTCCGTCGGGCTCGGCTGGCTGGTTGCTGGGAGGATGCTGCGCCCCTTGCGGTTGGTGACGGCATCGGCCCGGCGCATCTCCGCCAGCAACCTGCACGAGCGCCTGGCGATGACCGGCCCGGATGACGAGCTCAAGGAGCTCTCCGATACCTTCGACGGACTGCTCGGCCGCCTTGAGCGTGCCTTCGATGCGCAGCGCCAATTCGTCGCCAATGCCTCCCATGAGCTGCGCACCCCGCTGGCGCGGCAGCGGGCTTTCATTGAGGTGGCGCTGGACGACGCCGGACGCACGGTCGATTCACTCGAAAGGGCCTGCGAACGGGTACTCGTAGCAGGTGAGCAGCATGAACGACTGATCGACGCCCTGCTCACGCTGGCGCAGAGTCAGCGCGGGCTCACACTGCGAGGTCCGGTTGACCTGGCCGCCGTCGTCGGCGACGTGCTCCAGACGCGGCTGCCAGAGGTGCAGGGCCGGGGACTGCGCGTCAGCACCAGGCTCGCCGCGGCGGCCGCCCTGGGCGATACTCGCCTGACCGAACGGCTTGCCGCCAACCTGGTGGCCAACGCTATCTTGCACAATATCCCCGGCGGCTGGATCGAAATCGCGACTGGAATGTCCGGCGGCAGCGCTATTTTCTCGGTTGTAAATACTGGTCCCGTGATCCCGCCAGCGGAAGTCCAGCGGCTATTCGAACCATTCCAGCGGCTAGCCACCGATCGTGTCGGTGGTCCCCGTGGCTCTGGCCTTGGCTTGTCCATTGTCAAGGCGATCGCCGGTGCCCATAACGTGCAGCTGAGCGCGCATGCCCGGCCGGGCGGTGGACTCGAGATACAGGCCCGCTTCCCGGAGATCCCTCCTGACCTGCCAGTGGACATGACGCCAGCGGCCGACGCGCAGAGGACGGCACCGTCTGGATCCAGTTCTGTTTGACCAAATCGCGCAGGAACCACACAGGGCCCTAGGGGAAAGCATACCGGTTGTCCGCGCCTCCAGCCTGCCTGAATGGCATTTACCACAGCATGCTGGGTACGCCGATCCCGCATTCCTTTCTGGTCATTGGGAAATTTGTCACCGTGGCGTCACCGGTGGCCCGGTAAGCCTTGTTGTGCGCGGCTGCCAAGGCCGGGCAGTGGTTCGTTTCGAGTCAGGGAGTGTGTGATGTTCGCGATGCGATGGATGGCTTTGACTGTGCGGGGCGGGCGCGGGGTCCGGCGTGCGGGGCTGCTTGCCGTCGTGCTGGCGGGTGCCGGGATGCTGGCGGCGGGGTGTTCCAGTGGTCCGGGCGGTCCGGGCGTGGCGGGGGCCTCCCCCTCGCCGTCCGCCTCGTCGCCGGCGGCTGCGTCGTCGGGAACGGCGCTGGCGATCAAGTACGCGGCGTGCATGCGTTCGCATGGGGTGCCGGGCTTCCCGGACCCGACGGTGAAGAACGGGGCGGTCGGGTTCGCTATCACCGCGGCTGACGGGATCGACCCGAATTCGCCGCAGTACCAGGCGGCTCTGCATGCGTGCTCGAGCCTCCGGGGCGGGGGGACGTCGAATTCGGGGTCGAGCGCGAACCTGGCCAAGGAGTTGAAGTTCGCGCAGTGCATGCGGACACACGGGGTGCCGGACTTCCCGGACCCGAACAAGAACGGCGGTTTCTCGGGATCCTCGACGGTCAACCCGCAGTCGCCGACGTTCCAGAACGCCCAGGCGACCTGCATGCAGGCGGCGGGGCTGGGCGGCTCGGGGTCTTCCTCATGAGCGCCGCGGTATCACCGGAGGCCGCTGAGGTAGGCAGGATGCCGGAGCAGGGCGGGCGTTCCCGTCGGCGGGCGCGGCCGGGCGGCTGGGGCCGGGGCCGGATTATGCTCGCCGGCGGTGCGGCGGTCGTGCTGGCCGCGGCCGGCGGGGCCGCCGCGGGGGCGGCCGGGGTGTTCGGCGGCTCTCACCCGGCCAGCGGCGTGGTGGATAACGCCGATCCGACGTCGCTGGCCACGGTGACCCTGGGGTCGCTGTCGTCGCAGCAGCAGGTTGGCGCGACGCTGGGGTACGCGGGCAGCTACAGCGTAATGAACCAGGTCACGGGGATGTACACCCAGTTGCCGGCGGCCGGGCAGGTCATCCGGCGGGGGCAGGTGCTGTACCGGGTCAGCGGGAGCCCGGTCGTGCTGCTGTACGGCCGGGTCCCGGCTTACCGCACCCTCTCGGAGGGGATGAGCGGCGCTGATGTGCGCCAGCTGAACGCCAACCTGGTCACGTTGGGGTATGCGACCCGCTCGGAGCTGGACCCGGATTCTGACTATTTCAGTGCGGAGACCGCGTATGCGCTGGAGCTGTACCAGGACCGCTTGGACGTCACCGGGACCGGCACGCTGGCCCTGGGCCAGGCGATATTCCTACCCGCGGCGGCCCGGGTCACCACGGTCAGCGCCGGCCCCGGCGCCGAAGCCGGCCCCGGAGCGCCCGTGCTGCAGGCGACGTCAACGGTACGCCAGGTCTCCATCGCGCTGGATGCCTCCGAGCAATCCTCTGTCAGGGACGGCGACAAGGTGGTCATCACGCTGCCGGGCAACCGGACCACGCCAGGCGTGGTCACATCGGTGGGCACCGTCGCGACGACGCCACCGAGCAGCACCGGGTCGTCCGGCCCGCCGGTCATCACCGTCGACGTCGCCCCCTCCGGCCCGGTCGCAGCCGGGAACCTAGACCAGGCCCCGGTGCAGGTGTCGATCACCACCGCCACCGTCTCCGGCGTCCTGATCGTGCCGGTCGATGCCCTGGTCGCCCTGGCCGGCGGCGGGTACGCCGTCGAGGTCGTCAAGGCCGGCAGCGCGCACGAGCTGGTGCCGGTCACCACCGGCCTCTTCGATGACGCGGCCGGCACGGTCCAGGTGGCCGGGACCGGACTGCAGGCCGGCCAGCACGTCGTGGTTCCCGCGCTATGAGCACCGGAGCAGCCACGGGAGACCCGGCGGCGGGCGTGGCCGGCGCCAGCGACGGCGCGGCCCTGCCGGTCCTGGAGCTGTCCGGGATCCGCAGAACCTATCCGGGGCAGCCGCCGGTGCCGGCGCTGGCCGGAGTGGACCTGCAGATCAGGCAGGGCGAGCTTGTCGCGATCGTCGGGCCGTCCGGGTCAGGGAAGTCGACGCTGCTGCACATCATGGGCATCCTGGACCGCCCGGACTCCGGGACGGTGCGGGTCACCGGCCTGGACATCGCCCGGCTCAGCGACGGGCAGCTCGCCGCCCTGCGGGCCACCCGGATCGGCTTCGTGTTCCAGCAGTTCTTCCTCGCCGAGCACGCCACCGCCGCCGACAACGTCGCTGACGGGATGCTGTACACCGGGGTACCCGGCGTCGAGCGCCGCAGGCAGGCCATCTGGGCCCTGCACGCGGTCGGGCTCGGGCACCGCGCTGCCGCCCGGCCGACCCAGCTGTCCGGCGGCGAACGCCAGCGCGTGGCGATCGCCCGCGCCCTCGCCGGCCGCCCCGCCATCGTGCTGGCCGACGAGCCTACCGGCAACCTCGACAGCGCGAACGGCCGCTCCATCGTCGCCCTGATGGAAAAACTCAACGCCGACGGCACCACCATCGTCGTCATTACCCACGATCACGATCTCGCCGCCCGCATGCCCCGCCAGGTCGAGATGCTCGACGGGCACATCGTGCGCGATACAGCGCAAGAAGCACGGCCACGAAACCCGCACCCGCACCCGCACCCAGGAAGGTTCCAGTGACCACGGCCACTCCCCTCGCCCCGTCCAGGTTGCGACCTGCTGATATCGCGCGCGTCGCCAGCGTCGGACTGCGTACCCGGCGGCTGCGGGCCGCTCTTTCCGCCCTGGGCATCGCCATCGGGGTGGCCGCGATCGTGGCCGTACTGGGGCTGTCCCAGTCTTCCGCTAATGGCCTGATCTCCGAGATCGACGCACTGGGCACCAACCTGCTCACCGTGACCAACGGCCAGAGCCTAGCCGGCCAGACCGCCGAGCTGCCCAGGTCCGCGCCCACCATGATCGGCCGCATCGGCCCGGTGACAGCGGTCCAGGACACCGGCGCCACGGGCGCTGACGCCTACCGCAGCCCACTCATCCCGAGCGTCGATACCAATGCCCTCAACGTTCAGGCAGCCACCTTGCGGCTGCTGCCCGCCGTCGGCACCAGCGTCGCCCACGGCTCCTACCTGAACGCCGCCACGCAGCAACAGCCCGTGGCCGTGCTCGGCGCGCAGGCTGCTCAGTTCCTGGGTATCGACCGGGTCTTCCCCGGAGAGCGGATATGGGTCGGTCACCAGTGGTTCTACGTGGCCGGCATTCTCAGGCCCGCCGTGCTCGCCCCGGAGATCGACACATCCGTGCTTATCGGCTTTCCCGCCGCAGACAAATACCTCGGGTTTGACGGCCACCCTTCCACCATCTACGTCCGGACCCAGCAGGATCAGGTCAACGCTGTCCAGTCTGTCCTCGCGTCGACCGCCGCCCCTGAGGATTCTGGCGAGGTTGACGTCAGCCAGCCTTCGAACGCGCTTGTCGCTCGCGCTGATGCCCAGTCGGCCCTCAACGGCCTGTTCCTGGCTCTCGGCGCGGTCGCATTGCTCGTCGGCGGTGTGGGGGTGGCGAACATCATGGTCATCTCAGTTCTGGAGCGCCGCTCCGAGATCGGGCTGCGGCGAGCCCTCGGAGCCACTAGGGGCCAGATCCGCGCCCAGTTCCTCCTCGAAGCGATACTCCTGGCTC
>JBEKJP010000292.1:0-4702 GCA_050011155.1 Streptosporangiaceae bacterium
CGCGGCGATCCTCGGTGACCTGGTCGAATCCATGATCAAGCGGGACCTGGACATCAAGGACATGGGCACGCTGCTGCCCGGTCACGGCGGCATCCTCGAGCGGCTTGACTCACTGCTGGCCGCCGCCCCCGTGGTCTGGCTTCTGCTGTTCGTATTCGTCCCCGTTCATTAGTTTTATCCGCACTTCTCCGGGGAGTTGCCTGGCCGGGTCTTAGATCGGTTTGGAGAGGAGCCGAGAAAGACATGACGGTCAGGGTTCAGGAGTCTTTTCACCCTTATCTACGTGATCATCGGCATCGTGGTCGCGTGGAATCGCGGCCATATCGGCTTTGGCTGGCTGAGGGCGACGGCGAGCGTTCTGCTCGCTGTCTTCCTTTGGTTCCTGGTGCTGCTGGGCGTCAACGTCCACGTGCGTTAAAGCTCGCCGGGCCGTGACTGTTCCCCCACTCCCCCCAGATCACGGCCCGGCGGCCCGTTAGGAAGGTCCGATCACCCAGCTTCGCTGCTGCGCAGCGAGCCGGGTGACCAGCGCGGCGGAGCCGCGTTCCTTGGCCAGCTGCCGGTCCCGTTCCGATATCGGGACGATCCAGAGCCAGCGGACGGGATCCCCGCCGAAGGTGAAACCCGACAGGTCCGGCGGCTGCGGCCCGGGCAGAACTCCGGGGGAGTCGAGCAGCAGGACAGACCCGTAAAGCCCCCCGGCGCCGAGCGGGAACGTCGCGGGCTCGTCATACCAGCGGACGGTGTGGCCTGGCCCGAACCAGGTGACGGCGCGCCAGGGGTAGGTCGCCAGCCACAGGAAGACCCGGGCCGCCTGCGCGGGCGGCAGGGTGGTAGCGAGCCCGAGCTCGATCCTGGCGTACCCGCTCGGGTCGTCCAGGACCTGCTCCACCACGGGCATCCGCTGGCAGCTCATGCCGACAGTGGACAGCACCGTAAAGGGACGGCGGGCGTTTGACGGCCGTTCGGTCACGCCGACGAGCGGCTGGTTGCCCGCCGAGGCGTCCCAGTAGTGCCCGCCCGGGCCGAGCCGGGGCAGCAGGTGGCCGAGCAGCGCCTGCTCGAACTGCCCCCAGCCGGCGGCCGAGCCTCGCCAGCGCCAGTAGGACCGGGACCGCTCCAGCCGGGGCACGAGCCCTTCCATGGCGTCGTCGAGTGACCAGCCGAACGGTGTCTGGCCGATCACGTCGCAGCTGTAGCCGGGCATCCCGCGGTCCATGTCGGACCAGCCTGCGATGACTGCGATCGGCCGCCCGTGCTCGAAGATCGCCACCCCGTCGCCTTCTTCGAACCACAGGGCTTCCAGGGCGGCGGCCTCCAACGGCGCACGGCCGCCCGGATGCTTGGTCCGCCCGGCTGGCATCAGCGGCGCACGGCCGGCGTCGAGCCGCCCCTGGTCGGTGGTCTTTGGCGCGGGCCGGTGGTTGGCGATCCAGGTGGCAGATATCGCGGACGTGTCGTCGTGCAGGTAAGCGGCCGTGGTCAGGCCGTCGTATTCAACGGTCACCTTGCGGCTCCCGTAGGGACTGACACTCTCGAGCAGCGTGACCGGTTGCCGCGGGCGGGTTGGCCCGCTAGCTTCCGGATGCGACAAAGCCATGGAAGGAAATGTACTGACTCAAATACGGGAGCCAAAACTCCTCCCCGGCGCCGGTGCAGGTCGGCATCTGTCCAGCCCCCTATCCTGGTGGGGCAAGAAAAATCTTTTTATCGAAACGGAGCCGTGTGCCACCTCCTCGTCCCCCTGTCACTGGTCCCGTGGTCTCAGCCAGCCCGCGGGTCCCGGTCGAGTTCGCCCTGACAGCGGGACGGCGCCCGGCGAGCCGGCGGCCGCCGCGTCACCTGGCTGACCTGCCGCTGGCGCAGCGCCGCGCCGCCGTGACCGAACTCGGCGAGCCGTCGTTCCGGGCCAGCCAGCTGTCCCGGCACTACTTCGGCCGCTACACCGACCGGGCCGACGAGATGAGCGACCTGCCGCGGGCGTCCCGTGACGCGCTGGCGCGGGCCCTGCTGCCCCGGCTGCTGACGGCAGAACGCGAGCTTGCCTGCGACGACGGGACTACCCGCAAGACCCTGTGGCGGACCTTCGACGGGGCCCTGGTGGAGTCCGTGCTGATGCGTTACCCGGACCGGGTCACGATGTGCGTGTCGTCGCAGGCGGGCTGCGGGATGGCGTGCCCGTTCTGCGCGACGGGCCAGGCGGGCCTGACCCGCAACCTGTCCACGGCCGAGATCGTGGGCCAGGTGGTCGCGGGCGCGCGTGTGCTCGCGACGGGACGGGTGCCAGGCGGCCCGGGCCGGATCTCCAACGTGGTGTTCATGGGCATGGGGGAGCCGCTGGCTAACTACGCGAGCGTGCTGGCGGCCATCCGCAGGCTGACAGATCCCGTGCCAGAAGGCATGGGCATCTCCCAGCGCTCGATCACGGTCTCCACGGTGGGCCTGGTGCCGGCGATCACCCGGCTCGCCGCCGAGGGGCTCTCGGTGCGGCTCGCGGTGTCTCTGCACGCCCCGGATGATGAGCTGCGGGACACGCTGGTGCCGGTGAACCGGCGATGGCAGGTCGCCGAGGTGGTGGCCGCCGCGCGAGATTACACCGCCGCCACCGGCCGCCGCTTCTCGGTCGAGTACGCCCTGATCAAAGACATCAACGACCAGGCCTGGCGGGCTGAGGAGCTGGGTTCGCTGCTGGCCGCCGATCTCGCGCACGTCAACCTGATCCCGCTCAATCCGACGCCTGGATCGAAGTGGACGGCGTCGCGGCCCGCCGCCCAACGCGAGTTCGTCCGCCGCCTGGAGGCCCACGGCGTGCCGGTCACGGTCCGGGACACCCGCGGCCGCGAGATCGATGGTGCCTGCGGCCAGCTCGCCGCCTCGGCCGCCCCGTGACCCCGCCGGTGAGTTGGCTCCGGCTGCTGCGGTGGCGGGCGGTGCACTGGGGGTGGGGTGCGGCGCAGCGGGCCGGCGCGGTGACCGCGGATACCCCGGCCGGGCGGCGATTCGCCGTGTTCGGCGGGGGGTCGATGGTGGCCTTCCCGCCCGGGGCAGTGTTCGGCGAGCGCTCGATCGCGATCGGGGAAGACACCCTGATCAGCCCGTTCGTCAGCCTGTCGGCCGGGATGGTACCCGGTCAGGATCTCGGCCCGGTGCCGGTGCTCCAGATCGGGGACCGCTGCGTGATCGGCCGGGGTAGCCACATCGTGGCGCATCATTCGCTGGTGATCGAAGACGACGTGTTCACCGGCCCGTATATCTACGTCACCGACCAGAACCACGGGTACGCCGACCCGGATGTGCCGATCGGACGCCAGCTGCCGCGCAACGCCGCGGTCCGCATCGGTTCGGGAAGCTGGCTGGGAGCCGGCGCGGTCGTGCTGCCTGGCGCATGCATCGGCCGCAACGTCGTGATCGCGGCCGGCTCGGTGGTCCGCGGTACGGTTCCTGACCGGTGCGTGGCGGCAGGTGTCCCGGCCCGGGTCGTCCGGCGCTATCAGCCGGGCGACGGCTGGTCGCCTTCGGCCAGCCCAGCGGCCAGGCCGCCCGCGTCCGGGTCTGCAGGGTCCGGAGCAGCTGGATCGGGGTCAGGCGTGGCCGTCGCCGAACTCGCCGAGGGCGTCGCGCACGGCCCCGACCTGCCGCGCTAGCCGAGCGGTCGCCTGCTCCGCGTCGACGTCTTCGGTTACCGCGGGAAGCTGGCGCAGCACGGCTACCGTCTCCTCGACCTCTTCCAGCCGTCCGGACACCTGGGCGAGCTGCGGGCGCTCGCCCGGTGATCCGGCCGGCCCCAGCTGCTTGAGGTACAGGTCGACGAAGATCGACACCTTCGACATGAGCACCCAGGGATCGAACGGTTTGGCCAGGTAATCGACGGCGCCGGCGGCGTAGCCGCGGAACGCCTGCTCAGGCTGTCCGATTTCGGCGGTCAGGAAGATGATCGGCACGTCGCGCGTCTCGGCATGCCGCTTGATCTGCGCCGCGGTCTCGAACCCGTCCATGCCCGGCATGACGATATCGAGCAGGACGACTGCGAAGTCGTCCTTGAGCAGCGCCTGCAGCGCCTGCTCGCCGGACCGGACGGACACCAGGATCTGGTTCAGCGGAGCCAAGATCGCCTCCAGCGCGACCAGGTTCTCCATCCGATCATCAACCAGAAGGATTCGGGCCTGCCGTGACACTGGCTCACTTCTCTCTCGCTGCCCGCAGATCTAGCAGCCCGCCCCCAGCCGGCTTGACCCTATCGTCTCACGTCCTGACCTGGCCGTCTTCCCGCCGACGATAGTTCCTGCCCGACGGTCTTTCCCCGCCGACGAAGTTCCTGCCCAGGCGTTCAGGCGCTGCCGCCGCCCCGGTGTCCGCCAGCGGGTCGCGGCGCGGTCGGCTGGCTCGCCAGCGTCGGCGTGAAGGCCTCGCCGCGCAGCGCGCGTTCGACCAGGCCGACCGCGCGAGCGGTGGCGGCCAGCCGTACGCCTTCCTTGCGGTAGGCGGCCAGAACGGTATCGATGGCGTGCGGCGGCAGCGTGTCGGCCAGCTCGGTCCTGGCCGTGCGGTATCCCTCGCGCGCGCCCTCGACGCATGCCTTGGCGTGGTACCTGGCCATGGCAGCCAGCGCGACCGGATAGCGGCGCAAGACCCCGTGCAGCCGGTAATCGGGCGGCACGACGTCGAGCAGCCACCCGATCGCCGTGGACTCGAAGTCCTCACT
>JBEKJP010000293.1:0-4679 GCA_050011155.1 Streptosporangiaceae bacterium
GGATGCGGGTGGCCGGGGCGGCTGCTGTCATGGTGCGACGTCAGGGAGCGGCGTCGAGGGTGGCGGGGTCCAGGCGGCGATGGGGGCTAGCTGGCGGAGCATGGGGCGAGGGCCGAGGCGGCAGCAATGCCGGGCCGGTGCCGACGGCCGCCGGCCGCGACACCTCGCTAGCCGCCACGTCGTCCGGCCCGAGCAGCTGTCCCGCATGTGAGCTCATCCCCCGGAAGTTACGCCCCTCTAGCTGAACGGGCACCGCGGCCGGGTGGTTCAGAACGCCGGGCCGACACGCGTTCTCGGCGTCCTGGGCTCTATGCGAAGCCGGCACCGAGGGTTTAGGTCTTACTACTGAAGGTAATGGTTCAGTGACTCAAGGTCAGCACACTTAACTCGGGGGTTCAGTCCATGCGTTCCTTCCTTATCCGACTACGCGTCCGGTCCAACCGGCCTCACCTGCTCATAGTCGCGTCCGCCACGGTCGCGGCGAGCGTGGGCATCGTTCTCACGCTCACCAGCACCGCACAGGCTAACAACGAGCCCTGGTACCTCCATCCGGCTCCGTCCACCCAGCAGTTGCAGGCGTGGTCCGGCAATCCTCACGGGCAGACGAGCGCCCCGGCCAGCTACGCCTTTGTCGTCTGCACCGGCTCCACCGCCTACGTCAGCGTCCACCTGATCCGGACCAACCGGCGACGCCTCACCTTCCAGTCGGCCTACTCGCTGGACACCGGTCCCTGGATATGGACCGGGGATACCTTCACCACCCATCGGACCGGGACCGGCTGGGGCACTTTCACCGTGGAACACCTCAGTGCGGGAGACCATCAGGTGGCTATCGACATCAACACCGTGCCAGGGGCCGGCTCCACCTACTACCTGAACGCGACCCGCAACTTCAACCGCCCCGGGAACATCGGGATCTACTTCGCCTGCCCGTCCTGACCGACGCTCGGTCCCCCGCAGGCTGGCGCAACTGGCTGGGGCCGCGCGGACGATCCGCAGCGTGCCGGCGGGGTTCTCATCCATGATCATGAGGCCGACCTGCACGGGTGCTCTCCTTCCGTCGTGAGTGGTGAGTATAGATTCTCCTCTGACGGCGACCACGGCCCCGGAGGTACCGCCTATGGGCAGGCTGGACGGCAAGATCGCGATCGTGACCGGCGCCGGCCGGGGCATCGGCCAGGCCATCGCGGGCAAGCTCGCCACCGAGGGGGCGAGCGTGGTCGTCACCGACATGGACGAGGCGAGCGCGAAGGAGACGGCGGCCGCCTGGCCGGGCGCGGTGGCGTTCCGCCTCGACGTGACCGGCCGCGAGGCCGTCCAGTCGCTGGCCGACCGGGTCGTGCAGCAGTTCGGCCGGATCGACATCCTGGTCAACAACGCGGGCTGGGACAAGGCTAGCTCCTTCACCGAGTCCGACCCGGCCGACTGGGATCGCGCGATCGCGGTCAACCTGTACGGCGTGCTGCACACCTGCAAGGCGGTCGTGCCGGTGATGGCCGCCCAGGGCGGCGGGGCGGTGGTGAACCTGGGCTCGGACGCGGGCCGGGTCGGGTCGTCCGGCGAGGCGGTCTACTCCGCCGCCAAGGGCGGCGTGATCGCCTTCACCAAGTCGCTGGCCAGGGAGATGGCCAGGAACCAGGTCCGGGTCAACTGCGTGTGCCCGGGCCCCACCGACACCGTGCTGTTCGCCGAGTTCGCCGGGCCGAAGCTGCGCGAGGCCCTCACCCGGGCGATACCGTTCCGGCGGCTCGGCCAGCCGGACGACGTCGCCAACGTCGTCGCGTTCCTCGCCTCGGACGAGGCGTCCTACGTCACCGGCCAGACCGTCAGCGTCAGCGGCGGCCTCACGATGAGCTGAGCCACCACTAGCAGGGAGCACCGTGAAGTTCGACGAGTACGAGCACCTCACCTTCGAGCGCCGCGACAACGGCGTCCTGCTCATCACCATGAACCGCCCGGACAAGTACAACGCCGCCAACGAGCGGATGCACGGCGAGCTCGCCCGTGTCTGGGCGCAGGTCTCCGACGATCCGGAGACGAAGGTGGCCGTGATCACCGGCGCGGGCCGGGCGTTCTCGGCCGGCGGTGACCTGGCCATGGTCCAGCGGATGGCTGGCGACCACGACCGGGTGGCGCACATGCTCAAGGAGATGAGCGACCTCGTCTACAACATGGTCAACTGCGAGAAGCCGATCATCTCGGCGATCAACGGCGTCGCCGTCGGCGCGGGCACGGTAGTGGCGCTGATGGCCGACATCTCGATCTGTGCCCTCGACGCCCGGCTCGGCGACGGCCACGTCAAGCTCGGCGTCGCCGCCGGCGACCACGCCGCGATCTTGTGGCCGCTGCTGTGCGGCATGGCCAAGGCCCGCTACTACCTGCTCACCGGCGAGATGATCACCGGCCAGGAAGCCGAACGGCTCGGCATGGTCAGCAAGGCCCTGCCCCGCGAGCAGGTGCTCGACGAGGCGCTGCGGGTGGCGGACACCCTGGCGGACGGCTCCCAGCAGGCGATCCGCTGGACCAAGCGGGCGCTGAACAACTGGCTCAAGATGGCCGGCCCGATCTTCGACCAGTCCGCCGCCTACGAGATGCTCTGCTTCATGGGACCGGACGTGCTCGAAGGCGCGGCCGCCCTGACCGAGAAACGCGCGCCCCGGTTCCCCTCCGCCCACGGGACGAAGTTATGCCGTGGTTCTCGGAGTTCGTCAGCGCGGTGGAACTGGCACGCAGGCAGACCCGCGACGCGGGGCACGCCGATCCGGTCGGGCAGTTCTTCGCCGCGCTGAACTCCGGTGACGCCCGCACCCTGGAGACGGCGTGGCCGGGCGAGGTGGTGGTCTACGATCCCCGCGCGGGCGAAATCCGGGGCCACCGGCAGCTGAGGAAGTTCGTCAGCGGCAACCAGTCCTGGCTGGCCGATCTGCACGCCCGCATCGAGACCATGGCCTCGACCTCGGCCGACGGGCGGGCCGTGGTGGAACTGCTGGCCCACTTGCCCCGCGACGGCGGGGAGGTGGCGTGGCCGGTGGCGGTGGTCGCGGAGTCCCCGGACGACCTGTCGGTGGTGTTCCGCACCTACTGCAGCCAGTGGCCGGTCGACGGACGGCGGCACCTGCGGCCTGCCATCCTGCCGCCCGGCGGCACGCTCCCCGGCGATGTCGTCGGCCGTTTCCAGGCCGCGCTGGCCAGCGGTGACGCCGACGCGCTGGTGCGCGCCTTCGAACCGGACGGCTACTACCGGGAACCCATCGGGCCGCACCTGACCCACCGCGGCCCGGCCGAGCTCCGATCTTTTTTTACCGAACGTCTGGGTGCACGCGGCGGTATCGCCCTGCAGCCGTGCGAGGTGACCGACGACGGGGTGCGCTGCGCGGTGGAGTACAACTTCGTCCGCTGGGGCGGTCAGGACCTGCCACCGCAGGCGGGCCTCGGTGTCTACGAACGCGGCCCGGACGGCCTGCTGGCCGCGGCCCGCGCCTACGACGACGTGGAGCCGCCCCGGGACGGCCGCCAGTGATGAAATCGCCCGGCCTGGCGTGTCCCGTGCTGGCGGCGGCGCGGGCCGGGAGCCTTGGGTTCCTGATCGGCGGGTACAAGGCGCCGGACCTGCACGAGCTGGTCCACCTGCGGGCGGGCACGGGGTACCGGAACGCGGGAACCGGGCCGGCTAGGACGATCCTGGCCGGCCTGGCCAGTGCCAGCTAGCGGTCGGTTCCCCCCAGTGATCACTAACGTGCGCTGATCCTGGCGACATATTCGCCTGGGCTGGCGCCACGGCGAGCTGGCCCATGCGCACAGACCCCGGCGGAAGCCGCGGCCTCGACGACTACTTCAGGCGAGACTACGCCCGCAACATCGGCGCCGAGATCATGGGCCGCAACAAATTCGGCCCGCAGCGCGGCCCCTGGCACGACCACGACTGGCGCGGCTGGTGGGGCGAGGAGCCTCCGTTCCACACTCCAGTATTCGTACTGACCCACCACACGCGTCCTTCGTTCACCCTTGGCGACACCACGTTCCACTTCGTCGACCCGGTCCTGCGTCGGTCCTCGATCGGGCGCGGGACGCGGCGCAGGGCAAGGACGTCCGACTTGGCGGCGGGGCCACCACCATCCGGCAGTTTCTCGACGCCGGCCTCGTCGACACGATGCACGTGGCGGTCTCGCAGGTGGAGCTCGGATCCGGGTCGCGACTCTGGGAATCACCCCATGCCAGGCCGTCACAGCGCGGGCAAGTGGCAGCACGGTATCCGCGTCCGCGGCGCTCACGACCGCGCCGAACCGGACGATCTGCGCGCGATCATGCCGGCTACTCGCAGAACAGTTAACCATCCGTATTCGGCAGGCGATCTGCACTGTTATTCCAGGTCAGGGACGTATCTGCGCATGCAGGCGCAGTCCATCATGTCAGCGATAACGGCAGACGACAGGCCCCATACCTCGCCGTTGGCCAGGTTTTCTCTCCTGGGCACTGGGCGAGGATCTCTTCGAGCGCGGCGATGATCCTTCCGGTACCGGCCTTGGTGCGGCGGTAGCTGCCAGGCATGCAGGTCGTGCCGAAGTGGCCGGCCGCGCCAGGCGTCACCGGACGACGCCGCACCAGTGCCTGCACCGAGGACGATGATCGTTGCACGGGGTGCGGCTCTTTCAAAGTGAGCATGCGAGGGCGGCCATGCT
>JBEKJP010000294.1:0-5245 GCA_050011155.1 Streptosporangiaceae bacterium
GGTCCCGGCGGACCAGCGGCCGGTCGGCCCGGGGCCGGCTGGGCGCGGGCCTGGTGGAGATCCCGCCGGTGCCCTACCGCGACCCGGCCAGCGCGGTGCTGGCCGACCCGCGGGTACCGGAGAGCCGTCGGTTCTGCGCCAACTGCGAGCAGCCCGTCGGGCGCGGCCGCGATGGCCGGTCCGGGATGACCGAGGGTTTCTGCCGGAACTGCGGGACCCGGTTCTCGTTCAGCCCGAAGCTGGAGCCCGGTGACCTGGTCGCCGGGCAGTACGAGGTGCTCGGCTGTCTCGCCTTCGGCGGGCTCGGCTGGATCTACCTGGCCCGCGACCGTAACGTCAGCGACCGCTGGGTCGTGCTCAAGGGCCTGCTCAACACCGGGGACGCCGACGCGATGGCGGCCGCGGTCGCCGAGCGGCAGTTCCTCGCCCAGGTCGAGCATCCGAACATCGTGCGGATCTACAACTTCGTGCAGCACGCGGACCGGCGGACGGGGGAGTCGGCCGGGTACATCGTGATGGAGTACGTCGGGGGCAAGTCACTGAAGCAGATCCTGCAGGATGCGCGGGTTGCTGGTGGTTCGGTCCCGGTGGCGCACGCGATCGCGTACGCGATCGAGGTGCTGCCCGCGCTGGGGTACCTGCACGACCGGGGGCTGGTGTACTGCGACTTCAAGCCGGACAACGTGATCCAGACCGAGGAGCAGCTCAAGCTCATCGACATGGGCGGGGGTCCGCGGGGTGGATAGCGACGGCCCGATCTACGGGACGGTCGGCTACCAGGCACCCGAGATCGGCACCGAGGGCCCGTCGGTATCGTCCGACCTGTACACGGTGGCGCGAGCCCTGGCCGTGCTGACCTTCGAGTTCAAGGGATACCAGAGCAGCTACAAGTTCACCCTGCCGGACGGGGTGCCGCTGCTCGAGCAGCAGGAGTCGTTCGCCCGGCTGCTGCGCCGGGCCACCGACGCGGATCCGGACCGCAGGTTCGGCTCGGCCGGGGAGATGGCCGAGCAGCTGACCGGGGTGCTGCGCGAGGTGCTCGCGCTCGCCGACGGCACCCCGCGGCCGGCGTTCTCCACGGTGTTCAGCCCCGAACTCCAAGCTGTGCTGGCCGGGGGGGACGACCCCCCCATGACCCCCCCCGATCATGGGGGGGCTGCCCGCCCCCCCATACCCCCCGGGGGAGGGGTCCCCTCCATACCTGCAGGGGGAGGGGTCCCCTCCATAGCCGCGGGGGAAAGGGCTGACCGCACGCTCTGGGCGGCTCCCTCCGCGGCGGAGATCATCGCGGGGATACCGATGCCGCAGGTGGACCGGGCCGATCCGGCCGCGGGCTACCTGGCCACGTTCGCCGGGCTGGATTCCGGCCAGCGCGCGGCCACGCTGTCCGCGGCCATCGCGGGCGATGCGACCGTGCCGGCCGAGGTCGCCGCGTCCGCCGAGACCCGCCTGGCGCTGGCGCGCGCCCAGCTGGACGCCGGCGACTACGACGGGGCGGCCGGCTCGCTGGCCGACCTGGCCGCCAGCGATCCCTCCGACTGGCGGATCGCCTGGATCGACGGCCTGCGCCGGCTGGCCACCGGTGACGCTGGCGCCGCGGGCGGCGCGTTCAGCGCGGTCTACGACGAACTGCCCGGCGAGCTCGCGCCCAAGCTCGCGCTGGCCTTCGCGGCCGAAGCCGCCGGGGACAGCGCGGCCGCCAGCCGGTACTTCGGGCTCGTCTGGACCGTGGACCGGTCCTGCATCAGCGCGGCGTTCGGCCTGGCCCGGGCCCGCCTGGCGGCCGGCGACCGGCCGGGCGCCATCGCCGCGCTCGCCGGGGTGCCGGAGACCTCCAGCTACCACGCGGCGGCGCAGATCGCCGCGGTCCGGATCCTGGTCTCGCCCGGGGTGAGCGGCGATGACCTGCGCCAGGCCGACGGCCGGCTGAGCCGGATGACCTTGGACGAAGCGCGCCGCCAGCAGCTCACCGTGGAGATCCTGCGCGCCGCGCTGGCCTGGACCGGATCGGACCGGCAGGCCGCGACCGGCAACGGAATTATCCTCGGCTGCGAGCCGAACGAGCGCTCGCTGCGCTTCGGCCTGGAACGCGGCTACCGGGCGCTGGCTCGGCTGACGTCGGATCGCGCTCGCCGGATCACGCTGGTCGACATGGCCAACGCGGTCCGGCCGAAGACCTGGTCATGACCAGCCAGCCGCCTTCGCGGAGCGGAAGACACGCGGTGAACCCCATCTCGTCGGTTTGCGTTAACCCAATGGAGTCCCCGAGTGCGGGCAAAATAGGGAACGTCATGGTTCGTCGGTTCCGATGACGGGGAGCGACATGGCGGATCGGCAATGACGGCCACGGTGACGAGGGGCAGCCCGGCGGCCGGGCCCGGCGGCCCTGCCCGCGGCCCTGCCCGCGGCGCGGCCAGGCGGCGCCGGCTCGGGTTCCCGCGCGCCTCGACCACGCCGGGCAAGGTCCGGCTGATCCGGGCGGCCCTGGTCGCGGCCTGCCTGGCCTGGGGCGCGCTGGCCGCGCTGATGGTCGGCCAGCACGCGTCCGCGGCGGGAGAGGCCGTCGCCACCAGCGAGCCGCTCAGCCTCGCCGCCCAGCAGATGTACCAGTCGCTGGCCGACGCGGACGTGACCGCCTCCACCGGTTACCTGTACGGCCGTACCCCGCCGTTCGCCGGCCGGCAGCGCTATCAGCGGGACATCGCGGCGGCCAGCGCGGACCTGAAGGCGGTGACCGCCGCCAGCGGCGGCTCAGTCATCGGCCCTCACCTGAGCACCCTCGCCGCGAACCTGCCCGTCTACGCCGGCTACGTCGAGGACGGCCAGACCTACAACTCGCTGGGGTACCCGGCCGGCGGCTCCTTTCTCGAGGTCGCGTCGGAGGAGATGCACCAGAGCCTGCTGCCCGCCGCCCGCGACGTGTACCTGTACGAGAACGCGCTGCTGGCCGCGGCCAGCGCCCGGGCCACCGGGCTCCCGCTCGCCGTGGTCACGCTGGCGGCCGGGCTCGCTGTCGGCTTCTTCCTCTACCGGTCCCAGCGGTGGCTGTCCCGGCGCACCCACCGCACCTTCAACGTCGGCCTGCTGCTGGCCTCGGTCGCGGGCGCGGTAGCGCTGATCTGGATGGCCGTCGCGCTGCTCGGTGGCCGGGCGGACCTGCTGCGGGCCACCGGGCACGGCTCCACGCCGGCCGAGACGCTGGCCCAGGCCGACATCGCCGCGCTGCAGGCCCGCGGCGACGAGACCCTGAACCTGATCTCCCGCACCGGCGACACCGACTTCCAGGCCGACTTCCGAACCGCGCAGGACCAGTTCGCCGCGCTGCTGTCCAGCGCGGGAAGCCAGAGCGCCGCCAGCGCCGCCGGGCCCGTCACCGCCGCCAGGCACGAGGCGAGCTCCTGGTTCGCGGTCAACCAGCAGGCGCAGAAGCTCGACCAGGCCCACGACTACGGTGCGGAGACACGACTGGTGATCGGGAACGGACCGGGCTCGGCCGGGACGCTGTTCATCCGCCTCGAAGCCGACCTCGATGCCGCGATCCGCGCCGACCAGGCGGTCTTCGCCGACAGCGCGGGGGCGGGATCGGGAGCATTCACCGGTTTGGTGGCGGGAGTCGCCGTGCTCGCGCTGGTCATGGCGGCCGGCAGCGCCCGGGGCCTGTCTCGGCGGCTGGCGGAGTACCGATGACCGGGCCGGCGATGAGCAAGGAGCAGGCCGCGGCCGCGGTCAAGGCGGCGGTCGCCGAGCGCGACGCGATCCAGGCCAACCTGCTCGAGCTGGACTCCAGCTTCGGCAAGCAGCTGCTGGCCGGGGCCGAGCTGACCGGTGAGACCAGGCGCCGCTGGGACGCGACAGCGGCCACGCTGGCCACCCTGTGGCAGGTCTACGAATCCTACTCGGCCGTGGTCGACCAGGCGGCCGAGGCGGTGACCAGGCATCTGGGCCCGCGTGAGCTCACCGCGCTCACCGCCCTGCTCGCCGGGCGCTCGGTGCGGCTGGCCTCGGGGCCCGCTCCGCTGGCTGGCCGTGACCTGGCCGACCCCGGCCACGAGGACCTGACCCTGGCCACGGCAGTGGCCAGGATGCGCGGCGCGTTCAGCACCGTGACCGAGGTGCTGGCCGCCGCCGAGCACGTGTGGACCGAGATCGCCGGCCGGCTGGACACGTCCGGGGCCGAGCTGGCCCGGGTGACGCCGCTCGCCGCGACGCTCGGGGACGAGGCGCTGTCCGGCAACCTGGCCTCGGCTCAGGACAAGCTGGCCCGGATGCGCGACACGCTGAACTCCGACCCGCTGGCCCTGTGGCAGGGCGGCACGGTCGATACCTCGGGGGCGGACCTGCTGGCCCAACGGGTCGCGGCGGCGGTGGCCCGGGCGGACGAGCTGATCCGGCTGCGGGACGAGGCCCACCAGCGTGTCGACGAGGTGCGGGCGGCCGCGACGGCGGCCCGCGCGGCCCGCGACGACGCCGTGGCGGCCTGGCAGCGGGCCGCGGAGAAGATCGCCGCCGTGGCGTTGCCGCCGCCGCCGGCCGAGCCGGACGGCCTGTCCGCACGGCTGGCCGAACTGGGACCGCTGCTGGACGGCGGGCGGTGGCCGCGCCTCGCGTCCGAGCTGGACCTGCTCGACCGCGAGCTGACCACCGCGACGGCGCAATTCAAGGAGGCCGAACGAGCTGCCGTATCCGCCCTGGCCAGACGGGACGAGCTGCGCGGGCTGCTCGGCGCCTACAAGGCCAAGGCCGCCCGGCTCGGTGCCGTCGAGGACGCTGCTCTGGCCGAACGATACGCCCAGGCCCGCGACCTGCTCTGGACCGCGCCCTGCGACCTGGCGGCGGCTGAGGCCGCGGTGGTCGGCTACCAGCAGGCGGTACTGGCGGTGCAGTCGCGGTGACCTGTACCCAACCCGGTTGCGGCGGGACCATCCAGGACGGCTACTGCGACACCTGCGGCCTGGCCGCGGCCCCCTCGGTTCCCTCCTCGTCCTCGGGACCCTCGGGACCCTCGGGTTCTTCGGGTTCTTCGGGCTCTTCGGGGCCGTCCTCGGGTACCGCCGGGTCCGCGGCCTGGTCCGGGGCATCGGGGACCTCGAGTTCGCTCGCGGGCAGCCGGAGCTCACGCTCCAGGTCCCGGCGGACCAGCGGCCGGTCGGCCCGGGGCCGGCTGGGCGCGGGCCTGGTGGAGATCCCGCCGGTGCCCTACCGCGACCCGGCCAGCGCGGTGCTGGCCGACCCGCGGGTACCGGAG
>JBEKJP010000295.1:0-4564 GCA_050011155.1 Streptosporangiaceae bacterium
GTCCCCTGGCGCAGCCGCAGGAAATGTCAGTGCCTCGTGCGAGTATGCATGTGAGGACCCCGCGGAGGGTGGCAAGCGCGGTACGGAGGCGGCAGGAATGCGGATCATCATCGAGCGGGACGCGCTGACCGAGGCGGTCGCCTGGGTGGCGAGATCGCTGCCATCCCGGCCGGTCCTGCCCATCTTGTCCGGAATGCTCCTCGAGGCCGCGGCGGGCAGCCTCACTCTGTCCTGCTTCGACTACGAGGTGTCGGCCCGGATCCAGGTCGACGCCGAGGTGGCCGAGCCCGGCATCGCGCTGGTGCCGGGCCGGCTGCTGGCCGAGATCACCAGGAGCCTGCCCTCGCTGCCGGTCGAGCTCGACCACGAGAAAGACGACGTCATCGTGACCTGCGGCCCGGCGTCGTTCACGCTGGTGACCCTGCCGGTCAAGGAGTACCCGCGGCTGCCCGAGCTGCCCCTGCTGGCGGGCACCGTCGACGGCGGCGCGCTCGCCACCGCGATCGGCCAGGTCGCCCCGGCGGCCAGCCGCGACGACACGCTGCCGGTCATCACCGGGGTGAACGTCGAGATCGACGGCGACTCCATCCGGCTGGTGGCGACCGACCGGTACCGGCTGGCCATCCGGGAGCTCGGCTGGAATCCCGCTCGCCCGGACGTCCGCAGCACGATGCTGGTGCCGGCCAAGACGCTGGCGGACGCCGCGCGGATGCTGACGCCCGGCGTCCCGGTGCGAGTCATGATCCGCGGCGAGCTGGCGTCCAGTGCGGTCCGGGCCGCCGCCAGCGCGGGGCAGTCGCTGCACGCGGCCGAGGCGATGATCGGTTTCGAGTCGGCCGGGCGGCGGCTGACCACCCGCCTGATCGCGGGGGAGTACATCAAGTACATGTCCCGGTTTCCCGAGGGCTTCGGCAGCCGCGGGGACATGCCGGCTATCCCGCTCACCGAGGCGGTCAAGCGGGTGGCGCTGGTCGCGGAGCGGGGCAGCTCGGTGCGGCTGTCTTTCGGCCACGGCAAGGTGACGATCGAGGCGGGCACCGAGGGGCAGGCACGAGCCAGGGAGACGGTCGCCGCCGATTTCACCGGCGAAGAGACCGTGATCGCGTTCAGCCCGCACTACCTGATGGACGGCCTGGGCGCGGCCCTGATCGCGGCCACCGGTGCGCCAGGCGGCACGGACAAGCCGCACGCGGACAAGCCGCACGCGGACAAGCCCCAGAAAGCAGAGAAGCCCCAGAAAGCAGAGAAGCCCCAGAAGGCCCAGCGCGGCGAGATGGCCTCAGCCGGGAAGGCACCGGTGAAGGCCCTGCCGGAGAACGCCGAAGGACCCGTTCCCGAGCAGGCGCGGATATGCCTGCAGTTCACCAGCCCGACTAAGCCCGCGCTGATCACCGGCAGCGCGGGCGACGCGGGCGACGGGGACGACTCCGCCCCGGATTACCGCTACCTGGTCGTCCCGCTGCGCGCCCTGGCCAGCGCCTGACGGGCCAAGACCCTAGCCGCCGCCGCGGCCGGGGAACTGCGGGTACGGCCCGCTCAAGCCGGAGTGCCTGGCCATCCAGGCCATGATCAGGATCCAGGTGGCCAGCGCGAACAGCACCATCGCGAAAACCAGGAACCGGCCCGCGTCCGGTGCCGGGACGGCCAGCTCGGACTCCGGGCGGGCGGCCCGGGGGGGCCGGGGCAGGTCGGCCAGCAGGCGGTTGATCTGCCGCTGGGTCTTGGCGATCAGGGCCGCGTCGATGCGCTCGGTCAGCTCGTCGAAGGTGAGCCGGCCCGCGACGAAATGCTCACGGAGCTGGGTCATGGCCGCGTCGCGCTCGGCATCGCCGATCCGGAGGTCATAGTCGTACCGGGTCCGGCCGGGCACATGCCAGCCAGGAACCAGTTCCTCGCGCGAGCGCGCCGCGTCGGGGTCCTCGTCAATCATTCCGGTTCGGACGTCATATCGCCTTGTCATCGGCTCCCAGAATTCGCCAGGCCGGCTGCCTCACCCTTTAACGATAAGTCGAGCCGGCCCGGTGCGGAACCCAGGTGCCGCGAGAATCACTAGCGGCGGCGTCCGCGCGGCCTCCTGGGACCCCTCGGTCCCCTCGACCCGCGTCCCCGGCTGAGCCCGAACAGCCGCCTGACCAGCGCCAGCGCCGCGAGGAACAAGACGATCGCGATCGGCCGGTCGCCTCCGCCCAGGCCGAACATCAGGACGCTGCCCAGGATCACCAGCAGCCAGACCAGGCCGAGCATCGGGGCGAAGGCACCGCCAGCTCCCCGTGACCTGCTGCCGTCCCAGCCGCCCTGGCCGTAACGCTGACCCGGCCCGGGCGACATCGGCCCGTGCCAGCCCGGCCCCGCCTGTCCGGGCCATCCGGCGCCCGTGTACGGCAGGCCACCCGGCCGTGCGGCCTGCGGGAGGTCGCGCGTCACGGTGCTCAGGTCATCCCTGGTCTTGGCCGCGAACGCCTGATCGAGGCGTTCGTTGAGTTCCTCGAGCGTCAGCCGCCCGTCGGCATAGTGCTCACGCAACTGAGCGGCGACCGCCTCACGGTCGGCGTCCCCGACGCGCACGTTGTATCCCGGTGCCATCGTGCCCTCCGTAACAGAATTCGGGGAATCCCGAGTGCTACCACGATATATCGCGAGACATCGGACGGCAACTTAGATGACGCGGCTCGCGGAACGGGTCGCTAGAGCTCGGCCGCGGCCAGCGCGTCGCCGACCGGGGTGCGGCGGTACAGCACCGAACGTCCTGACCTGGCCCGGGCGATCAGCCCGGCCTCACGCAGCACGGCCAAGTGATCGCCGATGGCGCCGATCGACTGGCCGAGCGTCGCCGCCAGCTGGGTAGTGCTGGCCGGGTCCTCGAGCGCGAGCAGGATGGCGGCCCGCGAGCTGCCCAGCAGCCGGCGCAGGGCGTGGCCGGAGCCATCCGGGCGGGCGGGCCGCTCCCACAGCGCGGCCACCCCGCGGGCCGGGTAGATCAGGGCCGGCGGCCACGGCGGGTCCACGGACAGCGCGAGCCGGGGCCAGATGAAGACCGACGGGATGAACAGCAGGCCGCGACCGCCCAGCCCGGCGGCCTCGTCGGTGCGCCAGCGGGTGAGCTCGATACGGCCCGGCCGCCAGGCCAGGTCGGCGTGCAGGCCGTCAAGCGCCGCGGCCCAGCCCTTCGAGGCGAGCTGCCCGGCGCGGTAGACGACGTCCCGTTCGAGCACCGCGCGCAGCGTCCGCCATTCCGGCTCGAGCAGGGCCTGCCACGCGGCGGCGAGCACGTCGGCGACATAGCCGGCGACCCCGTCGCCGGTCAGGATCCGCTCCAGCCGGGGGTCGAGCCGCGGCTGCCGCCGCCGCGCCTCGGCGACCTCCCGGCGCACCTGCCCGGGCGGCGTCGACCGGACCTGGTCGAGCAGTTCGCCGATGGTGGTGTCCACGCTCGCCGGAACCGGGGCCAGGAAATCGGCCCCCCAGCCCGGCGGCTGCAGCGCCAGGATCACGCCGACGTCGGTCGTGCGCGCCAGCGCCTGGTGCCGGTCGCGCGCGCGGGCCAGCCACGGGCGGAGCACCGGCACGTCCGGATGCACCGGCGGGCCGGCCAGCAGGCGCAAGGCGTGGGTCAGTTCCCACAGCGGCGACACCGCGAACCGGCTCATGGTCAGGTCCTCGTTGCCCACCTCGATGCGCAGCGCCACGGCCAACCAGCTTTCGTCCCAGGACGAAAGAGTACGCTCCGGAGGGCCAGTCTCGCAGCATGGGCAGCATGACCGCTCCCGCTCCCGCTCCCGCCGGACCGCAAGACCGCCGCGAGCCACCCGGCCGCTCCGAGCCAAGCGGCCGTGCCGAGCCCGCTGGCCGCCGGGCGGGGGCGACGTACCGCTCGGTGTTCGCCGTCCGGGAGTTCCGGGTGATGGCCGCCGCGATGTTTATGTACGTCCTCGGCTTCGAGTTCGAGATCCTCGGCCTGTCGGTGCTGGTGTTCACCCAGACCCATTCGGCGTTCTGGACCGCGCTCGCGTTCAGCGCGGGTTTCGCGCCGCAGGCCGTCGGCGGCGCGCTGTTCACCTCGCTGGCCGACCGGCTGCCGCCGCGCCTGGTCATCGGGACGGGCCTGCTGGTCCGGGCGGTGCCCGGGCTGGTGATCGGCCTGCGGCCGGGGCTGCCGATCCCGGTCATGCTGGCGCTGGTCGCGGCGGCGGCGACGACCGCGCCGGTGTTCACCGCCGCGCTCTCCGGCCTGCTCCCCGAGGTGCTCGACGGGGACCGCTACGTCCTCGGCCGTTCGGTCTTCAGCCTGATCGGCTCGGCGACCCAGCTGGCCGGGCTCGGCGCCGGCGGCGCCATCCTGGCCGCGGTGCCGGCCCGCTGGCTGCTGCTGGCCGCGGGCGGGGCGCTGGCCGCCAACGCCGGCCTCATCCGGCTGGGCCTGCGCGCCCGGCCGGCCCGCGCGGGCGGCAGCGCTCGAAGGACCGGCAGTGCTCGAAGGACCGGCGGCGCCGGCGCCGCCGGCCGGCGGCGGGGCCTGGTCCGGGACACCCTGGCCGGTCACGCCGAGCTGCTGACGAACCGGGCC
>JBEKJP010000296.1:0-4543 GCA_050011155.1 Streptosporangiaceae bacterium
GAGCCCCCGCCAAGCCGCACCCGTACCGGGGCGACGAGCGGCTCGACCGGGTCCTCGCCGATCTGCGTTCCGGCACCCGGCCGTCGGCGGCGAACCTGGCTGCCGAGTGGGGTGTTAGCCGGCGGACGGCCGAGCGGATCATCCGCGCGGGCAGGGAGATCCTCAAGGCTTAAGGCCAGGTCAAAAGTCTTTTGGTCGAACGGAAGGTGGTGACACCTTGATGCCGCCCGCATCAACGAGTAGGTTATATGGTGTCGAGGGGCGGCAACCCCGACGACACCAGAGGAACGGCTCCACAACGAAGGACGATTCACCATGACGGCTTCTGCACCACCTGTAAGACGACGCCTCGTAGGCAAGGCATTGCGCCGTTACCGAGAGGGCATGGGCTACACGCTGGACGACGTGGCCCGGATGCTGGAATGCGACCGGTCGAAGATGAGCAGGATCGAGACCGGAGATCGGGGGATCCGGGGCAAGGAGCTGCGCGAGCTCCTTGCGGAGTACGGCATCGCCGGCGAGCAGAAGGCAATCTTGGAGCTACTGGCGGATCCGCGAGGAAAGTTCGGCTGGTACCTGGACTACGAAGGCGTGCTGCGCGGCGCCTGGCGGGACTACCTGACCCTCGAGACGGCCGCCTCGAAGATCTCGGCTTACGAGGCCCAGCGGATCCCCGGGCTGCTGCAGACTCCCGCCTATGCGCGGGCGCTGGCCGAGACCGACCCGTCGCTGGAAGACGAAGCCGCGCGGGACCGCGCGGTGGGAGCGGTCCTGGCCCGGCAGCGGGCGATCCTCGAAGAGGGTGGACCGGAGGTTCGCCTGATCATCGGGCAGGCGGCACTGCACCAGCAGGTCGGGAGCGCGGCGGTGATGGACGAGCAGCTGAGCGCTCTGGCCCGTATCGCTGCCGACAGCGCGGCGGTCACGGTGCAGGTGCTGCCGTTCGAATCCGGCGCCCACGCGGCCGCGGCGGAAGGATCGCTGGCGATCTTGCAGTTCGCCGGGGTGGCCGGGCTGGGGCTCGTGCACCTGGGCGCCATCAGCGGCGGGACCTGCCTGGAGGGGCAGAACGACCTCGTGGCCTACGCCGGGGTGTTCGAGCAACTGCGGGCGTTCGCACTGGACCCGGCGCGGTCCGCGCTGCTGTTGCGCGGCATCGCCGGGGTCGGACCCCGCTAATCGCCGGCGCTTCCGCCGCGCCGGTACAGGCGGCGGAAGCGCCGTCCCAGCCTGCAGGTGGCTGCCCCACCGGGCGCCGGAACTCCGCCTGTGATCGCCGGCAATAGGCCGCCGCGTGGCCTGGCCCGAAGTACCCGTGCCGAAGCAAGGGGATGAATTGTGACCACCCTCGACCCCCCGACGCCAATCCAAGGCAGTCTGGCCCTTCCCGGCGAGGAGCTGACCCGCCGGGCGATCACCGTGATCACCGCCGCGATCGTGACGATGGCGCTCGCGTTCAGCGTGGTCAACGTGACCCGGCTGTGCCTGGACCTAGGCGTCATCGCCTGGATCGCGTGGCTGATCGGCCCCTCGGTCGACCTCAGCGTCATCGGGCTGCTGACGGGGATCCGGTTCCTGTCCCTGCACAACTACACCGACGCCCAGCTCGCCAGGCTGCACCGCTTCCTGCGGTTCTGCGGCCTGCTGACGCTGGCCCTGAACACCGCCGGCGCGTTCTGGCACCTCCAGTTCGGAACCGCCTCGGTCGACGCGATCGGCCCGGTGCTCCTGATCGGCTGGAGCGAAGCCGGCCCATGGCTGCTGCGCGAGATCAATGCGGTCTGCGCCCCGGCCGCACGCGAACCGGCGGCAACGGGGGGGCCGCAGGCCAGGCCGGCTGCGGCCGCGAGGTCCGTGGAGATCCCGGCCGGGCTGCTGGCCCGGACCCGGGAGCTGGACGCCGAGCACCGGGCGGCGACCGGCAGGCCCATCTCCCGTGACAACCTCCGCGCTCGCCTGTGCATCGGCCGGGACCGGGCCAGCGCCCTGATCGCCGCCGTCCGCGCCGAGGCGGCCGCCGAGGCCCGGCCGGCGCAGCTACAGCAGGCGGCCTAGCCGAAAGCGTCGGCCCCCACCGCCTCCTGGCGGGGCCATTTGCTCATAAACAGGCAGGATGTCATCGTCGCCCATAGTTGACTATCGTAGTTGATTGCCATAAGAGCCTGACTGCTTGCCGACGCTGCAGGACGCGCCCGTCGGCGCGAGCGACGGGCCCGGCAAGCGCCCCGGCAGAGCCGCCAGCGCCGCAAGGCGCTCGTTCCCCGGCTCTGCCGGGGTCTAACATGCCCTGCGTTCCGCAGCTATTCCGCCGATTATCTCACCGTGATATATCACGGTGATATTGGTTGCGTTTGCTTCCCGCCATAACGTCACTCCCATGAGATTCCCCAGCACGGGAAGGGAAGTGATCCCATTGACGGGAAACGCACGGCATGGCGACGGCGAGGGACCATTCTGATGGACTCCTTCGCGCTCGTGATCGCGATTACCGCATTCCTGGCTGGCGGCGCGGCCGGGATGTTCGTCATGCTCGTCATCGGCATCCGCAAGGGTGACCGCCCCCGCCGCGGACCCGCCCGGAACACCCCACTGGACGCGGCCACCCGCTCCATGCTGCGGGCCAACACCTGGCCCAACAACCCGGTCGTCCACGGCGACCCCGACCAGCCCTAACCAGCACGCGGGCCATTCCGGCCATCAGCTTCTCACCGACTTACTCGGCCTTGCCTGAATCGGCGACGATACGCCATTCCCCGATTCTGGCGCACCCTCCGCCTATCAGGAGTAATTCCCCCATGCCTGTAATTGCGAGAACTCTGCCCTGTTCCGACTGCCGAAAGGCGGGACTATGAGCCCTGTTATTGCCGCCCCGGTGCCTGGCCAGGCGCCGCCAGCGCCCGCCGTTTCGGATAAAGCGGGCGCGGCTGCCGCCGCTCCCGGCCGTCATGCCAAAGCCGGGCGCGACGGACCCGGTATCTGGCTGTACGTCGCTTTCTTCGGGCTGTTCGCCCTCGCGGGGGCGGCGGCCGCGGTGAGCTTCAGCGCCCAGTACCGGCTGGTGTACGCCGCGAGGCACCTCGCGGTGGCGGCCGGACTGGAGGCGGCGATCCCCGACGCGGCCGCTCTGGTGTTCGCCTGCCTGGGCGTCGCGCTGGCGCTGCACGGCCGCCGTGCGATCCGGGCGCGGCTGCTCAACATGGCCGCGGCCGGGGCGAGCGTGTTCATGAACGTGATCGCGGCCGCGCCGGGCTGGCGGGACCTGGCGGTGTGGGCGATGCCCCCGGCCGCCTACGCGCTGGCCAGCGACACCCTCATCGGCGTCATCCGCACCGGGGTGATCGCCCGCCAGGGCGCTGGCGGCCTGGCCCGGGAGGGCGCCCTCCTGGCGGCGGCCGTCGGACTCGCGCTGTGGCTCCTGCGGCTGGTCGTGGCCCCGAGGTCGACCCTGGCGGGGTTCCGGACCTGGGTTCTGGAGGAGTGCCCGGTCGCCCCCGGCCGCTGCCTCGGCCGACCCGGCCCGGCCCGGGCGGCCGTCCCGGCCGGCCGGGACGGCGCCCCGCGCCGGGACCGGGCCGGCGTCCGGCACCCGGCGGATGCGCCGGGGCGGGGGAGTGGCCCGCGGGGCGGGACGAAGACGGCGCGGTTCCTGGCCCTGGTCGCCGAGCGGCACGGGCCGCTGGCCGCGATCCCGCTGGGATCGGTGGGGCGGATCTGCGCAGGCATCGCCCCGGAGGCTGACCTGAACGGCGGCGCGGCCCGGGCCGCGCTGCGCCGCGCGGTCCTCGCCGCCCAGGACGGGGGCCGATCATGACCCTCTACGCGGTTATCCTCGCCGCCCTCATCACCGGCTCAGCGTTCGTCTCGTGGGCGCTCCTGCCGGCGAAATACCTGCCCGGTGACCGGGTCAGGTCGCTGCGGGTCCGGCTGCACCTGCGGCTGCATCCCGGCAAGGGGTTCTCGACCGTCATCGGCCTGTGGCTGCGGTGGGGGCGCCTGGCCGCGCTGCGCCGCTCCGGCCGGATCCGCCGGTCGCTGCCGGTGTGGGTGCGGGCGCTGTGGCCCGGGGAGCACTCGGTATTCCTGGGGCGGGCGCACTACCGGCACCGGCTGCGGGTCCCGCTGGAAGAGCACGTGCTGGTGATGGCGCCGCCGCGGACCTTCAAGACCGCATTCCTCGCCGACGTGATCATGGAATACCCGGGGCCGGTCATTGCCACCACCACCAAGGCCGACCTGCTGGCCCTGACCGGCGCGGTGCGGGCGCTGCGCGGCCCGGTGCACGTGTTCAATCCGCAGTGCATCGGCGGGGTGCCGTCCAGTTTCTCCTGGTCCCCGGTGGACGGCTGCCAGGACCCGGCGACCGCGATCCGCCGCGCCGACGCGTTCGCGTTCGCGGTCTCCCAGCAGGGCGTGGAGGACGGCGGTTTCTGGGCGGCCAAGGCGAGCGACTACCTACGCGGCTACTTCCACGCCGCCGCCCTGGCCGGCTACGACATGCGGGCGGTGACCGCGTGGGTGTCGGGCGCCGACCCGCAGGTCCCGG
>JBEKJP010000297.1:0-4541 GCA_050011155.1 Streptosporangiaceae bacterium
AACAGGTCGTTGAACACGCTGTCCGGGATCTGCCGCGGGACACGGCGGGGAACCCGCGGCCGGAACAGGCCCGCCTTCTGCCGCGGGAACGGGTCCATCGGGTTATGGTGCGCGTTCGCCCGTCCCGGCCTGGCCAGCGGAAACGGGTTAACGATCGGCCCCGTCCCGGCCTCCAGGTGATAAGAGTAGAAGCTCCGGCAGACCGTCTCGCAGTGCGCCACGGTCGACGGCGCGTACTTCACGCCCGCCGGCCGCTTGCCCGGCACCGAGGCCGCCCTGGCGGCAGGCCGGCCAGGCTTGCCGGCGAGCTGGATCCAGCGGCAAAAGTCGCGGGCCTCGGCCCTGGTTGCCTGATCCCACGGAACCCCGGCCGCCCAGGTGAACCGGAACCAGCGGAGCAGGGCCAGCGAGTACGACCTCTGCGTTGTCGACGGGCGCCCGGACGCCTGCAGGTCCCGCAGGAACTCCGACACCGGCTCGACCCGCCGCCCGTCAGGACCAGTCAGGTAATACGGCTCCCATGGATCGCCGGTCTCGGCCAGCGTGCCCACGGCGGGAACCACGAGCGAAGCCAGATCCCGGGGACAGTCTTCTTCTTGTCCGACCATGAGGAGGGACCGTAACGACCCCCGCCTCGCCCGTCCGACGAATACTCACGTGCCTGCCGTTAGTTCAGTCAATACGGCTTCGCTTCCGGATCAGCGGGCCGGCACACATACACCCGGGTGGCGAGCGTGCCGCGGAACCCCTGGCACTCGGCGGTCAGCTTGTCCGGGTGCCGGCCGACCGCGCCTTCCCCGTCCCATACCAGCAGCCGCGGCACCGCGCCCAGCTCGCTGATCAGCTGCCACCACCCCGCATACAGGTCCTCCGCGTTCCGGGACGGGACCAGCACCGCTGATGCCCACCGCGAGTAACCGCACACCATCGTCAGCACCGGCAGCTGCTTCGCCGACCGGACCTGCCCGCACCCGACCGGGACCGTGATATCGGGGAACCAGAAATCATCTTGCGCCAGCTCACCGGCCGCATACGAGGTCCGCGACGCCGGATCCGGCGGCAGGTAGGCCGACCGCAGCTCCGCCACCCGCGTGCGCAGCGTCCGGTCCGAATGCGGCCACCCGATCCGGTCCGCGATCACGCTGGCCGGCATCGACGGGTACGCCGCCAGCAGCTCCCTGATCCGCGGCTCGAACCCATCAGCCACCGACCCAGCCGGCTCCCGCTCATACTTCGGCGGGCCATCGGACCGCAGCGCCGCCCGCACCGTGTTCCGCGACACGTCCATGATCCGCGCGATCTGCTTGATCGGCACGCCCTCCGCGCGATGGAGCCGCCTGATCTCTGCCCAGTCTTCCACTTCGATCACCTGCTTCCTCCCCAGCTCGGTTCGAGCCAGGATTCCGGGAAGAGGGGTCAAATTTCGGTTGCCACGCTGGGGTCAGTAGTAGTATTCAGCTTCCGCCGACACCCTTATCGCCTCGTTCCACGTCGGAGACGTAGGAGCCGCTGTAGCCGATCTTCGCGCCTAGCTCTATCTGGGTCCAGCCTCGCCGTGTGCGGTGCGCCCGCAGTTCCGCCCCGAACCTCTTCTTTGCGCTGGGTTCTGCTGGTTCCACGCTCGCTGCGCCCCTTCTCCGCCGGGCTCCGCCCAGGGCGACCCTGGTTTTGCGCCATCACAGAGCGCTCACGTTGTCAATACCCACGGTACGCCCGGGATGCCACGCTAGCCATACGTTTCCCGGTGCGCTGGTACGGCCTTCGCACCGGGGCGGGGTCCGGGGCCGATACCTGTAAGCGGACTGCGGATGGCCCTTCGGGGGTCCCGGACCCATCCACCGCCACAGCAAGCCAGGGAGAGACAATGCGTACCTTCTCGGAGCTGACGAAGGACCAGCTCACCGAAGCCCACGACAGCGCTGACAAGCTGATCAGCGAGAAGTACCGGAGCTACCTGCCGGGGCGGCTGCTCTCCCTGCTGCTGAGCCGGTACCGCGACGACCTGGCCGAGGCTCTCAGCATGCCGCTGCCCGAGCTGCCGCACCGGGCGGGGTCGGTCAGGGCCGTGAAGCTTGACGATCTCACCACGGGCGAGCTGAACGACGTGTCCGGGGCGGTGCTGGCCCTGGTGACGCGGTACGCGGACACGATGGACGATCCCGCCTTGCCGGACCTCCTCCGGGACTTCAGGGATGCCCTCGTGATCGAGAAGGCCGAACGAGCGGGCATCGCCGCGGAGATGCGGGCGAAAGCATCGTGAACACCACCGACGCCCAGGTCACCTCGTGGCGCGGCAGCGGGAAGACGTACCAGAAAATCGCCGCCGAGATCGCGGAATGGGCGCGCGGCCAGGAGCGCGGGTCGGTGCTGCCCGAGAACGAGGTCTTCGGGCGCAAGGCCGATGTTGAGGCCGGCCCCAGCACGTACAAGCGGGCGAAGCAGTTCCTCGTGACACATGGAGTCCTGGAGACCAACGACGGCCCGTTCTACGTCGCGTAGCCCAGGACCACGCTCCAGGTAACAAGGAGGCCGCTCCGTGCAGCCGCACACCCCCAGGCCAACGGCCCGCCAGCTCTCGGACTCCGCTCCTGGCCAGGATATCGCCTGCGCCCTGACCAGCCTGAAAAGCAAGTTCCCGGCGGCCGTCATCTGGTTCGGGAGGGCAACGGGGCACTGGTGGGCAATGGCCGACGCGGGGCGCCGCGCCCAGTTGCTGGAGGCCGAGTCGCCCAGCGCCTTGACCACAGCCCTGGCCCGCCTCGCCATCGTCGGCCTTCCCCTGCCAGGTTCTAGAGGGCCGGCCCCCACCCGCCCGCAGGCGGCTCTTCAGGCCAGCCGAGCACCATACGGAGCAGGATTGGCATCAGGCAGGCTTGGGCAGGACGCCAGGCGATAGCCTGTCCCCTGAGCCGCGCTCCACAAGGACTATGGTCATGGTCCTCGGATCGACCCCAGATGTACCTGCCTTTACCTCCCATGTACCTCGCCGGCAGTCAGCGCTGACGGGTCGCGCCCAGGGGCCAGGTACACGCCAGGTCAATCGCCGACCCGGGGCAGGCCATGCCGCAGCTCGAACCAGGTCACCGTCCGCCCTCCGCGCCGCCCCCTGACCTGATGACCTGATCTCGGCACCGCGGAATGTCAGCAGCCCTGGCTAGGGTTCTGGCATGTACACCAGGTGGGCCGGCGCAACAGGCCGTTACCAGGGAAAATGCGAGCAGGGTCATTGCGCGCTGACCGGCGACCAGGCAACATCCAAGCACGAGGGCGAGATTCGAACGCTGCTCAAGTACGTGATCGGTCACGGCCGGGGCGACGTTAAGGTCTCCAGCGGAAGGCGGCAGTTCCGCCTCGACATGGTGTTCGACCTGCCCAGCGGCCTCGTGCTCGTAGCGGAGTACGACGGTGCCCACTGGCACGGCGGCTGCAACCAAGAAGAACGGCGGCACAACGAGGAAAGGGATTACTACAAGGCCCGGGAGGTCGAGGCAGCGTGGGGGGACAGAGGATGCGCCGTGGTCCGCATCCGGGAAGACCCGCTCGAACCGCTTCATCATCATGACATCCAGGTGCCCGCCCGCAGCGATCCCGCGACCTGCGCGAAGGCGGTGCTGCTCCATCTGGTCCACGTGCTGTACCCCGATTTCCCCGGGAGCGGCGGCGAGGAGCGCGTGGTCTGCTTTCTGCGATCCTCCGCCAGTCCCCTGGCCTCCGGCGACCTGAGATGCGCCGGCTGCTGGGAGGCTGCGCGCTACCTGCTGCCGAATGAGGCATTCCTCCCACGACCTGGCCGGAGCGCTCGGCGCGGCTAACGGCTGCCGACCAGGCAGGCCGGCTACCATACCGATGCCGTGGTCCTCAGATATACCTGCGAGGTACCTGCCGTGTACCTGGCCCGGCAGCCAGCGCCGGCGACCTGCGCCGCAGCGGGCAGGCACCGGCATCCTCGCCCGTCAGACGTACACGCCAGGTACATCTGCGGTCAGTCGCCGGGCGGAGACATCAGCAGGGGTGCGGTAGCTCGAACCAGGTCATCATCCGCCCGCCGCGCCGTCGCCAGCCTCACCGCGCCGCGAGACCCGCGACGAGCTGAAGCCCCCGGCCGCCTTCCGCATCACGGCCCGCCGGACGCAGTTCCGGCGTCCCCGGCCCGGCTCGGTCGGTGACCTCGACCCGGACGACGCCGTCCCCGGCCATGACCGCGACCGTGACCGTCTCCCCGGGAGCACCCGAGCCGCTGTGCCGGACAGAATTACCGAAGACCTCGCTGACCAGCAAGACGGCCACGTCTCCGCACGGGTGCCCGGGGCCGAGTACCTCAGAGACGAACGCGCGGGCGGCCCGCGCCCGCTCCGCCCGCCCGGCAAACGTCACGCTCTCCCGGACCGCCACCCTGGCCATCACCGCACCCGCCCTTCCCCGGCCGCCCCGCCCCGGGAAACCGGCCGGGCAGCGGGCGGACGCAGGGACATGCACGCTCAGCTCAGCCGCGAACGTCAAGCCGCGCACCGCGCCGCCTCCGCCGACCTGGTCCGTGGACT
>JBEKJP010000298.1:0-4504 GCA_050011155.1 Streptosporangiaceae bacterium
CGGGCCTCCATGTCGAGGAGCTGGTGCTTGATCTCGGTGCCGCCCACGTAGCCGCCGAGCCGCCCGCCGGAGCGCACGACCCGATGGCACGGGATGACCAGGGGCAGAGGGTTGGTAGCGCATGCGGTCCCGACCGCCCGCACGGCCCTGGGGTGGTGGACCGCAGCGGCCACGGACTGGTAGCTGGCGGTCTGCCCGTAGCCGATGGCGGGCAGGTAGGACAGCACCGAGCGGCGGAACCCGCTGGAAAAGCTCAGATCGAGCGGCAGGTCGAAGTGCGTGCGGTGCCGGGCGAAGTACTCCTCGATCTGGCGGGCGGTCTCGTCGAGCCGGGCCGGGGCGCGGAGGATCCGGGCGCTGACCGTGCCCGCCAGGCGGCCCAGCACGGTGTCGAGGTCCTCGCGTTCGTAGGCGACCCGGACCAGCCCGGTCGGGGTGGCGGCCAGCAGCAGCGTGCCGACCGGGGTGTCGAGGGTACGGTAGGCGACGTCGAGCAGGCCCTCGGCTTCCGCTCGGGCGGCCAGCCTGGCGTACAACCAGGCCAGGTCGTCCGCACCGGGCGGGGAGCCGAACAGCTCGGTGAAGTCGCGGTCGGGTCCTTGGGTGGTCATCGTCATCACATGGAGCGCAGACAGGAACGTCTCGGACCAGGCGTCGTCGGCGTCGACGGGGCCGAGCAGGGCGCGGCAGACTCGCAGCACGGCCGGGCCGTGCAGAGAGACCAGGTCGGAGAATGGTCGTTTGCCGGTCACGTCAGGTAGACGCTGCGGCCGGGCAAAACGTGAGGTCCCCTTCAGAGCAGCCGGCTCGCTCGCCCCGAGACGTGGGCATCCAGGTCGAGCAGGAATCGCTTGCGGGCCAGTCCGCCTGGGCCAGTGCCGGGGTCGGTGCCCGCCAAGAGCACCACCACGATCACGACAATCAGCTCAATACTCATCCCTCGATACCTTCTGGCGCGGAATGGCTCAGAAGAGGCGTCGGGTCTGCGTGGGGCGACAACCAGAGGTGGTCTTCCTGCCCAAACGAGCCGTCGCTCCTAAGGAGAGGCTTATGTCTAACGTAACACGACTAATCCGGAGTGCCATAGGAACTCAGAAATTCTTCATCGTCTATTGAAGTGCGGTATGCCCTGATGTAGCGTGAGCGATGACTCGGTGGATATTCCCGTGGCCGTGTTGGTCTCTGCTTAAGGCGCTTGAGCAGCGTCCGGGAGCGTTGCTTCGGACCCTGGTAGCGCTAGTTGAGCGGATTGACCCATGAGACGCCTGGTTCGGGCAGGACGATCGCCCGCGGTCTGTCGCCCCGTACGGGCTCGACGCCTCCTTAGCCAGCGGCGAAACGCCGTGACCATTATATTCGGCCAGCATGCAGGCACCCGTTCGGTGCCGGGAACCCCTAGGTGGCGGACCCCCGGCGCGGCCGTCTCGGGTGCGGTGCACCTCGGGCGTTCAGGTTCGGCATCACGTGTGCCGTGCTGACAGCGGATCCCTTCACCGGGCAGGTTGGCCGTTCGCGGATACCGGAGTAAGCAGGAGGACCCGATACGATTTCACATCCTGATCGGTGCGGGGAAATTTAGTCATAGGGCCGCTAGCAGCCGTCTACGGCCGCTCATCGGATCGAGAGACATAAGGGCGTGACGGGTAATTCAGGACTGCGACTTCCTTGAATCCTCCGGGCACAATAACTGCGTCCCGCACTGGGTGGCGGCCCCGTTCGTCGTCGGCCCGGCATTTCCGTGTAGCCGCAGTTAGAGGTGTCCCGGTCAGCCGGGGAAGGGTGTCGCGTTGAGCGAAAAGGCAAAGACGGTTGCCACGCAGGCCGGCCTCGCGAGCCTGCCGCCGGGTCCCGCCCCGCGGCTGACGTCGCTCCGGCGCCGGCCGACAGGTGCACCCCCGCCGCTGCCGCACCCGGTGTCGGCCACTACCAGGGCGTGGCTGGTCCTCGCCGTCGCCATCCTGGCCGGAGTACTCCTGATTTCGGCGCGCGCGCCGTCGCTCCGGCTTGATAATCAGGTCAACACGGCGGTGCTCAGGCTCTTCGCACGGGCCCGGACGCCGTGGCTGACCGACGTCGTCAACGGGATCTCCGCGGCCGGCTCGGGCTGGGGGGCCACGGTGGCCGGGCTATCGGCGGTCGTGCTGACGATAGCGTTCCGGCGCTGGCGGCACCTGCTGGTGTTCCTGTGCAGCCTGTTCCTCCTCCAGCTCGCCATCCAGTTCATCACCAAGGGGATGACCCGGCCGCGGCCGTACGGCGTGCTGATCATCGCCGGCTGGGCGGGGTATTCCGCGCCGGCGCTCTCGGTGACGATCCTCACATTCCTGCTAATGAGCATGGCGTACTGCCTGGTCGTGCCGGGACGGCCCCGCTCTTACGCGAAGGCGGCCATCGCGGTCATCGTGGCCGTGTTCTGCCTGGCCTGCCTGTACCTGGCCGTGGATCACATCGATGACCTGCTCCTCGGTGTGGCGCTCGCGGTCGCGATCCCGGTCAGCGCGTTCCGTTTCTTCACCCCGAACGAGGTCTTCCCCGTCGCTTACCGGCGCGGCAACACCGCGCATGTGGATGTGACCGGCGCGCGCGGCGAGGCGATCCGGCAGGGCGTGGGTGATCAGCTCGGGTTCACCGTCTCCGGTATCACGCCGGTCGGGCTGGAGTCCTCGGCCGGGTCCACGCCGCTGCGGCTGCGGGTCGAGGGCGCCCCGCAGGAGTTCCTGTTCGCCAAGCTCTACACCAAGGGTCACGTCCGCGCCGACCGCTGGTACAAGATATGGCGGACGATCTTGTACGGCTCGCTGGAGGACGAGCATCCCTTCCAGACCGTGCGGCGCCTGGCCGAGTACGAGGACTACGCGCTGCGCCTGCTGCAGGACGTCGGGGTCACCGTGGCCAGGCCCTACGGCATCGTGGAGATCACCCCCGAGCGGGAGTACCTGCTGGTCACCGAGTACTTCGACGGCGCCGTGGAAATCGGCGGCGCCGACCTCGATGACCAGCTGATCGGCCAGGGGCTGGCGCTGATCCGCGCGCTGTGGGACGCGGGGATCGCCCACCGCGACATCAAGCCGGGCAACCTGATGGTCCGCGCCGGGCAGCTGCTGCTGATCGACGTGGCCTTCGCCCAGGTACGCCCTTCTCCGTGGCGGCAGGCGGTCGATCTGGGCAACATGATGCTGGTCCTGGCGGTCCGCACCGACCCCGCGCGGGTGTACCAGCAGGCACAGAACTATTTCACCGAGGCCGAGCTGGCCGAGGCCTTCGCCGCCACCCGCGGGGTCGCCAGCCCGACCCAGCTGCGCGCCTTCATGAAACGCGATCCCCGCGACCTGCTCGCCGAGTTCCGCGAGCTCGCCCCGCCGCGACGGCCGATCGTGCTGCAGCGCTGGAGCATCCGGCGGGTCACCCTGGCGGCAGCGATGCTCGCCATCTTCGCCGCGTCCACCGTTTTCGGCGTCGGCTTGCTGTTGCCGGACACCGCAACCACAGGGGTGCACATCACGCTGGGCGCGGCCCCCCGTGTACCCGATTGCGGCACGGGCCATGCGATGATCCTGGCGGCCCAGGCGGTTCCCTCGGCGGCCTTCCTGCCCTGCATCGCCGCACTCCCGTCAGGCTGGACCGCGGCCGACCCCGAGATCGCCAGCGGGCAGGCCAGCTTCGTGCTGAACTCCGGCCAGCCCGGGGTGCAGACGGTGACGATCACCCTGACCGCGACCTGCGACACTGCCGGCGCCCAGCAGATCCCCTCCGACCAGCCCGGCATGCGCCGGTTCGAGCGTCCGCTAAGCCTGGTGCCTGCGTACTCCGGCGTTCGCTACTACACCTTCCCCGGCGGCTGCGCGACCTACCGGTTCGTCCTTGCGCCCGGCGCGTCCCCGGTCGTGACCACCACTGTCGACACCGCGGTGGCGTTCATGCCCCGGTCGGCGCTGGTCGGCTACGTCCGCCGCGCCGAGGGCCTGGCCCTGTGCGGGCGAGGTGCCGCATGCCCGGGATGACCCGGCCGGCCACAGCCCGGCCGCAGGAGGAGGCACTTCTCGCCCGTCCCCGGCAGGCCGCTCTGCTGACCGCCGGGGTGGTGGCGGTCACGGTCGTGGTGTTCGCCTTGGTCGCGGACCATGGCACGCTGGCCCGCGTCCAGCGGCTCGACGATGCGTGGCTGCGGCTGATGATCTCCGGCCGGGCGCCTCCGCTGACGGCGATCGCCAAGGTCTTCAACGTTCTCGGGCTGGTGTACGTCACGCTGCCGGTGCGGATCCTCCTGGCCGGATTCCTGGCCCTTCGCCGCCGGTGGTGGCATCTGGCCGCCTTCGCCGCCGCCATCGTGCTGTCGGAGGTGCTGATCGGCTCGCTGAAAGGCGTCTACGACCGGGCCAGGCCACCCGGGTCGCTGGTCGCCACCAGCGGCGCCTCCTTTCCGTCCGGACACGCCATCGCCGCCTCGGTCACCGTCGTCGCGGCGGTCATCGCCCTGGTCCCACCGGGCAGACGGCGCGCCCTG
>JBEKJP010000299.1:0-4503 GCA_050011155.1 Streptosporangiaceae bacterium
GGCCGGCCGGGACCGGGACGCCGCGTTCGTGCGGGACCTCGGCGCGGAGGCCTTCATCGGTTCCGGTGCCGGACCGGCGGCGGGCGGCTTCGACGTCATCATCGACACCGTCGGCGGCGCGGTCCTTGACGCCTCCTACGGGCTCATGCGTCCCGGGGGACGGCTGGTCACGCTCAGCGCCCCGCCGTCGCAGGAACGCGCGAAGGAACATGGCGTGCACGCCATGTTCTTCGTCGTCACACCCGACCCGGGTGAGCTGGCCCAGCTCGCGAAGCTGGTGGACGAGGGCCGGCTGCGTACCGTGGTGAGCCAGTCATTCCCGCTGCGGGACGGCCGCCTCGCCTACGAGAGCGGCGGCCGTCCCCGGCCACCAGGCAAGACCGTCCTGATCGTCCGCTAGCGCTAGGCGGGGCGGATCTGGGTGAAGGCGGCGGCGTAAGCGGCGGCGATGTCGTCCAGGTCGCCGGGGCTGAGCGCGGTGGACAGGTTGATCATGCCGCGGGGCGTGGTGCAGACACCGTTGAGCAGCAAGGCCAGATGCAGATCGGCCAGCTGTCGCGGGTCGCCGAGGTGCACGTTCATGATCGAGCCCGCCCGGGTGACCTCGGCGGGCACGCCCGCCGCCAAAGCACCCGCCACGATCCGGGCGTCCAGGTCCGCGGCGGCCTCGTTCAGCCGCGCGATCGCCGCCTCGTCCAGGTGACGCAGCGTCATCAGCCCAGCCACAGCCGCGGCCAGATGGCCGTTGAAGGTTCCCGCATGGGTGACGTTCCCCGGCGTCGTGGCCGCGACGGTGAGCTCGAGCAGGTCCGCCCGGCCGCCGACCGCGCCGATCGGGAACCCGCCGCCGATGATCTTGCCGAGCAGCGTCAAGTCCGGGGTGAGCCCCAGCCTGCCCTGCTCGCCGCCAGGTGCGTTGCGCAGTCCCTGCACCTCGTCCAGGACGAAGAGCACGCCGCGCTCCCGGGCCAGGCCGGCCACCGCGGCCAGGAAACCCGGTGCGGCCGGGCGCACCCCGCCGGCCCCGAGGAACGGCTCGGCGAACACCGCGGCGATGTCGTGATCAGACCCGAGCAGCGCCGTCACCGCCGCCAGGTCGTTCCACGGCGCCCGTGCCACGTCGGGGGAGCCGGGCAGGAACAGCGTCGCGCTGCCGTGGTACGCGCCGTCGAACATGAGAAGCCGCCGGCGCCCGGTCGCCCGCGCGGCGATCCTGGCCGCCAGCAGCGCCGCCTCGGTACCGGAGTTGGTGAACCGCAGTCGTTCCACCGACGGCACCCGCGCGACCAGAAGCTCGGCCAGCGCCACCTGGCACGGGTGCGGGCTGGCGAACGCGTACCCCCGCGGCAGCAGGTCCGCGACCGCCTCGACGGCCGGCCAGAAGGCACTGCCGTGCACCATCGCCGTGTAGTTGTTGACCAGGTCCAGGTAGACGTGGCCGTCCACGTCGGTGAGCCGGGCCCCGTGTCCCTCGGTGATGATCACCGGGTACGGCGGGTAGCTGGTCACCGCCCGGGTCTCGCCCCCGGGCAGCACCCGCCGGGCCGCTTGGAACGCGGCGGCCGAGCCGGGGGTGCGGTCGGTGTAGGCGCGGACCAGGTCGGCGTCCGCGGCCAGCGGACGGCCGACGACGTCGGGGGAGGTCACTAGCTAGGTCACCAGCCGCGTTCGCGCCACTCGCCCAGATGCGGGCGCTCGGTGCCCAGCGTGGTGTCGTTGCCGTGCCCCGGGTAGACCCAAGTCGCGTCGGGCAGCGGGTCGAACAGGCGCTCGGTCACGTCCGTGAGCAGCGAGGTGAAATTCTCGGGCGTGGTCGTCCGGCCGACCCCGCCGGGGAACAGCGAGTCCCCGGTGAACACGTGCGGTGAGGCGGCCAGCCGGCCGCCCGCGTCGTACAGCACGGCGAGGCTGCCCGGCGTGTGCCCGCGCAGGTGGACGAGGGAAACCGAGGCATCGCCGAAGGTCAGTACCTCGCCGTGCTCGGCCCGGTGCCCCACCTCGACCGGGAGCTCGTCCGCGTCGGCCGGGTGCGCGACCACGACGGCGCCGGTCCGCGTCTGCAGCTCGGGCAGCGCCTGCCAGTGGTCGTAGTGCTGGTGCGTCGTGACGATCGTGCCGACGGGCGTGTCGCCGATCATCTCGATCAGGCGCGCGGGCTCGTTGGCCGCGTCGATCAGCAGTCCCTGCCCGGTACTCACGTCGCGCAGCAGGTAAGCGTTATTGTCCATGGGGCCCACGGATATCTTGGTGACGGTCAGGCCGTCGATCTCGCGCGTGTCAGACGGGCCGCCGGGACGTACTTCTCCGGTATAGGTCACTTTCAAGACCTTATACCGAACGGGGTTGGTTCCCCAGGTCACTACCGCTGCTTCGGCTCGCTCGGCGTACGCCATCTCTCTGGCTGGAGGCCCTCGTGAAGCTACTCGTCCTGGCCGGCCGCGATGTGCACGAGCTGCTCACCTACCGTGAGTGCGCCGAGGTGATGCGCACGGCCCTGGCGGAGCGGGCCCGTGGCCGGATCCAGCAGCCGCTGCGCACGATCGTCCGGCCCCGGGGCGCGGCGGGCTTCATGGCCCTGATGCCCGCGTACTCGCCGGACGCCGGGTACGGGCTGAAGGCCATCTGCATCACGCCGGGCAACCCGGCCGCCGGCAAGGATGCGCACCAGGGCGGGATACTGCTGTTCGACGTGCGCACGGGGGAGCCGCTGGCGCTGGTCAACGCGTCGGCCGTCACCGAGATCAGGACTGCGGCCACGTCCGCGGTGGCGACGGATCTGCTCGCCCGCCCAGGTCCGGGTGTGGCGGCCATCATCGGCACCGGCGTGCAGGGCCAGGCCCACGCGCGCGCCCTCGCCGCCACCAGGAAGCTGACCGCGATCCGGCTGGCCGGACGGGACCTGGTACGGACCCGCGCACTGGCCGCCGAGCTGGCCGGCCAGCTCGGCGTGCCGGTCAGCGCGCACGACGAGGTAGGCCCCGCCGTCGCCGGGGCCGATGTTGTGGTCACCGCCACCACCGCGGCCGAACCGGTGCTGCGCCGGGAGTGGCTGGCCCCGGGCACGCACGTGAACGCGGTCGGCGCGTGCGTGCCCGACGCCAGGGAGCTCGACACCGCCACGATGGCCGAGGCGGCCGTGTTCGCGGACAGCCGCGAGTCGGTCAGTCACGAGGCGGGGGACTTCCTGATCGCGGCGCGTGACGGCGCCGCCAACCCGGTCCGGGCCGAACTCGGCGAGCTGCTCACGGGCACCGCCTCCGGGCGCGCGGACGACGACGAGATCACCGTGTTCGAATCCCTCGGCCTGGCGGCCGAGGACCTGGCCGCCGCGAGCTTCGTGTACGAGAAGGCCACCCGCCTGGGTGCCGGCACAGCCGCCGAGTTCTAGCCCTTACTCGAAAAAAGCGGCGATCGGCGGGCGCGTCCTGGCCGGCTTCGGTATCGTGGAGGATAGCGGGGCGGGCATAACGACGGCTGGTCCAGTGCTCATATTTTGTGCGGCGCTTGCGCTCCGCCGGATGCGGAGTCCTCAAAATGTCAGACCCCCCGGCTACCATCGCCAAGCGACCCGACTGTTAACTGACTTTACGAGCCATAAGAGAGCAGAGGCGCAGTGGCTGACCGGCTAGTCGTTCGCGGCGCCCGCGAGCACAACCTGAAGGATGTCTCGCTCGACCTGCCGCGCGACGCCATGATCGTGTTCACCGGGCTGTCCGGTTCGGGCAAGTCCAGCCTGGCCTTCGACACCATCTTCGCGGAAGGCCAGCGCCGGTACGTGGAATCGTTGTCCGCCTACGCGCGGCAGTTCCTCGGCCAGATGGACAAGCCCGACGTGGACTTCATCGACGGGCTCTCCCCGGCCGTGTCGATTGACCAGAAATCAGCCAGCCGGAACCCGCGGTCGACCGTCGGCACGATCACCGAGGTGTACGACTACCTGCGGCTGCTATACGCCAGGATCGGCAAGCCGCACTGCCCGATCTGCGGCCGCCCCATCGCCAGGCAGACCCCGCAGCAGATCGTGGACCGGGTCCTCGAGCTGGAGGACGGCACCAGGTTCCAGGTGCTCGCCCCGGTGGTGCGCGGGCGCAAGGGCGAATACGGCGAGCTGCTCAGGGAGCTGCAGACCAAGGGGTACTCCCGGGCCCGGGTCGACGGCACGATGGTCCGCCTGGACGAGGCGATGGCCGGCCAGTTGCCCGCGCTGAAGAAGTACGAGAAGCACGACATCGAGGTGATCGTCGACCGGCTGGCGGTGAAGGACACCGCCCGGCGCAGGCTGACCGACTCGGTGGAGACCGCCCTCGGCCTGTCCGGCGGCGTGGTCATCCTCGACTTCATCGACCTGCCGGACAACGATCCGCACCGGGAGCGGATGTACTCCGAGCACCTGGCCTGCCTGTACGACGACCTGTCGTTCGACGAGCTCGAGCCGCGCTCGTTCTCGTTCAACTCGCCGTGGGGAGCCTGTCCCGACTGCACCGGCCTGGGCACCAAGCTCGA
>JBEKJP010000300.1:0-4491 GCA_050011155.1 Streptosporangiaceae bacterium
GATTCCAGGCCATGTTCGCCCACGGCCTGGAGGGCTATGCCGACGATCGTCTGGCTGACGGCGCTGGCTGGGTCACCTTTGATGTCAGCTCGATCCAGTGCCCGGTAACTGTCCTGCACGGATACGGCAGTTGTAGATCGTTACCGTGGCGTTTCGTCGGCGTAGGCGTGCCAGCGCTGGTGGGCTTGCTGGGCCTGGTACTGGTGGCGGCGCCGCCATAGCGACCACGCGTCGCGGTGGGCCTTGTCGCGGCGGGGCTCGGGGATGACGGTTCCGCGGAGGTGCCTGAGCAGTTCAGGGATGGTGACGGGGATCAGCCCGAGTTCGCCGGGGCTGCCGTCACGGGCCCGCTGCAAGGCGGCGGCCACGGCGAGGAAGGCGTAGGCGAGCAGGCTGATCGCGGTCCAGCGATGCCAGGAGGTCCAGGTGGTGACCTGGCCTTTGTCGAGCCTGGTGACCTGCTTGGTGAGCTGGTGATCCTCCTCGATCTTCCAGCGGGTGACAGCCACGGAGATGAGCGTGGTCAGCGGGACCGGGTGCGGGGTCCAGCACAGGAAGTAGCTGATGGTGCCGGTGTAGCGGTGCCGGCGCAGGAGCAGGACGGCGTTCCCGTCGTCGTGCCCGTCGGGGGTGTCGTCGGGCGTGACCTCGATCATCGCCCAGTGGTAGTCCTTGGCGCCTTTGGTCGCCTGCCCGGTGCGCATCCGCTGCCACATGCCGGGTTTCACCAGGCTGGCGGCGTTCTTCACGGTGAGGCGGCGGCCGGAGGACAGGGTGACCGCGTAGTTCGAGCGGACCGCCAGGACGTAGCCGGTACCGCGCTCGCGGATGCTCTTGCGCAGGTCAAGGCCGCCGTACACCTCGTCGCCGGCGATGAACGCGGCGCGGATGCCGCGGTCGTGAGCGTCCTGCAGCAGGCCGTCAGCCAGCTGGGGCTTCGTCGCGAACATGACGTCGTCCGGGACTCCGGCCAGCTCGCGGCGCTCCTCGTCGGCGGCCCAGCCCTCGGGCAGGTACAGGGCACGGCCGATCAGGGCGTGCCCGGCCGGGGCCGCGCAGGTGAGGGTGACTGCGACCTGGCACATCGCGATCCCGCCGAGGGTGCCGCTGTACTGGCGGGCCGCGCCCGCGCAGTCGCCGGAGGTCTTGGCGTCGCCGGTCTCGTCTACGATCAGCACCACGTCACCGGGGTCCTGGCCTGCGCAAAGGTGCCCGGCCGCCCAGTCCGCGGCGGTGCCGGCCATCTGCTGGTCATCGACGCGGGCACGCGAGAGCAGGTGCTGCATCTTGTGCGGGCCCGGGTGCCCGGCGGCCTCGGCCATGGTCCAGCAGTTGTGATCGTCGAGTTCCGTGAGCATCCCGTTCACCATGTCACGGCAGGTCAGGCGGGTCTCCCGGCGGGCGAAGCACGACGCGGTCCGTGCCAGCAGGTCATCGAGCAGCCCGGCGTGCGCGGCATCGTCTACGCTGGCGCCAGCGGCTGTCGTCTGATTGTTCTGTTCCACAAACTGGCATGATCACGACAGCCGCGCCAGCTTCCCCGGGCCTGCGGCAACCGTCGCCAGAGTGTTATGCCAGCACCGCTCTCCGCTAAGCGGCGATGGCCGTGACCTGCGACTATGCAATCAAGGTCACGATCTACAACTGCCGTAACGGTGCGGGCGGGCGCCGCGGCGCCGCACGGCCCGCCGGTCCATCCCGTCACCGTCGGCCACCCGCAGGGGTGCGGGCCGGGTCTGGCCGGTCAAGCCCGGGCTTGGCTTGACGGGCCGGGCCCGGTCTGCTCGGCTTGTGCCCTGGCCGGCGGGGACGGGATGGCCGCCCCTCCTCCCCTAGCCGGAGTACGGCGGAGGGCTGGGCGCGGGCCGGTCCATCCTGGAGCCCGAGGCCCCGCCGGAGGCATGATCGTGTGTTACTGGCCGGGCGGGGGTGCCAGGTCTCCGCGGCTGGTGAGGACGAACCAGATGATCAGGCCGGTGATGACGGCGGGTTCGGCGGGCTGGCCGGGGATCAGGGTCAGCACCGTCAGGGACAGCAGCGCCGCGGCCAGGGCGCGGGCGGCGATGTGCAGGCGGCGGCCGTGCCAGATCCGGGCCGGGAGCTGCCACACCTCCGCGAGCCGGTGCGGGGGCGGGATCGGTCCGGGGTCCGCGATCAGGTCCAGGAGCGAGATGGGCCCGCTGTCGGTGATGACGGGGAGCGGGAAGGTGCCGTCCCGGGCGTCGAGGAGGTCGGCGTAGGCCTCGCTGCGCGCCCACGGGGTCCGCAGCTCGGTGAACGCGGCGGTCGCGGCGGCGATGGCCCGCCAGGCGGCGCGGACGGTCTCATCATCCAGGTCGGGGCGTTCGGGCAGGCCCAGGATCTCGAACGGGTTCGCGGTCATCGGGTGACTCCAGGTCCGAAGAGGTCATCGAAGTCCCAGCTGGCCAGGGGACGGCGGGGGCGGGTTCGCGGCGGGGCACGGGGATCCGGGCGGGCGGCTCGGGTGGACACGGGGGCGGGCAGCAAGGTGAGGGGGGAGGGTCTGGGCCGGGCGACCTGGACGAAGGTGGCGGCACCGCGGTGGATATAGCAGGCCTGCCCGACGGCCAGGTGCGGCGCCACCGCGCGACGATCGCGGGCAGCCGGGCCGGGCCGGCCTGCAGTGCGGTCGCGAGCAGGTCATACGGGGCGCCGTAGTGCTCCCCCGCACAGGATGAGCCCGTCGATGTCGCGCTGGCTGAGCCGGACCGTCCCGGCGTCGGCGCGGCGGCCTGGCCGGGCTGTGGTGGTGGTGCCGGTGTGCGGTGCCATCGTGGTCCCCTTGTTTCACCTGTCGTCACATGAACCTCAGTAGCCCCGCGTGCCCGTAAGCACACGAGATGACGATTTTCCGCTCGGGCGGGTGAGGGCAAGAGATGCACGCGGGACGTAAGCGCATCGCCATGATTACTCTCCGCCGCGGGCGCGCAGGCCGGGAGGGTCGTCGGGCCGGCTGCCCGGGCAGGTCCCGGGTGCGCTGGGCAAGCACCACGGTCCGTTCAGCCGATTTGATTTTCCGCGGGAGCGGCGGTCAGCGGGCAGCGGGACGGGACCCCGGCGGGCGGGTTTGTCCTGGCACGGACTGCGGGGGGCTGGTCCTGTTGCGGCGCGGCGGTGACGGCGGGGGACGGGATCAGGTCAGTCGCGCGTGGTGATGTAGGTGATCACGGTGTCCAGGTCGGGGCTTTCGGCGTAGAGGCCGGAGTCGGGGTCGTCTTCGGCGACGCGCCACAGGCCGTATTTCTTGTCCCAGAACGCGGACCAGCGCGGGTGGCGGTGCAGGAAGGCGGCGAGCCGGGCGGCGTCGGCGGGGGCGGGGAGGCTGGTCATGAGCTGGTGCCTGTCTGGCGGGGCCGGCCGCGGCGGGCCGGGCCGGGGGGCGGGTGCGGCGCTGAGCTGGCGGGCGATCTGGCCGAGGGACTCGCTGATGTAGAGGGGGGTTCCCTTCGGCGTCACGATGCGGAGACCGCCGATGGTGGTTAAGGCGAAGTCGCGGTACAGGGCCCGGAACAGGATCGCGGTCAGGCCACCGGGGGGCGCGGCGGTCACGGGGCTCCTTTCCTGCTGGCGTGCCGGAGCTGGGCCCGTGATTGCTGTTCGGCCAGGACGTCATCGAGCTGGCGGCGCAGGCCGTCCCGGGTGAGCGGGTCCGGGGAGGTGCCGGTGATCGCGTGCTCGAGCTCGCGCCGGTAGCGGCTGAGCTCGAAGGTGGCCAGCGCATGCACCGGGTGACCGGGCTGGCGGGGAGGCACGTCGGCGTGCGCCTGGGGAGCCGGGCTGGCGCTGTCCTGGCCTGGCTTCTCGCTGGTGCCGGTGAGGTCAGGCATGGTCCCTCCTGCTGGGCGGTTCTGCGCCGGCTTGCGTGTCGCCGTTGATCATGTCGTCTCCCTGGTGCTGGCCGGGTCGGCCCGGGCAGGCCCGAGGCGGTGCTGGCAGGGCCACGGGGCCGCGAGTGGCGGCCTGAGTGCATGCCGTCAGGATGCCCCTCCCGGAACGTGTTTTGCAAGGTTCCAGAAAGAACCTTCACATAAGTTTTCCCAATCGGGATAATGCATTACGGAACGCAAAAGAAGCTGCTTTCAAACCGGACGGCAGCTAGGCTTCGATCTGCAAGGAAAGGCAGCTCACGATGACCCAGGAGACCACCGGCTCGACCGTCCCCCGCCGCCAGCTCGGCCGGTACCTCCGCGAACTCCGCGCCGGGCAGCGCATCACCGTCAAGACCGCCGCCGAGAAACTCGAATGGTCCGAAACCAAGGTCTGGCGCATCGAAACCGGCCAGACCTCCCTGCGCAGCCACGACGTCGAGCTCATGTGCCGCATCTACGCCGCCCCGCCCGACCTCACCGGCGCCCTCATGGGCCTGGCCAGGGAAACCAAAGCCAAAGGCTGGTGGCACGCCTACGGCGACGTCATCCCCGAAGGCTTCGACGTCTACATCGGCCTGGAAGAAGCCGCCTCCCACCTGTC
>JBEKJP010000301.1:0-4447 GCA_050011155.1 Streptosporangiaceae bacterium
AGCTTGTGTTCGTACGCCTTGTTCTTCGCGTCTTGGTGTTGGTTGCGTTCACGCGCCTGCGGTGTCCCCCGAGCGCTAAACCTACAGTATCTCGATATCAAGGTACTTCGCGCGGGGGTCCGGCAAACGGCGCTTGCGCGCTTCCGCGCTCGCGCGCCTCGCTCCGCGCTTTTTGCTGTTATCAGAGGATTCGACGAGCCGACAAAGATAATGGACAGTCGTGTACACCCGGATGTATACAACCGTCCATTATCTTTCGCAGAGAGTTGGGCGTCCGGCACTTCTTGCTGTTATCTGCCGTTCGGGCGGTTTTCTTCGGCCAAGCGCTCGTGCAGGGCGCGGCTGGCGTCCGCCATGATGGGCTGGATGCCCAGGTGGGTGAGCATCTCGGCGGCTGCCGCCATCTCGTGACCGCGGCGGATGGCGTGCTGCCGGGTACCGGTGACGATCCGCTCGACGGTGGAGGCGTCGGCCGCGGACAGGTCCTCGGCGATGTGCGGGCGCAGCCAGTCCTCGAGTCCGGCCGCCCGCGCCGCCTCCAGGGCCTCGACGATCGACGCCGCCATGCCCTTGTAGAAGACGCTTCTGAGCAGCTTACGGGTCGCGGCCAGCCCGGCCGGGCCGTTGAGGACCTCGATGTCGGCGCCGTAGTCGCGCAGGATAGCCGCGACCCGGTCGGCGGAGTCGCCGCTGGCGAGCATCGGGACGTGCAGACCCTTACCGGGGACCGGCGCCATCATCGCGATGTCGGTGACCGGGATCGCTCGCCCGCGGCCAAGCTCGGCCAGGCGCTGCTTGACGGCGGGAGACGCGGTGTTCAGGTCGGCCCAGATCATGCCGGGAGCCAGCGCGTCGATGGACGCGGTGAACGCCGCCACGGCCTCGTCGGCGCTGTTGACGCTGAGCACAAGGCCGGCGCCGGTGACCGCCTCGGCGTCGCTGCCCGTGACGGTGACGCCGGCCGGGGCAGGCACCCGGGGGTCGAAGCCGCGCACGGCGGCGCCGGCCGCCACCAGGTCACGGGCGATCAGCGACCCGGCCTCGCCGAGGCCGAGGACAGCGATGACGCCGCTCACCAGGTTCCCGTGAAGTCACCGCCGAAGCCGACCAGGCTGTCATCACCGGAGGCGTCGGCCGCCGACGGCCCTTCCGACTCGCTGATGTACTCAGTGATCAGCCTCCGCTGCCGTTCAAGTAGCTGGTCAAAGTGGGCGTCGAGGCTCTGCGGGGCGACTGCGGCCGCGGTCTGGTGCAATTCCCTCAGCCGGTCAAGCGCGGCATTCGCCGATCCAGCGGGCGCGTCGTCGTCGAGCCCGGGGAATTCGTAGGGCCGGCCGTCTGCATCCGTCGCGGGATGATCCGCGGCTGGCCCGGCTGGCTCGCGGTCGTGCTCGACGAGCGGCTCGAACGGGCCGCGAACGGCGTGGTGGTCCGTGGCGGCCGGGGGTGGGGTCGCCGGCTGCTCGGGCTCGGCTTGCCCGGCCGTGGACTGCCCGACCGTGGACTGCTCGGCCCTGACCTGCTCGGCTTCGAACTGCTCGGCACTGAACTGCTCGACCATGACCGCCTCGGCGGCGACCTGGTCGGCCTTGGCTGGCGTTCGGCCGGGCTCCGCGGCTCCGACCGGCTCTGCTCCACCCGGCTGTCGCGCATCGCGCACGTCTTCGATCGGCCGATCCTGGTGGGACCAGCCCGGTAGGGGCGGCCCGTAGGCGGGATCGTCGGGGCCGTAGGCGCCGCTCGCGTCGGCATTCGGCGATGGGTTGGCGTTCGCGGGCGTGTTGGCGGCGCGGGTGGCCTCCGCTCTTCCCGCTGTGATCGACCGGGTCTCTCCGGTCGGTCTGGCTTGCATGCGTTCTTCCCGCGTCCGACGCCGGGGCGGGGCGGCGGGGGGAGTCTGCTGCGGATCGCGCGGCTTCGCCGGACGCGCACCGCGCGTGGCGTCGTGGCTGATCACGTACGCGTACTCGCCGCCGTTGACGGTCTGGCGGTACCCGTCGGCGGACGGGTACCCGTAGTCGGGGTACCCGTTCTGGCCCGGTTCGGCGGAGGGCTGCCAGCCCGGCGCTCTGCGCCCCTGGTCGCCGCTCCAACCTCGGGCGCCGGCTGGGCCGGCTGGCCCGGGTGGGCCAGCATAGCCAACCGGGCCGTGCTGCTGCCCGTTCGGCGGCGGGTAGCCGGCCGATGTCGGCGGACCTTGGCCGGGGCCGGGCTGGCCAGGCTGGACGTGCTCTCCGTAGGGCCCCGACTGCCTTTGCGTGTTATACGGGTCCGACTGTCCTGGCCGACCGAATTGACCAGGCTGGCCTGGCGCACCATAGGGACCAGGTGACCCCCCTTGCATACCGTACGGGCCGGGCTGGCCCTGCGGGCCGAACCGAGCAGGCTGACCTTGGGCGTCGTATCGGCCAGGCTGACCTTGCGCGCCATAGGGGCCCGGCTGGCTCGGCGGGCCGAACTGGCCCGGCGCCCCTTGAACGTCAAACGGACCCGGCTGCCCCTGCGGGCCGAAGCGGCCAGGCTGGCCTTGCGCGTCGTACGGACCTGGCGACCCCCCCTGCATGCCGTACGGACCTGGCTGGCCCTGGGCACCGTAGGGACCCGGCTGCCCTGGCCGACCGTAACCGCCTGGCCCGGAGAAACCGCCGGGAGCGGCGTACCCCGGTGCCGACGGGTATCCGGGAACGGGGCCGTTTCCTGGCCCGGGCCCGGGGGCTCCGCCCGGCCCCGTAAATCCTCCAGGCCCGAATCCGCCGGGTGCCGGTCCACCGGGACCTGGTCCGCCCGGTGCTGGCCCGCCAGGTCCGGGGAAACCGCCCTGGCCCGCGAACGGGCCAGGACCGGGAAACGCGCCACCGGCCGGGGCACCTCCCTGACCTGGAAATGCACCCTCGGTGGGGAAGTATCCGGAGCCGGAGAACGGCCCCTGGGCCGCGTAAGGGTCCTGGGCCGGGCCCGGAGCGTGACCGTACGGCGCACCGTATCCTGGTACGCCGCCGACCGGGCCGTCGGCGGGCCGGGCGGCGGTCTCGGTTTCGCCGCCCTCGGGCGAGACGATCAGGCTGCCTGGCGCGTAGATGGTGGTCGGGTTCAGGACCCGTTCCCCATCGGCGTCGACATGCGGAACTGACCCGGTGCCGCCATCCCGGACGTAGCTTCCGGCAAACGGACCCTGACCCGGGTGAGGGGCGGTCGGGACCGGCGCCGGGCCGACGTCGCGGCCGGCCCACGCGGGACCCGATGCCAGCGGTCCCGGCCCGGGCGGCCCGGCCGAGAACCCTCCGGGCGGGACCGGCCCGGCACCCGGCCAGTCCACTGAAGCCTGCCCGGGCGGCGCGAAGTCACCGACCGATCCGTACTGACCGGGCGGGCCGTACTGACCGGGCGGGCCGTACTGACCGGGCGGGCCGTACGGGGGCGCGTGGAACTGCCCGCCCGGCACCGGCTCGACGGGCAGGACGCCCGGACCGAACTGACCCGGCTGCGCGAACTGACCCGGCTGCGCGAACACACCGGGTCCGGCGAATGCCCCCGGCGGGGCAAGCTGTCCCGGGGCCATCGGTCCGCCGTAGGGCATCCCCGGGCCGGGGACGAACTGCCCCGGCGGTAGCGCCCCGGGCGGAACGGGACCAGGTCCGCTCTGCTGCTGGCCGACGGGCACGGGTCCGCCCGGGCCTGAGTACCCGGGCGGGAACTGGCCGTGCGCGGGCATCCCGGGCGGGAACGATCCGCCCGGCGGGAACGGTCCCGACTGCATCGGCGGACCGGCCGGAAACTGACCCGGCTGCTGGCCCGGGTAGCCGGGCGGCACGCCGCCCGGGACTCCCGGCCCGTAAAACCCGGGCGCACCTTGCCCGCCGGGACGGCCGGCTACGGGAACCTGACCAAAGCCGGGGAAGCCACCGCCGTTCTGGCCGCCGTTGAACGGCCCTGGCCCCTGCGGCCCTGGCCCCTGCAGCCCTGACCCTTGCGGGCCCGGTCCCTGCGGCCCTGGAAGCTGTCCGGGGAACTGCTGTCTGGGGAACTGAGGCCCCGGGAACTGAGGCCCCGGGAACTGAGAAGCCGGGAACTGAGGCGCTGGGCCGAACGCTCCCGGCTGTGGCTGTTCGGCGAAAGGTCCGCCGCCAGGACGCCCGGGGCCGGACTGCCCTGCGCCGGCTTGTCCTGGGCGCATCTGGCCGTCGCCGGGAAACCCTTCGGCGGCGTACCGGCCGCCAACCGGTCCTCTTTCGTACCGCGCGCCGCCGTCCGGCCCTCCGCCAAAGGGCGACGCCGCATACGACGTGCCAGGCTGCGGACCGCCGGGCCCACCGCTGCCGTGCTGCTGGCCGCCGTACTGCCCGCCGCCCTCCGGCGCCCCGCCCAGCGGCGGGCCGCCCGGTGACCTCCCGGGAAACTGGCCCGCAGGCTGCGCAACCGGTTGCTGGGCCGCGTACGGACCGGCGGG
>JBEKJP010000302.1:0-4388 GCA_050011155.1 Streptosporangiaceae bacterium
CCGGTCACGGCGGCCTTGTACAGGCGGTGGCAGCCGTCGATCAGCAGCGGCCCGGCCGGCTCGCCGCTGGCGTCGGCCAGGGTGGCGAGGATGACCGGCTCGCCGGGGTCGGTGGTCATGGCGTACTGCGGGCTGAAGTCCGGGCCGGGGCCGATCAGGGAGATGACGTGCCGCCCGCTGCCGGGTTCGCGGGCCAGCCCGTAGGCGCGTGCCCAGGCCGCAACCGGGATCGGCACGGGCGGGCGCGGCGTAGCGCGCAGCAGCACGCCCGCCAGGGTGACGTCGAACACCCAGGGCCGGAACACGTACCACTGCTGCGGCTTGCCGGCGGGGAGCCGGGGCGGCACGCTGCCGCCCCGGCTGCCGTGGGGGGTTGTCACGCGGCACCCGCCAGTTCCGCGCCGTCCTCCTGCGCGCTGCCCGCGCCGTCCGTCCCGGGTGCGCTTTCGGCCGGCTGGGCGGCCCGGCGGAACCGGCGCGGCTTCTCGGTGGCCACCTCGGCGTCGCCGTGCTTGACCAGGGTTTCCAGGGCGTTGGCGATCGCCCCGGAGCTGTGGTTGAGCACCTTGTGGATCTCGTGCGGGGTGAGCTCGGCCTCCGGGTGCGCGTCCAGGTGGGCCAGCACCTTGTCGCGCAGCCCGCCGGGCCGGGCGGCCGGGGCCCTCCGGCCGCCGATCTCGGCCTTGACCGACCGCCGGGCCTGGGCGGCCTGCTCGTAGATCTCGTCCAGGCCCGCCAGCACGGTCTTCAGGTCCCCGCTCGCGGTCAGGACCAGCTCGGTCGCGTCGGCGGCGGCCCTGACCTGGTCGATGCGCTCGATGATCTCCGAGACCAGGGCCGGGTCCGGTACCTTGCCGGCCTCGCCGTCGCCGTCCGCCGAAGCGGCGTCCTCCTCGCCCGGCTCGTCGCTGTCGTCCGGGTCCGTGCCGCCGCTGCCAGGCGCGCCCTCGTCGTCGTTGCGCTCGCCCGGGACGGCGTCCTCGTGGCCGGCGTCGGCGGAGGCGTCGTCGTCGCGGGACCCGGGCTCGGGCTGCTCCGTCTCGGGGCCGGGCGCGGTGCCGGCCTCGGCCTCGCCGCCGTCCTGCGGGGCGGGGTCGGCGGTCTCGGCTGTGCCGTCTTGCCCGGCATCGCCGGCCGTCTCGTCGTCGGCGGCACCGTCCGGGCTGCCGCCGGGCGGGGCGGGCTGCCCGGCTTCCGCGGCTTCTGCCGGGCTGGTGCCGTCCGGGGCCGGCCCGGCGAGGGTCCAGGTGTCCGGGATGCCGGGCTTGGTGCCCTTGACCCGGGTGGCGGTGCCGGCCTTCTCCATCGCGAGCAGGGCGGCGCGGGCGGCGGGCTTGCCGGTCCCGGCGGCGTCGGCGATGGCGGCGACCGCGCTGCCGGGGTTGGCCGCCAGCGCGGCGTGAACGGCCGCTGCCGGGCTGTCGGCAGCTGGGGCGGTACCTGGTGCCGGGGCGGGGTCCGGGGCGGCGTGCGCGGCGCTGGGGGCGGTGTCGGGGCTGGTGTTCGTGCGTGCCATTTTCGTGGCTCCATTTCGTTTCCGGCGGCATTCCGATTTGCCTGCGTCCGGTTATTTCTGGACGACAATCGCTCTGCACCGGATATGAAGTCAAGCCGCTCCGCAGATATTTTCCGCTCCCCGGATACAATGAATTCCCCGCCCGGCGCATGCGGGAATGTACGCACGCCGGAACCTCGCCGTACCTGCCTCCACCTGGTATTAGACTCGACCCAGGCTCGACCGCGGACTCCCGGAAGGAGCTTTAACGGGAAACTCCCGGGATACCTCGCGAGTTTTGCCTCCCCGCCACATCTCCTATTTCCGTATTCGTTTCCCCGCGCGGCTCCCCTTTTGCCAGGCGCCGCTTTTCGCCGGGTCTCGTGATCAGGGCCGTCTAGCCTCCCGGGGTTCGGGGAGGCTAGACGGCCCTGATAAGTCTTTTGGCGGCGGGCCGTGCCTGGTTCTAGCCGGAGTGGTCGCGGGCGGCCCGCTCGGTTTCCTGCCAGAACGTGTCGGTGAAGGCGTCGGCGTAGGCCGGCACGGCGCGCGGCAGGGCACGGTCGCGGGGATCGATGCCGAGGTCCCGGGCGAGGTCGTCCTCGCTGTACCCGGCCCCGGGGCCGATCGCGGGCGGCTCGGTCGCGTCGAGGACTGCCGGGTCGCCGTCCTCGATGCCGCGCAGCACCCGCTGGTATGCCTCCTTTGTTGACTGCACTTTCCGAGCCCGTTCCGTGATGGGGCTCGTAGGCTTCGGCGGTGCCTGAAGACGATGACTGTGAGTTTCTGCGTCAGGAGCTGATGTCGGGCCGGCGTGACCTGCCGCGGGCCGGCGGGGTGGTCGCCGGGCCGTCGGCCCTGCTGCCGTATCGGGTGGTCGATGCGGCTGGCGGTGAGGTCGAGCCGGTGAGCCGGTACCTGCGTGACCGTGTACTGGGAGATGTCAGCCCGCTGACCTGCCGGAGTTACGCGCATGATCTGCTGCGCTGGTTTCGGCTGCTGTGGGTCTTGGAGGTTCCCTGGGACCAGGCGAGTGAGGCTGAAACGGCGGTCCTGGCCGGCTGGCTACGTCATGCCGCGAACCCGCAGCGACGGCGGCGGCGTCCCGGAGCGCCGACAGCGGGGGCGGTCAACGTGGTGACCGGCAAGCCAGAGCCCGGGCCGGGGTATGCGCCGTCGGCGATCGCGCACACGCTGACGGTCGTGTCCGGTTTCTACGGCTTCCACCTGCACTTCGGGCGGGGTCCGGTGGTCAACCCGGTGCCGGAGAGCAGTTCCCGCCGCAAGGCGCTGGCGCACCGGTCCCCGCTGCTGGAGGCTCAGCCGTACCGCCGGGCGCGGCTGCGGCCACGGCGGGTAGCCCGGGTGGTCCGGTCGATCCCGGACGGGCTGTTCGATGACTTGTTTGCCTGCATGCGCAACGACCGCGACCGGGCTCTGCTGGCTTTCTATGTCAGTTCCGGAGCCCGCGCCTCCGAATTGCTCGGGCTGGGAGTTGAAGACATCGACTGGGCGGCGAAGACGATTTACGTCATTTCCAAGGGATCACGGTGCCGCCAGCCGGTCCCGGCCTCGGCGGACGCATTCGTCTTCCTAGCCGGTTATCTCGACAAGGCTGGCCGCCCGGCCGCCGGGTCCCCGGTCTGGCGGACGCTGCGCGGGAAGCCGCGCCCGCTGTCGTACTGGGCGATGCGCCAGATCCTGGAACGCGCCAACGAGCAGTTGGGAACCAACTGGACGCTGCACGACTTGCGTCACACCACGGCGGCCCGTCTCGCAGCCGATCCGGACATCACCCTGGTCGAAGTCCAGACGATCATGCGACACGCGCATCTGACCACCACCGGGCTCTACACGCCGCCGCGGCTGGACGATCTGCTGGATAAACTCGCCGCACACTACGCCAGGCCGCCCGTGCCGCCGGTATGGACACCGGGCTACGCCCCCGAGGACGTCCGGACGGTGTTCGGTGGCTGAGCGGGCACGCACAACGACCAGCGGTGTCCGCCGCCACGAACCCGGGCACGCCGCGCAGCCGGGCCACCAGGCCGGAACCCAGGCTATCCAGCCTGCGGCGCCGCCGCTGCCGGGCAAGCCGCCCGGCCCGTTCGGGGACCTGACGCGGAGCAGCGCCGAGGACATCGCGAAGCTGGCCGCCCAGGCCTGGCGCCCGATATCCCGCAACGGCGCTTACCGCCAGCAGCGGGGCGCGCGCCTGCTCTTGGGTCATCTGGCCACCTTCCCAGGACAGACCTGGCAGGGCCGCTGGGACGCGTCCAGCCTCAGCGAAGGCGTAGCGCCGTTTCCGGTGCCCGGGGACGGCGGACAGGCACCGGTCCTGGCGATGAGCCAGGGACTGCGCGCGCTATGGTGCCTGCGGGTGATCCGGCCCAGCCTGGCAGCGTTCCGGGCCAGCCACCTGACCGGTTACGCCGACCACTTCCGGCAGGTTCAGGCCGACCCGGACCTGGATGACTACTTCGCCCACGTTGATGCCAGCGGCGTCCGGCATCTGCACAAGCTGACAGCCAAGTCCGACGCGACCGCCGCCCTGACAGTGTTCGGGATCGCCCTGGCCGAGCTGACCCCCGGGGCGCTGCTGTACTTCGGCACGGAGAGCCGGCGGCTGAACCTGGCCCGGGACAGAGATCCCGGCGGCGGCACCTTCGCCGGCCGCTACATGTGGCACTTCCTGCACCAGATGGGCCGGTTCCCCGCCGCGGTCCCCGCCACGATGCACGCCGCCACGATCCGCGGCCCGCTGACCGTCACCGAGATGGTCAGCCGCTACCCGATCCGCAATGCCGAGGTCCGGGCTCTGCTGATCGACTACATCACCCGGCGGTCGCCGGAACTGGACTACCCCAGCATCGACGCGCTGGCCCGTGAACTA
>JBEKJP010000303.1:0-4363 GCA_050011155.1 Streptosporangiaceae bacterium
CGGCGGCCGACAAGACGCTCGGCCACCGCGAGCGGATACCAGGCGGCACTCCGCACCTCGGACTCCTGGATGCCCCCGACGTCCGCATCCGCCGTCACGAAGGAGTACCCGATGTCGAGGTGGTAGTGATCCGGCTCGTCCTTCTCTGGCCGTGCCGGAACCCTGCCGTACTCGATGTAGACAGGGGTCTGCAACGCCGGGAAGACCTTGCCGGGGTCGACACCGGTCTCCTCCGCCAGCTCGCGCACCGCCGCGCCGACCAGCGTGGTATCAGCCGGCTCAAGGTGGCCGCCAGGCTGCAGCGTGATCCCGTACGCGACATGCTCGACAAGCAGGATCTCAGCGCCCCCGCGGACCAGCAGCGCACCGGCAGTCACGTGCATCGGGAAGTTCCGCCGCGAGGCGAAATTGCCTCCTCCAGACAGCAGTCGCACCGGCTCAGACAGCAGCGCCGCCTCGTCCGGGTAGCACTCGAGATAGGCGGAAAGAGCGCGCGAGATGTCCGAGTTAGCGATCGCCACAGCCCGCCCCCACATCAGCCCGAGCACACATCCCTCCGGGATCTCCTGCCCGGGTTTGAATGACGAGACGTGACATAGCCAGCCCTCTGGAAAGTCAAGGCGTACGAGGAAGCTCGCACTCTACAGGCGGGGCCTGAGCGGTGTCGCACGCCACGCCGGGAAGCATCAGGACAGGTCTCCGAGCAGGTCCATGCTGGGCGCGATAGCAGCCGGGCTCGCCGTATGCAGTCGGATATGCGGCGCGAGGAAAGCGGCGCAGGGCTTGCGTGACTTCTCGAAGTCATCAATCCGGGTCGGCGGTCAGCGCTCGGATGTGCGCGTCGCGTGCACTCATTCCGTTGCCTCGGCTGGCGTGGGCTGGGGGTGGTAGAGGGTGATCACCCGTTCTTGCGAGGGGCAGTCGGCGCACTCCAGGCGCTCCGAGATCAGCACGTTGTCACTGCAGGCGGGATCGCGGTTGACGTCCTCGGTCACCCACAGGTGCCCCTCCCCGCCGCAATCCCCCATGGCGGCGCAGACGAGGGCCAGCAGCTCGTGCTCGGTGTCGGCGCTGACTGCGCCGCCGGCCCATGACGCTTCGTGCTGCCCGCTGGCGGACACGGAGGCAGGGGTGAACTTCAGGACCAGGTGCCCGTAGCGGGCCTTGAGGGTGGAGCGTACGGCTTGGTACGCGGATTGCTCGTCGTCTTCCACTGGGATCATGCCCCGGTTGGCGTGCCGCCGACGGCCGACCTGGCCGGCGTGCGCCGGTTTCCGGGTTCCACGGTGATGTCCGCGCGCAGCGTATCCGGCTTGATCGCGTCTGGGTCTAGCCCTAGCGCGCGGTGGTTGCCGTGCAGCAGGTGCGCGGCGCGCAGTGCCTTGTTGGTGAGGCTGTCGAACACCGCGGGTGCTCCTTTTACTGGCGGGCGTGGGCGCATGGCGTGTGTGGTCCCGCGTGGCCGGACGCGAGATGACGGGCTCGTTCCGGTCACGCGGGAGCTGAGGGCATGAAGCGGGCTGCGAGGTCGCCAGGCGCAGCAGGCGTGGCCTGCAGGACGGCCCACACCACCTTTCCGGGGGTGCCGTCTTCGGATGGGTACCAGCCGCTCCGGTCGCTCATGGCCTCGACCAGCAGCAGGCCGCGGCCGCTTTCGTCGTCCGCGTCGGCCTGCCGGGGCTGCGGGACGCCGGGACAGAAGTCGCGCACCAAGATGGCCAGCTCGCCTCGGTCGAAGGTGAGGACCAGCCCGATGACGGGCGAGATGAGCTGGCGGGAGGCGAGTGCCGCGTTGGTGACCAGCTCCGAGACGATGCCCTCGGCGGCCTCCGACAGGTCATCCAGCCGCCATTCCCGCAGGATCTGCCGGGTCCAGGCACGGGCGCAACCGGGCGCGGTGGGCACCGCGCCCAGGTCGAGCACCGCGCGCAGCGCCAGGCCCGCTGGCGCCGGCTGGGGCGGGTAGTAGGGAGGCATGGTGTCTCTTCTCGGTGCGGTGCTGGTGGCCATGGGACCTCCGGGTCAGTCATGCGGTCCCTGCTGCGCCGGGTCCGGGTCGTCCGGGTGGTCCCGCAAGGCGGCCATCAGGCCCCGGAGCACGACCGCCATGTGCTCCGGGAACTGCGGATAGCCGCCCTTCAGGTCCGCGGCCATCTGGGCGGGTGTCCCGCTGGGATGGGCGAGCATCCACTGGCGCACCTTCTCCCTGGCCGCGTCCAGGTCGATATGGTCCAGGTCGCGGTACCTCACCGGGCCTCTCCCGGTGCCGGTCCCAGCCCGGCGCTTCCGGTGAGCCTTCCGGAGACGGCTGACCCCGGCGGCTGGCCGGCCTGCGGCGGGCGGAGCATCGGGTACATCACGGCCTCGGGCAAGAACAGGGGACCGCCAGTATCGGCGTAGCCGTGCGCGAGATACAGGCGGCGGGTGCGCAGGTCCGAGGCTTCCAGGTAGGCGGGGATACTGTTGCGGTCCAGGCCGGCGTGGTGGGCGCGCAGCAGCGCGCTGCCGGTCCCGTGTCCTTGCCGGTCCGGGCGTACGGCCAAGATGGCCAGGTGGTGGTGGGCGTACCCGGTGGGGTGGCGGCCCTCCAGGGTTTGGTCGAAGAGCCGGAACCGGTCGATCCACTGGCCGGTGACAGCGGCTAGCCGCTCGTCGTAATCCCCGGGCGGAGGCTCCGCTTCTTTCCCCGCGGGCAGCCACAGGGCGACGGCGTCCCGGGCGGAGGTGGTGCAGACCAGGCCGTCGGCCAGGGCGTGCTCTAGGTAAAGGCGGAAGTAGCCGGGGAAGATGCGATGCCGGGCGGCCGGGTCGGGGATCAGCCACCGGGAGACGGCCAGGTCAAAGAACGCATCGGCGATGACCTGGCTCAGGACCCCGGCACAGGAAGCGTCAGCAAAGACGACGGCCGGCCCTGCATCCGGCGGGCGGGGGGTCATAGCTGCATCCGGGAGCTGAGAGTGGCGTGCGGGCCGCCGGCGGCGTGGGCGCCGAGCCCGATGGTGGCGTACACCTGCGGGCGGCAGGACTTCAGGACCAGCGCCCAGCCCAGCCCGGCTACGGCGACGACGGCGTAACTGACGGGCAGCGCCCACGCGGCCGGGCTGCCGGGCCGGACGCCGAGCACCGTCGCGTAGTGCTGCACGGCCAGCACCACGATCACGCCCAGGGCGGCGGCGGCCAGCGCGGGGGCGATCAGCCGCCGCCAGGGGTTTTCCCCGCGCGGGTCGCGGGCGAAGAACGCGATCACCGCGACGGCGGTCACCGCGAGCAGCACCAGGATCCCGAACCCGCCGGTGGTGCCCAGGTCGAAGAACAGCGCGGTCATCGGGTCCGCGTGCGCCACGGCGTACCCGGCGATGACGGCCAGCCCGGTGGCGGACTGGGCCAGGGACGCGGCCTTGGGGATGTTGTTCCCGCCGGTGCGGCCCAGCGCGGCGGGCAGCACGTTCTCCCGGCCCAACGCGAAGATGTATCGCCAGACCGCGTTGTGGAAGGCCAGCGCGGCGGCGAACAGCGAGGTCAGGAACAGCCACTGCGCCGCCTGCGACAGCGCCCCGCTGCCGCCCAGCCCGAACAGCAGCCCCGGCCCCTGCGCGGCAGCGGCGGCCACGACATGACCGGTACCAGCATGGGCGGCCATCGCCCAGCTCGCCCCGGCATAGACCACCGCGATCATGCCCAGCGCCACATAGGTGGCGACCGGGATCGTCCTCCGCGGGTTGCGAGCCTCCTCAGCGAGAACCGGTGCCTGCTCGAACCCTACGAACCCCAATACCGCGACCACGGCCAGCACCCCGGCGGTGCCGACCCCGGCCGAGGTCAGCGACGACGGCGACAAGGTCGCGAAGCTGAGGTGCCCGCCTGCCGGACGGGCCAGCCCGGTGATGGTCTCGGCGAGGATGACGATGACCTCGGCGCACAGCAGCACGCCGAGGACCCGGCCGGTGACATCGACCCGGGCCAGACCCAGCACGGTAACCACCGCCCAGGCGGCCAGCGCCCACGCCCACCACGCCGCATGCACACCGAGGTGCGCGGATGCCTCGGCGGCGGCGTTCGGCCCGAACGCCCCGTACAACCCCACCTGGAGGAAGGAATACGCCAGCAGCGCGACCAGCGCGGCGGCCACACCCATAGCCCGCCCCAGGCCCGCCGAGATGAACGCGTAGAACGCCCCGGCGTTGCGGATGTGCCGGGTCATCGCGACGTACCCGCTGGCCCAGATAGCCAGGATCACCGCTACCACGAGAAACGCGGCCGGGATGCCGGTCAGCCCGGTGGCGGCGTACGCGGTCGGGATAACCCCGGCTGCCACGGTCAGCGGCGCGACCCCGGCCAGGACGAAGAACAGCACGGCGGGCAC
>JBEKJP010000304.1:0-4359 GCA_050011155.1 Streptosporangiaceae bacterium
CTGGGAATTCCAGAATCAGAACAGCGGCCTGTGCCTGGACGTGTACGGCGCCGGCAGCAACACCGGCCAGCAGCTCGACCAGTGGCCGTGCAAGAACGCCCCCGGCACCAACCAGGACTTCACCCCCAACTGACAACTGCACATTCCGCGGAGCTGACACCACCGTCCGTTCGGAAAAAACAAGCATTTGGCCGAACGGACGGTGGTTACCCGCCCGTGAAGACAGCTCCGCCCCACTGGCTCACTCAGCACCGTGCCGAAAAAGGATCATGAGATGAAACGACGCCGCATCACCGGCGCGCCGGGCCAGCGCCGCATCTTCGCGCTGCTCGCGGGCCTGGCGCTGGCCGTGGCCAGCGCACTAATCGCCGTGGCCGCCCCGGCGCACGCCGCGACGACCAGCATTACCGTCAACGGCACTCAGGGGGGCCGGACGTTCGACGGGATCGGGGCGATCAGCGGCGGGGGCGGCAACTCCCGGCTGCTGAGCGATTACCCGGCCGCGCAGCAGCAGCAGATCCTGGATTACCTGTTCAAGCCCGGTTACGGCGCGGACCTGCAGATCCTGAAGGTCGAGATCGGCGGGGACACCAACTCCACCGACGGGTCGGAGTCCAGCATCGAGCATTCCCGCGGCGTCATCAGCTGCAGCGCCGGGTATGAATGGTCGCTGATGGAGCAGGCCGAGGCGCTCAACCCGGCCATCAAGCTGTACGGGCTGGCCTGGGGCGCGCCGGGGTGGATCGGCGGCGGGAACTTCTGGTCCACCGACATGATCAACTACCTGGTGAGCTGGCTGAACTGCGCCAAGTCGCACAACCTGACGATCAGCTACCTGGGCGGCTGGAACGAGCGCGGCTACAACATCGGCTGGTATGAGCAGCTGCGCTCCACGCTGAACGCCGACGGGTACTCCGGCGTGCAGATCGTCGCCGCCGACACCGACTGGACCGTCGCCAACGACCTGGTGTCCAACAGCGCGTTCTCCCAGGCGGTGCAGATCGTCGGCGCCCACTACCCCTGCGGGTGGATGACGGCCGAGACCTCCTGCCCGAGTTCCTCGAACGCGGTGGCCACCGGCAAGCCGCTGTGGGCCAGCGAGAACGGGTCGCAGGACTACAACAACGGGGCGGCCGCGATGGCCCGGGCCGACAACCGCGACTACATCGACGGCAAGATGACCGCGACCATCAACTGGCCGATCGTGGCCGGCCTCTACCCGGGCTTCCCGTACAACACCGACGGGCTGATCCTGGCCAACCAGCCCTGGTCGGGCTGGTACTCGGTCGGCGCGCAGACGTGGGTCACCGCGCAGACCACCCAGTTCACCGCGCCGGGCTGGACCTACATCGACTCGGCGTCCGGGTATCTGGGCGGCAGCGGGAGCAACGGCAGCTACGTCACGCTGAAGTCGCCCAACGGATCGGACTGGAGCTCGATCATCGAGACCACCCAGGCCTCCGCCGCGCAGACCGTCAATTACACGGTGACCGGCGGGCTGTCCGCCGGCACCGTGCACGTGTGGAGCACCGACGTCAACTCCAGCGACCCGTCGACCTGGTTCGTGCACTCCAGCGACATCACCCCGAGCAACGGCAGCTTCTCCCTCACCCTGCAGCCCGGCTACGTGTACTCGCTGACCACCACCACCGGCCAGGGCAAGGGCACCGCGGTCTCGCCCGCCCAGGGCTCGCTCTCGCTCCCTTACTCCGACAACTTCGACAGCGACACCGTCGGTCAGCAGCCGCCGTACCTGTCGCAGGTACAGGGCGCGTTCGAGGTGGAGCCGTGCGCGGGCGGGCGGTCCGGCCAGTGCGTCCAGCAGCAGGCGCCGGTCCAGCCGATCGAATGGGACAGCAACGCCAACCCCTTCACGGTCGGCGGCTCGCCGAACTGGACCAATTACACCGTCTCCGCCGACGCGCTCATCGAGCAGGCCGGCGCGGTCCAGCTGATCGGGCGGGCCGGCTCCCAGATCGGCTACTACCCGCCCGCGGCTGACGAGTACTACCTGCAGCTGTCCAACACCGGCGCCTGGCAGGTCGTGCGCGGCAGCAGCGGCGGCAGCACGACCACGCTGGCCAGCGGCACCGTGTCCGCCCCTGGCACCAGCACCTGGCAACACCTGGCGCTCACCTTCAGCGGCAGCACGATCACCGCGGCGATCAACGGCACCACCGTCAGCACCGTCACCGACTCCACCTACGGCTCGGGCATGGTGGGCTTCGGCACCGACGGCTACCAGACCGACCAGTTCGACAACCTCTCGGTTACCCCGGCCGGGGGGTCGACCGGCGGGAGCACCGGCCCGATCACGGCCGGCGACGACAGCGCCAAGTGCGTTGATGACAACGGCCAGTCCACCGCGAACGGTACCAAGATCCAGCTGTGGGACTGCAACGGCGGCGCCAACCAGCAGTGGACGGTGGCGTCCAACGGCACCCTGCAGGTCTACGGGATGTGCATGGACATCACCGGCGCCAACTACAGCAACGGCACCGGCATCGAGCTGTGGACCTGCAACGGCGGCGCCAACCAGCAATGGAAGGCCACCAACGGCACCCTGGTCAACCCCGCCTCAGGCAAATGCCTGGACGACCCCGGCTCCAACACCGCCAACGGCACCCAGCTCGACCTGTGGACCTGCAACGGCGGCACCAACCAGCAATGGTCCATCCCCTGACCGTGGAGAGAGCATGACAATGACCAGACCTTCGCGCCGCGCTCGGCGGATCGCGCTGGCCACCTCGGCCGCGCTGCTGTCGGTGACGGCGCTTGGCGTGGTGGTCCCGGCCGCCCCCGCGCTGGCCGCGGACACCGCCACCATCAACGGCGCGACGACCTACCAGACCATGGCCGGATTCGGCCTCTCCGAAGCCTTCGGGCAGGCGTCGGCGGTGATGAACGCGTCCTCCTCGGCGCAGCAGCAGGTGTTCAGCGATCTGTTCAGCACCACCTCCGGGGCCGGCCTGGACATCATCCGCAACTGGATCGGCGCCGACCCGGGCAACTCGATCGAGCCGAACAACCCCGGCGGCCCCAATGCGAGCCCGGGCTACGTCTCGCTCGCCTCCATCGGCCAGGACTCGGGGCAGCTGTGGTTCGACCAGCAGGCCAAGGCTCAGTACGGGGTGACCAACGTGTTCGCCGACGCGTGGAGCGCACCGGGGTTCATGAAGACCAACAACTCCGCTGACAACGGCGGCCAGGTGTGCGGTGTCACCGGGACGAGCTGCGGCAGCGGCGACTGGCGGCAGGCATACGCGAATTACCTGGTCCAGTACGCCAGGGACTACGCGAACGCCGGAGTACCGCTGACCTACATCGGCCCGTCCAACGAACCGGATTTCAGCGCAAGCTACGACAGCATGACGATGAGCCCGGCGCAGCTGGCGAACCTGCTGGACGTGGTCGGTCCCGCGGTGCTGAACTCCGGGCTGACCACCCGCGTCGAGTGCTGCGCGGCCACCGGCTGGCCGGCGGCCGGCCAGTACGCCACCGCGATCGAGTCGAACCCGACCGCGCTGGCCGACACCGCGGTGCTCACCGGCCACGGCTACAGCGGTGAGCCCACCTCCCCCCTGCCGGGCTGGACCAAACCCGCATGGGAGACCGAATGGTACGGTACCGACAACCCATGGGACGCCAACTGGGACGACGGCACCGCCGATTCCGGGTTCACCTGGGCGCAGCGCATCTACCAGGGCCTGACCGGCGCCAACCTGAGCGCGTACTTGTTCTGGTGGGGCACAAGTACCGGCAACGAAAGCCTGATCGGCCTTCAGGGGAACAGCGTATCGGCGTCCTCCCGACTGTGGGCGTACGGGAATTACAGCCGGTTCGTCCGGCCCGGTGCGGTGCGCATCGGGGCGAGCAGTTCCAGCGGCGGGGTGGACCTGTCCGCGTTCAAGAACACCAACGGCACGGTAGCTATCGTCGCACTCAACACCGCCAGCGGCGCCGACCCGATCACCTACTCGCTGTCCGGGACCGGCACCGCCAACGGCGCCACCGTCACCCCGTACCTGACCAACTCCTCGGCCAGCATCGCTGCGCAGGGCGCCACCACCGTCAGCAACGGCTCGTTCACCGCCACCATCCCGGCCCGTTCCCTGGTCACCTACCTGGTGGGCTCCTCGGGCAGCACCGGGTTCCCGTCCGGGTATCACCGGCTGGTGATCGCCAGCGATGCCCTGTGCCTGGATGTGTCCGGGAACACGACCGCGTCCGGCGCGGCGATCGATCAGTGGACCTGTAACGGGCAGTCCAACCAGCAGTTCCAGTTCGTCCCGACCTCCGGCGGGTACGGCGAGCTGCAGGCGCAGAACTCCGGCGACGACGTGGCCGTGGCCGGCAACT
>JBEKJP010000305.1:0-4306 GCA_050011155.1 Streptosporangiaceae bacterium
GGGCCACCTGCTCGGCTGCAGCAAGAAGGGACGCTCCGACGCCGTGCCCCGCCCGGTCAGGGTGAACGCTGACCTGCTCGACATGGGGACCGCCGTCGAGCATCTCCAGCCGGATGAAGCCAAGGGCCGCATCCTGCTCGTCCACGGCGACCAGGAGCCGGCCGTCTTCCAGAGCAGGGCGGTAGGCGTCGGGTTCAGGCGCTGGCGCGTCGGCTATGCGGCCCAGGCCGGCAGCTCGAAACAGCTGGTCGCCTGACTTCTCAAGCACGCTGATCAGGCGCAGCTCGCTCTCTCGAGCGGCGCGGATGACCACGGATGGCTCGGACACGGCGTGATGCTACCGCAGAGGGCGCTCGCACCCAGCCCGGACGAGGTGGCAGGCGCGCTCGTGATTCCCGTCCCGACTGGGCTAGACGTCGGAATCGGAACGTCCGGTGACGGTCGGCATGACGGGTTGCTGCAGCCAAGTGAGGCATGAGGGACGCCGCACGAACGCAGCTCGACGGTCACGATCTGTGCTGTCTGCAGAACCCGGGCAGGCGAAATATCCGCCGTTATCTCAAGCCCGTTTCTAGGTGTCTTCGCTGTAATCGCCGGGGGTTCCGGGCTTCGGCGAGGACACGTTATCTACAGCGGTGTCTTCGCTGTAGCTGCTGTGATCGCCGTATCTGCGTTAGGGCGCGGCCCATCCTTCGGCTTGCTCGACGACTTGGGCTGAGAGCTGTTCAAGCTCGGTGATCAGCTCGCGCAGGCGCCTGGTGTTATCGAAGAGGGGACGGTACCGCTCGAGCTGCGCGGGGCTGAGCGTGCGGGTGACGGTCTTGTTTCCGACCTTGCGGATCCATGTCGGGTAGGGGCCGTGCAGGTGGCTGGGGTCGCTGTGGCAGCGGCAGCGGGGCGAGCCGCAGCGGGTGGTGCGCTCGACGAGGCTTCCGGGGAGGCACGGGCCGAGCGCGGCGATCTCGTCGGCGATCTGGCGCTGGCGGTGTCCGGTGCCGGCTGGTGTTGAGGGCATGCCTTGTTGCTATCGCATTTCTGCCGGCGCGCCGGCGAGGCTCCACCACCGGGCGCCTTGAAACCTTTACCTTCAAGGCAGCGGGATCCCGGGGGGGCCGGCCGGATGGAGGCTGGCGGTGCTTATTCAGCGGGTACTGATGCCCGGCAGCGGCGGGGAGTCGTGGACGCTGCTGGGGGATGACGGCGAGGTGGTGGAGCCCGCCGAGCGCTACCTGGCCTACCTGTCGGCGATCGAGCGCTCTCCCAACACGGTGCGCGCTTACGCGGTCAGCTTGAAGCTGTGGTTCGAGTTCCTCCGGCACGCCGCGGTGAGCTGGGACGAGGCGGGTGCCGAGGACGTGGCCCGGTTCGTGGGCTGGCTGCGCGCCCCGGCGGACAACGTGATCGTGCTGGCGGACGGGAACGGCGCACGCCGCCCGGCGACGGTCAACCGGTACCTGGCGGGCGTGTTCGGCTTCTACGACCATCACGCGCGGGCCGGCGTGCAGGTCGCCGCCGAGCTGGTCTCATGGCGCCGGATCAGCCGCGGGTCATACAAGCCGTTCCTGCATCACGTGACCAAAGGCCGGCCTGTCCCGGTCAGGCCGGTCAGGCTGCACGTGCCGCGGCAGGCGCCGCGCACCCTGGAGCCCGGGCAGATCGTGGCGATCCTGGCGGCATGTGAGCACCTGCGGGACCGGTTCCTGCTGTCGCTGCTGGCCGAGACGGGGATGCGGGTCGGCCAGGCGCTGGGGCTGCATCACTGCGATTTCGTCTCCCGCAAGCGGGAGGTGCACATCGTGCCCAGGGCGGACAACGCGAACGGGGCGCGGGCGAAGGTGCGCTCGGCGGCGGTCGTGCCGGTATCCGCGCCGCTGGTGCGGCTGTATTCGGAGTACATGCACGCCGAGTACGGCGGCATCGACTCGGACTACGTGTTCGTGAACCTGTTCGGCGGCCGGGTCGGCGCCGCGATGACCTACCCGGCGGTGCACCAGCTGATCGGGCGCATCGCCGCCCGCACCGGGATCGGGTTCACCGCCCACATGCTCCGCCACAGCCACGCGACCGCGATGATCCGCCAGGGGGTGCCGATCGAGGTGGTCGCGCGCCTGCTCACCCACCGGTCCTCGACGACCACCAGCCAGACCTACGTCCATCTCGATGCCGCCGACATCCGCGAAGCGCTGCGCAGGGCCGGGGCCTGGCAGGAGGAGGGCACGTGACCAGCCCGGCGCCGGCCAGGCGCGAGCGGCCGCGGCTCCGGGCAGTCAGCGGCGGGGCGGCTGTCCTCGACGGCCGGTGGGCCTCGGACCACTGGGATGCGAGCCTCCTGGGCGTCCCCGCCCGGCGCGGGCGCGGCACGGCGCGCTTTGACGGGATCAGCCAGCCGTGGCTCCGCGGCCCGGTCAAGCGCTGGTCCCGGTTCCGCCTGGCGACCGGGTGCGCGTTCGCCACCATCGACGCCGGGGCGCTGGCGCTCACCCGGTTCTCCCGGTTCCTCGCCGCGCGCCGCCCGCAGGCCGCCGCCGCCGGCGCGATCACCCGGCCGGTCCTCGAGGACTACCTGTCCTGGCTGCTCACCCAGGGATACTCGGCGTCGACCCGGGCGTTGTCGCTGTCGATGATCCGGGTGTTCTTCGACGCCTGCCACCGTCACGGCTGGCTCCCGGGGCTGGCCCCCGGCGCGACCGTCTACGTCGAAGAGCTCCCCTTCCACCACGACGAGATCGCCCGGTTCATCCCCGAGTTCGTGATGGCGCAGCTGGAATCCGATGGGGCCATCGCGAAGATCCCGCACACCACGACCCGCAACCTGGTGATCGTCTTGATCGAGACAGGGCTGCGCGGCGGGGACGCGTGCAACCTTCCGTTCAACCCCGTGCTCGCCGACAGCAGCGGCTGGCCCTGCCTGAGGTTCGAGGCCGTCAAGGTTCGCGCCGAGCAGCTGGTCCCGCTCACCGCCAAAGCCGCGGCGGCCATCGCCGCCCAGCAAGACCACGTGCGCGAGCGCTGGCCGGGCGGCAGCCCGTGGCTGTTCCCGGGGATCGCGGGCAACGACGACGGCTCCAAGCCGTACTCGCACAGCGCCTTCACCAGGCAGCTCGCGCACTGGCAGCGCGTCATCGGCCTGCATGACCAGGCGGGGCAGCCGGTCACCGTGACCGGGCACCAGTTCCGCCACACGCTGGGAACGCGGCTGATCAACTCCGGCGTCCCCCAGCACGTGGTCCAGAGGCTCCTCGGGCATGCCAGCCCGCACATGACCAGCCACTACGCCAAAATCCACGACACCACCATCCGGGAAGCGTTCGACCCATACCAGTCCCAGCGGGTGAACGTCGCCGGCGAGCCGATCGCCTACGACCCCGGCTCCCCGGCCGCCTCGGCCGAGTGGGTCAAGCACAACCTCAACCGCGTCCGCGACAGCCTCCCGAACGGCTACTGCGGCCGCCCCGCGCAACAGGACTGCCCGCACCCGAACGCCTGCCTCACCTGCCCGGATTTCCAGACCACGCCCCAGTTCCTGCAGATCCACCGGCGGCAGGCCGCGACCAACGGCCGCCTCATCGAGCAAGCCGAGGGCAAGGGACAGCTCCGTCTTGCCGAGAACCTGCGCCGCGTCCAGGCCAGCCTGGACCGGATCATCCCCGCCCTGGAAGCGCTCGACGGCGAAGGCCCCCGCGATGACCCGCACTGACAATTCCTCCTTCCTCGCCCAGGCCAACGCCCGGCGTCACCAGGCAGCCCTATCGGCCGCGCGCCACGCCATAGAGCAGCTGCAACGCCAGGGGAAGCCAGTGAACTTCAGCGCCATAGCGCAATCAGCCGGGGTCTCCCGGGGATGGCTCTACCGGCAAGACCAGATCCGGGACACGATCGGCCGGCTGCGCCGCCTGGACCCGCCCGCCGCCAGGGTCACAGCCCAGCGGGCAAGCGCCGAGTCGCTACGCCAGCGGCTCGACGCCGCCCGCTCCGAGATCAGCCGCCTGCGAGCCGAGAACCACTCCCTCCGCGAGCAGATCGCCCGCCATATCGGCCTGCAGCGAACCGGCAACCAAACCCAGCCGAGCCGTGATGAACCGGCCACGACCCCTCCCCACGGCCCCGGCGACGACATGTCTACGCCACCATAAACGCCTATCCACCAGGCATTACCTGCAGACGACTTCAGATAACCGCCGTTCTGCGGTGTGTCCTGAAAGGGGAGTGATGGCGATGTAGAAGGTCGCCGGCATGAGCCGTGCTGTGCCAGTGATGGAGGTTTGGCCCTCCGGGTTCGCCATTGCAGGTGGGGAGCCCAAACCAC
>JBEKJP010000306.1:0-4845 GCA_050011155.1 Streptosporangiaceae bacterium
GAGCTTGCCCAGGGTCAGCAGGGCGACCAGCACCGCCACCGCGTACACCCCGAACACCACCGTGGTGGTGATCGGCGTGAAGTGCCACCGGGCCTGGTAGATCGCGTACAGCGGGGTGGGGGCGGCCGAGGAGGCCAGCAGCGCCACGATCAGCGAGGCCAGCACGAAGACGGCCGGCCGTCCGCTGAGCCGGTAACGGTCCCGCGGGCGCAAAGGCATTTGAACGAACGGGTCGGCCGGAAGGGTCGGTACCGCCTGCGCGATGCCCGCTCCCGGACCGCCGCCGTGGTGCGTCGTCATGTCTGGTTACCCACCATCATTGAGTAGACAGGTCTGTTCACTTCTCTATGCTAGACAGACAGGTCTAATCAGTCAAGGGGGTCCCTTGCTACCGGCCGGGAGCTCGGCAGACACGAAGAAGGGACGGGACCTGGTTAGGTCTCGTCCCTCCGATCGGCCCGGGCTGAGGCAGGGTTACCTGCCCGAGATGTTGCCGTCACGCTTGTTCTGACCGTCGCCGTTCCAGGCGGTGTCAGCCCACTTCTGGGTGTGTACCCGCATGGCCCAGTCGTGCTGGGTCTTGAAGGAGTAGGTGTAGTAGTACGCGAACGAGGTCTCATCCGCGCCCGTCGCCATGTTCTGGGAGAACACGGTGCCACCCGGGAAGGCCAGCTCAGGCCAGGTGACTGACGGGTTCGCCGCGTTGTCCCGCGACGGGAGGCGCGAAGGCACGTAGCGCTGGCTCGCCTTATTGCTGGCGTAGAACAGCGCGTACTGACCGTCACCGGTCATGGTGCCCTTGACCTGAGTGCGCTTGAGGATGTCACCGGTGTAGGGCGCACCCTGGTTCGGGGTAAACGCGCCGGGGGTGTCCTTGAACGACCCGCGGTCGTTGACGACCGCCGAATACATGTACGGCGCGGCCACGTGGGCCGGGTCCTTGCTCTTGCCCAGGTAGGTCAGCACGAGCTGGCGGTGGAACGTGTCGGACGCCCAGTTGCCGTTGCCGCCGCTGTCCGGCCGGTTGGTGAGCTGGGTAACCGCCGTGATCGTGCCGTGGTGAGCCGCGGGCGCGTCAGTGCTGGCCCCGGCAGCCGTAGCTCCCGCTATAGAAAGCCCGGTGAGCATCAAGCCCGCGGCGCCTCCGTAGAGGGTTCTTCGGATGGGATGGGTGAGCATGTTTTGCTTCTTTCCCGGTGCCCTTCCCGCGGACTGCGGCTGCCATTTGCGGCGGCAGGACCAGGAAGGACACATGCAGGGAGCCGGAGCCAGGTTGGCACCTAATCTCCTCTTACATTTATCAACCTACCCTATAAATGCTCTGGATTCGCGCATATTCGTCAGCGCTTATGTAATTTGCGGATCTTGGCCGTTCGCAGACCGGCGCCAAAATGTCATGATGGCTCATTACATTCGCGCGGGGAAGTAAGCCCGCCGGGCACGCGAGGCGATCCGGGATTTCCCGGAGCTGGTCACACACGACCCGTTCGACCGCGACTTCATCATCGACGCGATCCGCTGATGCTCACCAGACACAGCAGAAACTCTGACAACGATTTCCTGTTGCCCCGTCCCGGCCACGACGAGATGAAACCCAGAGTTCAGCGCGCTTGGGCTCACTGAAAGCCCGGTTCACCTCGCGCCTGCCGCCGGACACGTCCATAAACAAGCTCAGGCGTTTTCTCATGATGCCGAAGACTCTTATACCGTTTTCCGTAGGCGGGCTCTTTCGTGATCATGAAGTGCCTGGTCCTGACTCCGCGCTAGCAATCACATCCGCCACCGCAGGCCCATCCGCCTCGCATTCCGGGCACCTTCATGATCGATGACATGATCGCGGATATTTACCCCGCAGTTCCCGCGGGCAGTGATCCGCGATCACCCAGTGGCCTTGCCTGTGGGGCCGGTGTGGCTGCTGGCGGGTCTTCTCTGAGGTACGCCATCATTGTGTGCCCTTTTCCCCCGGAAAACGGGGGAAAAGGGCACACGATCCCGCCATTGGCGCGCTAGCCGGGCCTGCATCAGGGCACGAGCATGCGGGGAAGCTGGACCGCCGCCTCGATGGCCAGGCGGCGAGACTGGCTCACGTTTTCCCATTCGGGACCCTTCTCTTTCCCGCGGTTTTGATCAGCGATCTCCTGCGGCCGCACCCTGTGCGGCCGGTGTGGCTGCTGGGGCGCCGTCTCCGAGGTAGGCCATCATCGTGGTCGGCGGGCCAGCAGTAGCGGTTGGCGAACGGTGCCCCTTCGTTGGTGACCGAGGTGGAGAGCAGCTCGGCGACGGTGGTGTCGCCGTCGACGTACAGGTGCCGCACCTCGAGCTTGACACCACCCCGGAGCACGCCTTCGAGGCGGCCGAAGGTGGCTGCGATGAAGTCTTTCTCGCTGTGGTAGCGGGTGGGTGCCCTCGACGGTCCAGTCGACGTCATCGGCGACCCGGGCCCAGTACCGCGGCTGGGTGGCGGGGTCCTGCAGGCCGTACCCTGGCCGGCGGCCCCGGGCCTGACCAGGGTCCGTCACAGGTGCCACGGGCGGTCCGCCGCGAGATAGTGGAAGCCCGGGAATCCTGCGGAAGGAGGCGCGGGCCGCCTCCGCGGGAGTGGGAAGGAGCAGATGATGGCGAGCACGGCTGACGTGATGGTGGCGACGCTGCGGGCGTCCGGCGTGCGCCGGGTGTACGGGATTCCCGGTGACTCGCTGAACGGGTTCACCGACGCGATGCGCCGAGACGGCGGGATCACCTGGGAGCACGTGCGGCACGAGGAGGCCGCGGCGTTCGCGGCCGCCGCCGAGGCGGCGCTGACCGGGGAGCTGGCGGTGTGCGCGGCCAGTTGCGGACCGGGCAACCTGCACTTGATCAACGGGCTGTTCGACGCCAACCGCAGCGGGGTGCCGGTGCTGGCCATCGCCGCGCACATCCCGCGGGAGGAAATCGGCGGGAGCTACTTCCAGGAGACCCACCCGCAGGAGCTGTTCCGCGAGTGCAGCGTCTACTGCGAGCTCGTCAGCACGGCGGAGCAGCTGCCGCGGCTGCTGGAGATCGCGATGCGGGCGGCGCTGCAGCGGCGCGGGGTCGCCGTGCTGGTGGTCCCGGGCGAGGTGTTCTTCGCCGCCACGGAGCACGAGGCGCCGCCGGGCGGTATCCGGGCGGCCTCGCCCGTCGTGCGACCGGACGACGAGTCCCTGGGCGCCGCGGCCGGGGTGCTGAACGCCGCCAGCCGGGTGACGATCTTGGCCGGGGCCGGCTGCGCGGGCGCGCACGACCAGCTCATCGCCCTGGCGGCCGCCCTCCAGGCGCCGGTCGTGCACGCCTTCCGGGGCAAGGAGTTCGTCGAGTACGACAACCCCTACGACGTCGGCATGACCGGGCTCATCGGGTTCACTTCGGGCTACCGGGCGATGGAGCACTGCGACGCGCTGCTCATGCTCGGCACCGACTTCCCCTACCGGTCGTTCTACCCCGAGGGCGTCCCGGTGATCCAGGTCGACGTCCGCGGCGAGAACATCGGCCGGCGGGTGCCGGTCACCGTGCCGCTCGTCGGCACGGTCCGGGACACGGCCGACGCGCTGCTGCCGCTGATCACGGCCAAGCACGATAAGGCCCACCTGGACCGGATGACGGCACACTACCGGCGGGCCCGTCGCCGGCTCGATCACCTGGCCCAGCCCGGGCGGGGCCGGTCGCCGTTGCACCCGCAGCTCGTCGCGGCCACGGTCGACCGGCTGGCCGCGCCCGACGCGGTCTTCACCGCGGACGTCGGCACGCCCTGCATCTGGGCCGCCCGCTACCTGCGGATGAACGGCACGCGCCGGCTGGTCGGCTCGTTCAACCACGGGTCCATGGCCAACGCGCTGCCGCACGCCATCGGGGCGCAGGCCAGCCAGCCCGGCCGGCAGGTGATCGCCCTGTCCGGCGACGGCGGCCTGGCCATGCTGCTCGGCGAGCTCATCACGCTGCGCCAGCAGCGGCTTCCGGTCAAGATCGTGGTGCTCAACAACGGCGCGTTGTCGTTCGTGGAGCTCGAGATGAAGGCGGCCGGGATCGTCACCTACGGCACCGACCTGGACAACCCCGACTTCGCCGCGATGGCCCGGGGCGCCGGGCTGGCCGGGGTGCGGGTGACGGCGGCGGACGAACTCGAAGGCGCGCTCAAGGAGGCGTTCGAGCACGACGGGCCGGCCCTGGTGGACGTGCACACCGCCCGGCACGAGCTGTCCCTGCCGCCCAAGCTCAGCTACGGCCAGATCAAGGGCTTCACCCTGTACGCCACCCGGACGGTCCTGTCCGGCGTGTCCGGCGACGGAGAAGAACTCGTCGAGCTGACCAAAACCAACCTGCGCGAACTCGACGTCGAATAACGGCGCCGCCGCTGCTTTTCGCCCATCCCCGCGTCAAGGCCGTACAGCCCCCGGCCTGACAAGGGGCCAAAGGTCCCGGCCCGACGGGGCCGGCGCCTCTCAGAAGCGGCGGTCCGGCGGCGGATGCTGTCGGGTAGAACTCGCGAGCAGATGAGGCCAGGCCATGACCGGAGCGCCGCCGCTGAGGGTCGCCAGGAGCGGTGTGCCCGCGGGGGTGCCACCCGGTCGGCAGCCGCTCGCGCTGGCGGTCCTCATGGCCGTGCTGTTCCTGACCTTCCTGGATAACACCGTGGTCAGCGTCGCGCTGGGCAGCGTCCAGAGCAGCCTGCACGCAGGGGTCACGGTGCTGCAGTGGGTAGTCAGCGCGTACGCGCTGACGTTCGCCGTCGCGATGCTGGGATTCGGCATGGTAGGCGATGAGTTCGGCCGCAAGCGCGTCATGCTGGCCGGGGCGGGAGTCTTCTGCGCCGGCTCGGTGCTATGCGCC
>JBEKJP010000307.1:0-4242 GCA_050011155.1 Streptosporangiaceae bacterium
TCTGTGGCCCTGGCCTCCCCCTCAGGCAGCCACGGTTCGTCCCCAATATCACCAAGCAAGGCACGGAACGTAACGGTGGCCCACCCGGCCAGCTCCGGCCATGAGCTCAGCCCGGCGCCCGCCTCAACCCGGTCTCTGAGGTCGGCCACGAACCCGCGCAGCGCGTCCGCAGCCTCGGCGTCGCGTTCCAGCCGGATAATCAGCCCCTCCCGCGGCGCATCCCAGCCCCGCTCCCGCGCCGCGGCTGACCGCTGCGCGACGGCGTACCCGGCCAGGCGAGCCTCCCAGTCACCACCCGCGACCACACCCGCAGCCGGGAAAGCCGCTCCCACCGTGAGGCGGGCACCAGGCGCCCATCGGCACCGCGGACCGGTGCCCCCGCGAGCAGCGCCATGACGTCATCACGGCGCCACCCGTGATCCGGTCCTGACGGACAGATCGGTGGCCACTGGACCTATAATTATCTACGATCCGCTATAATCAGCTTTATGGATCGCGCGGATGGAACGGCAGGAAGCCTGCTGCGGCGGGCTCGGGTGGGCGCGGGGATGTCACAGGCCGAACTGGCCTTTAAGGCGAAGGTCGCGCAGAGTGTGATCAGCGCTTATGAGGCCGGACGGCGTCAGCCGTCGCTCCCCACCCTGGCCAAGCTAATCGATGCGACCGGATGCGACCTCATGGTGGATATCCAGCGTCAGCCTCCGCAGTTGAGCAGGCTGTCCGGTCCGGTCGGGCGGCAGGTCAGGCGAAAGCGGCGGGACCTGATTGCGGCGGCCGCGGCCCATGACGTGACCAACCTGCGGGTCTTCGGCAGCGTGGCCCGCGGCGAAGACCGGCCCGGGAGTGACGTGGACCTGCTCGTCGACTTGCCGCCGGACATCGGCCTGCTCGGGTTGGGACGGGTCCAGGCGGAACTGGAGGCCATCCTCGGCACCAAGGTCGACCTGGTGCCAGCAAGTGACCTGAAGCCCGCAGTTCGCGCGCGCGCCGCACGCGACCTGGTGGCACTGTGACCTACCGGGAACGGCAGCGACTGGCCGACATACAGGCAGCCATCGATGCCATCCGCTCCCATCTGCAACGAGGTGACCCATCCGACGGCCTGGTATTCGATGCCGTCCGGATCCGGCTCGGCTGGTGGCTGTACCCCGGCGGGCATATCGAGTCCGACGAAGACCCGGCCCAGGCCGTAATACGCGAGGTGACTGAGGAAACTGGCATTACCTGCCAGATCACCGCCGAATCCCGGTTCATCCACCCCGCCGCCACCGTACTCCCGGCCCCGTTCACCATCTGCGTGCAAGATATCCCCGCCGACATGACGACCGGGCCGCACCAGCACATCGACATGGTCTACGTCCTGGCCGCCGACCGTGGCCAGGTCATCCCGGAACGGGAGGAAGTGACCGGGTGCGCATGGATACCCCTCGCTAAGGTCGCCGACCTCGACACGCCACCCGAGCTGCCTGCCCTGATCGAAAAGGCTGCCGAATACGCTCGCGCAGTCCGTGGGTAGCAGGCGACCGTCAGCCATAGACGGCGTGAACGAGTCGCATGGAGGTCGATGCTGGTTGTCGGCGTTGTTGCAGGTCACCACATCTTTGTTGGTCGTATGTGGTCGGTGCTAGACGCTAAGGCTGGTGTGCGTCTCTGCTGTACCTGCACGGTTTAGCTCGATTGACATCGAAGCAGTTGGGCTGCCGCCTGCCCAGGTGGATCTGGCTGTTGCCTGGTAGGCGGATTCTCCCACATTGCGGCTGGTGGCGACTACATGTCTGAACTGCGCCGTCGTCTGTCGGCGGGCTTCGTCCGGAGCGAAGAAGGGGTGATCCGAGCTGTCGGTCGCAGGAATCGGCCGGCCACTGTTGTGGGCCGCCAAGGATCAGTCAGAGGTCAACCGTGCGACCGGGCTTGCTGACGTCGTACGGGCCCTCGATCCGGACGCGGTTGCCGCCGCCTACCAGTACGACAGGGCGATCGCGCCCCGCCGGGCGGACCGAGACCGCTCCTACTTTGTCGGCAGTCACCACGCCATCCCCTCCTCGGGCACATCCACGAACCGCGTCGAGGAGCATCTGATGCTTGCGCTGTCGGCCTGGTGCGCTCGGGGTGGGCGGCTGGTGGGCCCAGGTGGCGACCCGTTCCGTGTAGTCGCCTACCAGGTTCCGCTCAAGGCCCGCGGACCCGACCCCGTCGGCAAGGTCGACGGGGTCGCCCTGCTGGGAGATGGCCGCTGCTGCCTGGTTGAGCTCAAGGCCCCCAGCGGTCGCGGCGACTCTCCACTTCGAGCGCTGCTTGAGGTTCTTTCCTACGCCGCGGTGATAGACGCCAACCGGGCCACGTTCGACAAGGAGCTGGTCAGTCTCCACCCAGAGGCCATCACTGGCGGCCCGCTGACGCTATTGGTGCTGGGCCCGGACTCGTGGTGGGAGGCATGGGAGTCGTGCCCGCAGGCTGGCGCGTGGAAGGCGCCGCTCCGGGAGTTGTCCGCTGCGCTCGGCAAGCGAATCGGCGTCCACATCGGCTTCGGGGCACTGGATGGCTTCCAATCTGAGCACCTCACCCTGGGTTTGAACCGGACCATGCCCACCCTCGAGCCGATCCCGCGGATTGTCGACGTCCCAAGCTTGCCCTCGGTGGCGACGGACGCTTCGACCACACCGATCATTACTGGTGGTAGCTACGTCGACCAGCTCGTCATGAGAATGCACTCCTATGCGCACGAGCGATTCACCGATATCGCCACCGGCTTCCTCATCCTGATCGAATCAGGCCCCTTACTTGGAGCGCCCAGTTGGACGCGCCGTTGGCCAGCCCTCCGTTCCCGGAACTGCCAGGCAGCGCCACCGGCATTGCCGCCCCCGGACCCTTCGTGCCATTCAATCACTTACCGCTCATCCGCTGCAGGAGCTCCAGTCCCTGTGCGCCATTCAGCTCAAGCGCGTCTCGGCCGCGAAGGTTATCGTCACCCTTCCCTAGCGAGCTTGAGCCCCGGGTCCGTTCAGAAAAAAGCTTGCGGGTCTGCTCGCGGATGACGGCCAGGACCCGGGGATCGCCTGGTGTCGCCGCAATGGCGGCAAGCATCTGGTCCAGGGTCTCGGTCACGACCTCCGTCGCCGCGCGCCGGCGGATACCCCAGGTGACCGCCTCATCGATCAGGTTCGCCGCGGTCACCTGCCGGACGTTGACCTGGCCGCCGACGCGCTGGCCTAGGCGCGTGTCGGCCCGCATCGGCTGGCCCGTGCTGTCGGTCAGTTCCAGGGCGATGGTCGACAGCACGTCGTAGACCGGGGCGAGCTTGACGACCGGCCCGGCGGGATCGTGCAGAAGGGAGAAGTTCTTGGCGTGCGCGTCCGCGTTGCCCACGGCCATGTTGAACGTCGTGCGGCGCAGCAGATCAGTCACCTCGCGGGGATCGCCGTAGTTCCTGATGACGTCGGCGAGGTCACGCAGCGCCGGGCCGCCTTGTTCCTCGTACTTGAGCCCGGGGGGTGTGGCGGTGGCCTGGCAGCCGTCTTCCTGGTGCACCCGGACCGGGATGTCCCCGCCCGGTGCGGTCTGCCGGTCGTAGCGCTTGACCGCCAGGACGGGGAGGCCGGCGACGTCGAGCAGCTCCGTCTCGGGCACCGGCAGCCCGCAGGCGGCGGCGAGCCGCAGGCAAGTGGCCTCGTTGGCGGCCATCGCGTGCGGGCCGTCCGGCTTGAGGATCCAGGTCGAGGGGGCGTCCCCGGACGGGAGCTGCCAGGTGCTGTCGCCGGCCCGGCCCAGCAGCGCCTTGCGCTGGAAGCCGGCCAGCGACGGACGGAAGCCGCGCTCCGGCGCGGCACCGAGAGGAGCGACGTCGAGGGCGCCGATCACCCGCCGCAGGTCGTCGGGCGTCATCGAGGCGTATCCGCCGCCGGCGTTCCCGCCGGGGCGGTCCCCGCCGGGGAGCACCATGATCGCACCCGCGCAGTCGCGGCCGAAGGCCGACAGGATGCCGTAGGTATCCACCGGGCGGAACCCGGCCAGGACCGCCATCCGCTCCAGCGCGGGTCCCTCGGGCAGCATGTTCTCGAAGAAATCCAGGCCGCGCGGGTCTCGCGGCCCCACCGGGGCGCCGATCGGCAGACCGACGGACAAAGCGGGGCTGCCCAGCCCCCACCGCTCGATCGCCTCAGCACACCACTCCAGCCGGATCCGGAAGTCCGGCCCGCGGATCAGCACCGCGACCGGCGTGTCGTAGAGCCAGGCCACGAGCCG
>JBEKJP010000308.1:0-4239 GCA_050011155.1 Streptosporangiaceae bacterium
GTGCCGCTGTACTTCCAGGTAGCCCAGCAGCTGGAACGCGCGATAGAGTCCGGCGATCTTGCGCCGGGCGCTCAGTTGGAGAACGAGATCCAGCTCGCCGAGCAGCTCGGCCTATCCCGCCCCACAATGCGCCGCGCCATGCAGTACCTGGTCGAAAGGGGACTGCTCGTCCGCAAGCGCGGCATCGGCACCCAGGTCGCCCAGGCGAAGTTCAAGCGCCCCGTCGAGCTGTCCAGCCTGTGGGACGATCTCGTGCGCAGCGGCCAGCAGCCCACCACGACCCTCCTGTCGAGCGCCCGGGAGCCTGCTGTCGGAGAGATAGCGCGCAAGCTCGCCGTGGCCGACGGCACAGAAGTCATCGTGCTGGAAAGGCTGCGGTACGCCAGCGGCGAGCCGATCGCCCGAATGTGCAACTACCTGCCCGCCGCCCTGGCCCCCGAACTCACCGCGGAGGCGCTGGAGCAGCGGGGTCTGTACGAACTGCTGCGTTCCAGCGGCATCATCTTGCACGCTGCCGCGCAGACCATCGGCGCCCGCACAGCCACCCAGGCCGAAGCGCGCATGCTCGACGAGCCCAAGGGCGCCGCGCTGCTTACCATGGAGCGCAGCACATACGATGAAACCGGGCGGACAGTCGAGTACGGGACGCACATCTACCGCGCGTCGCGCTACTCGTTCGAGCTGAGCCTGCTCGCCCGCTGACCCAGTCCCGCCCGTTGCCAGCGCCAGTCGGGGCCGCCGAGTCACCTCACGTCCGTTCAGGATAATTCTTCTGGTTCTCCGAACGGACCCGGCTGACTCCCTCAGCGACCACTGATCGCCCGTGGCTGCCGGGAACCCGGCCGGTAGTGCTTCCCTTGACCAGGAAAGGGGGTGGACCATCGCGGTCGAGTCTGGCAACCGCGCAGTCCACGGCACTGCGGGCTGTTGCCTGCACATCCTGTCCGACGGTGGTGAGGTCGATGAAAGGCAGGGCAGCCATGCTCACGTCGTCGTAGCCGACGATACTCATGTCTCCGGGAACGGCCAGGCCGGCCCGCCGGAGCTCGAACATGAGGCCCACAGCGCATCGGTCGTTGAAGGCGATGACGGCGGTGGGCAGCCTGCCCGAGCTGAGCAGTTCTTCGGCGGCTGCCTTCCCTGCGGCTTCGGTGGAGCCGCCGGTGATGACTCGGGCGCTGGCCTGCTGGCACCATGCGCTCAACGCTGCTCATGGCCACAGAATTAGCCCGTCATACCCAGCGATGCCTCCGGAAGCCAAGTCTGCGGTGTCGAGTGTCACGAGAAAGCAGGCTACCGGCAAGGCATCACCTATACCGTTGCCCAGCAGGGATGACGCAGCGTGTCCGCCGATTCCACCGGACTCGGATTGCATCTGACATGTTGCGCCGTGCCAGGCATCTGTACCTTTGCCGACGACGGGCTATAGCCTCTCACCGCCACGCCCAGAGGCACTCGGCCATGGTGGTCTATACCCATGCATCACCATGTTTGCTCCATGTTTGCTCGGATGCCCCGGTACGGTCCGGCACCACCCGGTATCCGCAGCGCGGCGCGGATGCGTGTAACCGGACAGAATGGCAGCTCACGGCACGTGCTAGCATTGTTTGACAGCAGTTCAAGGAGAACAAACGAACAAAGCAGCGGACTCTTAATCCGCGGGTTCGGGGTTCAAGTCCCTGGCGGCGCACCCGTATTGACCTGGGGTTTTATCGCCTCAGGTCGTTTTTTTGTCTCCATGTTTGCTCCATGTTTGCTCGTGAGTTTGGGACCCGGCAATCCGGGGCTTGTCAAATCTGGTCCGTCCGGCGCCGGATCCAGGGGTGTGCGCCCCGACGCCGGGACGCTGTCTTCGCCCTACACCCGCCCGATCCTCATTAGACCATTGGTCTAGACCTCTGTTGGGACACAGGGAGCGCATCCAGCGAGCTCGGCACTACGCAGAGAAGGTCGCTCTCGGGTCCCTGGTAAAGAGGGAGGGACGACTACGACAGGGCTGCAGGACGGACGATCCGACCTCGCCCGTTCTGAACCCCCGGAGTACCCGATGGCACGGGCCCGCCACTGCCCGCTGGATCTTCCGGCCGGGCTGGCCGGGCTGCAGGCTGAGGCGCCGCTGGTGCGGGTCCGGCTGTGGGACGGCGGGACTCGCCCGACGAGAAAAGGAACAGCTCATGTCGATTGAGGAGAACAGGGCGGCTGTGCGCCGGTGGCGACTCCCGTCCGCGGTCCGCGGGTCCCAATGCGTGGGCACCGCGGGCAAGGCTCGCGGTCAGAAGTCACGAAGCGTCCTCCCGCCCGGCCTCGGCGTGCTCCAGCGCGATGCGCGTCAGCTCGACGCGTGACCTGATGTCGAGCTTGCGGAACACCTGGCGCAGGTGGAACGCGACCGTGTGCGTGCTGATGAACAGCTGATTGGCTATCCGCTGGTTTGTCAGTCCCTGGGCGACGAGGCGGGGCGTGGACAGCTCGGTGCCGGTGAGGCTCTCCCAGCCAACCGCGGGCCGTTTCGCGGTTCGCCAGTGCCGGTGCCGTATCCCCAGCTCGCGCAGTCGTCGGCGCGTGCGCGCTACGTCTCTGCCCGCCCCCAACTGCGTGTACTCACGCAGCGCCTCGTCGAATGCCCGGGCGGCCTCGGCCCCCCTGCCCGCCTTCCCGAGCAGGACACCCTGATCTTCGGTCGCGCATGAGCGGATCCACGGGTCCGGCAGTTGGGCGGCCGCGTGCCCCAGCCGGGGAATGTCGCCGGCCAGCAGCCCTTCGGCGTAGTCGGCCGACGCGCGGATGACCGCGAACGTGGGGTTGGCCCGGGACGTTTCGCTGATGATGGAGGCGATGTTCGCTGCCTGCCCGCGGTCTTCCACGGCGAGGGCGGCGCGGACCAGCCAGGGCGCATTGCCCGGATCGGCCAGCAGAACAGATCTGTGCTCCTCCAGTTCGCCTAGTACGCCTGCCAGCACGTCCAGTGCGGCCCGGGGGCCGCGGCGGGCCTCGAGAACCTGGGCTGCCACCAGGCGAGCCGCGCCCTCCCCGTAGGCCGATCCGTAGGAGTGACCGCTACCCGGCAGCAGCTCTGCGTAGTCGTCGGCCGCGCGCAGATCCCCCTGGCGCAGGGCGACGGTAGCGGGGACTTGCAGCGTGAGCGCGTTACGCTCGGCAGGCCCGTGGGCACCCGCCGACCCCGAGGCCGATTGGGCGAGCGCCGCCGCGTCGTCGAGCCGGCCCGCCGCCAGGGCGATCTGGGCGCGCAGAGCCGCGGCGGTTCCCTCCGGCCACGGGCTCACCGTCGGCACCTCGACCGATTCGACGGAATCCACGATCGCTGCGGCTTCGTCGGCCCGGCCGACAGTGATCAGCCCAGCGGCGAGGAGCAGATGAGGGCTGAAATGGGTGGTCTCATACGGCCCTTCCGCCGCCTTCCTGGCGGCCTGGGCGACTAGGTCAAGCGCCTCCGCGGGCCTGCCCGTGTCCCACGTGACCATCGCGAGCGCCACCATCGCGGCGACCACGACCTCACCGCGTTTGGCGCCTGGCTCGGCGAGGATGGCCCTGGCCAGCTGATCGACCTGCCTGTTGCCGCGCAGCCCCACCCACGCCCACAGCAGGGCCACGGTCGCGTCGTCGCGCAGGCCCGGTGTGATGTCGAAGTTGGCGAGGGCGGTCTGGGCCTCGATCATCGCCTCCGTCGCCCGCCCGGTGAGGGCGAGCAGCGACGACAGCGCGCACCGCAGCGCCGCGCTGTCGGGCGCCGGCTGGGGCACGGCGAGCGCGGAGCGGACCAGGGTCTCCGCCGCGTCCCACTGGGCCGCCGCTGTGAGCGCCCTGACCGTCGTCACCGTGCGGGCGGACCGTTCCGGGTCGAACGGCGGGGTAAGCACAAGCGCTCCGGTCGCCAGGTCAGCCGCGGCCCCGGGATCGAGAGGCAGCACCTCGGCCACGGCGCGATCGAGCCCGGCCAGGGCGACAGAGTCACCGGGACGAGCCCCATCGAGCAGGTGCCGAGCCGCGGGAGGGTTCCGCGAGCCCGGCTTCTCCAAGGAGCGCCGCCTTGAGCCGCAGATCACCATCGGGCTGCTCACCGGGCAGGACGGGTTCCCGCTGAAGGTGAGCGCGTTCGGGGCAACCGGGCCGAGACCAAGACGATGCTGCCGGTCATCCGGGAGTTCATGGCGGCCCACCGGCTCCCGGACGTCACGGTCGTCGCCGACGCGGGCATGGTCTCCGAGGCGAACCAGAAGG
>JBEKJP010000309.1:0-6078 GCA_050011155.1 Streptosporangiaceae bacterium
GGAGGTCGCGCCGGGGAAGGCGAGGAAGCGCCGCGAGGACGCGGCGAAGGACGCCCGGGTGGAGCGGTGGGCCGAGGACTCCGGCAACGCGGCGCTGATGGGCCGCGAACTGCCGCCCGCCGAGGTGCTGGCGGCGGATCAGCGGATCACGGCCTGGGCGCATGAGCTGCGCAAGGCCGGCCTGGACGGCGACATGGACGTGCTGCGGGCCCGTGCGTACCTTGATTTGCTGCTGGGCAAGGATTCCCGGCCCCAGCCCGGGGGCGGCGCCGTCCAGGAAGACGTGGCCCCCGGCGGGTTCGCCGTCCGCGGGACGCTGACGGTGCCGCTGGCGGACCTGACCGGCCTGGCGGACCGGCCCGGGGAGATGGGCGGGATCGGGCCCATCGACCCGTGGCTGGCCCGCGACCTGGCGCACGCGGCGGCGCGGAACCCGCGGACCACGTGGTGCGTGACCGTGACCGACCAGGACGGGCACGCGGTGGAGCACGGCTGCGGCCGGCCCGAACCCAGGAACCGCGGGAAACCTCGGTCCGAGAGCGGGAACCGCGGGAAACCCGGGAAACGCGGGAAGCGGGAGAAACCGGCAGCGGCGGGCGGGGCCAGGGACGGCCCGGCGGGGTTCAGCTTCACCCCCGAAGGCGGGCCGGACGGCGAGTACAAGACCTGGCGGCTGCGCACCCCCGGCGGCGGCCCGGACCTGATCGTGGAACTCCATCCCCTCACCACCGAGAACTGCGACCACCGCTTCGAGGCTAAAGGACACGACCCTGGGGTGAAACTCCGCCACCTGGCGCAGATCCGGCACGCCACGTGCACCAGCCCGGTCTGCCGCCGCCCGGCCCGGCAATGCGACTTCGAGCACAACATCCCCTACGAAGCGGGCGGCCGGACGTGCCTGTGCAACGCCGGCCCCAAGTGCCGCCATGATCACCGGGTCAAGCAGCAGCCCGGCTGGACGGTGGACCAGCTGCCCGACGGGACGTTCCGGTGGACCACGCCGTCCGGGCGGAGCTACATCACCGAACCCACCAGGTACCCGATCTGACCGCCCGTCAGCACAGAGAGCTGATCGCCGGACCTCGTAGGCTAGGCCACATGTTGCGTCCTGAAAGCTGGTCCAGGCTTGCAGGTGAGAGTCCTGTCCGGGTAGGCACCGGAGTGCCCGGTAGCAGGCCCTGGTTCGTCGCTGAGAGGCGGCGGGCTGAGCGGGGTGTCGAGAGCCTCTTTGGAGGGAGCAAGCGCGCGGGCCGCAGCGTTAAGCGAACCTTGCAGCCTCGTCAGATTTACAACGGGGGAGCCGAGCCGCTCATGTCACGGCGAAGGCCATGTCCGTCAGGCCCTGTTCCGGGGTCAGCCTGCCGGGTCCTCCCGGGGTACGGAGGGTGGCACGTGCGCACAGTCTGGACTGGAACAGGAGAGGCCCGTCTGCCTGGCCTGCGTCGGGCAAAGACCGCTGGTATAAGCCGATGGTGAAGGCTGGCGGAGGGCAGCGGGAGTCCGAGGGGGCCGTAGTACCGGTGATCGGCGTGCAGCATAACGCGCCGGGAGGGAAGGGCCCTCACTTTGATCGCGCTCCTGGCGAGGGTAAGCATCAGGGCATGACCGGGATCTCCCGGTCCGATTCCCCCGGCAGGCTGCAGCCTGCCGTAGCGGGTCTCGTGCCGCCGCCGGCTCCCGGTATGGTGCGGGCGGACCCCGTGAACGTGCGAGAACTTCAAAGGAAGCTATGGGCTGCGGCCGAGCAGTCTCCGGAACGCCGTTTCCACGCCCTGTATGACCGGGTTCACAGGGGTGACGTCCTGTGGGAGGCGTGGCAGCGGGTCCGGGTCAACCGCGGAGCGGCCGGGGTGGATCGTGTCACCCTGGCTTACGTGCAGGACGTGTACGGGGCTCAGCGTCTTCTTGCTGAGCTTCAGCGCGACCTGCGCGAGGGCACGTACCGTCCCGCGCCTGCCAGGCGCGTGGACATCCCGAAACCTGATGGCAGCAAGCGGCCGCTGGGCATCCCGCGTCACGCACCCGTTTCACCCGCTGGAGGGCGAGCGGCTGGAGGTCCTGTACTCGAAGAAGCGCGGCGCGGACACCGTGTTCGTGTGCTCGGGCGGTGTCAGCGGGCAGATCACGCTGCCGCTGGCGTGGACGGACCGGGGCGAGCCGTCGGCGCGGCGGCGGCTGTCGGTCGACGGCCTGGCCGAGCTCGACACGCTGGCGCGGAACCTGCGCGGTCGTTGACTTCCGGCCGGGGAGCCGACATCTTCTTGTGTGATGGATGCACACAAGAATGACCTCCGTGACCTGACCGTGGATCAGCTGCTGGCCCGGCGCAGGTCAGCGGCGGCCCGGCTCGGCGATGTCGAGCAGGTTCTTTACGGGACGCTGACAGAGCAGTCGCGGCGGTGCGGCCGGCCTGGCTGCCGGTGCGCGGACGGCGAGCCGCACGGCCCGTATGCCTATTTCACTCCCCGCCCGGCGGGGCGGGGCCGGGCCAGGTACGTGCCGGCCGGGCTGGCGGACGCGGTGCGCCGGTTCCTGCGGCGCGGCACGGAGGTCGAGTCCGTGCTGGCGGAGATCTCGGCGGTCAATGCCGAGCTGCTGGCGCGAAGAGAGCTGCAGTAACGATGAGTGCCGCCGCCGTTCTCGAAGGCTCCGCGCGGGCGGAGGCGGTGGCGGCCGTCGCCAACATGGCGATGTCGGCGCTGGGAGGCGCACGTGAACGGCGAGCACAAGATCACCAGCGGCCATCTGGAGCGGAAGGCGCTGGTCTACCTGCGGCAGTCCTCGATGGCGCAGGTCCGCCATCACGCCGAGTCGACCCGGAGCCAGTACGCCCTGGCAGGCCGGGCGGAGGAGATGGGGTGGGCGCGCCGCGACATCGAGGTGATCGACACCGACCTGGGGGTCTCCGGCAGGTGGGGCGTTGCCCGGGAAGGGTTCACTCAGCTGGTCACCCGGCTTTGCACCGGGCAGGTCGGGGCGGTCTTCGGCATCGAGATCACCCGCCTGGCCCGCTCCAACGCCGAGGTGGCGCGGCTGGCGGAGTTCGCCGCGATCACCGGCACCCTGCTGATCGACCCGGACGCGGTCTACGACCCCGCCGACGTAAACGACCAGGTGCTGCTGGGCTTCAAGGGCACCATGGGGCAGATGGAACTGCACGTGATGGCCCAGCGGCTGCAGGCCAACAAGCGCGCCGCAGCCGAGCGAGGCGAGCTGCGGTCTCCGCTGCCGGTCGGGCTGGTCCACGACGACGCCGGCGATATCGTCCTCGACCCCGACGACGAGGTGCAGGCCGCGGTCCGGGATGTGTTCTCCGCGTTTGCCGCCTGCGGGTCCGCCTACGGCGTCGTGGACGCGTTCAGGGAGCGGCGGTTCCCGCTGCGCGCTTACGGCGGCGCGTGGGCCGGGCAGCTGCGGTGGGGCCGGCTCACCCACTCCCGCGTCCTGGGGATCCTTAAGAACCCGTGCTATGCCGGGGCCTACGTGCACGGGCGCTTCACCTCCCGCCGCACCGTGGACCCAGGCGGCACGGTGCACAGCAGCCTGGTCGAACGCCCGCGGGCCGAGTGGCCGGTGCTGATCAGGGACCACCATGAGGGCTACATCGCCTGGCAGGACTACCTGGCGAACGAGAAGAAGCTGGCGGCCAACCAGACCAACGCCGGAGCCCGGCCGCCCCGCGAGGGCGGCGCCCTCTGCCAGGGCATCATCTACTGCGGGTCGTGCGGCAAGCCGATGCGCACCAACTACCACGACGGCGACCATCCCGCCTGCGAGTGCTCCGGCCGGGCCGACCGGCTGACCACGCCGTCGTGCCGGTCGATCGCGGCGTCCACCGTCGACGGCGCCGTCGCCGGCGTGCTGCTGGATGCGCTCACCGCCGAGCAGGTCGCGCTCGCGCTGGCTGCGGCCGACGAGGTCGCAGGCCGGCGCCAGCGGGCCGGCCGGGCTGCAGAGCTGGCCGTCGAGCGGGCACGCTACGACGCTGACCGCGCCGAGCGGGCGTTCACCGCCGTCGAGCCGGAGAACCGGATGGTCGCCCGCACCCTCGAGACACGATGGGAAGCACGCCTCGCGGAGCTCGCCGGGGCCGAGCAGGCGCTGGAATCGGCCGCGGAGGCCCTTCCGCCGCTGCCCGGCCGGGCTGAGCTGGAGGAACTCGCCGCCGACCTGCCCGGGCTCTGGCACGATCCCGCCACCAGTAACAAGGACCGCAAGCGGCTGCTGCGCACTCTCATCGCCGATGTCACCCTGCTGCCCGAGCCAGACAAGACCAAGGCCAGGATCGGGATCCGCTGGCATGCCGGCGCGGCCGACGAGCTTCGCGTCAGTCGCGCCGCTCATCCCGGCACCGCCAGGCGCAGCCAGTCGCCGGCTATCGAGATGGTCCGCGAGCTCGGCCCGTCTGTCCCGACCGCAGAACTGGCCGAGAAGCTCAACAATGCCGGGATGACCACCGGGAACGGCCGGCCGTTCGACGTCAAGGCCGTCCAGTGGATCCGCCACGCCTACGACATCCCGGCCCCGGACCCCTACGCCGACGGCGAGATCAGCGTCGCCGAGGCGGCCAGCAAGCTGGGCTGCAGCACCGGAGTCATCTACTACTGGATCAAGACCGCCCAGCTCACCACCAGGCGCGGGCCGGGCAACCGGCTCTGCATCGCCTGGGACGCGGCCACCGAGACCGCCTGCCGCGAGCGCGTGGCCGCGTCCGGGCACCTCAACCCCGCCGCCCGCCGCGCCAGGCCACGGAAAACGCCCCGCCATCCTGCTGAGCAGTCCCGAACGTCAGACCCCGCCGACATGACCTGATCAGAGGGAACATCATGAAGTACGCAAGATTCCCAGACACCACGGCAAGGATGGGCAGTATGAAGTCACCGTCCCGGTGATCTTGGACCGCGTGCACCAGGCGCGGGTCAAGAACGCGCTGGAGCCGGAGTGGGAAGCCCGGTTCGAGCCCCGTTCCTACGGGTTCCGGCCGGGCCGCGGCTGCGCCGACGCGATCGCCGCGCTGTTCACCACGCTGAAGGGCAACAGCAAGCGGATATGGATCGTGGACGCCGACTTGTCGGCGGCGTTCGACAAAATCGACCACTCCCGGCTGCTCGCCGCGCTCGGGTCATTCCCCGCCAGGGACATGATCGCGGGCTGGCTGAAGGCCGGGGTGGTCGAGGACGGGATACTCGCGCCGACCAGGGAGGGCACTCCACAGGGCGGCGTGAGCAGTCCGCTGATGCTGAACGTGGCGCTCCACGGGCTGGAGGAGGCCGCAGGGGTCCGGTATGTCGCCTCGGGCAAGACCGCAGGGGACACCAGGCCCGGCAGCCCGGTCGTGGTCAGGTATGCCGATGACCTGGTCGCCTGCTGCCATTCCAGGGAGCAGGCAGAACAGGTCAAGGCGCAGCTCGCGGAGTGGCTGGCACCCAGGGGCCTTGTCTTCAACGAGGACAAGACCAGGATCGTGCACCTCACCGAGGGGTTCGACTTCCTGGGGTTCAACGTCCGCCGCTACCGGAACGGCAAGCTGCTGATCAAGCCGAGCGAAGCGGCCGTCAGGCGGCTCCGCAGCAGGCTCGCGGGCGAGATGCGCGCTCTGCGCGGCTCGAACGCGGCGGCGGTCCTCGCCGCGCTCAACCCTGTGATCCGGGGCTGGGCGGCCTATTACCGGGGAGTGGTGTCCAGCAAGGTCTTCAGCGAGCTGGACGACTACACGTGGAAGCTCACCTGGCGGTGGGCCAAGCGCACCCACAGCGGAAAGCCGAAGCGGTGGGTCGCCCACCGCTACTTCGGCAGGTTCGACAAGTTCAGGAACGACCGCTGGGTGTTCGGGAACCGGGCAGGCGCCGACGAGCGCGGCAGCGTCCCCCACCTGGTCAAGTTCTCCTGGACCCCCATCGTCCGGCACCAGATGGTCACAGGCGCGGCGTCGCCCGACGACCCGGACCTGGCCGACTACTGGAACGACCGGCGGAAGCGGGTAAAACCCCCGCTGGACAGCTATAACCTGCGCCTGCTCACAAGGCAGGACGGACGCTGCCCGCTCTGCAAGGACCACCTGCTCAGCCCCGACCAGCC
>JBEKJP010000310.1:0-4098 GCA_050011155.1 Streptosporangiaceae bacterium
CCGGGCAGCCATCGGCACACGGACCAGGTAAGGGGTAGCCGTCGGCCGGCTGTCCCAGCGCCACTTGCACGGGCAGCGCCACTTGCACGGGCAGCGCCACTTGCACGGGCAGCGCCACTTGCACGGGCAGCGCCAGGGGCAGGTGCGGCGCGAGCCGAGGCAGCCGGGCCGCTTCTCGCTCAGCCTGCCCCGCGGCCCACCCGGTTCGCGGCATCCGGGCGCAGAGCTGGTGGCCGGGCCGGTAGATGCCGTGGTCGGTTCCGTAGGAGGGGACCATCTCGACCGGCAGGTCTGCCAGTGCGGAAACTGGCGGCGCAGGAGCCGGCGCACGAGCCGGGAGCCGGTCGCGATTTCGCCGGAAGGCGTCTTGGCTCGATCCGCCTGGCCATGGTCGCATGAGCACGCCGCCCGGCTTCTCAGCGGAATCTCCGAAAGGACAAGTCGAGGACATCTGTCGTCGGCTTTCTTCTCATGTATTTGTCGTTTTCCTCGGCGACGAGGCGCTCAGACGGCTACCGGAGATGCGCTGCGGAGACCTTCAGCTAGGCTCATGATTGTCTCAGAGAGTGATCGGTGGCAGCCGCTTCTTCAGGCAATGAGACATCCTCCCTGCCAAATCCGGCGCCAGCCGCCGGCGACCACCGGGCAAAGGCGGTCCCACCGGTATTGCGCGTGCTGAGACCACTCAAGTGCTAACTGTCGCAAGCAGCAGGTCGGCAGGCCGAAGCCGGGCGACTCCCATGGGGCCGGAGGCCAGGCGGCGGCCGTTGGCCGTCTCACACCGCCTGCCTGCGGCTTGCCTCGCGCTGCGGGATGGCAAGATTGGCGAATGGGTGCCCGCGGGTATGAGTCGTGGTTTGTCAGCGCTCGGGACCCTGTTTCTCCCCGGGCGCTGTGGATACGCCACACCCGGCATCGCTCCCGTCAGGGGGCGGAGTCGGTTGCCCTCTGGTGCACCATCATCGATCGTGACCTAGGTCAGCCGCCGGCCGTGGTCAAGCAGGTCTTCGGTGTCTTCCCGCCGGGCGCCGCCGCGGGCCCGGGGCAGTTCCGGGGGCAGGCCGCGATGGGAGAGCAGACCGCGCGCTGGGACCTATCTGTCACCGGTGGACAGCCGCCCTTGCGGCCATTGCGTCCGCCGATCTTGTACCGTACACCGCTGCCGCGCACCAAGCTTGAGGCGACTGTCCCTGATGGCCAGGTCACCGGCCTGCTCGACGTCGATGGCCGTAGGGTCAGCGTGTCCGGATGGCGGGGGACCGTCGGCCACAACTGGGGATCTGAGCATGCCGATTCCTGGGTGTGGCTGCACGCCGCGGGTTTCGCTACCGCACCGGAGGTGTGGCTGGAGCTGGTGCTCGCGAGGATCAGGGTCGGCCCGGCGCGATCGCCGTGGACGGCGATGGGAGCGCTCAGCCTCAGTGGTGAGCGGATCTTGCTGGGCGGGCTGGGCCGGCGGCCCCGGGTCGATGCCCGCCCAGGCCGGCTCACCGCTGACGTGCCCTCGCCGGGAGCCCAGCTTCAGCTGTCGGTGATCACAGATGATGAGGATCGGGTCGCAGTGTCTTACGCCGACCCGCGCGGAGGAACCCGGGCCGTGATGCACGCCGCACTGGCCAGTGTCGAGCTGACTTTGCGCCGCCCGGGTTCTGGCGAGCTCACCCTGTCCAGCAGCCGCGGCGCCTACGAGTACGGCACGCGCCAGGGCGCGCCCGGAATCCTGCCGCAACCGCTGCCCGAGGGCTAAGCCAGCCTGTGTCCGCTTCTGGATGCGTACACGTCAGTCCCGGCCAGCGGCAGATCGCTTGATGCACGGGTGATCTTTGTTGCACATGTGTATGCTGAGCTGGGAGACCACTGCTGGTCAGCGGGTCGGATGTCATCCACCGGCGGTCCCGGTCACGACGCCTGCTACCGCGACCGGTGGTAGGTCACGTGCGGCTGCACCGGGTGACCCGCTGGCACCCCGGGATGGCTGAACCTGGCGACCTCGGTCAGCCCCAGTCTCCGCATCACGGCCTGGGACGGCTCATTGAGTACAGCGGTCATGGACCAGATCTCGTTCAGGCCGGTGCCGTCGAACGCCACCGTGAGCGCGGCCCTGGCCGCCTCGGTGGCGTAGCCGTGATGCCAGGCGTGCCTGGCGAGCCGCCAGCCGACCTCGACGCCCCCGGCGCCGGGCACGCCGTCCGGCATCGGGTTGAGCCCGGTGAAGCCGATGAACTCCCCGGTCTGGGCGACCTCCAGCGCCCACAGCCCGTATCCCTGCTGGTCGAACCTCATCTCAATGCGGTCGGCCAGCGCGTCGCTGGCCTCCCGGTCGAGCGTCTGGGGAAAGAACCGCATCGTCTCGGGGTCGGCGTTGAGGACGGCGAACGGCGCGCGGTCGGACTCGAGCCAGCGCCGCATGAGCAGCCGGTCCGTGCGAATAACGTCGAACCTGGCGGGCTCGGTCATCGGGGTCCTCCTGGAAGCGCCGGACGTCGCCGGTCCAGGATGAAGCCGCCCGCGAGCTCCGTCAAATGGCTTGTCTGTGCCCGGAGCAACGAGGTGACGGCAGAGGTTCGCCCTCATAGCAGCCGGCCCGCGACCGGCCAGCACCGTGGCGTTTGCGGCCCGGCGGATGCTAGTGCCGTGTCTGGGGAGGCGTGCGCGGGCTGAACCAGGTGCGCAGGGCCGTGGTCATCCCGGCGTCTGGGTCGGGCGTGCCGGGTCCGGCAGCCCAGGCGACGTGGCCGTCGGGCCGGATTAGCAGCGCTGCGGCCGGGGCGGGCTTGGTCAGGCAGCGTGCGGTGATGACGGTGATCAGGCCGGCCTGGTCCGGGTCCGTCGCCTCGGCGACGGCGGAATCGGCGGTGAGGTCGAGCAGGATGCCCTGGGCCGCGTGCATGAGCTCGGCGACCCGGGTGCGGCCGTGACGGGTTTCCAGCTGGAGATCTGGCGCGAGCTTCCCGAGCAGCGGGTGCGGCTGGGCGACGCTGGCCGGTATCGGGTATCGGACATCGGAGCCCTCGATCAGCTCGCCGATGTGACGCAGTTGCCCGGGCTCGCGAAGCAGTTCGCGGACGTGCTGGAGCGGCTCGGGGTGCTGGAGTACGTCGCCGAACAGTTCGCGCAGCGCTTCGGCCCCTTCCGGGCTCACCTTGGCGAGCTCGTCCGTCCCGCCTTGGCTGATGGTGGTCAGGGCCTTCTGGGCGCGGGCTTGCCGGATGGCGTGCTGTCCGGCGAGGTGCCGCTCGGCGTGGTAGGACTCCAGCAGGCCGTCCGGTGCCCGGCCCTGGACCTGAGCGGCGAGCTTCCAGCCGAGGTTGACCGCATCGATCAGGCCGGTGTTCAGCGATACTGCGAAGACGTGGGCGGCGTCGCCGGCCAGCAGGATGCGGCCCGCCTGGTAGCGGTCGGCTTGCCGGGTGCTCCCGACAAGCCGGCTCAGCCGCTGCGGATCGGTCATCGGCAGGTCACCGCCGAGGACCCGCCGGACGCTGGCGCGCAGTTCGTCGAGGGTCATCGGAGCGCTCAGGTCGGCGGTGGGGTCGTCCTCGCCGGTGTAGACGATGAAGACACCGGCAGTAGCGTTGTTGTCGAGGACGGTCAGCGGCGCGAGCGAGTAGGTGCCTCGCGGGGTGCGGACTTGCCCCATGAGCTTCAGGCGGCCGATCCCCGGTACCTTCACCACGCCGCCGCGCCAGGCGAGCTTCGCCGTCGGCAGGCGCACCTGGCCAATGCGGGATATCTCCGGCGAGGTGGTGCCGGGGAAACCGATCCCGGCCTGCTTGCGCACCAGGCTATGCGCGCCGTCGCAGCCCACGAGGTAGCGTGCGCGGAGCCGGTAGTCGCCGCCGGGACCGCGGACGTCGAGGATGATCGCGTCGTCCTGCGGGGACAGCGCCGTCAGTTCGTGCCCGCGCCGGACGGTGCCGCCGAGTTCGGTGAGCCGCGCCTCCAGCACCTTCTCCAGCCGGCGTTGCGGCACCGTCAGGATGTGCAGCGGGCTGGTGCCGAGCCTGGAGAAGTCCAGCTGCAGCGGACCGAACGAGAAGCGCGGTACCGGCCCGGCAAAGGTGGCCTCCTGGCGGAGCCGGTCGAGCAGGCCGCGGT
>JBEKJP010000311.1:0-4093 GCA_050011155.1 Streptosporangiaceae bacterium
CCTTGGCTACCTCAATGAGGTGTCCAGCGTCCCGCTCCAGCAGGGGCTGCGGCATCTGCAGTCCGCGTTCGACCGGTGCTGGCACAACCAGGCCCGCTACCCGAAGTTCAAGTCGCGGAAAAGGTCCCGCGCCTCGCCAGAGTACACCCGGTCGGCGTTCCGGTACCGCGACGGCCGGCGGCCGCGCAGCCAGACCACGGCCAGCCGGGTCAGCACGTCGGCCAGGGCCATCATGACCAGCGCCGCCACCCACGCATTGGAGCCGGTGATGTGGTGCGCGATGCTGAACCGCCCGATCGCCGGGCCGGCGCCGTGCGTGGCGGCGAACACGAAGGCCATCCGGCCCCCGACCCCGGCGACCCACATGCCGGCCGCCAGCGCGCCGGCCCGGCCGGCCGGCCGGCCGTCGGCACCGCGGCGCAGCCGGGTGGCCAGCCCGCCGACCGCGCCCATGGCCGCGCCCACCAGCACGCCGAGCAGCTCCAGCGCGATGTCGCTGCCGCCGCCCGGCACCGAGTGCAGGAACATGACAGCGGCGGCGGCAACAGCCAGCACCGGGACGGCCAGGGACCGCAGGTCCAGGGAGTGCTCGCGGATCTGGCGGACGACCATCAGGACGAGGATTGCGTTGATCACGTACATGTTGATGTTCATGCCGTCAGCGTGCCGCGCGGCACCCGTCCGGGGCGTCGGCCCACAGGTGGGAGTCCGGGTTGACACCGATCTCCACCCCCGGGTTGACCCCGGGCCGCAAGCACTCCAGGTGCACCGGCGCGACGACCGGATCTACCTCGACAAGGGGCCTCACCGGCACCAGCCGCGGCCGCCCCGGCCTGGACCAGGCCCTGGCCGCCGTCCGCACCGGCGACACCCTCGTCGTGCCCAAGCTCGACCGCCTCGCCCGCTCCGTCCCCGACGCCCGCCACATCGGTGACTCCCTGGTCACCCGCGGCATCAAGCTCTCCCTCGGCGGCACCCTCTACTACCCGGCCGACCCTCTCGGCAAGATGTTCTTCAACATCCTGGCCACCTTCGCCGAATTCGAAGTCGACCTACTCAGGCTCAGAACCCGCGAAGGCATGGCCGTCGCCCGCGCCAAAGGCAAGCTCAAGGGAAAGCAGCCCAAGCTCACCCCCCGCCAGCAAACCGAGCTCACCCGCATGCACGCAACCGGCGAATACACCATCGCCGACCTCATGGAAGTCTTCTCCGTCGGCCGCACCACCGTCTACCGCACCCTCGATCGTGCCGCGCCAGCCCCCCGCTGACGGCATCCGGTTTGTCTTGCGTCGAGCTCGGCGACTGGCCGGGCAAAGATGCGGCTGAAGCCGTGGCGACGGATCAGTCAGTGATAGAGGGACCGGGCGGCCGCGGTCTCCCCGCCGCCGTCGACGTCGCCCAGCAGATCGGGATCGACGGCGGGGCCTTGGGCACCCGGGTGTGGGCGCGGCTGTACTTCCAGTGGGTAACCCACCCAGGCCGGGCCCGGGGCCGCAGCCGCCTGAGCGACATCGTTCTGCTCCCGGCCGGATCTTCGCCCTGAGACCCGCCGACGTCGACCTGGGGCCGTCACCAGTGCGACGCTGGCCAGACGCCGGCGGCACGGGCAAGACAGCACCCACAAGGGTGATGACGGCGATCGCGGCGGCGACAGTGCTGCCGTAGCTGAGGCTGTTTCTCCTGGCACTCGGGGGAGACTGACTCCTAACGGAGCAGCGCGAAACCAGATCCCGAAGTTTCGCTTCAGTGAGGTGCGCCGTCGGCCGGCGACGGCAACGATGTCCTCGAGTTGCTGGCAGTCGGCGATGACAGCGAAGTAGCGCTCCTGGTTCCGCGGGTCGTAGTGGATCGGCCAGGCCACTCGCTCGCCGCTGCGCATGACCGCGTACAGGCCGGTAACGCTGTCATGCGCCCGGCCGTACACGGCCGCGAGACCCTGCCCCATGGTTTTGGAGGCCATCGTCATGCCAGCCTTGACCAGGTCCTTCGCGCTGACCTCAACGTCGCACACCGCAGCCCCGCGCTCGCCGTCCTGGTCGACGGCGACACACTTGCTGCCCGCGGTGTCGGTGTAGCTGACCAGCGCGAACTGGTGACTATCAACGGTGTAGGCGGCAAGTGTGGTCACCGGTGTGTCCGGCAGCCGCGAGCCGGGCGGGCGGGTGCGCGGGCCGTAGGGCCAGGTCCACTCATCCCCGGCCAGCACCCGGTACAAGAACTCGCGGGAGATGCCGATCGCGCTGGCCAGAGGGCTGATGGACCGGGCGGCGCGAAGCTGCCGCTCGCTGCGGCGGACGGCGTCGCCCACCGTGGCCCGGGCGGCCGTAACGCGGGCCTCGGCCGCCCGGTAGCGCAGTACCCCGGCAACCACGTCCGGGACGGTGCTGACCCGCTCGCGCTCGACGCGGCCGGCGGCTTGCTCCGCACGCGCCGCGAACGCGTGCAGAGCCGGCCCGAGATCTGTGAACCAGGCCGCCATGCAAACACCGTGGTGGTCGCCGCCATCATGGCCGTTCGCGGTGTCTTCGTAGCTGGCCACCCAGATCCCGTCGCCTTCGACATCGATGACCGCGGAGTGATAGATGATGCGGGCGCCGCCGGCGGCGCTGCCGCGGCCGGGGGTGTCTGCGTTCTGTGGGCCTTGGCCGGGATCGAGCAGGAAGATGTGGACGACCATTTCGTCCCAGCGCGTGTGCAGCAAGTTGGTGGCCTGCCAGTCGTCGAGGAAGCCGCGGGTAGCCGCCTCGCTGGCCATCGGGTACACCAGGGGCCTGCCGTCGGCACCGGCCAGCCAGGCGTAGTACCGGCCCTCGTGCCGGACCAGATGGCAAGAACACGAGCCCCAGTGACGGGACTCGACGGCATGTCCATACGGGTCGATGTCGGGCGGGTCGCCCATAGCGTCAGGCCTCATGCCCCTCCGCCAATAGTGTTAACCATGATTCACAGTATGAGGAAAACGGAATCGTCGAAGCCGGACCGAGACCCACCGGGGCCGACCCCGGCCTTGATCTGCCTACCTGGCGGGGTGTCGTGCTTGGGGTACTCCCCCCGCCGCGGCACTGAGGAACGAACCGGTGACCGAGAACGTGCGTATATTCGGGCCTGCCGCTGAACGGAGAGAACCCGTGCTCGTGATCGAGGTCCGTGACGGCGAGCTGCTATTGGAGACGAGGTCGTGCAGCGGTTTGGTGCCGGCGCCAACGACAAGGCCGGTGACCAGCAGGTCGGCCCAAAACGGCGGCTGGCCGGAGCCGTTGGCGCGGACGGCCTGCAACAGCGTGATATTTAGCTGAGCGCACAGAAGGAAGGCAAGGCCAGTGGCCACACCCCAGGTGACGACCGCCGTCAGCCGCCTGCACGTCTCAACCTCGGCCCTGTCCCCTGCCTTCTTGCGCTCGGTCGAGTCCGGGCCGAGCTTGCGGCTGAACGGCTCAAGGGCGCGTTCGATGGCGAGCGCCAGGATGAACAGGCCAGCGAAGGCACTCCACTCGCTGCCGATGCGGTAGGTGCTTGCGCTGCTGCCGTGCAGCACCCAGGCGAAAAAGAAGCACGCCACCGCAAACCCGAACCCGAAGGTGTACGACAACAACTGCCTCCTGCGGTCCTCGTCGGCGGCACAGTCAGTCAGCCAGCGCCACACGATCAGCCAGGCCTTGGCGAAGCCTGGCTGATCCTCCGGAAATGGAATCCCGCTTCGCCCGAACGATTCCGGGACGGGCCGTCTCGGTAGGCCGGGCGGCTCAGGCCACGAGCGGCTGGGCGAGCACGTCCTCGTCTGCTGTGGCCTGGACGGTCACGGCGGGACCGGCACCGGCCAGTTGATACCGCGTCAGCGGCGCCGCCGCGGCGCCTCAGCGCTCACCCCGAAGTACTTCACCGAGCAAGCGGTGTACCGGCGGGTGAACAAGCAACCGCGTTCACCTATTGAGCGGCGGGGCGCTGTAAGCGAACGGAAAGGTTCAGCTTCTTAGCTTGGCGCCATGAGCATAGCGCTGATCGCAGGGAGGGGATCACGATGAGCTGGTCATCACGCTGCGGCGCACGACCTGTCCACCGGACACCACCCCGGCGTCGCCAAGGCGCTCACCCT
>JBEKJP010000312.1:0-4013 GCA_050011155.1 Streptosporangiaceae bacterium
TCAGCTCCCCGCCAGGTGGCGCATGTTGCGCAGGGCCACGGCCATGATCGTGTTGGTCGGGTTGTGGGCGCCCGAGGTGACGAAGACGGAGCCGTCGGCCACGTAGACGTTGTCCAGGCCGTGCACCTGGCCGTAGGCGTCGGTGACGCTGGCGGCCGGGTCGGTGCCCATCATCATGCCACCCATGATGTGGTTGCCGGTGGGCACGCCGCCGCTGTTGTCGGTGGCCGGCACCGCGACTGCCACGCCCGCCCCGGCCTTGGTCATCATCGACTTGAGCTTGGGGATCCAGAACTGCTGGGCCACCTGTTCGTGCTTGCCCGCGCTCCAGGTGACCTGGGCCACGGGCAGGCCGAACACGTCCTTGACCTTCGGGTCCAGGGTCACCGTGTGGGCCAGGTAGGGCAGGTCGTGGCCGATGAGCGAGCAGCCGGCCAGCCGGTCGCGCAGGATCGAGGCCCGCATGAGCTGCTTGAACTCGGTGCCGAAGGGCTTGGCCGCGCGGACGAAGGAGAGCAGCGTCTGGTAGGACTGCGCCTCGCTGATCGGGTCCTGGCTGCCGCCGAGTTCCATCAGGCCGCCGCGGAGGTAAGGCAAGCCGTGGGCCTTGGCGAAGGCGCGGGCGCCGGGGAAATCCGGGTCGACGCCGTCCTGCACGCACTGCGTCACCGAACGGCCGCGGTAGGCGTGCATCCGTTCGTCGGTGAAGATCGCGGTGCCGTCGACGAACGCGTGCAGCATCAGCCGCCGTCCCAGTTTCCCGCTCTTATCCGGGAAGCCCGACAGCAGGGCGAGGCGGACCGTCTCGATGGCGGACGCGGCCAGGATCACCACGTCGGCGGTCTCCGTGCCTGTCACCGGACCCCGTTCGGTCATTCTTATCCAGGTGACACCGGAGGCCCGGCCGGTCGCGCCCGAGGTGCTGAGCAGGACCTTCGTGACCATCGTCTCCGGGACCAGCTTTACTTTCCCGGTCTGGAGCGCGTGCCGGAGCGGGATCAGCGCGGCCGGGCGGGCCACCACCGGGCAGCCGAAGCTGGCGCAGAAGCCGCAGTTGTTGCAGGCGTGCTGGCCGTTGTGGCCGCTGACCGAGTTGGCCGCCATCGGGAACGGGAACGGGTGCAGGCCGAGTTGGGTGGCGCCGGCGGCGACGGCCAGCGACGCGCGCATCTGCGGGCCAGGCGGCATCGCGTACTGGGTTTTGCGTGGCGCGTGCTTTTTCACCAGGTCGGGGAACGCGGTCACGTCGCCTTGGACTCCGATGAGGTCTTCGACCTCGTCGTAGAAGGGGGCGATGTCGTCGTAGCCGAACGGCCAGTCGGCCACGTCGGCGCCGGGGAACGGGCCGAGCGCGGTTTTCTGCTGGAAGTCGATGTCCCAGAACCGCGGGACCTTGGCGTCCCAGTGCACGGTGCCGCCCCCGACGACCTGCGGCAGCTCGTCGACGCTGCCGGTGAACTGGGCGGGGAGGGAGTCGTTCGGCCGCCAGGTGCGCGGGTAGACCTCGGGGTCGGGCTCGGCGTGGTACCGCGCGATCATGGCCAGGCTGTCGTTGCCGAAAGCGGTCCCGATCGGGCCCTGGCCGCCGATGTTCGTGAAGTGGTTGGGGCCCTTCTCGAATACCGTGACCTGCCAGCCGGCCTGGGCCAGCACCATCGCGGCGAACGAGCCGCCGGCGCCGCTGCCGATCACTATCGCCTTGGTCATGGTCTTACACGACGCCGAGGAGCTTGACGACGTCGGCGATGATCGGGCTCTGCTCGACCGGGTCGTGGCCGTCGGAGCGCTCCACCTCGTCGGCGGTGTAGCCGCGCGGCTGGATGTCGCCGGGGAAGCCGATCTCCTGCCAGCCGGACTGGCCGCGGTTGCCGCCGTACTCGGGGGCGCCGTACAGGCCCTCGATGGTGTGCTCGAACAGCAGGCTGGTGAAGGTACTGACCGACTGGGTGGCGAGGATCTTGTCTTGTTTCTGCTTGGTGGCCTTGGTGAAGTCGCCGCCGGCCAGTTTGTCGAGGGCCTCGATGCCTCGTGCGTACTGGGCCTGCCAGGTGGTGAGGCGTTTTTTCCAGGCGATCTTGGCTACCGGGTCCAGGGCGGCGAACCTGGCCATCAGGTCGGGGCCCGAGGTGTGCCTGTTGCTCCAGGGGCCGCCGGCGAAGATCATTTCTGGATCATCCTGGAGGGCGGCCAGCAGGGTGTCGATGTAGCCGGTCACGTCGGCCTCGCGGGCGCCGGGGTGGCCCTTCTCGGCCGGGTCGTCCTGCGGGCCCGGGGCGATCCGGGCGGTGGCGGCCTCGACCACGGCGGCCTGGTGCGGGGTGAAGAAGCGGTGCTTAGCCGGTTCCGCTTTCTGTTTGGTCGTCGAGGTGCAGGCGGTGGCCGCGAGGGCCGTGCCGACCACGATCGGGGCGGCCGCGATCACCGCCCGGCGTCTCGGCCCATGGCCGGCTGACTCAGGTCTAGCTGGCACCCTTTCCCCTCCCTTTGGGGAAAATGATCACGTGCGGGGCAGGCGGGCGCAAGAGGTGTGACCGAACGGGCGTGGACCTTGCCTCGGTCCTGGACATTGACGCGGTCCTGGCCGGAGACTTGGCTCATGGTGAGCGAGACCGAATTCGGTGAACTGATTGAACTGTTGCGGGACTTCATCCGGCACGAGGTGATGCCCGCCGAGGCCAGCATCGACGAGACCGACGAAATCCCGGCCCGGCTGATCGCCCAGGCCAAGGAGATGGGCCTGTACGGGTACGCGCTGCCGTCCGAGTACGGCGGCCTGGGCTTGTCGGTCCGGCAGCAGGTGCTGCTCACCATCGAACTCGGGTACACCAGCCCGGCGTTCCGGTCGCTGTTCGGCACCAATAACGGCATCGCCGGCCAGGTGCTGGTGATGGGCGGCACCGACGGCCAGCGCAAGCAGTGGCTGCCCCGGCTGGCCTCCGGCGAGGTGGTCGCGTCGTTCGCGCTGACCGAGCCGGACGCCGGATCCGACCCGAGTTCGCTGGTGACTTCGGCGGTACCCGACGGGGACGGCTGGGTCATCGACGGGCTCAAGCGTTACATCACCAACGCCCCGGCGGCCGACCTGTTCGTGGTGTTCGCGCGCACCGACCCGCAGGCGCCACGGGGCAAGGGCATCGGGGTGTTCATCGTGCCGTCTGGGTTGGCTGGCGTCTCGGTGGCGGCCAAGGACCACAAGATGGGGCAGGCCGGCGCGTGGACCGCCGACGTGTCCTTCTCCGGCGTGCGGGTGCCCGGCGAGGCGCTGGTCGGCGAGGCGGCCGCGGCCGGCTACGCCACCGCCATGCGCAGCCTGGCCCACGGGCGGCTGGTCATCGCGGGCATGTGCGTGGGCGTGGCGGCCCGGCTGATCGACGAGAGCGTTTCCTATGCCCGCGAGCGCGTCCAGGGCGGCCACCCGATCGGCGAATACCAGCTGGTCCAGGCCATGCTGGCCGACTCGCAGACCGAGTACCTGGCCGCCCGGGCACTGGTCCTGGACGCGGCCGAGCGGTACGAGGCGGGGACGGACCGGCGCCTGGCGCCTTCGGCGGCGAAATACTTCGCCAGCGAAGCGGTCGGCCGGATCGCCGACCGGGCCGTGCAGATCCACGGCGGTTCCGGCTATATCCGGGGCATCCCGGTCGAACGGCTGTACCGCGACGTGCGGCTGTTCCGTATCTACGAGGGCACCAGCCAGATCCAGCAGCTAGTCATCGCCCGGGAAATGCTCAAGGGATCTTAGGCGGCGGCTGCGGCCGGGACGGGCGCTGGATATTACGGCTTCCGAACCGAGGTTCGCGGATCGCGGCCCTGGGACGCCGACACACATAGCATTAACGCGTTGCAGCGGTAAGGATACTTTTCGTGCTTGCGTAATGCCGGGGTGGCTGGTGGCTCTCGACCGGGTTGGCAGTGAGGTCGAGCCTCGGGATAACGGGTCCGAGCGGGAATTGCGGCCAGAAAGGGCTGATGGCGATCCTGCGGCTAGACCGGCCGAGCCGGCCGAGCCCGCT
>JBEKJP010000313.1:0-3980 GCA_050011155.1 Streptosporangiaceae bacterium
GCCGACCAGCCCGGTGATGAACGTCAGCTTGCGGCCGAACAGGTCGCCCAGCCGTCCGCCGAACAGCAGCAGGCTGCCGAACGTCAGCGCGTACGCGGTAATGACCCACTGCCGGTCCACGTCGGAGAAACCCAGGGCTCGCTGTGCGTCCGGCAGGGCGATGTTCATCACCGTCAGGTCGAGCACGATCATCAGCTGGGCGAGCCCGACCAGGCCCAGGATCAGCCACCGGCGGGAGCCGGGCCCCGCCGCCGCTGCGGCCGGCGTGCCCGGCGGCCGAGGAGTGCCTGCGCTTGTTTCGCTCACGTGCCGCACCTATCTGGAGGTTCCATCTCCGCTTCATTCACGGTACATTAGAGTCAAGCGGAGGCGCAACCTCCGGTCGCAAGAACCAGGGAGGAACATGGTCCACCCGGACCAATGTCATCCGGTGCGCCCGCTGCGCCGGGACGCCGAGCAGAACCGGCAGCGCATCCTGCGCGCCGCCGCCGAGGTTTTCACCACGCGCGGGCTGCAGGCCAGCCTGGACGACGTCGCGCGGCACGCGGGGGTCGGCGTAGGCACCGTCTACCGGCGCTTCCCGGATAAGGAGTCGCTGGTCGAGGCGCTGTTCGAGGAGCGGCTCGGGCAGGTGGCCGCCATCGCCGGCAAGGCACTCGCCGAGCCGGACTCGTGGACCGGCCTGACCGGGTTCCTCGAGCAGGCGTGCGAGCTGCTGAGCGGCGACCGCGGCCTGCGGGAGATCCTCATGTTCGCCACCTACGGGCGGGACCGAGTGCGGGCCGCCAAGACCCGGATGCAGCCGCTGATCACCGCCTTGGTCGAGCGGGCGCAGCGGGACGGCAAGCTGCGCGCCGACCTGCGCGCCACCGACATGCTGTTCATCGAGTTCATGCTCACCTCGGCAGCCGGCTACGCCGAGCAGGTCAGGCCCCAGGTGTGGCGGCGATACCTCGTTCTGCTCACCGACGCCCTGCGGCCCGCCCGGGCCGGCACGACGCCGCTGCCAGTGCCTGCCCTGGCCCCGGACGAGATGGCCGCAGTCATGCGCTCGATCCCGCACGGCCGCAGCTGACGACAGGCCGAACGGCGGTTGGCGGATCCTGGTCCCCGGCTCGCAGGTGTGACACGAGAGACGATCCCTGGCGCTGTAGGGGCATGAGGACTTTGTTGTGCTCCAGCTACCGTCAGGGGTGGTGCTCGTTATGACGAGTCTGGCCTTCGGTATCTACCTGCGCGCCGCGCCGCAGCGGGTCTGCCAGGCCCTGGCTGACCCTGCCCTGGTCCCGGGCTGGCTGTCCGGCATGTCGTCCGGCCCGGCCGGGGAGGAGGATCCGCGGCGGCTGACCTGTGAGTGGCTGCTGGCCGATTACCTTGAGATCAACGGCGGGTGCGTATCGGTCGTGCGGTTCGATCTTGTCGCGATGGGTCAGGTGACGCGGCTGACGGTCAGTCACCGGGGGCTTGATCCCGGCGGGTCGCTGCTGAAGGCCGTCACGCCCGGCTGGCCGATGATCTTGTCCAGTCTCAAGAGCCTGGTCGAGACCGGTGAGCCGCTGGAGTTCCGGCTGAGCGCCTGAAGTACGGCCGGCGGCTGGCACCGCCCCCTGCACGGTTCCGCCCCGGCGCGCGCACAAGGCGAGGACGGCCCGCACGGACAGCCGCAGCTTGCAGGTTGGATCGAGCGTCCTCGCGCGCGATCCGGCCGATCCGGATCACCTGCAAACTAGGAGACATGATGAAAGCAGTACGCTATGACCGTTTTTCGGGCATCGACGGGATTTACCTCGCGGACGTCCCCGAGCCCGTGGCCAGCCCGGGCGAGGTGGTGGTGCGGGTCGAGGCCGGTGCGCTCAACCCCGGGGCGCTGCCAGCGCTGCACGGCAGTTCGTACACGCCGGGTCGCGATCTCGCCGGTGAAGTCGTTGCGGTCGGTGCCGACGTGCTCGGCTTCACCGTCGGTGACGCGGTGCTGGGCAGGCTCCAGAGCTGGGACGCCCACGCCCAGTTCGTCGCCATCCCCGCAGTCCAGCTAGTGAGCAAGCCTCCAGCCCTGTCCTGGGACGTGGCGGGCTCGCTCTGTACCACACCGATGGCGGGCCTCGGTGCCATCCGGGCGGTTGAACCCCGGCCGGGCGAGACCATCGTGATCTCGGGCGCATCGGGCGGCGTCGGGTTCACCGCCGCCCAGCTCGCGCTCCGTGCCGGAGCGACGGTGATCGGCCTGACCAGCGACGCACATTTCGACCTGCTCCGGCAACATGGCATCGAGCCTGTCCGATACGGCGACGGCGAACAGGAACGGATCCTCGCCACGACCGACCGAGCCGATGCCTTCATCGACGCCGTCGGTGGCGGCTACATCGACCTCGCCATCAGCCTCGGCGTTCCGGCAGACCGCATCAACACCGTCGTCGACTATCGCGGAGCGAAAGAGAAGGGCGTCAGATCTCTCGGAACGACCGATGGCGGCGGCCCCCCGGCGCTGGCCGAGCTAGCCGCCCTCGCCGCTACCGGCGACCTGCACATCCCCATCGCCGCAACGTACCCGCTCACCGCCGTGCGCGACGCCTACCAGGCCCTGGCCGACCGCAAGACCCACGGGCGCATCGTGCTGCACCCCCAAGATCTCGTCTGAACCACCCTCGTCCCACATCCGCTCATGCCGCGATGAGGTGGTGTTGACAGGCACTCCCCGTTCCGGATCGTGTGCAGGAGGGCTGTGGTGGCGCCGTCCGGGTGGCAGGTGCTGTTCCCCGGCCCGGAGCTCACCGCCGACCTGCGCGCCATGGACCAGCGCCGGCCAGACTGCGCGCTGGCCCACGAAGTCGACGACGCGGTCGCGGCCCGGGTCGGCCGCGGCATCCCCGGTCAGGAATGCGCCAGCCGGCTCGCCGCCGTCCCCCGCTGGTATCGGGACGGCCAGCGGGACCGGGCTCGGCTCCGGGCCGTCATCTGCGGCCAGCCGCCGGGGCCCGCATTGGAGCGTGCGGCCAGGGCGACGGCGGGCGACCCTGATCGGACCGAACGGGTGGCGAGCTTGCCAGCGGTCTTCGCTGGGTCGTGCCGGGACAACGCGAGGCCGGGCCGCGCGCCGAGCCGCGCAGCCGCGCGGAGGTGGCCGCCGAGGCGCGTGCGCTCTTCTGGTATCCGAGGCCTGGCTGCGGACGGATAAGGCCGCTGCCGGGGTAATTACTGCAGCAAGGGAGAGGCCAAACGCGCGAGCATCCCGCGCAACCTGTCCGGGCAGCCCTGGGAAGACCTGGACTTCCTCGGCTGGCGGGACCCGCAATCACCCGAACGGGCCTACCTGGCGGCCGAGATTGACGGCAGGCTGGTGGCCATCGTACTGCGCTGCCCCGGTCCCAGTCCCCTGCAGAAGAAGACCAGCATGTGCTCGTTCTGCCTGACCAGTCATACTGGCGGAGTCACCTTGATGGTCGCGCCGAGGACCGGCAAGGCCGGCCAGCAGGGCAACAGCGTGGGCGACTACCTGTGCACCGACCTCGCTTGCTCTTTGTACGTGCGGGGCAAGAAGGCGGTCCGGGGACTCGGCGGCCGGCCAGCAGAGCAGCTCACCCTGGAGGAGCAGGCCGAGCGGATGATGGCGAACCTGACCGCATTCATCGTCAAGGTCACCGGCTGACGCCAGGCCGCGCTGCCGAGATCTCCGTTGACTCGGTGACGGCAGTGCGCTGATGCGGCGCCCAGTCGCAGAGACGACTGCATCAGCCTGAACCTGGCACCCGATATGCGGCAGATGAGGATCTCGATGCTGAGGGGGCCGCGGCGGCCCAGGCCTTTCCCGGCCCAAGGTTGCCAGCACGAGCAGGCCGCGTTTCCCCGCAGCCTGTTAAATCATCAGTCGGGCTCCTCGCGGCATGAACGGCTGACCCCGGCTATTGCCGGAGCGTCTCAACCGCCTCGCGGATCGCGTGCTCGTAGGGCACGCGGCCGAATACGAAATCGCCGAATCCCTG
>JBEKJP010000314.1:0-3941 GCA_050011155.1 Streptosporangiaceae bacterium
CAGCATTAAGGAGGTCTGGTGGGACATCCGGCCGCACCCGGACTTCGGTACCGTCGAGATCCGCATGTTCGACGGGGTGCCGACGCTGCGCGAAGTGGGCATGGTCGCGGCGCTTTCGCAGTCCCTGGTCCAGCTGTTCGACTTCCAGCTAGACCGCGGCTACACGCTGCCCGCCCCCTCGTCTTGGGTGGTCAAGGACAACAAGTGGCGCGCGACGCGGTACGGGCTGGACGCGATCGTGATTACTGACGAGGCCGGTGCCACGGCGCCGCTGCGCGACGAGCTGTACGAGCTGATTGCTGAGCTTGAGCCGGTAGCGGCCAGGCTCGGCTGCTCCGACGAGCTTTCCGTGGCCTGCGACGTGCTCGAGCACGGCGCCTCCTACGAACGGCAGCGGGCCGTCTACGCTCGTACCGGGGAATTCACCAGCGTCGTGGACGCGCTGGTGAGCGAGTTCGCTGAGGACAGATTCTGGCAGGGGGATGATGGTCATGGCAGGCAATGACCTGCGCGCGGATCTGGACGTGTTCCTGGCCGGACACGAGGACGAGCTGATCGAGTTCCGTCGCGACCTGCACGCGTACCCCGAACTCGCCCACGCCGAGCACCGCACCACCCGCCGGATCGCGCTGCGGCTGGCCGCCGAGGGACTCCGGCCGGTGATCTTGCCCAAGGGCACCGGCCTGCTCGTGGACATCGTCCCCCCCAATTTCCCTGAGCAAAACCCTTCCGCCGAACGGGCCGTGGTGGCCCTGCGAGCCGACATCGACTCGCTGCCCATGACGGACGAGAAGGACGTCCCCTACCGCTCCACGGTCCCGGGCGCCTGCCACGCGTGCGGCCACGACGTGCACGCCACGGTGCTGCTCGGCGCCGGCCTGTTCCTGGCCGGCCAGGCCGCGGCGGGCCTGCTGCCCGGGCGGGTCCGGCTGGTCTTCCAGCCGGCCGAGGAGACCGCCGGCGGAGCGCTTGATGTGCTCGCGGCGGGCGGCATCGCCTCGGTCGGACGGATATTCGCCCTGCACTGCGACCCTCGGCTCGACGCCGGCCAGCTCGGCGTCCGCTCGGGCGCGATCACTGCCGCCTGCGACAAGATCGAGGTCCGGGTGTCCGGGCCCGGCGGGCACACCGCCCGGCCGCACCTGACCGCGGACCTGGTGTACGGCCTCGGCAAGATCATCACCGAGGTGCCCGCGGCGCTGTCCAGGCGGGTCGATCCGCGGTCCAGCCTCAGCGTGGTCTGGGGCCGGGTCAGCGCGGGGACCACGGCCAATGCCATCCCCGACAGCGGGGTCGTGGAAGGGACCGTGCGCTGCCTGAACGACGAGGCCTGGCACTCGGCGCCCGACCTGCTCAAGGGCCTCATCGACTCGGTGGCCTCCGCGTACGGACTGAACGCCGAGTTCAGCTATCAGCGCTACGTGCCCCCCACGGTCAACGACCAGGCCAGTACGGCCATGATCTCCGCCGCGGCGCTCGGCGTGCTGGGCGCGGGCTCGGTCGTGCAGACGCCGCAGAGCCTCGGCGGCGAGGACTTCGCCTGGTACCTGGAGTCCGTCCCCGGCGCGCTCGCCCGGCTCGGCACCCGGGTGCCCGGCTCGGCCGCGTCCTACGACCTGCACCAGCCGACGTTCGATGTCGACGAGCGCGCCATCGGTGTCGGCGTCCGGGTGATGGCGGCCACAGCGGTCACCGCCCTGTGGGACGACGGCGCGATCGTCGCCCAGCCCCTCCCCGGCGTCACCAACCCCTGACCCACACCCCACCCAGGCCACACCGCGCACCGAGCCACACCGTCTCGCCGCACCCCTATACGACCGTTAACCTAGATGGGTCCGCCCGCCCGGCGGGCTCATCGTGGAAAGCGCGGCAGCATGGCAGTCCGGCAGCATGGCAGCTAACCAGCCGCCAGGTAACCCCCCGTCAGGCGGTTCACCCTCTTCCTCAGGCAGCTCACCGCGGCGCGGCACTCCTCCAGGCGCGCGGCCCGGAACCGCGCCCGGCCCGGCCGCGGGCGGCCAGAAACGCGGCCGCAACCGCGGCAGCGCTGACAGTACGGTCCAGATGTTCCGCTCGCCGACCGCCCCGGTCGTCTGGGTGGTGTGGCTGCTGTTCGCCGTGGCCAACTGGGTCGACCTGGCCGTGCAGGGCCGCGACCATTTCTCCGCGGTCGCGGCGGCCCTGTTGCTGCTGGCCACCGGCTTCGCCTACGTCGCGGCGCAGCGGCCCCGGATCATCGCCGATGACGCCGGGATAACGGTCAGGAACCCACTGCGCGATCACCGGATCGGGTGGGCGGGCGTGACCAAGGTGGATCTGGCCGACCTGCTCAGGCTGCACTGTGACTGGACGCCCGGCAGCCCCGGCAAGCACACCAAGGTCATCAGCTCCTGGGCCGTGTACTACTCGCGGCGGCGCCAGCTCACCGCGGAAGCGAAGGCGCGCCACGGGTCCCGCCCCCGGCGCGCCTTCGGCGGGCCCTCCGGAGGGCGCGGCCTGCCCGGCGGCGGCCTGCCCGACGGCGGCCTGCCGGACGGCGGCACGACCAGTCCCCCCGCCTCCACCGCTGAAGCCGAAGCGGAAAAGATCGTCCGCCTGCTCAACGAGCGCGCCACCGCCGCTCGAGCCGAGACCGTCTGGGCCACCGGCACCGTCGAGCTCGCCGCCGCCAACCGCGCCCACGACAACGGGACCAACCCGGCCAAGGACCCCGCCACCACCGAAGCCACCCCTACCACCCCTACCACCCCTACCACCCCTACCACCCCTACCACCCCTACCACCCCTACCACCCCTACCACCGCAGCCACCGGAATGCTCGGGCCTACCGGATGGCTCGAGCCACTCAAGAGCACCTGGAGCCGGTCCGCGATCGCCGCCCTCATCATTCCCGCCCTGATCCTCCTGATCGTCTGTCTGGTCTAACCACCACCCGCCGGCCTGCCTCAGCTCTGCTGGCGAAAGTTGGGAAACTTCCCGCACTACTCATGGCGGCTTCCGCACAATCGTGCGCTTAGCGGTCAACCCAGCCGGTCACCCGCCTGCCATATATGGACATAAGTATCAAATCGTGCAGAGTGCTCTCCGTTTACCGTGGACGATTTGGGTTCCGTGGAAAGTTTTGTGCATCCCAGTACCCACAATCATCCGCGAAGCCAAAATCATCCACGCTGAGTACCAGGAAACGTGACGCCTGGGACCAGCGTGATCCCTGGGAACATTGCGGGAACCAAGGACCAGACGAACGCCGCCGAAGCGCGCTCCGCCACAAATCACGAGCGCTTCAGGCGCACTAAACCGAAGTTACCGTCACTATGTGTAGATATCTGCGTCCTGACCTGCGAGAACGTCGAAGAGGGCAAGGTTTTTCTGCACAGAAAATTCGCGACCATGCCCGGCTACCATGATGGAAGTTTGCGCTGGTCAGGCCGTAGCCAGAAGAAACGACCTTGGAACTGACGAAGGCCCAGGTCAGCGCCGTGGTTGGCGCACCACAGCCAAGTAACTTCGGACTAGCCGGTGTATCCGCAGGTTCCCGGGCAGGAGCCGGATCAGCGCGGCCATGACGGCTCGATCGGCCCAGTCGAGCCGGGGCCTGGGCCTGGTGCGGCGCAGCACGGCGACTTCATGCCGCAAGACGAGCAGTTCTGCGTTCTTGGACGCTGACGAGCGGCCGAGCAAGACCAGCCAGCCGCAGACCCGGACAAATATCACGTAGAGCAGGCGCAGGGACACGGCTGACCATCATGCCGCACGACGGTGCCTCGCCTATCGTCCCAGGTCACAGGGACAGGTCGAATATTGGCACCCAGCAGGGTCTAGCTGGGAACCTGGAATCTGACCTCGCGGGCACCCAACGTGAGGTCACCTGACATCAGCGCGGTGATCTCGTCGGCGAACGCGTACTCGATTCCTCGCACACAGCGAGCACGAGTTCGATT
>JBEKJP010000315.1:0-3897 GCA_050011155.1 Streptosporangiaceae bacterium
AGCCGCCCGGAGAAAAGCCGCCCGGGGATGAGGCGCCCGGCCAGTGCCGCGCCGAACGGGAGCACCGCCGCGAGCTCGTGCGCCGATCCCAGGCCGAACGCCTCCGTGCTGAGCAGGTAAGCGCCCAGGTTGACGGCGATGCCTGCGAAGAGCAGCGGGGCCAGCCGCCCGGGCCCGGTCAGCAGGCGGCGGCCGGCGATGGCGCAGGCCCAGATGACCAGGGCCAGGCCGGCCAGGTGGGCCACGGCGAAGGCCGGGCCGGGTCCGGACCCGGCCCGGGAGAAATCGGCGCCGAACAGGGTCAGCACGGATTCCAGCGTGAGCCAGGCATGGTGAGGCAGTTGGGCGGGCGCCGCGAAGGCGGTCTTGACCGGAGCGACGCTGAAGCCGCCGGCCAGGCGGATAAGCCGGGTGGCGGCCAGCGCGAGCACCACCGAGCCGGCCGCCGCCGCCGCCAGGCTCGCATCGCTCCGCCACGACCCGCGCCTGCCGCAGATCCGCATCACCGAGACGGCGATGACCGGGACGCTCCCCACGTAGATGGCCATCTGGTCGGCCACTTCCGTCCAGGCCAGCAGCGCGCCCACCAGCCACGGCAGGTATCCAGCGGGGGGAGGGGGGCTCCCTTCGCCGTCGCCGCCTAGCCGGTCGATCGCGAGCCAGGTGAGCAGCAACGGGATCTGGGTGCCGGTGTGGTCGGGCGAGGAGAGCAGGCTAGCCGCCCCGAACCCGGGGCCGGGCGCCAGCATGATCCCGCCCGCGGTCAGCACCCGGAGCATCCCCGCCCGCCCGGTGGCCCGGCCCTTGGCTAGCAGTGCCGCCAGCGCGACCAGCACCGTGTACGTCGCCGCGCCGGCCGCGTTGATGACCGCGGGGTTCAGGCCGCGAGCCAGCTCGGTGAGCATGTACTCGGGCAGTTCGGTGGTGTAGAACGACACGTCGGACAGCCACCAGCCGCGCAGGAGCGGGTTGCCGTGCAGCATGTCCCAGGCCTGGAGCACGTTGCTGGCGCCGTCCGCGTCGGTGCCGAGAGATCGTGACTGGCTCAGGTAGGCGACGTACATGACGCCGATCGCGCCGAGACAGGCCATCACGGCCAGCGGCCGCCGGTACCGTCGCCAGGCCACCCGGCCCCGGGCCCGGCTGCGAGCCCGCTGACCGGACCCGCCGTGCACGGCAAGCGTCCCGGCCGCTTCCCCGCCCGAACTGGTCACCTCGACGCCAGCCATCCCTATGAAGCCGATCGGCAAACTCATAAAGTACCAACCCGGACCTGGCCGTGACGCGTTCCGCGAGGAAAGGCCGCCGCCGGCGAACCTGGGAGTTCGCTGCAGGCTGGCCGTCGCGAGACCCGGCCGCCCAGCCCTGCCTATAGGCTAGCGAGGCTGACATCCACCACCTTTGAGGTTTTTTCATGCGACGCTTTCTAGCGCTCATTGCCGTTCCCTTGCTGGCCTGCGTAGTCCTCGCGGGCTGCGGATCGTCGAAGCCGAGCTCGAGCGCTTCCTCGTCCTCGACGTCCGCGTCCGCGTCTGCCTCCGCCTCCGCCGCCGGCGGAAGCGTGAGCGGTACGGGCCCGAACTCTTCCGTCACCGCCACCGGGGCGTTCGGCAAGGCGCCCAAGGTGACCATCCCCGGGGCGCTGCCGGGTAGCGACCTCACGGTCAAGACGCTGATCCAGGGCGCCGGCCCCGCGCTGACCAAGGCCGACGCCCTGGCCGCCAACTTCGTGCTCTACTTCTGGCAGGGCAAGACTTCTTCGCTGAAGGCCAGCACCTACACCAGCAGCCCCACGGTGATCGGCGGGCAGATGCTGCCCGGCCTGGAGACCGCGCTGGTCGGCAAGAAGGTCGGCAGCCGCGTCCTCGCCGTCATCCCGCCCGCCCAGGGCTACGGCACCTCGGGTAACTCGCAGATCGGGGTGACCGGCAGCACCTGGCTGGTGTTCGTCATCGACGTGGTCAAGTCCTACGCCGACAACGCGAGCGCGACCGGCGCGCAGGTGTCCAACGGCGGCGGCAACCTGCCCACCGTCAGCGCCAAGGCCGGCACCGCGCCGACCCTGTCCTTCACGTCCGCCACGCCGCCCAGCTCGCTGGTGACCAAGACGCTGCTCAAGGGCAAGGGCCCGGCCGTCACCAAGGGCGAGTACATCGTCGCCCAGTACACCGGCTACATCTGGCGGACCAAGAAGGTATTCGGCTCCTCCTGGTCGTCGGGCTCGCCGTTCGGCTTCGTCATCGGCGCATCGCCCGAGCAGGTCATCCCCGGCTGGGACAAGGGGCTGACCGGCCAGACCGTGGGCAGCCGGGTGATGATCTCCATCCCGCCGGCTGAGGGTTACGGCAGCGCCGGCGCGTCCCAGGCGGGCATCACCGGCAAGGACACCCTGGTGTTCGTGGTCGACATCCTCGACGCGCTCAAGCAGGGCTGAGCCAGCGCCTGCTAACCACGGGCCTGACGCCGCAGCAGGCGGCCGGCGTGCCGGCCGGCCGCCGCTGCGGCCAGGAAGTACGCGAGATCCTGGGCCAGGCCGCGGCCCATCGTGGACAGCCGCACCGGAGCCGCGCTCAGCGCCGCCTCCAGCCCCTCGACGGGCACCGTGACGACGTTGTGGCGTCCGGCCAGCCCGGCCGCGGCCGCCGTGACCAGCTTCCCGAAGTCCCCGTCCAGTTCGGGGACCACCACGTCGGCCCGCGCCAGCGCCACCCGGCCGTAGGCGGTCAGGCTGTGGTGCGAGATGCCCTGGTGCCGCTCGCGCGGGTCCGCGTCGCTGATCCGCAGCGACGCCACCGGGCGGCCGCCCAGCGCGGCGGCGGCGTTGACCGCCTCACCCGCCGCCACCCCGGAGAACCCCCACCGGGTCCCGGTGCCGAGGTTGCCCGGCCCCTGCGCCACCACCGTGACGTCGGCCCCGAGCACGTGCCGGGCGGCGAGCAGCCCGGTGTGCACGGTCACCGTCTCCAGATCACCGCCGAACGACTGGCCGGTCGTCACCGTCCCGGTCAGCCAGCCCGCCTCCTTGAGCGCCGCGCAGGTCCGCGAGAACCAGGCGGGCAGCGCTCCGCCGTCCTGCATCACGTAGGCCACTCGGGGCGGGGAACCGTCGGGGGGGAGGGGAACGCCGGGCCGTTCGGCGGAAAAGACCCCGGCCAGGACGGCCGGGAGAGCGGAATGCAGGTCGGCCACCACGACCGGCATCCCGCCGATGTCGTCCGCGTCGCGCAGCACGTCGTGGTGCGGTGAGCCCTGCTCGTCCGCGCCGAGCACGGTGGCCTGAAGCGGGGAATAGCGGGCCTTGACCAGGTGCCCGGGCAGCGCGGGATCGGGCGGCAGCCGGTCCGGGATCGCGATCACCAGGGCGTACCCACCGGTGCCCAGGCCCAGGTCGAGCGCCGTGGTGTTGAGCAGCACCCGGTCACCGGGCTGCGGCCGCCCGGTCAGGGCCGGGTAGGCCAGCGCCCGGATCTGCCCTACGGCACCGGGTGCGGCGTCCACCGCGACGTCGAGTTCGACCGCGCCCGTCCACTCGCGGCGTATCCCGCCGGCCGTGCCGTTCCGCCATGTGATCACCACGGCACTCTAGTCACGGTTCGCTGCCCCCGAGGCGGCACTGTCCGCGAGACAATAACCTAGGACTATCCCCAGGGCCCACGGAGGGATGCGGAAGGTCATGTCCAAGCGCAAGACTGAGCGGCTGCTCGGCCTTGTCGTCTGCCTGCTCTCGACCGGGCGCTACCTCACGGCCGAGCAGATCCGCGCGGCCGTGCCGGGCTACCCGGAGCAGGACGACCTGTTCAAGCGCATGTTCGAGCGGGACAAGGAGGACCTCAGGGAACTGGGCGTGCCCCTGGAGACCGGCGTCAACCACCCGTTCGACGAGGATCCGGGCTACCG
>JBEKJP010000316.1:0-3890 GCA_050011155.1 Streptosporangiaceae bacterium
CGAGCATCGTTGCATCGTGCACACGTCCGGTCTGAGTGAGCACCTCTGCGAGGAGCCTGAGGCTGGCGGCATCTCCGGCAGCAGAGGCGGCCGTGCGGAGGATCTGTTCGCCCTCGGTGGTTCTGTCAGTTGCGATCAAGAAGACGGCCAGTTCCCGCGTGGCGTCCGGATCACCCGCGCGCATCAGGTCGCGCAGGGACTGTTCTGTCTGTGCTTGACGGCGTTTCCAGTAGGCCATCGGAGTTTCGGCTTCCCGGCCGGGGATGGCGTCGTCGGGCCGACGTTTCCTATGGCCAGTGCCTCTGGATTGCAGTGCCTTTTCGCGTCCCGAGGCGGCTTCGACGAGTGCAGCCCAGCGGTCGCGCACCCCCGGCGGGACCCGTGACCTGAAACTTCCGGAGCGAGGGGTCGCCTTCCGCCGCCCGGGTGGCGGTGCGCCGTCTGTCCTGGTGTTTTCTCGCTCAGAGCCGCCGGGTATCTCGTTCCGGCCGGAAGCAGGTGCCCCTGCCGCCGACAGCGCTGCGGCTAGTATTCCGGTGTTCCCGCCGCCCTGCTTTTTCGGCTGGCCGGTAACTTCTGCGCGCTTCGGTGGCGCTGTGCGCTTCAGCAAGATGGACAGAAGGCTCTGGGCGTGCTGGTCCCCGTCGGCGATGGCCTGCCGGATGACCTGGACTGCTTCGCCTGCCCGGCCGGTCCGGGCGAGGAGGACGGCGAGATCGTGGGCTGCCTGATGGTGTCCCGCCGCAGCTGCGCGGCGCAAGACGTGTTCCAGTTCCTGGTGTCGTCCCTCGCGCCTGAGCATTCCGGTAAGACGGGTCAGCCCTTCCTGGTTGCCTGCTCCGGCGGCACGCCAGAGGGCTTGCTCTGCTTCGGCGTGATGGCCGGCGTGGGCTAGCAGGCGTCGCAGGGGCAAGGTCATGCTCATGTCCCCGTCCTGGCCGGCCGCACTCCAGAGGAGGGTGGCCTGCTGGTACCGGCCGCGGTTGGCTGCTGCGGTTCCTAGCCGGCTCAGGTCCGCGCCTGTGCGCACGTGAGATGCCAGGGCTGTCCACAGTGCGTCCGGAACCGCGGTGTGGCGGCGGCTGGTCCGGCCGTGCTGGTCGAGGTAGTCGGCCAGGAGATACCCGTCAACCTGTCCTACGGCCTGTGATGTGGCTGTCAGCGGGGCAATGGCGCCCTTGACTGTCCTGCAGGCATACGACAGCGCGTCGGCGAACCATCTGGGCGGCGCGGCGGCGCGCTGCGCCCCGTCGAGGTAGACCGCGGCCGCCGCGTGCAGCACCTCAGGGGCCAGGACGCTCAAGTGACCGAGCCGCCGGGCGTCTACCGCTGCGGTGATGACGGCCCGGCAGTACGGAGTCGGGGCATTGTGCCATCTGTCGATGAGGTCAGGGCCGCCTGCTAGAACCTGCGTCACCTTGTGACCGTGCCCGGTGCCGAGGGCGATGGCAAGGCGCCGGTCTCTTACGGCGAGATCATGTGCCTGCGTCAGGTCGCTGCTGGTGAAATGGTCTAGGACGTCGATCTTCATGGCCGTTTCAAGCAGGTGGCGCGCCTGGGGATACGGATCGGGTGCACCGAATTCCGGTGGCCGCATGTACGCCAGCCAGTACTCAGGCCACAGCGTGCCGATGGTGAGCAGAGGCTGCGCGCTGGCCAGCAGTCCGCGCAGTGCTGCCGCCGCATCGTCACCGCCGTTACCCTCGAGGTACACCTGGGACTCGTTGAGCCACAGGATCGTTCCCTCGCCAACATGGCCTCCTGCGATCAGGGCCGTCAGCTCCGAGGCCGTCAGCGGGTAGAACAGGGGCCAGTCAGGAAGCACGCTGCGGACCGCCTCCACAGCGCTGCGGGTCTTGCCGGTTGACGAACCTCCGACCAGCATGACCAGCTTCGAGCCGGCAACCGCCGACGCCACCTCGGCACGCAGCACGCGATCATGAGAACGGACCACGAACGCAGGAAGATCATCCTGCGCTTCGCCGGACACGTGGATGGCCCGGTGCACTCCCAGGGCAAGGGGATTCCACTGGCTCGCCCTGCGGCCGGGAAGATAGCTTCCGCCGGACCCTCCAAACCCGGCCATGAGTGCCTTTTCAGGTACGGAAAGTCGAGTACCAGCCGGATGCTGCTCTGGCCTTTCGTAATAGTTGTTGATCGTCAGGTCACGCCCGGCGGCGAAAGCATCCCGGTCGCTGCGGATCTCCTGCCGGGGCGGCTGCTCCGCGTCCTGACCGCCAGACAACCGTCCTCCCGGACAACGACCGGTACCTGAGCATCAATACCTCAGTATGACGCTCAGTCTGCGTCAGAACACCATTACGGCAGCAAGCAATCTGCGTTGAACTGCACGTCCCGTGCCTGCGGCGAGCATGGGGCTGGCGCAGCCAGCAGGCGAAGCGTCTCAGGGCGACCAGGGACCACGTGCTTCCAGCTGACGCCGGAACTGTAGCTGCGCGGCTCCCCCGCTGAAGCGACGCTGTTCTCGCTACTTTATTCCTCGACAAACACAAACCGCGCCTTAACGGCTTATGCTCCTCGGCCGGGCGGCTGACGGTCATATCCCGGCCGGCGACGTAAGCGTCCCGGCCCGCGCGCACGTGCTGCCTGACCGTGACGCCTGGGACGGATGCGAGAATGGACCTGACCTCCGTGAGCATCATGGCGTCGGTCTCCAGTGCCTGCCGCATTGTCCATCGCAGCATGCCGAGTGCATCGGCGTCGCCGAGGTCAGCGGCCAAGGCAGCAAGCGGCTGTGGCAGCGGCTCAGCTTCTGCCCGGTGCCCGAATACCCGCTGCAGCCGCCGTCGTCCGACGCCGACCGTGGCGTCGGCGGCGTCATCCCGTACTTTTGCCAGCACCGCTCCGCCGTAGGCGCCTATAGCGGCCGTCACATACGGTGTCGCGTCAGCGACTAGCGCCACAGCTTCCCCAGCCATCACCCCTCCCGCCCGCACTGCCCAGAACACCGGAACGCCGTGGTAGTTCAAGATACGCGCGCATCAGGTCCCCTCCTCCCAGCCTGCTACGACAACCTGCCACGAGACAGGCCCCATTCGCCAGAACGGACTGTTACAGCCCTGGTCGCCGACTGCTTACGCTGAAGTGCGTTCCCGCATGCAGCTGTTGCCGGGCCGATACTAGAGCGTGGCCGGTTACCAGGATGGCGAGACGCCCGCCCGTCAGCGGGCGGCGGCTGGTCGCGATGCCTATGTCGCCGGGGGGTGACATTCATGTGTCAGGGCCGGAGCCGCTACGCCGCGTCCGCGCGCCACCGACGGCCCATCGAACACGCCGCTGGATTGTCGGCCACGCTGACCTCGTTCGTGTTACCTTCGTTCTATGATTTCCCCGTTCCGGGGAAATCGCACCGGCATGGGGGTTCAAGTCCCCCTCGGACACATGATTTCCCCATATCTGCCAGTTTCCGGGCATGTCGGATCGTCACCCGCGCTGGACCGATACCCTGCCCGATTGCGCACCGGTACCGAAGTCCGCGCTGGGCCTGGATGTGTCAGAGGGTGATGGCGCCGCGGATGCAGATGGTGGCAGCGCCGCCGACCCAGATGGTGCCGTCCGGATCGGCGGTGATCTCGACGGTCCCGGCCCGGCCCACGCGTGCGCCCTGGGAGACCCGGTAGGCGGCGGGGGCGGCGCCGGTGGCGGTGAGCCATTGCCCGACGGAGGCGTTCATTCTGCCACACACCGGGTCTTCGGCGACGCCGGCGCCGGGGGCGAAGGTCCGCAGCTCGAAGGCGTGCTCGGCCCCGGCGGGGTAGGCGCCGATCGCGCCGACCATCGCGGCCGGGATGAGGGAGAAGTCGGGTTCGAGGGCGAGGACCTCCTCGGCTGTGGGCAGCCGGACCACGGCCCAGCCGGGTCCGTTGTCG
>JBEKJP010000317.1:0-3795 GCA_050011155.1 Streptosporangiaceae bacterium
GCCGCGCTGACCTCGGGCGGGGCCATCCCCGAGCTCGGTGACTTCCGCGTGGTGGCCGAACCGGACGAGGTTCCGGTCGGCACGGTGCACGAGGAATGGGCCACCGAGAGCAGGCCGGGGGACGTCTTCCTGCTCGGCACCCACTCCTGGCGCATCCGCCGGGTGGAACCGGGCACGGTCCGGGTGGTGGACGCCCAGGGCGCGCCGCCCTCGGTGCCGCACTGGCAGGGGGAGGCCCCCGGGCGCACCAGGGAGCTTTCCGAGGAGGTCTCGGCGCTGCGCCAGGCTGTCGCGGACCGAGAACCCGCCGAGGCCAAAACCTGGCTCGCGGAAGAATGCGGCATCGGCAGGGCCGCGGCCGACATGATCGTCGGCTACCTGCGGGCCGGGCTGGCCGCGCTCGGGGCGCTGCCGACCATGAACGCCATCATCCTGGAACGCTTCTTCGACGAGGCTGGCGGAATGCAGCTGGTCGGCCACGCGCCGTTCGGCGCCCGGGTCAACCGCGCGTTCGGGCTGGCCTTGCGGAAGCGGTTCTGCGTCACGTTCGACTTCGAGCTGCAGGCGGCCGCCAGCGACAATGCCATCTTGCTGTCGCTCGGACCGCAGCACAGCTTCCCGCTGGACCGGGTGCCGAAGTTCCTGGCCTCCAAAACGGTCGAACAGGTCGTCCGGCAGGCCGTCCTTACCTCGCCGTTGTTCCAGGCCCGCTGGCGGTGGAACCTGAACACGTCGCTGACCATCCTGCGGATGCGCGGCGGGCGCAAGAACCCGCCCGCGATCCAGCGGATGGAAGCCGATGACCTGATGGCCGCGGTGTTCCCCACGCTGGCGGCCTGCCAGGAGAACGTGGCGCCCGGACCGCTGGAGATCCCCGACCATCCGCTGGTCCGGCAGACGCTGACGGACTGCCTGCACGAGGCGATGGACATCGACGGGCTCCGGGACCTAGTCAACGGAATCGAAACCGGCCGGATCACCGTCATCACCCGCGACACCACCGAGCCCTCAGTGCTGGCCCACGAGATCCTGAACGGGCAGCCCTTCACCTACCTGGACGACGAGACCGAGGCGGCCAACCGCCGGAGCCGGCAGGTGCGGATCCCGCGCGGGCTGCCGGTCGAAGCCCGCGACCTGGCCAGGCTGGATCCCGGCGCGATCGAGCGGGTCGCCGACCAGGTCCGGCCGCAGCCACGGGATGCCGATGAGCTGCACGACCTGCTGATGACGCTGTTCGCCCTGCGGCCGCGGCCGGCCTGGCGGCCGTGGCTCGAGGAGCTGGCCGCCGCCGGGCGCGCGGCCGAGATCCCCAGGTCAGGGGACGGGGAGGCCCGCGACGGGCAGGACGCCGGCAGCCCGCTGTGGTGTGCCGCCGAACGGCAGGCCGTACTGCAGCCGCTCTACCCGGACCTGCAGGTCCCGGCGGGCAGCCCGCAGGCTCGCTCGATGGACGCCGAGACGGCTGCCGCCGAGATGCTCCGCGGCCACCTGGACGTCCGGGGCCCGTCCACGGCCGGGGACCTGGCCCGGGCCACCGCGCTGCGGCACGCGGACGTGACCCTGGCGCTGATCCGGCTGGAGAACGAGGGCTTCGCGCTGCGCGGCCGCTTCACCGACCCGGACGGGGACGAGGAATCCTGTGCCCGGCGGGTACTGACCCGGATCCACGCGTACACCCGGCAGCGGAAACGGCACGCGACCGAGCCGGTCACGGCCCAGGACTTCATCCGGTTCCTGCTCCGCTGGCAGCACGTCACGCCGGACACCAGGCGCGAGGGCACCCGCGGGGTCCTGTCCGTGGTCGAGCAGCTGCAAGGGTTCGAACTCGCCGCCGGGGCCTGGGAAAAGGCCATCCTCCCCGCGCGGGTGACGGGGTACCGGAGGGAATGGCTGGACGAGGCGTGCCTGGACGGCGGCATCGCCTGGGGTCGGCTGTCGGTGCGCAGCGAGAACGACGAGCTGCCCCGCCGCGGCGGCCTGGCCCCGTCCCGGGCCACCCCGATCACCCTGACGATCCGCGACGACCTGCCCTGGCTGCTGCGGGCGGCCCGCGGCGAACACCGCCCCGCCGAACCAGGGCCAGGCCGCGTCGGCGACGTGCTCGATGCGCTGCGGGAGCGCGGCGCACTGTTCCCGCCGGATCTGGCCCTGGCCACCGGGCAGCTACCCACCCAGGTCGAAGAGGCGCTGTGGGACGGCGTGGCCCGGGGCCTGATCACCGCGGATGGCTTCCGGGCCGTCCGGTCCCTGTTCGCCCGCCGGACCATGCAGAATGCGCCGGGCCGGCATCGGCTCCGCCGCGGCAGCCAGCTCCGCTCGGCCGCGGCGGGCCGGTGGTCGCTGCTGCCCGACGCCGCGCCCGACTGCGACCCCGACGAGTTGGCCGAGGCTGTCGCGGAGCAGCTCGCCGCGCGCTGGGGCGTGGTGTTCTACGATCTGCTGACCAGAGAGAACCTCGCCGTTCCGTGGCGGGAGCTACTGTGGGCGCTGCGGCGGATGGAAGCGCGCGGCACGGTGGCCGGCGGGCGTTTCGTGGCCGGGTTCAGCGGCGAGCAGTTCGCCCACCCGGACGCGATGGATATGCTCCTGGCGATCAGGAAACGGCCCAGGGACGGCCAGAGGATCGAGCTGTCCGGCGCCGACCCGCTCAACCTGGCCGGCATCGTGCTGCCGGGCCCGCGGATCCCGGCGCTGGCGACGAACACCGTCAGCTACACCGACGGGGCCCTGACCCCGGCCGGGCTGCCCCCGGTCCTGACCGCCTGATCGGCAAGCGGTCAGGGCGGTCAGGGCGGTCAGGCCCGGGTCGTCAGGCCTGGGTCACCTTGTCGGCGCGGTGTGGCAGCTTCCAGCCCGGGCGGACGAAGTGGCAGGTGTACCCGTTGGGGTAGTGCTCCAGGTAGTCCTGGTGCTCGGGCTCGGCCTCCCAGAACGGCCCGGCCGGCGTCACCTCGGTGACGACCTTGCCCGGCCACAGCCCGGAGGCGTCCACATCGGCGATCGTGTCCTCGGCGACGCGCTTCTGCTCGTCGCTGGTGTAGAAGATCGCCGAGCGGTAGCTGGTCCCGATGTCGTTGCCCTGCCGGTTACGGGTGCTTGGGTCGTGGATCTGGAAGAAGAACTCCAGCAGGTCCCGGTAGGAGATCTTCTCCGGGTCGAAGAGGATCTCGATGGCCTCGGCGTGGCCGCGGTGGTTGCGGTAGGTCGCGTTGGGCACGTCGCCGCCGGTGTAGCCGACCCGGGTGGAGATCACGCCGGGGAGCTTGCGGATCAGGTCCTGCACTCCCCAGAAGCAGCCGCCGGCGAGGATGGCCTTCTCGGTCTGGTTGGTCATGATGCACTCCTGGTCTGGTCGGCCTGATCGAACAGCTTGCGGTACTCGCCGTAACCCTCGCGCTCCAGGTCCGCGAGCGGGACGAAGCGCAGCGCGGCCGAGTTGATGCAGTAGCGCAGCCCACCCGCCTCGGCAGGCCCGTCGTCGAACACGTGCCCGAGGTGGCTGTCCCCGTGCGCCGACCGGACCTCGGTCCTGGTCATGAAGAGGCTGCGATCCTTCTTCTCCACCACGTGGCTCGGCTCGATCGGCACCGTGAAGCTCGGCCAGCCGGAGCGGCTGTCGTACTTGTCGGTCGAGGCGAACAGCGGCTCACCCGAAACGACGTCAACGTAGATGCCCGGCTCCTTGTTGTCCCAGAACTCGTTCCTGAACGGCGGCTCGGTGGCACTCTTCTGGGTGACCCGGTACTGCTCCGGCGTCAGCCGGGAGACGGCCTCGGGGTCCTTGCGGTAGTTGTC
>JBEKJP010000318.1:0-5173 GCA_050011155.1 Streptosporangiaceae bacterium
CCGACGGCCGCCCCTGGGACGAGATCAAAACCGCGTTCGGCGGCCCGCCGCACTCCGATCCCGGCCGTCCCTACGCCCCCGGCTCCGAGACGTGGAACCAGTACCTCGCCCGCGCTAGCGCGACCCTGGCTGACATCGTCCAGCGCCACCACGGGCAGCGCATCCTGATCGCGGGACACGGCGAGACCACCGACGCCGCCGCCATGCTCTTCCTCGGCCTTCCCCCCGGCTTCAGTACCCGGGCCGGGTTCGAGACCAGACACGCGGCCCTCTCCCGCTGGCACATGAACCGGAACCGCCTCGGCCAGGAACTATGGATACTCGCTGCCCACAACGACACCCGACACCTGGGCACCAGGTCATGACCGACCCCGTCAGCCTTCAGCAGGCCGCCGCTGGACTGCTCGGCCCCTGCGAGCTGATCGCCGTCCTGACAGAGGCGGTCATCCGGGTCGAGACCGCGTCCGGCGAGGAGTTCGTGGTCAAGCAGCACCTGAACAGGACCCTGCACAAGCGGGAGGTCCACGCCTAGCGCCACTGGACCACAGCGCTCGGCCCGTCCGCGCCCGTCCTCATCGCGGTAGACGACGCGGCGATGATCATCGCCACCTCCGCACTACCCGGCGCCAGCCCGGAAACCAGTGACTTTACGCCAGACGTGTACCGCCAGGCCGGCGTGCTCCTGCGGCGCTTCCACGAAGCCGAGCCGTCGGCCGCCCTACCCGGGTACCTCGACTGGCTCCGCGAGCGGGCCACCAACTGGGCCGACAGGGCCGCGCCGCTGCTGACACCGGATGACAGAGCGATCATCCGGGACCACCTGGCAGCCGTCGGCCAGCCGGACATCCCGTCCGGCGGTCCCTGCCACCTAGACTTCCAGCCCCGCAACTGGCTGACCGGCTCGCCTGGCGGCGTCTCGGTCATCGACTTTGAGCACGCGCGCATCGACCTGCCCGCCCGCGACCTCGTTCGTCTCCGGTTCCGCACCTGGCCAGGTCGGCCAGACTTGCGAGACGCGTTCCTCGGCGGCTACGGGCGCCCGCCCAGCCCAGCAGAAGACCGGCTCACCTGGCACCTCGGTGCCCTCGACGCTCTGACCGCGCTCGCCCGCGGGCACGAGAACGCCGACCCGGAACTCGTCGCGGTCGGCCGTGACACGCTCCGCCAATTGTGGAAGGAAGCTTGAGCCGGGTGCCTTCACTCCTGTCCGCTCTGTCGCTGCGACCGAGCGGACCGTCACGGCCCGCCGTGCCGCCATGTTCTGCAGTTGCCGAGAACATCTGGCCTTCATCGCCAGCCACACTAAGCCGAATCAGCCCCTTGCTCTCGTTAGGTGCCATCATGACCGAGCGCTACCTCAGCATCGTCGATGTCCACGTGATCCTCCGGCGCAAGGGGACGATCCTTCTCCTGCGCCGCGCCGGGAGCGTCTACGCGACTGGCATGCTCTGCCTGCCCAGCGGCCACCTCGAAGATGGCGAAAGCGTCCTGAGCGCGGCCGTCCGCGAGACGAAAGAGGAGACCGGCATCGCCCTCGAGCCGGCAGCCCTGCGCCTGGTCCTCAGCATCCACGAGCGCCATCCCGGCACCACCCAAAGGCCGCGAGTTCCCGGGCGTCGTGGTTGTCTTGCCGCGCAAGCTGCTGGAAGACGACCACGGGCACACCGTCCTTGACCACTGGGAGCAGAACAAGCCGTCGGAGCTGCGGCGGGTGCTGTACGTGGGCGCATCACGGGCACAGCGCTTGCTGATTCTCGCTGTGCATGCCACCCAACGGGACCGGGTGATCACGCTACTCAAGCAAGACGGGGTGCCGTACGACCCGGTGTGAACAGGACCTGGACACCAGGTGCCGTGCACCCGGAGTGACCTGTTCAGTTTGTAGTGTGATGAAGGCTGGTGATCTAACCTGGTTTGGTACCCCCGTGCGGCCCGGATTCCTTGAACGGAGGGAACGTGCAGCTGCTGCTTGGCGAGAGTGAAGGCCGCGTCCGTGTCCCGGTCGGCGGCCTTCCTCGTGGCGTTCTTGCCGTGTCCGTGCCGACGCGCAGAGACGGTGAGGCGGGCTGCCGCGAGACCGCCACCGGCAGCTCAGGATAGACGAGGTGGACCTGATTGCTGACGGGCCGACCGATGCCTTCGCGCCGCCCGAGGGACTGTCGGCGCGAGACCTGATCTTCGCCCTCGAAGCTGGCCGACGCGACTGGGCCACCGTTGAGAAAGCCATGGGGCCGGACAAGGCGCGGGAGACGGCCATCGCTCTTGTCCGGTGTGGGGGAGTGGTCCTGCGCTGCGACGTTGACGACATCCTCCAGTTGGCAGGCCCGACTTCATGGCGTCGGTCGCACGCATGGTCTCTGCAGCACGCTGACTTGCTCGCCGACCTCCGGGCCGCCCGGATCCCGACGATCTCCGGGACGAGCTGCTCGGCCTGATGGGGCAGGTCGATGAACTCCAGCAGGAACGGCTGCTCCTAGCCGCGTGCGCGCCCGGTTCCCCGCTGCGTCCCCCGCGCGCTACCGCCGCCCGGACCAGGGCGTGGAGCGTCTACGAGAACGTCATCAGGGCGGCGGCCGTGTGGTGGCCGCACCGGCACTCCGGCAAAAAGCCGCTGACGGCGAAGGCGGTGGCCGCTAAGGCGTTCCGTAATTCGAAGAGCTGGACTCCGGAACGTGAGCTGGCATTCTCAAACCTGGTCGGGGTGAGCTTCGACCAGGCCGTGTCGGAGGCAGACACCGAGATCAGGATCCGCGGACCGCTCGTCTGGGAGCTCGGCAGGGTCGCCGCCAACGCGGCAATCGCCGAGCCGTGGATCAGTGTGCCCGCGAAGGGCATCCACGCGGCAGGAGTAACCACATGCACGGCAGGCGGGATCCTGCTGGTGGAGAACTCGGACACGTTCGAGGAAGTCTGCAAGGTGCCGGAGATCACCGGCTGCTGGCTGTGCGTCTGGGCGCAGGGGTACACGAGCCGCGGGGTCCTCGCGCTGCTGTCGTACTTGGAGCCCTTGCCCATCGCGGCCTGGTGCGATCTCGATGCCGACGGCATCGGCATCATCAACGACGTCTCGCAGAAGCTGAAGCGCGATGTCGTGCCGGTCGGGATGGACCTTGAGCTGTGGCAGTCCACGCCGCATCGCAGGCAGGAGCCCGACCAGGTCGCCAGGGACAAGCCCATCGCGGCGAGACTCGCGGCTCGCGGGCCGCTGGCGCTGCGCCTGCTCGCATCCGAGATCGCCATGTACGGCGGCTCTTGTGAGCAGGAGGCGATCCAGGACCGGGTCATCCCGGATCTGCCCAGACTCCTTCAGGAGGTGGCATAGCCGGCGGGATGGGCGTTCCGGACAGGCACGGCGCCAGGCGCACGATGGCGCCATAGCGGCGCGGGACAGGGACAGGGAGTGGTCGTGACTTTAAGGGGAAGCGGTGGGGGAAGATCCTGCTCTGTCGGGGGCTGATGACGTTCCGGGGGAACGCGTACCCCGGCCACGTGGTGATGGCCGGGGTACGCAACGGCAGCCGAGCCTGCTGGATGACCATGCTGAGGCGGTCGCGGTGGCTGAGCAGGTGGCCACGTGGCGGGCGTTCGCGGCTCCGCTGACCGATGCTCCTATGTCTTGTCAAGGTCTCTTTAGGCTGGCATGGCTGGTCGTTTTCGAGGCTGGGACGGGAATTGCTTTTACCGGTCTGCTGGGTGCGGACAAGACAGGGAGGGGCCGCTCCGCTTATTAGGTCACGCGGCCAGCAGGCCGGGATGGGTCCGGGGACGGCCGACGAATCGTTCGAAGGCCAGCGTGCGCGGCAGCCGATTTGCGGGTCAGGCCGTCCCCGGGGTCTTGGGCGCTAGGCGGCGGCGCGCAGGTGGCGGTAGACCTCGCGGGCGACGTAGCGCTTCAGGCAGCGGATGATCTCCGTCTTCGACAGGCCCTCGGCGGTGCGCCGCTCCACGTAGACGCGGGTGACAGGGTGGTTGCTCATCCGGGTGATCACGATCCGCCACAGGGCGTGGTTGGCCTCGCGGTTGCCGCCGGGGTTGAGCCGGTGACGGGTGACCTTCCCCGACGAGGCCGGGATCGGGGCGGCCGCGCACAGGTGCGCCCAGGCGGCCTCCGAGCGGAGCCGCTCAGGGTGGTCCCCGGCGGCGATCAGCAGCAGCGCGGCGGTGTCAGGGCCGACGCCGTGCAGAGCGAGCAGGCCCGGGGCACGGGCGGTGACGAGCGGGACGATGAGCTCGTCCAGGCGGCCGATCTGCCCGTCGAGGAACTCCGCGCGCCGTCCCAGCTCGCGCAGCGCGATGCGGGTGGCGTAGCCGACGGTACTTCCCGGGCGGGGCCGCAGCGACGCCATGCCGCTGACCAGGGCGGCGACGGTATGCCCGGCGAACCGCGCCCGCAAGTCATCGGGGCCGGTCACGAGCAGTGACCGGGCCTGGTTGACGGTCTGGGTCCGCTCGGCGCGGGCGCTGCGCTTGGCGACCATCAGCGCGCGGATCGCCTCCACGGCGCCGTCGCGGCCTTTGGGCGCGCCGCGGGCCCGGCCCGACTGGGCGGCCCGAGCGGCGCTGACCGCGTCCAGCGGGTCGGACTTGCCCTGCCGGCGGCGGTCCTGGCGGTCAGAGCGGTCCACCTCGACAACCCGGACGCCGGCCGCGGTGACGTGGCGGGCCAGGCCGGCGCCGTAGCTGCCGGTGCCCTCGATCCCGACCAAGGCGACGGTCCCGAACCCGCCCAGCCAGCCGAGCAGGCGGGCATATCCGGCCGGAGTGACGGGGAACTCCTGTACGCCGAGCAGTCCCCCGATGGGATCCAGCGCGGCAGCCACATGCGTGTCAGCATGGGTGTCCACGCCGCCGGTAATGGCCCGGCGGTCTTCTACGATGGTCATGCCATCCCTTTTTTTCTCTGGTTGAAGGGGGTGGCACGCACCCGCTGGCCGTCGGACCTGTGAACCCCGGCCTCTCGCGAAGGACGGGCAGATCAGGTCGGCAGTGCCGGTGGGTGCCACAAGAACCTGGGCCCGGCCGACGAATCGTTCGAAGGACAGCCCGAACGGGCGTCAGCCGATTCGGAGGTCAGGCCGGACCCAGGCTCCCGACCCTACGCCCGAACCACCGCAAAACCGCGCAAGCAGGGCCGGGGCCGGAAGCCCTATCCACATCCTCCCTGCCGACTCTG
>JBEKJP010000319.1:0-6052 GCA_050011155.1 Streptosporangiaceae bacterium
CACAGCGCGCCCGCTGGCGATGCCGGCTGGGGCCGGGCAGGGCGGAGAAATCCGTGGCGGGCGGCCTGCAGGCAGATTCTGGTCCTGGTGCGGGCGCATACTGGTAGTAATGAAGCCTGCCCGCGCCGCGACCCGGCGCTACCTGCCCACCAGTCCCTTCGCCCCGCCCGTAGCTCCGCCAGTGGGCCAGTTCGCCGTGCAGGATCAGGTGACTCACGATAAGTACGGCCTCGGCCGGGTCATCGGCGTAGAGGATGACACCGCCCTGGTCGTCGATTTCGGTTCACGTCAAGTACGGATCCTGACGCCCTTCGCCAAGCTGACCAGGCTCTGATACCGCCGACGGGGTATCGGGTCCAGAGCACTATGGCCCCGGCAGCCGCGCCCGAGGCGAAGCCTCCCGCTCCCCCTGCGCCTGCTGGCGCCGAAGCTCCTGGCAGGGCCGGGCGCAGACAGTACGATGGCGTCCAGCCCATGACCTAGGAGCGCCATGTCGGAGCAGGACGACGCGGACGTCATCGAGCAGGCATCCCGGCAGTTCAGCTTCCCCGCCGTCCCCGGGATGGCCTCTGTTCGCGGCATCGCCGGGACCCGCCGCCGCCGGCTCGTGGTGATCGCGGCCGCGGGCGCGCTGCTCGTCACCGCCGCCACGCTGGTTACCGTCCGTCTCGCCGCGGGCTCGCGCACAGACCCGGCCCTGGCCGGGCTGATCCGCGAGGTCACGACGGTGCCCCTCGGTACGTCGGTGCCCAGCCTCCCTACGTCCGACTTGCCGGCTATCCCGTACTCCTCGACCCTGACGCCCGGGGCCGGGGTGATCACCGCGGTCAGCGGCCAGCCGCTCACCCGCGGCGGCAAGCCCGAGGTACTCTACGTCGCCACCGGGTACTGCCCCTACTGCGCGATGGAGAACTGGCCGCTGATCGTCGCGCTCAGCCGGTTCGGCCAGTTCACCGGCCTGACCACCAGCCGGTCACCGGAGTTCGAGCACATCGCGCCGATCGACAGCTGGACCTTCTACGGCTCGCACTACGCCAGCCTCTACCTGTCCTTCGTCCCCGTCGAGCAGTACTCCAACGTCCTGGTGAACGCCAAGGCCAACCCAGAGGCGCGCGAGAGCTACCGCAAGCTGCAACAGCTCACGCCGGCCCAGCAGGTCCTCTTCGCCCGGTACGACAAGATCCGGGCGACCCCGTTCCTGGACTTCGGTAACCAGGCTGTCCAGGCCGGCTCGGGTCTCATCCCCGCGCAGCTGATGACGGGCAGGTCGTGGCGGCAGCTTGCCGCCGCGCTACGGCAACCGGGTACAGACCTCGGCTCAGCCCTGCTCGCCGAGGCGGACTCACTCACCGCCGGACTCTGCCGCCTCACTGGCGACCGCCCCGCCGCCGCCTGCCCGGCATTCATCACCAGCATCCAGCCGCCCTCCTAGCGGCGCCACCCGGACAGCGGGCGCCGGCCAGGACCGCTCCGCAGGATCACCGCACGTCCTAATTAGTAATTAGCCTTCTCGCCGGGGCCGGTGGTCGCGCTGCCCTGAGAATTTAGCGCGGGGCTGCGGGCTGCCGGCTGGCGCGGGTCGCTGCCGCTCCGTGGCGCGGTTCCGTCCCGGCGCAGCCGGGGGCGGCGGGCGCCGCCCGCCGCGCGGGTGGCCCGTTCACGGCCGGGGGGCTGATCCGGCGGCACCGGGCGGGGCTGGAAGGATGGGCGCGGGCTGCCCGTGACGCCGGCGTACCTATGGGATGCGAGCCCGTTAATTAGCCTGGCGCGGGGCCCTGACCTGAGGGTCGCCTCTTGTCGCCTTTCGAGCACGACGGTCAGTATTCGCGGCCTCCGAGCCAGCTGACCGGGGCCCCCGGGCAGCCCGCCTTCTGCCAGTTCAAAGCATAGGAGGCCCGGATGGGCAACGCGAGGGCGCGGAAGATTCCCGCTCAGCTCGTGGAAGACGAGGACTACCAGCTCCGGCACGAGCGGGTCGCCGGGATCGACGTCGCGAAGGCGAAGGCCGACGTCTGCACCCGGCTCCCCCCGCAGCGCGACGGCGGCCGTCGCGCGTCGCGGGTGGAGGAGGTCCCCGCGCAGGCCAGGGAGATCCTGGACCTGGCAGGCCGGCTGATCGCCGACGGGGTCGAGCTCGTCGTCATGGAATCCACCTCGGACTACTGGCGCATATGGGTGCGACATGAGGTCGCACTGTCTGAGTGAGATAACTGGAATGGAGGGCCGATTGATCGGCAGTTGAATCCGGGCGAGTGCTCAGCGCCCGTTCCCGCTCCTGGCATGCGTCGCTGGTAACGGCGGGGTGTGAAGCCCGGGAGAAAGCCCAAGGGCCGGCGTTCCATCCGCTGGTCACAGGCAAGGGAAAGACCGGAAAGGGTGAACGAGAGTGAATCTCTGCAAGCTCCGTTAGCCAGAACCCCGGAAGATGGAAGCAGCGCCGGGGGAAAAGGACCCGCCGCTGGGAGGCGGAAAGGACCCGCCGCTGGGAGGCGGCAGTGGTGGCTGGAGTCCATATGACAGCCACGAGAGCACCACGGTCCCGGAGTAAAGGAGGCGCCCGACACCGGTCGCATCTCAGCAGTGCGGAACATGGAAACCCCGTCGCAGTTCGGTGAGAATATCTCGCTGATAGGCGGACCGCGAGGGAAGCGGATACCTGCGGCGGGAACAGGACGGCCAAGAAGCAAATGGCGGCAGCCGAAAGGCAGCAGGAAAGCAGGAGCACATGACCGGGCCCTCCAAGTGCGGTCGCTTCCGTATAACTGGCCGCATACCAGGTCTCGTGCCTGGGCCCGAAAGGGAGCTGACGTGAGCCGGGTGGCCCTTTGACGAATCAGAGCTAACGGAGCGCTGGAACCATATGGGCAAGTTGGGCGTCGCGGTGCCGGATGCGACAGCCGTCATGGCTGAGCTCGCGGACGATGGCAGCGCGGTGAACGGACCTGAGGACCTGCCCGACTGGGATGCCATCGACTGGCGGCACCAGGAAGAGCAGGTACGGCGACTACAGCAGCGGATCTTCAAGGCGGAGCAGGAAGGCAACCGGAAACAGGTTCGCAACCTGCAGAAACTGCTGCTGCGCAGCCGGGCTAACACGCTTGTCAGCGTGCGCCGGGTCACGCAGCATAACGCTGGCCGCCGTACTCCCGGCGTCGACAGGCAGGTCGCGCTGACCTCCGGGGACCGGGCGAGCCTGGCGATGCGGCTGCACCGCCAGGGCGGGCCCGGCCGGACGCTCCCGGTGCGGCGGGTGTACATACCGAAGAAAGGCGGAAAAGAACGCCCGCTCGGAATTCCCGTTATCGCAGATCGCGCTCAGCAACAGCGGGTGCGCAGCGCGCTGGAACCCGAGTGGGAAGCCCGGCTGGACCAGAAGCAGTACGGTTTCCGGCCGGGCCGCGGATGCCAGGACGCGATCGTGATGATTCACAGGGCCATCGCGCCGAAAGGCGCGAAACGGAGGTGGGTTCTCGACGCTGACCTGAAATCCGCATTCGACAAAATCGACCACAACTTCCTGCTGGAACGCCTCGGGACATTCCCCGCCAGGGAACAAGTCCGCGCCTGGCTGAAAGCAGGAGTTGTCGATAAAGGCCGGTACTCGCCGACCGAGGAGGGAACCCCTCAAGGCGGCGTAATTTCTCCGCTGCTATTGAACATCGCGCTGCAAGGAATGGAAGAGGCCGCCGGGGTCAAGTATAACCCGGACGGCCACGTGAGGCCAGGCTGCCCGACCGTAATAGTCTACGCGGATGATTTCGTGGCACTGTGCCACAGCCGCCAGCAAGCGGAGACGGTCCAGGGAAAGCTCAGCATATGGCTGAAGGAAAGGGGCCTGTCCCTCAACAGGGAGAAGACCCGGATCGGCCGTGTAAGCGACGGCTTCGATTTCCTCTCCTTCAACATACGCCGCTACCGGACCAGCCAGGGCAGCAAGACCCTCACCAGGCCCAGCCGCGATGCGATGAAGAAGATCCGGCGGAGACTCGCCGACGAGCTGCGCGCCATGCGCGGCGACCCTGAAAGCCAGGTCATCTACACGCTGAACCCGGTCATCAGGGGCCAGGCGAACTACTACCGGTCCGGGGCGTCCAAGAAATCCTTCCAGTCACTGGACAACTACCTGTGGCAGCAACTCTACAAGTGGGCCCGCCGCAGGCACCCCAAGAAGGGCCGGAGATGGGTCACCGCCCGCTACTTCGGCCAGTTCAACACCCGCAGGCGCAACCGGTGGGTCTTCGGCGACCGGGAAACCGGCGCCTACCTGCACAAGTACGCCTGGACCAAGATCGTCCGGCACGCGCCGGTCCCCGGCAGGCACTCACCCTATGATCCTGCCCTGGCCCAGTTCTGGGCCGACCGGCGCCGCAAGCAGAAACCCCCGCAACTGGCCCCGACCTGGCAGAAAGCCCTCCGGGACCAGCACGGACTATGCCCGCTATGCCGGGAACTGCTGCTGTCCGCCGACCGCGCGCCCGACTCCCCCGGCCAGTGGGAGACCTGGTACGCGGCCGTCCGCAAGGCGATGACCCGCCAGGCCATCACCGACGCCAGCACCGGCCGGACGAAACACCGCCTCGTGCACGCCTACTGCGCCCGCCGCCACCCAGACGGCGAACGCGACGGCACGGAACAGCAGACTGCACGCACCTGACCGCCCACGCGGGCTGCCTGAGCCGTGTGCCGCGACGAGCGGCAAGCACGGTTCTGAGGAGGGGAGCGCCGGAAAACGGCGCTCCCCATCCGACCTCTACCTGCTGGAGGCCGCGGGGCTGGCCGTGCAGCTGGTGAACTCCTCCCACGCGCGGCAGCTGGCCGGCCGTCCGAAGACCGACCGGCTCGACGCCCAGTGGATCGCCCGGCTCGCCGAGATGGGCCTGCTGCGCCCCTCATTCGTGCCGCCGCCGGAGATCCGCGCGCTGCGCGACCTGACCCGCACCCGGCTCCAGCTGGTCCGCGACCGCACCCGGGAATGGCAGCGGATGGAAAAGCTCCTGGAGGGAGCCCTCGTCAAGCTGTCGAGCGCGGTCTCGTCACTGGCCCGGACCAAGACGGCCCGCGCCATCCTGGAAGCCCTCGCCGACGGCGAGCGCGACCCGAAGGCCCTCGCCGCCCTGGCCGCCGCGCACGTCAAGGGCGGCCGCGCCGCCATCGAAAGGTCCCTGGACGGCATGGCGATCGGCGGCCACCACCCCATGCTGATCCGGGCCCACCTGGACCACATCACCCTCCTGGACCGCACGGTCGCCGCGATCGAGGACGAGATCGAGGCCGCTCTCGACGCCATCCCCGCCGCCCGGGGAATCAGCGCCGACGGCGTCCCGTCCGCCGATCCCGGCCCGGACGCGGCCGCCCTGCCCGCAGCGGACCGGCTCGCGGAGATCCCCGGCGTCAGCCGCAAGCTCGCCATGGCCATCATCGCCGAAACGGGCCTCGACATGACCCGGTTCCCGACCGCCGCCCACCTGGTCTCCTGGGCCGGCCTCGCCCCCGTCGCCCGCCAGTCCGGCCCCCGCAGCCGCAAGCCGGGCAAGGGCCAGGGCGACGCCTACCTCAAGGGCTACTGCACCCAGGCCGCCGCCGGCGCCGCCGGAACCGCCACCTTCCTCGGCGAAAGGCTCAGCCGCCTGTCCCGCCGCATCGGCGCCCTGAGGGCCAGGTGCGCCGTCGCAAGGTCCATCCTCGTCATCATCTGGCACCTCCTCGCCAACCCCGAAGCCAGGTTCGCCGACCTCGGACCCGACTGGCACGCACGCCACGGCGACCGCGACCGCAAGATCCGCGCCCACGTCCGCCAGCTCCAGGCCCTCGGCCTCGACGTCACCCTCACCCCCGCCGCCTAAACCCGAAACCCCGCCCACCAGGCCCGTCGCCCCCAGCGCCACGAGCCCTTAAACCACGCCCGCGTTTAGTTGCTGATTCTCACGGTCAGTAGCGGTATCTAACCCGGGACTGCCAGACTCGAGCGATGACAGGTGCTGTCCCGCTGGCCGTTGAACTGAAGGACGTCAGGAAGCATTTCGGGCAGGTGCAAGCGGTCAGGGATGTCGAC
>JBEKJP010000320.1:0-3667 GCA_050011155.1 Streptosporangiaceae bacterium
GCGAGCTGTCGGTGCACTGCCTGCGGCATTCGTATGTCTCGCACCTGATCGAGGACGGCGCTGATCCGCTGTTCGTGCAGCAGCAGGCGGGGCACTCGTGGGCGTCGACGACGGCCACGTATACGACGGTCGGGCAAGATGCGCGGAACCGGATGCTGCGCTCCGCGCTGGCCCGCGCGTTCGGCGGAGAGGACGGCAGGTAATGGCCAGGACGATCGGCTACCGGTGGCACCTGCGGCGGCTGATGGCCGAGCAGGACATGTACGCCACCACGCAGCTGCGGCCGCTGCTGGCCGAGCGCGGTGTCGTGCTGTCCCGCGAGCAGGTCTACCGGCTGGTCACCGGCGTCCCGGAGCGGCTCAGCCTGGCCACGCTGGCGGCGCTGTGCGACATCCTGGGCTGCCAGCCCGGCGATCTGGTCGAGCCTGTCACTGCTGCCGGCGGCGTGGCGGCCGCCGGGCCCGCCGCAACGGGCGACGGGCCGCTGCCCCTGCCGGTGCGTGCCCGGGTGACCGGCACCGCCCGCGGGTAGCGGCCGTGGCCGGTCACTGCCCGGCCGGGCACGAGCTGGCCTGGCCGCCCGGCAGCCGGCCGTGCCCCCGCTGCCGCCGGGAGACGGTGGTCGCGGCGGTCGCGGCGGTCGACCCGTCACTGCCCGCAGCGGTGATCGAGGCCGCGGTCGACGCGGCCGCCCCGGGCGGGCAGGCCCTGCGGAACCTCGCGGACGCGCTGACCGCCGATCCCGCAGCGCTGAGGGCCGGAGCGCCGCCGGTCGCCGGGCGGCTGGCCCTCGAGCTGATCGCCCGCGGCTCCGCCGTCCTGGCCATCCCCGGCGTGCACGGCCTGCGGCCGGGCCGGCAAGCCGCTGTTCCGCGGTGACGGCGGCGCAGTGTGCCAGCGGTGCCGCGCCTGGCAGCTGGCCAGGCCCTGCGCCACCTGCGGCAAGGCCAAGCCGGCGGCCGGGTTCGACGAGCACGGCCGGGCGGTCTGCGAGGTCTGCCGCCGCCGGGATGACCCGCGCCGCCACCGCGCATGCGGCACGTGCGGGAAGACCGCGCCGGTCGCGGCGCGCGGCCGGGATGGGCAGCCGGGCACCTGCACCAGCTGCTACCGGCCGCCCGAAGCCATCTGCAGCAGATGCCACCAGTGGCGCCCGTGCGCCCACGCGGCGACCAGCCAGCCGATCTGCCCCTCGTGCTCACCACGGGCCACCGCCGCCTGCGCGCGCTGCGGGCAGGACCGGCCGCCGGAAGCCCGCTGGCCGGAGGGACCGGTTTGCGACCCGTGCTACCGCGCGGCCCTGCAGCACCGGGGGCCGTGCGCGCGCTGCGGGCAGCAGCGGCGGCTGGTCGTCCCGCCCGGCCCGGCCGCTGACACCTGCGCGGACTGCGCCGGACTCCCGGTCACCCACGCCTGCACGGACTGCGGGACCGAAGACAAGCTCTACGAGAAAGGCCGCTGCGGCCGGTGCAGCCTGCGCCGCCGCGCCCGCCAGCTGCTGTCGGCCGGGACCGGGATCATCCCGGCGCAGCTAGGCGGCGTGTTCGACGCGGTCGCCGCCGCCCGCCAGCCGCGCAGCGCGCTGAACTGGCTGCGCAAGGGCGCCGGGGCCGGCCTGCTCGCCGACGTGGCCGCCGGCCGGCTGGCCATCAGCCACGACGCACTGGACGCCCACCCCCACCGGCGAGCCGCCGATTACCTGCGGCACATGCTCACCGCCGCCGGGGCGCTACCGCACCGCGACGAGGAACTCGCCCGTGCCGGGCAATGGCTCGCCGAGACCCTGGAGGCGATCGAACCGCCCGCCGACCGGCGCCTGGTGCAGGCCTACGCCACCTGGCAGGTCATGCGCCGGCTGCGCGCCAGCGCCGCGGAAACCTCCCGTCCGCGCACCCCCACCGCGCACGCCCGCAACAACATCCGCGCCGCCGCCAGCTTCCTCATCTGGCTCCGCAGCCACGGCATCACGCTCGCCACCTGCGGGCAAGCCGACGTCGACCAATGGCTGAACACCGGGCCCTCAGCCTGCCAGGCCAGGGACTTCCTGGCCTGGGCTGCCTCACGCCGCCACTGCCAGCGGCTGACGATACCCGCGCCGCCACGCGCGACCGGCCCTGCCATCAGCCAGGACCAGCGGTGGGCGCTAGCCACCCGGCTGCTGCACGACCCCACGCTCGAGCCCACCGACCGGGTCGCCGGATGCCTGCTCCTGCTCTACGGCCAGCCGCTGTCCCGCATCGCCGCCATGACCACCAGCCAGATCACCCGCCGCGACGACCAGACGCTCATCCGGCTCGGCCGGCACGACACGCCCGTCCCCGGCCCGCTCGCCGACGCCGTGCTCCAGCTGATCAGCGACGGCCGCAGCCACCGGGGCGTCGGCTCCCCGCAGCAGACCGCCTGGCTGTTCCCCGGGCACCTGCCCGGACGCCCCATCACCCCCGGCACGCTCGGCGAACGCCTGCGGGCCCTCGGCATCTACGCCCAGACCGGCCGACGTGCCGCTCTGCTCGACCTCGCCGCCCGCCTCCCCGCCGCGGTCCTCGCTGACCTCCTCGGCCTGCACCAGACGACCGCCGCCAAGTGGATGCACCAAGCCGGAGGTGACTGGTCCGGCTATGCAGCCGAGCTAGCCCGCCGTCCTCACCAGACCTGACGAATACCTCACCGCACTCCGGCCCATCTCAGAGGTACTCAACATGGTTGGTAATCCGCTCCCTACCAGTTAGCGGAACTTCGGCTACGCCGTCGCCAAGGCCTACGCGGGCCACACCGACAGCGGCGGCGACACGGGCGCGACGGCGACCTACGTCCGCGCTACCACCCACGAGGTGGCCACCGCCCTGGCCGCGCTGACCGGGGAACCCCACCCGCTCGCCGCGCAGGACGGGTGGTGACCGCCATGGCCGCAGTTACCGCGGGCATGAACTACCCAGGCGCCGTCACGGATCTTGGGCTAGGTGGTCCGCCTGCTGCCCGGACCACCGGACCAGCCGGAGGGGACCGGTCCGCCGCGGTCTCCTGCGGCACCAGGGCTGTCCGGTCCTGGCCGCTGCTGGTCCTGGCTGCCCCGGCCGCGGCCGAGGTGTGGTCCGGGTGGGTCGGCATCGCGCAGAAGACCGGGTTCGGGCTGGTCTCCCCGCTGCCGGGCATCTGGCCGTCGCTGCACCTGGATACGTCCATTACCCTGCCCGTCGGCGTGGAGGCGTACGCCGCGTACGCGCTGCGCGCCTGGCTGTCCGGCGAGCACTCGATCAGCGGCCGGACCCGCCGGTTCGCGAAGTGGTCCGCGATCTGCTCCTTCGCGCTCGGCATGGCCGGGCAAGTCGCCTACCACCTGCTGGCCCAGGCCGGGGCGGCGCGGGCACCGTGGCCCGTCACCATGATCGTGTCCTGCCTGCCGGTCCTGGTCCTGGCCATGGGGACCACGCTGGCGCACATGCTGCTCGCCGACGCTGCCGCCGGGCGCCCGCCTTCGGGACCGGAGGACCAGATTGCGTCCTGGTCCCTGGCACGGTCCGGCGGGGACCACGACGGACCGCAGGCGGACCGGGACCGCCGCGCGGGAGGACGGGTCCGGTCTGGCCCTGCAGCCCGGTCCGGGGTCGCTGCCCCGGTCGCGAGGTCCGCAGCCGGTCCGCGGGCCGGCCAGGTGGAGCAGGCGCGG
>JBEKJP010000321.1:0-3663 GCA_050011155.1 Streptosporangiaceae bacterium
GGCGACGGAGGGATAACAAGGCCGGTAACCCGGCGGGCGGGGCGGTAAGGTGAAGCGCCAGATACGTGACGGGGGGCCACGTTCGGCGCCCCTTGGGGCCCCCGGAGGCCTGTCGTATAAGCCGGAGGTACACGCGTTGACCAGTTTGCCTGATCAGGTACGCCGAGACGTGATCGTCATCGGGGGAGGCGGGCACGTCGGCTTGCCGCTCGCACTCGCGTTCGCGGACCGGGGAGCCCAGGTTGGCATCTACGACGTGAGCGAATCAGCGGTCGCCACGGTCAACTCGGGCCGCCTGCCCTTCGCCGAGCCCGGCGCGGATGAGGTTCTGCACCGGGTGCTCGCCGCCGGGCGCCTGGTGGCCTCGGCCGATCCGGCCATCGTGGCCACGGCGGAGAACGTGGTCGTGGTCATCGGCACACCGGTCGACGAGCACCTGAACCCCAAGCAGACGGCCATCACCAAGGCGCTCGGCGGCTGCTCGGACTTCCTCACCGACGGGCAGCTCCTCGTGCTGCGCAGCACCGTGTTCCCCGGGGTGACGGCGCTGGTCGAGAAGATGATGGCGAAGCTGGGACGGCAGATAGACGTCGCCTTCTGCCCGGAGCGGATCGCCGAGGGCAAGGCGATGACCGAGCTGTTCGAGCTGCCGCAGATCGTCTCCTCGCGCACGCCGGCCGGGGCGAAGCGCGCCTCCGCGCTGTTCGGCCGGCTGACCAGCAAGCTCGTGGTGATGTCGCCGGAGGAGGCCGAGCTGGCCAAGCTGTTCACCAACGTCTGGCGCTACATCAAGTTCGCCACCGCCAACCAGCTCTACATGATGGCCAACGAGCAGGGCCTGGACTTCGACCGGATCCGGCGCGGGCTGGCCGAGGACTACCCGCGGGCCGCGGACATGCCCGCCGCGGGCTTCGCGGCCGGGCCGTGCCTGTTCAAGGACACGATGCAGCTCGCCGCCTTCAACCACAACAACTTCCCGCTCGGCCACGCGGCGATGGCGGTCAACGAGGGCCTGCCGCTGTACGTGGTGCACCGGCTGGAGGGGCGGTTCGACCTGGCCTCGATGACCGTCGGGATCCTGGGCATGGCGTTCAAGGGAGGCTCCGACGACATCAGGTCGAGCCTTTCCTACAAGCTCAAGCGGATCCTCGAGTTCAAGGCGGACACGGTCCTGTGCACCGACCCGTACGTGACCGTCGACCCCGGCCTGCTGCCGCTGGACGAGGTTCTGGCCCGCTCGGACCTGCTGGTGGTGGGGGCGCCTCACCCGGAGTACCGGGACCTGGCGATCGAGAAGCCCGCCGCCGACATCTGGGACGTGCTGGGCGAGGGGGTTCGCATATGACCGAGCGCCCTCGTGTCTCGGTGGTGATACCCGCCTACAACGAGGGGGACAGCGTCGTCGGGGTGCTGGACCGGCTGTTCGAGTCGGTCCGGCTGCCGTCCGAGGTGCTCGTGGTCGTCGACTCGGCCGACGACACGACCGTCCCGGTGACCGAGGAGTACGCGCAGAAGGAACCCCGGCTGCGCTGCCTGGTCAACACCTATGGCCGGGGGCCGGCCAACGCCGTCAGGTTCGGGATAGACGCCGCCGAGGCGCCGGTGGTCGTGGTCACCATGGCCGACGGGTGCGACGACGCCAGGCAGATCGACGAGCTGGTCCGGCTGGTCGAGCGGGGGGTCGCGGTGGCCGCGGCGTCCCGGTACATGCCCGGCGGCCAGCAGGTCGGCGGCCCGGTCCTCAAGGGCGCGATGTCCCGGCTGGCCGGGCGCTCGCTGCGGACGTTCGCCCACGTCGGCACCAGGGACGCCACCAACTCGTTCAAGGCCTACTCCACCGAGTTCGTCCGGCAGGTCGGCATCGAATCCAGGGACGGGTTCGAGATCGGGATCGAGCTGACCGCCAAGGCCAAGCGGCTGCGGCTGCCGGTGGCGGAGATCCCCACCATCTGGCTGGACCGGCAGGCGGGGGTGTCGAACTTCAAGATCGCGAAATGGGTGCCGAGCTACCTCCGCTGGTATCGTTTCGCGTTCGGACCGCAGCTGACCCCCGATCAGATGCGGCAGCACGGCACTGGTCATCAACGTGAGCAACCGGAAGGACAGGAGTCCTGATGCAGCAGGTGCTGGTCAGCGGGTCGGCTGGCTTCATCGGCGGGTACGTGGTCGAAGAGCTGCTGAAGCGCGGCTACGCGGTCATCGGAGTCGACGACTTCTCCAAGTACGGCAGGGTCAGGAAGTCCTACGACGACAACCCGCATTACCGTCTGGTCGAGGGCGACGCCAGGGACGTCGCGCTGATGACCGAGCTGCTGGCCGACTGCGACCACTTCATCGCCGGCGCGGCCATGATCGGCGGTATCTCCTACTTCCACACCTACGCCTACGACCTGCTCGCGACCAACGAGCGGATCATCGCCTCGTCCTGCGACGCCGCGATCGCGGCGCACCGGGGCGGCCGGCTGCGGAAGGTCACCTACCTGTCGTCCTCGATGGTCTTCGAGAGCGCCGACGAGTGGCCGTCCTACGAGGGGCAGCAGCGGGAGATACCGCCGCCGCTGTCGTCCTACGGCTTCCAGAAGCTGGCGGTGGAGTACTTCGCCCGGGCCGCCTGGGAACAGTACAAACTGCCCTACACGCTCGTGCGCCCGTTCAACTGCGTGGGCATCGGCGAGAGCCGGGCTCTCGGCGACCAGGAGATCCTGTCCGGGAACGTCGAGCTCGCGATGAGCCATGTGGTCCCCGACCTCGTGCAGAAGGTGCTCAAGGGGCAGGATCCGCTGCACATCCTCGGCTCCGGGGACCAGGTACGGCATTACACCTACGGCGGCGACCTCGCCGCCGGGGTGGTGACCGCGATGGAGCACGAGGACGCCCTCAACGAGGATTTCAACCTGTCGACGGCGGAGAGCACCACCGTGCGGCAGCTAGCCGAGCTCATCTGGCGCAAGGTCAAGGGCGAGGCCGTCCCGCTGCGACTCGTCCACGACGATCCGTTCCAGTACGACGTCCAGCGCCGGGTGCCCGACACCGAGAAGGCCAAGAAGATCCTGGGCTTCGAGGCCGCCACCACCCTCGACCAGATGCTCGACGAGGTCATCCCCTGGATCGACGCGGCCGTCAAGGCCGGAACCATCTGACCATGGCGGTCGGTACCGACCCGGACCAGGGAACGGCGGATACACGGTCCCCGGATGCACCGTCATCGGTGGGCCGCCGGCCGTGGTGGGTCTGGGCGGTGCCCTTCGCCGTCCTGTTCGCCCTGCTTTGCGTGCGGAACCGCTTCCTGTTCACCACCCGCCTGTACGAGCAGGGCGACGGGGGTGCCAACTCGATCCTGATCGAGCAGGCCAAGCACTTCACCCTGCTGGTCGGCAACTATTCCAGGGAGCACTTCAACCATCCCGGGCCCGCATACATGTACGTGCAGGCCCTGGGTGAGTACCTGTTCCAGGACGCGCTGCACCTGGTGCCGACGGCCTGGAACGCGCACATGCTGTCCGTGTTCGCGCTGGCCTGCGCGTTCGTCGCGTTGGCGACCGGAGTCGTCTACGGGTGGACCCGCTCGGTCCGCGGCGCCGCGGCCTGCCTGGCCGTCTTCGCCGTCTTCGTGATCGCCTACCCGCCGATCCTGAACTCCGACTGGATGCCGTACATGTACGT
>JBEKJP010000322.1:0-3577 GCA_050011155.1 Streptosporangiaceae bacterium
GGGTGGAGCACCCTGCCTGCGGCCGACCTGCCGCCTGAGCTGGCTGCAGCACGACAGCACGAGCGCGACCTCGGACTCGACGAATGGCCGCGCCAGGCGATGGCGAAGAACCTCTGACGGTTCCCTCGGCGAACCGCACGGGCGAGATACGCCCGCCCATCGGCATTATGCGGGTGTGGGCGGCCACGCCGATCATCCTGATTTGCGCGCAGTGAAGGCTCTGCGTCCGGCTCCAGCCGAGCGCGCTAGCGGCGGGTACTTCGCCTGCCCGGACTCTGCGGACAGCACAGACCGTGACCGCCGGGCCGCGTCCGAGCGTCCCCGGAGCGCCCCGCCCCGGACATCGCCCGCCGCCCGACCCGGGAAGCCGGACGGAACGTGAAATGCCTGGCGCCTGCGGGCATCGGCCGTTATGCTCTGCCCATGGAAATTTCCCCGAATTGGGGAAATTTCCCGCGCCTCAGGGTTCAAGTCCCCCCTCGGACACAGTCGCACGTCTATGACCTGCGCTTATTCTCTCGTGGCTTGAGATAGGTCGGCAACGCGGCAGGTCAGAGGCATGGGAGTTCAGGTCCCTCTCGGACACTAACCCTTTGCGCATGCTATGACGCCGTTCGTCCTGCGACTGACCGTGCTGAGGCGCGCCGATCGCCGACTCTGAGCGTCTCTGGCCAGGGCCGCCGCGCAGGCGGGTAGCGCGTAGATCACCCGGTTCGGCGCGTCGGAGGCATTCTCTGCGTCGTAAAACTTTGCCGGTTCTGCCAGTCCGTTACCGGAAGGCGGGCCGCCGGAAGAGGTGCCACGACAGCGTCGCGGCCACTGGATGCGGGTGCGCTGCAGAACGGCCTGGTGGGATGCTTGACGGACTCGATGGCAGCTTGGCCCCGGCTTGCTCGCCAACGCTAACGTCCTACGTCGCCTCGTGCGGCCGCCCCCCGCGCTCAGGGACGATCACGGAATGACCGGCTGACGTTTCGGACTGCATGCCACTTTCACCTCAACTTTCACATAAATTTCAGCCCAAAAGCCTGCGAGCCCGAATATGGCCGGAAATATTGCGCCTCTTTGCGGCCGTTGGTACTGTTTTTCTTGTCACGAGAATCAGCGCTAAGCCCCGGCTTGCTGGTCGGCAACCCTCCTCCGCGGCGGGGTGCTCCGGGTGATGACATGGCTGCATCGAACCGGATGCGGCAAGCGCGGACCCGGTCCCCGGGTCCCCAAGGCACCGGAGTGACCAGCGATGTCTTCTTTGCCTACCCCTGAGCGTGGCCCGATGGCGCAGCCCGATGCCGGGGAATGCCCCGGCGTCATCCGCTGACGGGCGTGGCGGGTGACACGATGCTGACGAGCCAGGTATTTGTCTCCCATACCTCCGATATGGCACAGTTCCCGGCCGACCGGTCTTTTGTGCAGGCCGTGCTGGACGGGATCGGCAGGGCGGGCATGGCCGCCGTCGATATGCGGTACTTCCCGGCAGGGGAGGACGCGCCCTCTGACTATTGCCGTCAACGGGTCCGCGAGTGCGAAATCTACATCGCGGTGATCGGGGTCCGGTACGGGTCGCTGGTGCCGGGCACCGAGTTGTCCTATACCGAGACGGAGTTCCGCGAGGCGAGCGCCGCAGGGATACCCCGGCTGGTGTTCCTTCTCGATGAGAGCATCCGGCTGCCGCAAGGGGCAGCTGATCCTGATCGGGACGCGGTGAGGCTGTTTCGGCAGCGGCTGAGCCAGGCGGGGCTGGTCCTCGCCAGGTTCGCAACCCCGGATGGCCTGGAGTTGGCCGTGCTCCACGCGCTCACAGAGGCGGCCCGGGCCCGCCCTTCGTCCGCATCTGCGCTGGGGACGCGGCATTCGCTGCCGCCCGACACGGCGGCGTTCACCGGGCGAGGCGCGGAGTTGGACCGGATCACCTCCGCGGTGATGGACTTCGCGCCCGGCGGCGGGGTGGACGCGATCCGCGCGATCGGTGGCATGCCCGGAGCGGGCAAGACCGCGCTGGCGGTGCACGCGGCTCACACGCTGCGAGAGCGGTTCCCGGACTGGCAGCTGTTCATCGACCTGCACGGCCATACCCCTGGGGTGGAGCCCGCGAAGGCGGAGGACGCCCTAGCCATGCTGCTAGCGGCCACAGGGGCTGATCCCAGGTCCCTGCCGGCGGACCCGGAGGAGCGCGCGAGGATGTGGCGGGACAGGATGGCCGGCCGGCGTGCCCTGCTCGTCCTTGACAACGCTGCCAGCAGCAGCCAGGTAGCCCCGCTGCTGCCTGGCGGCGGAGACTGCCTGGTCCTGATCACCAGCCGACGGTATCTCGGCGATCTGCCCGCGGCGGCCGTCCCGGTCCAGGTTGATGTGCTGCCGGCGGAGCGTGCGGCGGAGATGTTCACCAGGCTGGCGCCCCGCGCAAGCACTGAGCCTAACGGGGTGGCAGAGGTGGTGATGCTGGCCGGCTTCCTGCCGCTGGCGATCTCGCTGCTTGCCCGGGTGTTCACCAGGCACTCGTCCTGGACGCTGGCTGACCTGGCGCGCGAGACCAGGGCGAGCCTGCTTACGATGAAAGCAGAGCACGACAGCATCGCCGCCGCGTTCGATGTGTCCTACCAGCACCTGGAACCCGCTGAGCGGCGATTCTTCCGCTTCCTCGGCCTGCACCCAGGCACCGCGTTCGATGCCTACGCGACGGCGGCGCTGGCCGGCATCAGCCTGGAAGACGCCGCACGGCTGCTGGATACCCTGCATGGCGAGGGCCTGCTGACCGAAACGGGCTACCACCGCTACGGAATGCACGACCTCATCCACTGGTACGCCCGCGACCGCGCCGCGGCCGAACCGGACAGCGATCGCGAACAAGCAATAGAACACCTGCTTGACTTCTACCAGAATACTGCAGAGATCGCGGAAACCTATCTCGCTCGCCGCACACGGACACCTGCTGACGCGGCCAAACCGCCGCCTGCGATGCCCGATCTGCCGGGCCGGGCAGAGGCACTGGCATGGGTGAGGAGCGAACGTGCCAATCTGATCGCCTGCCTGGACTATGCGGCTGGAACCCGTCGGTATTCACGGGTGGTGACCCTTACCTCAGCAATGGCCGGGCTCCTGCGAGACGATGGCCCCTGGACTGACGCAGTTGCCTGCCACACGAAAGCCGTGCAGGCTGCACAATACGCCAGCAACCGACCGGGGGAGGCGAGAGCCCTCAGCGACCTAGGCACGGCCCTGCGTCTGACCGGGGATTACCGAAGCGCGGCCCGGATCCTGGCGGAAGCGCTAAACATTTCTCAAGACACCGGCGATAGCCTCGTCCAAGCGTATGCCCTGAGGGAACTCGGAGGCGTGCAATATCTCAGCAACGACTATTCGGAAGCCCGCCAAACCCTGGAGAAAGCGCTGTTCCTCTCCCGCCACGCGGGTGATCGCCTGGGCCAGGCCTACACCCTTACCTACCTAGGTGCCCTACGGCACATGACCGGAGACACCCATCGTGCAATGCAGGCCCTGAAGGAGGCACTTCGCATCTACCGTGAAATCCGCAACCAACTCGGCGAGGCCGACGCGCTACTGTATCTTGGCGCCCTGC
>JBEKJP010000323.1:0-3517 GCA_050011155.1 Streptosporangiaceae bacterium
GAGCGTGGCATCCGCCGAGCGCGTGTTCGCGCTGCTTGACGCGCCGGAGCAGGCGCCCGACGCCGCCGAGCCGGTCAGGCCCGCCGACGTCCGGGGCCGGGTCGAGTTCGACGACGTGTCGTTCAGGTACGCGCCAGACAGGCCACTGATCGAGCACGTCTCGCTTACCGTGGAGCCAGGGCAGACCGTCGCCATCGTCGGCCCGACCGGCGCGGGCAAGACGACGCTAGTCAACCTGCTGATGCGGTTCTACGAGATCGACTCGGGCGCGATTGCGCTCGACGGCGTCAACATCGCGCAGATGAGCCGCGAAGAACTGCGCGGCCTGACCGGCATGGTGCTGCAGGACGCCTGGCTGTTCGGCGGCACCATCGAGGAAAACATCGCCTACGGCTCGCTCGGCGCCACCCACGAGCAGGTCGTCGAGGCAGCGAAGGCGACGTACGTAGACCGGTTCGTGCGGACGCTGCCCGATGGCTACGACACCGTGCTCGACGATGAGGGCACGAACGTCAGTGCGGGGGAGCGGCAGTTGATCACGATCGCCCGCGCCTTCCTCGCCCGGCCTGCCGTGCTCATCCTGGACGAGGCGACCAGCTCGGTCGACACCAGGACCGAGCTGCTCATCCAGCGCGCGATGGCGTCCCTGCGGCAGGGCCGGACCAGCTTCGTGATCGCCCACCGGCTATCCACCATCCGCGACGCCGACGTGATCCTGGTGATGGAGAACGGGCACATCGTCGAGCAGGGAACCCACGCGGTGCTGCTGGCGGCAGGCGGCGCGTATGCACGGCTGTACCAGGCGCAGTTCGCCCAGGCCATGGAAGAGGTTGCCTGACCGTGCGGGGGCTAGCCTGCGCGGACGCTGCCAAGCGGCAGCATAACTGCCAACGGATCCGCATGGGTGCGAGCGGCGGGCGGAAGTCGTGACAGGGCGATACGTCGCTTCTCGTTACCGTCGTCGTCAACCAGGCAAAGATCGACTGCCTCAGCGTCATCCGCGAGAACCGTGAAGTCCGCACCCTCTGTTGTTATCCATGCCCCCGGCCGATGTCCTGGCCCCTGGTCGCGGAGGGGGACTACATTAACGGCAGGTGAAGACACCACTGGCTGGCTAACTTCAGGCAACCGAGCTAGCACCGACGGCTGCTGGTCATTATCCGGTTAACTTCGAAGAGCCAGATACGTGGCGATCGCACTCCTTACGTGGTGACGCAGCGAGCCCCAGGCAGGCGATTTTCGGTTCTATGGCCCGATGCAAACCCCACTGCCTGCAAGAGAAATTTGTGAACGTAAGGCATGTAGAGCCGTTTCGCTGATCGTCCGCTATTCGGCATGAGCGGAAGCGCCTGAGCGTCACGCACCAAGACAGCTGGCTCTGCGCGCGACCGGCTATATCACGAAGGTGCTGTCCCGCATAACGGCGCCTTACGCGTACGTCCCCGAGCTCATCACGGCAGGCAGCCCGGCCTGCCTGCGCGGCCCGGCTGCCGGATACCGGGGTCGCTGCAACCAGAGGAGCAGATGCTTGCGCCTACCGTACGGTCACAAGCAAGCAGGTACCGGACCATATACCGAACACGCCGGGGAATAACTGTTCGGACACAGTAATTCCCCATATTTTGCCGTTTGCGGGCAAGGCGGATCGTCACCCGCGTGCAGGCTGCCGCCAGCGCCGGGCGATCGGCGTTCCGAGCTTTCTTCTCCTCCTTGATCAGGGCTTTCGCAGCCGGTCTAGCTTGCTTTTATGGTGACGGTCTTGGCGATCTCGGTGCCACGCGCCTGCAGAGCGGCGGAGGCGGGGTTCCAGGTGAGGGTGATCTCGTGCTCGCGCAGGTACCCGATCACCTCGCCCGGGTTGGCAGTGCCTGTTACATCGGCTCCGGCTCGGGTGCGGCGCCTGGCGCGCACGGCGGGAGTGGTGGGCAGCAGATGCAGGGCAGGCAGGTGCGGAAGGAGTTTTTCCTCACGGATACAGGTGTTCTCCGGGCGGGCCGGGTCTGGTGCCATCGCGCTGGTATGGCCGTGCCGGCACCGGTACGCCGGCTTGCCGTTGGACCAGGCTGACTCCATCCGGCGCCCGCATACTCCGCAGGCCAGCAGCCCGGCCAGAAGGTACCTGCGGAGCACTGGCTCATCCTGCCGGACCGGTCCGCGGGCCGCGATGACGTCCTGCGCGGCGACGAAGTCGTCCTCGCTGACCAGCGCCGGATGCGCGAGCCGGCTGGAGATGACCCACCCGTCGGGCAGGTTCCACCGCTGCACGGACCTATGCCCGAGGGTCACATTGGCCGGGTCGACCAGCTCGTTGTCGGTACGCTGCCGGTTCCACACCTGTCGGCCTGTATACCGGGGGTTCTCCAGGATCGCGGTGACCGCGCCGAGCGTCCAACCCGCCGCTGTGCGGTGCGGGTTCCTGGCCGGGTCAGCCGCGGACAGGCACGGGATCCCTGCCTCGTTCAGCGCCCGAGCGATCCGCGCCACCGAGTGGCCGGCCAGGCGCTGGGCGAAGATCCACCGGACCGTGGGTGCCGTCCGCGGGTCGGGCTCCAGGCGGTGCGCCCGCCGACCCCACGCAGCGAATCCTCAGCATCAACGAGCTGACCTTGGTGATCAGTGACGTGGTGGAAGCCGCCCGCACGACTCTTGTCATCGGCGACACCGGCCCCTGAAGGATCAGACTCACGACGCGGAATCTTCAGCGCTATTTAGGCCCGCCAGCCCTCTGCTCCCGTGCTGCAGTCGGCGACGATGCCATCTCAGCCTTCCCCGATCACGACAGGGACGGCAATCCGGTATGTGCGGGGGATGCGGTCGGGTGGGCGGTCAGATCCAGCCGCGGGAGCGGGCGAGCTGGACCGCTTCGTGGCGGTTGGCGGCGCCGAGCTTGGCGGCGGCGGAGGAGAGGTAGTTGCGGACTGTGCCGGGGGTCAGGGCCGCGCGTTTCGCGATTTCATCGACGGGGGCGCCGCCTGCCGCGAGTTCCAGGACGTCGGCTTCGCGGGGGGTGAGCGGGCTGTCGCCGGCGCTGATGGCGTCGGCGGCTAGTTCGGGGTCGACGTAGCGGCCGCCACGGTGGACGGTGCGGACCACGTCGGCCAGGACCTGGGCCGAGACGGTCTTGGGCAGGAACCCGCGGACGCCGGCGGCGAGGGCCCGTTTGAGATGCCCGGGCCGCCCGTAGCTGGTCAGGATGAGGCTGCCGCAGGCGGGCAGCTCGGTGACCAGCTGCTGGGCGACGGCGATCCCGTCCAGGCCGGGCATCTGCAGGTCCAGCACGGCGACGTCCGGGCGGTGCCGGCGGGCCATCGCGAGGGCCTCGTCGCCGGAGGCGGCCTGGGCCACGACCTCCAGGTCGTCCTGGATCGCCAGCAGGGAGGCCAGCGCGGTGCGGATGAGGTTCTCGTCGTCGGCCAGGAGCACGCGGATCACGGCGCGGGCGTCTCTGCGCTGACACCGGTGCCGGCCTGGGCCGGGCCGGGCGGCGCCGGTGCGGCGCCGCAGGGCAGGCTGGCCT
>JBEKJP010000324.1:0-3446 GCA_050011155.1 Streptosporangiaceae bacterium
ACCGTGCAGCCAGTTTGCCCATTCCAGGTGCCCGGCGTACAGGTACTGGGCCTCACTCTGGGACGCGGTATCAGCCCGGAGCAGTCGCAGTGAGAACGCCGTCTGGACCGCGAGCACGGCAAGTAGCGGCCATCCGCGTGACACCCATCGCCTGAGGCCGCGTCCTTCGCCAGACAAAACCTGCGGCAAGACAGTTACCGGCACAGGCGATGCCGATGGCCTCGCGGCGTGCTGCGGCCCGATGGAGCCCGACGATGCGGCAGGAGTCATAGCAGGCCTCCCCTTCCTGCGACCACAGGCCGATGCCGGCCAGGCTTCCCGGCCTAACCTCGGCGCGGGACATGAGACTAGCCCGTATACAGCACCATGTCCGTGACTTGCAGAATCAGGCGAGATTCCCCAAGACGAGGCAAAATGCGCGTCGCGCGTCGCGGCAGCTTGACGCGCAGATGATGCCGTAACCCAGCGACCGGGAGACGATGAAAGCAATGGCGACGGCGAGCATCACCGGCAGCGCCTTCGGCGCCGCTTGGCAGGCCGCTGAGCTGGATACGGCCTTCGACGTACCGCCGCCCCCATTGGACCTAGCCAGGAAGATAGATGAGCGGGTGACAGCATGGCCGCATCCAACCAGGCCAAAAACCGCGGCGACCTCGTGCCCCCGGTGCTCGATACGGATCGCTCGACGCCCTCTACACGGACTCAGGGGGCGCTTGCGGCCCTGGGGCCACGAACACGCCCGTCAGCTTGGCCTCACTGGCGAGCCTCGCATGGACATCCAGCAACTCTGCATCTCCGATGGCCCACAGACGGGTGGTCCGCCCCCCGAAGACCTTCTACAAGGGCGGCCGGACCGCGTCGGCGACGACGGTGACGGCAAAGACCACATAGGCGGCGATGATCAGGGCGCCGCTGCGGCGGTTGATCCCACGGCCGGCCAGGGCCAGGGCCACGGTGGCGACGGTCAGGACGCCGTACCAGACGGCCGTGCGCAAGGCGCCGCCGAGGCCGGGGCCAGCGATGATCACGTCGGGGATGAGCAGCCCGGCCAGGACGTTGAGGGTGTTGCTGTTGAACGCCTCGCTGAGCGTGGCCGAGGCCCGTCCCCGCCGGGCCAGGAAGACGGCGGCGACGGCCTTGGGCATGCTGGTGACCGCGACCAGGACGATAGCGCCGGTGATCACGCCGGGCACGGCCCAGCGGGCGCCGAGGGTCGAGGCGTTGCGCTCCACGGCCGCACTGGCCACCACGACGACGGCGAGGTTGAGGACGGCGATGACAGCGTCTCGCGGGCCGCCTTTTCCTGGCTGGATGGCGCCGGACAGTTCCTGTTCTTCCTCGGCGACTGCCCCGGCGAGCCAGGATCGCAGCGGCGGGAGCGGAAGGGCGGAGCGGCCGGAGGGGGGCACGGCCGACACGTACACATACGGCACCAGCACGGCCAGCGCGAGGGTCAGGGCGACAGCCGCCGTGATCAGGCTCATCACGGCGGCGATGGCCAGGGCCGCTATCCACAGCGCCACGATGCCCTCGAAGATGACGACCCGGCGGTGCGGTCTGGTACCCCCGGCGACAACCGCACCCAGCCCGATCAGGGCGGCCAGGTTGAACACGTTGGAGCCCAGGACCACGCCGGTGCCGACATCGTGCTGGCCGTGGGCCAGCACGGTCACCGCCGAGGTGACCTTCGGGGTGTCCGCGGCGCTGCGCGGCCTGCTCTGGACTCGGCGCCTTAGCGTTGCTCGCTGAGCCGGGCGGCTTCCAGGTCCAGGCTGTGTTGCAGCTGCTGGCGGGTGGCCTGGTTGATGGTGCCGTCGTCGTAGAGGCGGGCGAGTTCGGCGTTCTCGGCGGCATTGAGGTCGCGGCGCAGTTCCCGGTCGGTCAGGCCGTCCGGCTCCGGGGTCAGGGTCCCGTCCATGCGGGCCCGAGTGTGCCCGATCCTGACCTGCAAGCTGGCGCGGGCCCGGTCGATCACGTCATCAGCGGCGCAGTCACCGGCGGCGAGCTCGTCGAGCCGGGCCAGGGCCGCCTCGGCCAGGCGCAGCCGGGCCACGGTCTGCTCATGGCCGGCGGCATCGGGCCGGGCGATCCCGGCCCGCCGGACCAGCGGTTCGAGGGTGAGCCCTTGCACGACGAGCGAGACCACGATCACCGTGGCGGCGAGCACCAGGATCAGGTCACGCCGCGGCAGCTGGGCACCGCTCGTCGTGGTCAGCGGGATCGACAACGCCGCGGCCAGCGGCACCACCCCGCGAGTCCCGGCCCAGGACACCACGGCGGGCACCGGCCAGGACGGGCGCCGGGTGCCGCTGCGCCGCTGGATCACCGCAGACAGCGGGAACACCCACACGATCCGGATCACCATCAGCGTCCCGGCCACCGCGAGCGCCTCGGCCGGCCACGCCCCGGTCCCGGACAGGTCACGGATCAGCGTCGGCAGCTGCAGGCCGATGAGGCTGAACACGACGCTTTCCAGCAAGAAGATCACCGTCTGGTAGACCGAGTGCAACTGCAGCCGGGTCTGCGCGGTAGTGATCCGGTCCCGCCGGGCGCCGATGGCCAGCCCCGCGACGATCACCGCCATGACCGGCGACACGTGCAGCACCTCACCGAGCACGTACGCCGCATACGGGGTGATCAGCGCGAGCACGGTTTCGAGCACCGGATCGGTGACGCGGCGGCGCACCGGGATGACCCCGGCCGCGATCACGCCTCCCGCCGCCGCGCCGCCGGCCGCGAGGACCGCGAACTGCCCGGCGCCGTGCAACAGCACGCCACCGGGCACGGCCGCCCTGGCCGTTCCGGCCACCGCGAGGGACACCGCGATCTGGAACAGCACCAAGCTGGTCGCGTCGTTGAACAGGCTTTCGGCCTGCACCAGCGCCTGCACCTTCGGCGGCAGCGACAGCCGCCGCCCCAGCGCGCTGACCGCCACCGGGTCCGTGCTGGCCAGCACCGCCCCGAGCACGAAGGCCAGGCTCGCCGGGACCGCCGCCACCGCCCACACCACGGCGGCGACCGCCGCCGCCGAGGCCAGCACCAGGCCGACCGCGAGGACGGTCACCGGCCGCCACACCGCCCGCAGATCACGCCACGGCAGTTCCTCACTGGCCGCGTACAGCAGCGGCGGCAGCACGGCCAGGCTGACGGCATCAGGTGGCACATGGACCGGCGGGAACCCCGGCAGCACGCCGACGACCACCCCGGCGATCACGAGCAAGGACGGGGCCGGGACACGGAGCCGGCCAGCGAACGCCGCGACCACCGTGCCTAGCACGACCAGGAACAAGATGGTCTCTGCACCGTGCATGCTACTGACCTCGCCCGCTCGCCCCGCCGGATCGGTTCCCACCAGGCTTCCCGGCGCGCCTCCCCAGCTTATCCCGGCGGTGATCAAGAGCGCTTGTGCTGGAGGACCGCCGCGCCGGCGGTGGCGGCCGTCCCGA
>JBEKJP010000325.1:0-3420 GCA_050011155.1 Streptosporangiaceae bacterium
GGTCCGGGACGGGTGGGATTTCCTGAGCGACGACACGGTGTTCCTCACCCGCCCGGCCGGGAACGCCTCGGCCCGGGGCTTCTCGGCCTGGGGCTTCTCGGACGAGATCGACTGCAGCGACGATACGGCTGGCATGCTCGCGGAGTTGCGCCACCTGGTGGGAGAGCCGACGCTGGCCGGCCGCAGCAAGCACCCGGTCGACGTGGAGAAGACCTTCGGCGTGCTCCCCGTCCCTGCGTGCCGGCCGCACGCGCTGGTGCTGCCGGCCATCTCCGGCGAGCGCCAGAGCGTCCTGACCGCGGTCTCCGCGTCCCGGGCGCTGCGGGACCTGCTCCCGAACGTCCTGCTGACCCAGCCCGCCGCGACCCAGGCCCACCTCGACCTGCTGGCCGGGCTGGTGCGGGATATCCCCTGCTACTCGCTGGCCACCGGAACAGACCTCTCGTCCGTCAGCCGGTGCCTGCAGGAGATCCTCGGGTGAGCCCGGCCAGGCCCGCTCGGTCGCCGGCCGCCAGGCGAGCGCTCATCGCCTCGCTGCGGGCGCCGGCCCGGCCGGCCGGGCCGGCGCTGGAATCGCTGGTGGCTGCCTGCGATCCGGAGGAACTGGCGGATCTCGCCCTGTCCGAGGGGCTCGCCGGGCCGGCCTGCGCCAAGCTCGGTGCGCTGCTGCCGCCGGAGCCCCGCTCCCGGCTCGCTACCGAGGCGCGGCGCGACGCCGTCCGGCACCTGGCCTACCTCGGCCTGCTCTCCAAGCTCGCCGCCGCGCTTGATCAGGCCGAGGTGACCTGGGTGGCGCTCAAGGGCCCGGTGCTGGCCGAGTTCAGCTACCCGGACGTGCCCCGTAGCTACGCGGACCTCGACCTGCTGGTCTCCCCGGGACAGCTCAGGGCAGCGCTCGGCGCGCTGGAAGGCGCGGGTGCGGTCGTCGCCGAACCGGACTGGCCGCTCGCCGTCGCAGGCGCCAAGGGCCAGCTGAACCTGGCCCTGCACGGCTTGCCGCTGATCGATCTGCACTGGCACCTCGTGTACCTGCGCAGCGCCCGCGAACGGTGGGCGATCCCGACCGAGGACCTGCTGGGGCGGCGTCAGCGGGCCCAGCTGAAGGACGTGGACGCCTGGACCCTCGACCCCGGCGACTTCCTGGCTCACCTCGCCCTGCACGCGTCGTTCGGGGCCGTCCAGCAGCTTCGCCGGCTGCTCGACATCGAGCGCACCATCGCCAGCCGGGCGCCCGACTGGGACGGCCTGGTGCGGCGCTGCCAGGCCTGGCGGGTGGGGTTGCCGGTGAGCGTCACGCTCAGCCGGGCGCGCCGCACCCTCGGGGCCGCCGTGCCCGCCGAAGTGGTGGAGGAACTGGCCGGAGGCCGGCCGAACCGCCTGATGGTCCGCCAGCTCAGCGCGTGGGTTCCGGCCGGGCGCATGCCCGGGGGGCGTTCGGTGCGGAACGGCCTCACGCGCTCGTTGCGAGACGGCCTGCTGGCCACGACCAGGGAGTTCGCCGCCGGGACGGGGCAGGCGATCGCGCACGGGTTCCGGCTGAGGGCGGCCGGGGCGGGGGAGCGCCTCGACGCCTCGGCCGGGCTGGAGAGCTACCTGGAGATGGTCGCCCGAGCCGATCGTTACGGGCACCTCGGGCCGGCCAGCAGCCCTCGAGCCGACTCGGCCCGGTCCAGCTCACGGTGAACCGCGATGCTCCCGGACCGCCCGCAGACGGGAGAACCGCGCCGTCGCCCGAGCCCGTCGCGGTCACCGGCGCGCAGGTCGCCGCGGCCGGCGTCTGGGGCTTCGGCGGGCGGGCCGCCCTCCTGATCGCCAGCCTCGGCGCCACCCCCTTCCTGATCAGGTTGCTCGGCCCGGCGGATTTCGGGCTCTGGACGATCCTGCTCCTGGCGACCGGCTGGGCCAGCTACGCCGACCTGGGGATGGGGATCGCGTCGACGAAGTTCGGCGCGGGCTACTACGCACGTGACGACGCGCGCGGCGAGTCGTCGGTCGTCTGGACGGCGCTCGGCCTGATGGTCGTGACGGCCGGCTGCGTCGCGACCGCCCTGGCGCTGGCGGCTCACTCGATTCTGGCCGGCCTCCTCCACGTCGAGGGCGGGCTGGCGGCCGCCGGCACAGTCGCACTCAGGATCGGCTGCGCCATCTTCGTGTTCCAGTCCGTGGCCGCCATCGTCAACACCCCGCAGGTGGTGCGGCTCAGGTGGCGCCAGTGGACCGTGCTCACGACGTCTGTGAACCTGCTGGGGACGATCGCCGCCCCGGTCGCCCTGGCCGTGTTCGGCGGCGGCGTCACCACCGTGGCGGCCGTGAACCTCGCCGTCTCGATCCTGCTGGTGGCCGGGAACCTGATCCTTGCCGTACGTCTCCAGCCCGCCGTCGCGCACCCGCGGTTCGACCGAGCCGTCCTCAGGAAGCTGTGTGCCTACGGCGGGGCGCTCACCCTGGCCGGGCTGGCCATCGCCCCGTTGACGACGGCGGAGCGCTTCTTCCTCGCGCACAACCACTCGACCACGGCCGTCGCTTACCTCGCGGTGGCCGGCAACCTCGCCACCACGCTGCAGGTCCTGCCGGAGCAACTGACGGCCCCGTTCTTGCCCGGGCTGGCCCGGCTGGAGGCCGCCGGGCAGCTCCGCGAACTGCGCGCGCTCTACCGCCAGGGCCTGTCGGGGCTGTTCCTGCTCATCACTCCGGCCGCGGTGCTGCTCGCGTTCATCGCCCGGCCGTTCTTGTCGCTGTGGGCCGGGCCGCGGTACGGCGTGCACAGCACGGCACCCTTCCTGATCCTAGTCGCCGGCGTGTGGTGCGATTGCCTGGCCTGGATGCCGATGTCGTATCTGCTGTCGTCCGGCCGCACCAAGCTGATCGCCTGCATCAGGGGTGCGGAGGTCGCTCCCTACTTGGTCGCGGCGTGGCTCATCACGGAGCATTTCGGGGTGATCGGTGCGGCGGTCGTCTGGTCGGCGGGGTGCGCGCTCGATTCCGCGTTGTTGTTCGGCGCGGCCCGGCGGGTGGCGTCGTTGCCGGCCCTGCCGCTGTCCGACCGGCGCCTGCGGTCGCTGGCCGGCCCGGTGGTGCTGGGCGCGGCCGCCCTGCTGCTGACCCAGGTCACCAGCGGGCTCGTCGTCCGGCTCGTTTTTGCTGCTTTTCTCACGCTGGCGTACGGGGCGGCGGTGTGGTGCCTGATCCTGACGAACCGGGAGCGGCGCGGGATAGCCGCGCTGGCGGGACGCGCCCGGCGGGGCGGTACGCGCCGATCTTCCCGGTACGCTCATGTGCCACGACACGCGCGGCCATCGCCGCGTTCGCTGGACCGGCTTCGGACCAGGCGGTTACCGTGGCGCTAGACCGGGCTACACGGGCTGTCAGGCCGGGGTCCGGTGCTGTCAATCATTATGTGAACCAGGAGTCGCAACGGGA
>JBEKJP010000326.1:0-3416 GCA_050011155.1 Streptosporangiaceae bacterium
GCGAAGGCGTCTACGTAAACGAGGGCTTTGACCTGCGGGTCGCCGGTCGCGGCGTTGGTGATGACGGCCCCGCCGTAGGAGTGGCCGACCAGCACGATCGGGCCGGAGATGCTGTGCAGGAACGCGGAGTCATAGGTGAGGCCCTGCAGCGGGTTCGGGGGCGCGTAGACGGTGTAGCCGTCGGCTTGCAGCCGCTTGATGACGCCGTTCCAGCTGCTGGTGTCCGCCCAGGCCCCGTGCTCAAGGACGATGGTGGGCTTGGGCCCGGCGCTGACGGCAGCGCGATTCGCTGCATGAGCGGAGGCGGTCTGGCTGAGCTGGATGATCAGGGCAACGATGGCCACTGCCAGGCCCGAGATAATGAGGCGCAGGCTTGCCCGCCGTCCGGTTCGGGCGATGTTCACTGTGATCTCCTTTTCCGGGGATGCCCAGCGTCCGTTCGGTCGCATTGGAAAGGCGTTAAAGAAAATCCCCTGTTCCGACTGTGCGGCAGGAGACTGGCAGCGGGGTATCAGGAGCGTTACTGCACTTCTGCCGACGACCGCCGAACCTAAAATCGCTAGAACTCTGCGAGCTGGCTGATCTTGCGTCGGCGCCTCGTAGACCGGATTGGCTCGGGCCGGGTGCTATACCGCGGCTATTCCAGTGGTGCGCTTAATGGTCAGCTGCCGGGTTGCTACCTGCCTGGGCTGTGGCTGAAACGTCGCGCCCTCGCGCGGGAGGTGCAGGTACGCGCCACAAATGAGGCTAAAATTGGTGGCCCGGCGTGACTGTCCGGGAAACAGCTCCGGCAGATCCGTCCGAGGGTTGGCGAGGTTGCGCATAGCCGTCACCCGGGAGCACGCAGGCGGCCCGCAGGGATGCTTCTATTCTCCTTTTACGAGGCCTGTTCGCGTTGGCGGGCTCGGGCGGCGCGGAGGTTGACGAGGTTGCCGCAGTCCGAGGTGTTGTGCCAGACGCGGGACTGGTTCTTGGAGCTGTCGTAGAAGACCACCGAGCACGGGGAATTCCGGCATGCCTTGAGGCGGCCCCACAGCCCGTGCTCCTGGCCGACCAAGATGTCGCCCAGCACCGTGCCGGCTACCTGGCGCCAGCCCTCGCCCTCGGGCGAGAGGGCGAGCCGCCCGTCCTCGATAGTCATTCCCCAGCGAAGCTTCTCGAGATGGCGTGCCAGGTCCGGCCGGGTCCCGGCCCCCTCCGCCCGGTCGGCTTCGAGCTGGGCCTGGATGGCTGCGCGCAGCTCGTACAGGGGAGGCAGGTCGTCGGTGGTCAGCCGGGGGCTGGCGGGCCAGCCGAGCGCGCGCAGCCATGCGTTCGCCGACGCCGGGCCCGCCAGCAGGTCGGCTTCGGGCGGGCGACCCGTGGAGCGGGTGTTCAGGAACGACTGCACACGCCTCAGTGACGCTGGCGCCGGGGCCGCTGCGTAGCGCTCGGTGGCGGGATCGGGCATGAGGATCAGCGTATGCGGCCCGACATAATGACGCAAGCATAAGAGGTACGCTCAAGTCGCTGAGATTCTTGCGTCTCCCGGGGATCCCCGGGACAGAACCCCAGCGGCGCGCCAGACCATCGCGCGCACAGCCATCCCATGGAGGTATCGATGAAGGCCATCCAGGCGGCTTACCGCGGCAGCTACGACGCGCTGCGCCTAGTCGACATTCCCCAGCCGCAGTCGCGGGCCGGCCAGGCCCTGGTGCGCGTCACGTCAGCGGGAGTGACCCCGCTGGACCGCACCGTCCTGGCCGGCTTGCACCCGACGGCAAGGAAGCTTCCGCTCGTGCCGGGCAACGAGGGCGCGGGCGTCGTGATCGAGGATCCTTCCGGGCGCGTCCCGGCCGGGGAGCGGGTGCTGTTCTTCGCCGGTCCTGGCGGCGTCGCCGAGGACGGCACCTTCGCCGAGATAGCCTCGGTGCCGAGCGGGAATCTCGCGCCGCTGCCGGGCGGTATTCCCGATGAGGTCGCCGGCGGCCTGCCAGTGGCCTACCTGAGCGCGTTTCTGGCGCTGCGCCAGGCAGGCTTCCGTGCCGGGCAATCGGTTCTGGCCCCCGGCGCGGGCGGGAGCGTCGGGAACGCCACCCTGAAGGTGGCCCGGGCCCTCGGGGCGTCGCAGTTGGTGTCGACGGCCGGAAGCGCGGCGAAGGAGGCGGCCGCCGCTGCCGATGGCGGACTGCGCGACGTCGGCATCGTCAATCTCCAGCACGAGAGCCTCCCCGACGGGCTCGCGCGGCTCGCTCCCGGCGGCGTCGACGTCGTCATCGACGCGCTCGGCGGTCCTTTCACCGGCCAGGCGGTGGGGGGCTTGGCCCGCGGCGGCCGGGCCGTCGTGATGGGCTACTCGGCCGGCACCGAGACGACCCTGCGCGTGACCGACCTGGTGTGGAAGCTGGCCCACGTCAGCGGGTTCTCGCTGTTCGCCGCCTCCGCCGGCGAGCAGGCCGAGGCGTACGCTACGGTCCTGCCACTGATCGCCGACGGCCAGATCACGCCCGCCCGTGACCGGTCCTTCCCCCTCGAGCAGGCCCCCGAGGCGCTGCGCCACCTGATCGAGGACCGCCCGTTCGGCAAGGTGACCCTGACGGTGGGCGCCCTATCCGTCCGCTGATCCCAGGGCGGCAGCCCCGCTTTGAGGAGGCGGCCGACCTGTGCGTCGAAGCTACCGCCCGTAGAGGCGACAATCCCTTGACTTAACGGACCGCGGCTCCCCGGTACGGCAGCGTGGCTCACAACCCGGCCCCGGCGATCACGCGGGCCGGTGCGCTCGGAAGAGGTTACCGTTCGCTCCCGTTCGCGGCGCCCCCGGGCGGTCGCTGAGCCGGAATGGGCTTATCGACATAGCCAAAACGTGTTAACCTACGTCGCATCTGTCGTCGTCTCTCACCGGGAGTCCACGTGCGCGCCATCCAGATCACCCAGTTCGGAAGACCAGAAGACGTCGTGCGCGTCGTCGAGGTCCCGGAGCCGCCCGCTCCTGGTCCCGGCGAGGTCAAGGTCGCAGTCGAGCTATCGCCGCTGAACAGGCACGACCTTCTGCTCGTCAGCGGCGCGCTCCTCCAGCCGCCGCTCCCGCTGGTCCCCGGCAACGAGGGCGTCGCCCGGGTCGTCGAGGTGGGCCAGGGCGTCGGCACGGTCGCGGTGGGCGACCTGGTGGTCGTGCCGCTGTTCGCCGGGGCCTGGCGGGAGCGGCTGTTGCTGCCCGCCGAGGGGCTGTTCCCGCTGCCGGAGGGGAGTATCGAGCAGTTCTCGATGCTGGGCAGCAATCCGCCCACGGCCGGCCTGATCCTCAGCGAGTACACCGACCTGGAGCCCGGCGACTGGATCGTGCAGAACGCCGCGAACTCCGGCGTCGGGCGCTCCCTGATCGCCCTGGCGAAGGCGCGCGGGTTCCGGACCATCAACCTCGCCAGGGACGAGTCCGT
>JBEKJP010000327.1:0-3411 GCA_050011155.1 Streptosporangiaceae bacterium
CGGGCATGCCGAGCATCACGGTCTGCCGGGCGGCCCTGATCGCGGTCACCGCCTGCTGGATCTGCGCCCGGTCGGTGTCGCTGAGGTCGTCCATGTCGGCTTCGATCCGCCGGATCAGCTCCCGGACCTGGCTGACCTGCTCATCGGGCGGGGTGACCTGGGCGCGTGCCCAGGGCTGGAGGTCACTGGCGGCGTGCAGGCGTTCCCGGTCGGCCAGCAGCTGCTGGAGGTAGGACTTCAGCTCGGGCAGGTAGGACGGGTCGCTGCGGAAGTGCCCGCAGCCGGTGCACACGTATTTGTAGGGGCAGGCATGGCCGCCGGCCTTGACGTTGGACGGCTCGGTGCACATCCCGAACGGGACGGCGACCTGGCCGACGCGCATGCGGGCGTGCTCGTCGGCGAGCAGCCCGGCGATGCTGGTGAAGACGCGCTGCCCGGCGGCGTTGAACTGGTGGCGGGCGACCTTGTCGACGGCGGCGCGTAGCCGGTTTTCGGTGATCCGGTAGTAGCCGGTGGTGGTGCGCATGGAGCGGTGCGACATCAGCTCGCGCAGCACGTCGGGCCCGACCCCGGCGTCAGCGTGCCTTTGGGCGTAGGAGTGCCGGTAGGCATACGGCACGACCAGGGAGGGGTTGACCTGCTGGCCGTCGGCGTCGAGCAGCAGGTGCGCGATCTCGTCGGCGAAGACGCGGTGGGCGTTGCCGTACGCGTCGGCGCGGATCGGCTTGGTGCCGTCCCTGTTGCCCCTGTCGCAGGGGAACAGCGCCAGGTCACCGGGCGGGGTGCGCGGGTAGCGGTGACGCACCCAGTCCTTCTGCGCGGCGATGACGGCGGCGGTGGCCTCGCTGACGGGCAGCCGCCGGCCGGGCCGGTTGTTCTTGGCGTCGGTGTAGATCAGCACCGGGTTGCCGGACGGGTCTCGTTCCAGGCAGTCCCATGGCAGCACGCAGATCTCATCGGGGCGGCGGCCGGTATCGATGAGCACCTCGGTGATCCGCCGCTCGGGCACGCCGCACCGCTCCTCGAACACGCCCAGGTTCTCAGCGATCACCTTCAGCACCATGTCGGGCAGGCTGCGCGGCCGGGGCTGCCGGTCGGGGTCTTTGGGGATGTCGCTGCGGCGCAGGACGAAGGAGGAGGGAAGGCCTGCGGCGACTTCTCCCGTGGCGGTCATCCCCAGGGCGTGCGCGTCGTTGAAGAGCCGGAAGATACGGCGGGTCAGCCTCAGCCGGGAATCGGCGGTCATCTCTGCGGCCCGCACCTGGTGCGCGAGCCGGTTGGCGAACGCGGTGATGTCCTGCCGGCCGAGCGCGGCGGGGTGGTGCCCGCCGTCGTCGCGGGACATGCGCAGGCTGAGCGACAGCACTTCGGCCGCGCGGATGGTGTCCCGGGCGGAGTCGGCGGGCGACCGGCCGCGGCGCAGGGGAAGGTCCTCGGCCGCCCACCACTTGACGGCCTCGCGCAGCCACCGCTGGCTAATGCCGGTGAAGTCCAGCTTGCCGGGCAGCCCGAACACACTAAGCTGCCAGACGTCCTTGGCCCGCTCCTTCTCCGGCCCGGACAGCAGGCAGTACAACTCCGACGTCAGCCACCGCAGCAGCTGGCGGGCATCCGGGCGGATTTCCGCGCCGGGGACCTGGGCCAGGTCCAGCACGCTGCCCGCCTGCCGGGCATGCAGCAGCTTGACCAGGCAACGAGTAGAGGTGGGCAGGGTCCGCAGCCCGGCGTCGGTGCGCCGCTGCAGCCCGGCCAGCAGCTCTGCGACCACGCGGTCGGGCAGGCCGCGCAGGACGACCTCGTGCCCGGCCACGTCCGCCGGGGCAGCATGCCGCGCCCACTCCGCCAGGATCGCGCCGCCGTGATCGCGGCGATGGCGGCACCACGCGATGCTGTGAGCGCTGCACATTCCGGAGCGGTTCGCCGCCGTGGCCGCGCACGACGCCACGATGCAGGCCCCGAACGAGGGCAGCGGCCCGACCTCCGGCCGGGCCAGCCACGACTCGGCCGGCAGGCCAGGATGCCGCTGGCGCTGCGCGGTGTGGGTGGCGCACAGCCGCTCATCGGACTCACCCGGGCGCGGGCAGCCCGTCACCCGGCACGGCCGGTCCCCGCGGGACCTGCCGCCGCCGGGGCGGGCAAGGAAGTCCTCCCATGCCAGCTCGCTGGCCTTCCACCGCGTGCGGCACGTCACGCACAGGTCCGCCCGCCTGTGCGCGGTGGAGGCGGCGCAGCCGGCCACCGCGCATTCCCTCAGGCTGAGCAGCGGGTCACCGCGCACCGGGGCAAGGACCTGCGCCACGGGATCCCAGCCCGCCCGGGCCAGGAAGTCCGGCCGCGGCACGCCCCGCAGGACGGCCAGCTCATCGCCGGCCACCGGGTCCGGGGCGGCAACCGCCGCCAGCTGCGCGGTCACCGGAGGACCTCGTGAGGACTATCGCGCGGCACCGGGACCCGGTCGACCGCTTCCCGCAGCCGCTCATGGCCGGGGTGCAGGTAGACCGCGCTGGCGGTGAACGACTGGTGCCCGAGCAAGTCCCTGATCTCATCCAAGGTGGCGCCCGAGGCGGAGACGTTGGTCGCGAACGAGTGCCGGGCCATGTGCGGGCGGGCGCGCCGGCCCAGTCCCGCCCGCTCCGACAGCGCCTCCAGCAGCTCGTTCAGCGCGCCGGGCCGCATCGGCCCGCCGACCTGGCCGCGGGCGAGGTTGACCAGCAGGAAGTCGCACGACTGGGCGGCCGGGCAGGCATCCCGGTCACTCATGTACTGGTCGTAGGCCTGCACGACCAGCCAGTCGGCGGGCACCGCCCGGGACCGCCGGGACTTGGCCGCGGCCCCGTTGGGGTTGTCCCGCCGCCGGACGTGGACGTGCGGCCCTTTCACCCCGCAGCCGAGCCGGGTAGCGTCCGGGACGAGGTGCACGTCCTCCCGCCGCAGCCCGGCCAGCTCGCCGCGCCGCAGCCCCATCCGCCACAGCGCCAGCACGATGAACCGGTCCCGCGCATTCCGGCACGCCCGCAGCAGCTCCAGGATGTCCTCGTCGCTGATCGCCTCGACCTGGCGCTCCGGCTCGCGGAGCCGGTGCCGGGGCCGCAGCCGGGCATCGACAAGGGCCTCGCCTCGTGCCTCGGCCGGCAGCGACCGCTCATCGGCCACCTCGAACAGCGCCCGCAGCGTGCCCGGCCCGGCCAGCCCGGCCGAGGCGGCATGCCGGAAGAACTCCCGCACCGCCGCCAGCACGCAGTTGACCCGCCGCTCGCCCCGCACCGGCCGGGACAGGTCCGGCGGCCCGGCCCGTCCCGCGTCGTGATAGCGCAGCCAGTGCACGAACCGCCCCAGCGCCTGCGGGGCTCGCTGCCACTCCAGGCCCGTCCCCGAGCACCAGCCGAAGAGCAGCGCCAGCGAGATCGCGTA
>JBEKJP010000328.1:0-3405 GCA_050011155.1 Streptosporangiaceae bacterium
AGCGGATAAGGTACCTGCACACGCACCTGGAGGCGGCCGCGCGGGCCATCAAGGACGGGGCCAACCTGGCCGGGTACTTCGTCTGGTCGCTGCTCGACAACTTCGAATGGGGCTGGGGTTACCAGAAGAGGTTCGGGATCGTCTTCGTTGACTTCGGGACCCAGCGGCGGATCCCCAAGGCAAGCGCCCACTTCTATTCGAATGTGGTCCGGAACAACGCGATACCGCTGCTTCCTGCCTCCTGGCCCCGCTGACCGGCGCAGGCTCCGGCACCGGGATCCTCCTCCTCCGGTGCCGGACCCGGCCGGTCCCGGAAGCCGCCGCCCTCGACCCCGCAGCCTACGAGCGACTCGCCCGCGAGGCCGAGGACCCGCCAGGAGGCCGCTCAGTGGATCGACTGGAATCGCGGAAGCGAGCCACGGTCCATGTCGGCCGCGACGCCATCATCTACGCTGCCGTCCTGGACTAGCCGCTAGAGCGCCGCCTTCGTGCCGCATAGATAATGGCCGGTATGCGCCAGGACAAAGCGGTCGACGGATTCCGGCTGACTTATGACCGGATCGGACAGGGCCCCGCGGTGCTGCTGCTGCACGGCTGGCCGGGGGACCGGACCGACTACCGCGAGGTCGTGCCGCTGGTGTCGGCATCGGCCGAGGTGATCGTTCCTGACCTGCGGGGATTCGGCGAGTCCGACAAGCACGAGGCCGATCCGGCCAGGCAGTACAACGCTGCCGCCCAGGCTCGCAGCATCGTCGGACTGATCGGGGAACTGGAGCTGCGCCGGCCGGTGATCGCCGGTTACGACGTCGGCAGCCGGGTCGCGCAGGCCATCGCCAGGGAGCGGCCCGACCTGGTGCGCGCGCTGGTCATCGCGCCGCCGCTGCCGGGTATCGGTGAGCGGATCCTCGACCCGCGGGCTCAGCGGGAGTTCTGGTACCAGTCGTTCCACAACCTCGGCCTGTGCCCGGAGCTGATCGACGGCAAGCCGGACGCTGTCCGTTCCTACCTGCGGCACTTCTGGTCCCACTGGTCCGGTCCAAGCTACGAACCGGCCAGCGAGGACCTCGATCACCTCGTGTCCGTGTACGGGGCGCAGGGTGCGTTCACCGCGTCGATCGCCTGGTACCGAGCCGGGGCGGGCGCGGTCGCGACCTCGCTGGCGGAACAGGTGCCCGAACCGGACCAGCGGATCGCGGTGCCGACGGCGGTGCTGTGGCCATCACACGATCCGCTGTTCCCGCGTGCATGGTCCGACCGGGTCGACGAATTCTTCGCGGCCGCCACGCTGACCCTGCTCGACGGCGTCGGCCACTTCACGCCGCTCGAGTGCCCGGACACATTCGCCGCCGCGATAACCGCCGCGACCAGCTATGGGATTTCATCCCTGGCGGATGATCCCAGGCACGGTCTACCGAGCGAGGATTACTCCGACAATGAGTTCGGGGGGCACCGGGCGCTCTGATGGCGGACGAGGGGAACGGCCGTGGTGGCAGCACCTGATGGCGGAAAACGCGAGCGGCGCGTTGTGATCGCATGCCAGGAGTTCCGGGCCGGCAAGGTCGCCGCACTGCGTCTCGGCCGCTCCTGCTGAGGCCGTCGGGGCATGGAACGCAGGACGGGCAAGCGCACGCGCTGATCGAACCAGCCCTGGGGCGAGCCAGCCGGGAGCGGCCGCTAGACCGGCGCCTTATCCGGGGGCACGGCAGCGTCCGGCGAAAGAGGCGGATCAAGCAGCGGAGCCGCGACCTTGGCCTCTGACCAGCTGCGGATGACGGTGGTATCGGAGATGAAGCGAACCCCGCAGCCGGGGGCCCAGCGTTGAGCGGCTTCCTGAAGGCAATCATCGACCAGCCGGGACACCGTATCCGCCTGCTCGCGGGGGCAGTGGACCAGCAGTTCGTCGTGCAGGCACAGCACGATCCGCGCACCCAGCGGGCCGCACCGGGCCCGGACCGTGACCGCCCACATCTTGAACAGCTCCGCCGCGGCGCCCTGGACCATCGCGTTGCGCGCGTATCGGCCGTAGGCTGCGGCCCGGCTGTAGCTCCGGGGTTCGGCATCGGCCGGGGTCAGCGGGATCAGGCGTCCGCCGTAGGTGCGCAGATCGCGGCCGGCCCGCCCGGCGCGATCGGCGGCGTCGAGGTAGGCCATGGCCACCGGGTAGGCCGCGTTGAGTCGCCGCAGCGCCTGGGCGCCGTGGCCGGTGGTCTGCCCGTACATCGCGCCGAGGACCGCCACCTTGGCGACAGGCCGGCCCACGCCGAGCTGCGCCGCCACCGGCGCGTAGAGGTCGTCGGCCCGGGTCGCGGCGATCAGCGCCTGGTCCCGCGAGATCGCCGCCAGCACCCGCGGCTCGATCTGGCCCAGATCGGCCCGGACGAACACGTGCCCATCGGCCGCTACCACGGCCGAGCGTAGCCCGGCCGGCATATTGTGCAGACCCGCCGACGCGGTCATCCGCCCCGCCGCACCGTCCGAGCCGGTCCACGCGCCGCGCAGCCGGCCGTCGGCTCCGAGGTGCTCATCCAGCCAGGCATAGCCGTATGTGGTGGCGATCCGCTCTGCCTTGCGCCACTCAAGCAGGGCGCTGACCAGGGGATGGGTGTCCCGGAGCTCCCGCAGCCGCCAGGCCCGGGTATCGGGCACGTCCACCCCGACCCGGCTGAGCAGCGTCCGTACCTGAGCCGGACTGCGCAGGTCGGCGGTGACGCCCGCCGGGGCGTGCCGCAACACCTCCGCGTCGCGGGCGGCCCGCAGCGCGACGGCTTCGGCCTCGCTGCGCGGCCTGGGTCCGATGAATCCCGCCAGTACTTCCTCGGCGACCGCGCGGGCCATCGGCAGCCCGTCCGCTGACAGCTCGGCGCACAGCAGCTCGGCGGTGGACTCGCAGCGGGCGGTGGCCAGGGCCATCGGCCGTTCGGCCAGCGCGGCCAGCGCGTCGTGCTGGAGTACGGCGACCGTCCGCGCCAGTTCCGCCCACCCGGCGATCCGCTCAAGACTGTCCGACCAGCCGCCGCTGAGCCACTCGGACCGCAGGTGCCCGTCCGGCGCCACCGGGTCACTGGCCTGGCCCCCTTCGATGCCGAACAAGTCAAGCGGGCCGGCGGCCGGCAACGTATCGGTGGCCAGGCCCTGCAGCCGGGCCCATGCCCAGCCCGGATCAGCCCGCCATCCGCCGAACAGCAGGCGGTGCGCCGCGGCGATATCCCAGCACGTGGCCAGCCGGATGCCGTCGGCAGCCAGCCGCGCCGCGGTCCGGCCCGACCACACCACCCACCGCGGCCGCAGCACCTCATCTGCTCGCCTGAGTCCGGCCGCCAGCCCGTCCGCGGCGACACCGGCACCCGTCCCGGTCCCCGCAGCGACCGGCCAGGCGCCATCCGCTGTAGCCAGGCCGACCCCCAG
>JBEKJP010000329.1:0-3383 GCA_050011155.1 Streptosporangiaceae bacterium
AGCGCTCGCGCCGAGCGTGTCGGTCGTGAGCTGGGTTCCGTCTGCTGTCGTCGCCGCGACGTTGTTATCTGCGGCGTCGATCCTGGCCTGCCTCAGGTCCGCGCTGACCGCGTTCAGTTCAGGCCGACCGGTCGCTGCGTACCAGCTCGCCTCAGCGCTGCACTGTGACGTTGCGGCCGGTGCGACCGTCGCGACAGGCACTGCCGCAGCAGGCGTTGATCCACCACACGCAGTGAGGGGGATGATAGCGAGTGAGGTGATTGCTGCTGCTGCTATAAAATTGGTGCGCTTCGCACTTGACTTCTTCATGTCTACTCCTTCGGATCTTGAGAAAGTACTTGGACCTGGTACACCAATGGGGGCAGTGCGTCCGTCGGCGGCCAGGTGCTGGAGAGCGGAGCGGCGGAATATCCAGCCCTGCTTGTGCGGGTCGCGGGCGGCGGTGGCTTGTGCCGGGACCGCCGCGGCAGAATCAGGTCGCATACCTAACCACCTGTCGGGCATGTCGGCCTTGTGCCATTTCCACAGCGCGCGGTCAAGATCTCGGTAATTCGCACCGATGTTGTTAGCGATCGGGCGGTATGCCTGAAGATAGGCCCAGTAGCCAGGTAGCGCTTGCCCACTGCCTCCAGGCGCGTCCGAATTCAGGACTCCTCGATTCCCCAGCTCCTGGAGCGCTGCCACCACCCGGTAATCAAGGACTGTATGCTCGTCCGGCCGCCAAACTGTCAGGATGGCGCTGGCCATTGGATGGCCAACCCCTGCAAGCAGGGCCAGGATACGATGCCGCAGCCGGTCGGGAGTCTGCGGAGCGAAGGCGATTCGAGTCACGTCCTCAACCAGAGACGGCTCATTTCGAGCGAGGTAGCTTTTTGCTCTCTGGGTTTTCCAGCGACCGATCCTGGCTAGGTCATCGGATGTTAGGTACCCTCTTCGCGCGGCGGCGGGGCCGACTTGCCCGAAAATATCATCTTCGAGACTGCTGAGCCCCTCGGCACGATAGCGATCGCTCCAGTAGCGAACAAAGCTCATGTCAAAAGGCAGCATTTGCCCCTCCTGGGCCGTGCTTTGATGCTGGTGGTTTCTGGGCAGGAACCATCCGCTGCCCGGAACCCGAGACCGGAGGCCGTGACCGGATTCGGCCTACGCAAAGGCGAACGGTGGCAGCGAGCGGACGATGCGGACGGTTTCGACGCTGACGGTGATGATGCGTGTCGTGTAAAGGCTCACGACACTCCTGACACTTTGTGCTCAGGAGATGCTTGACAACGATGTCACCTTCCGTGATTGTTTCTGCCCGTGGAGTCAACGGGGGAAACGGCTGGTCAGGGTCCGGGCTGGCAGGTCGAGCATCGGTACCGGGCGGTGATGGAGGTGCTCGACGGGTCGCCGGTGAGCGAGGTCGCGGTCCGGTACGGGGTCTCGAGGCAGTCGGTCTACACGTGGCGGGACCGGTACGCGGCGGGCGGGATCGACGGGCTCCGCGACGTCTCGCGCCGTCCGCGGACCTCGCCGTCGCGGCTGCCGGCCGAGGTCGAGGCGCTGGTCTGCGAGCTGCGCCGGGCCCACCCCCGCTGGGGCGCCCGGCGGATCGCGTTCGAGGCCGCCCGGCGCGGCACCGACCGGGCTCCGTCGCGGGCGACAGTCCACCGGGTGCTGGAGCGCAACGGCCTGGTGGTCCCGCAGGCCCAGCGGCACAAGCGCAAGTACAAGCGGTGGCAGCGGGAGACCCCGATGGCGCTGTGGCAGCTGGACCTGGTCGGCGGGATCTACCTGGCCGACGGCCGGGAGTGCAAGCTGCTGTCCGGCATCGACGACCACTCCCGGTTCGTCGTCTCCGCGGCCGTGCTCGCCGTCCCGTCGGGGAGGGCGGTCGCCGACGCGTTCACCGCCGCCATGAGAACCTACGGGGTGCCGTCGGAGGTGCTAACCGACAACGGCAAGCAGTTCACCGGCCGGTTCACCAAACCGCGCCCGGCGGAGGTGCTGTTCGAGCGGGTCTGCCGCGAGCACGGCATCACCGCCAAGCTCACCGGCCCGTACTCGCCGACCACCACCGGGAAGGTGGAGCGCTGGCACCGGACGCTGCGCCGCGAGCTCCTCGACGACTGCGGCCCGTTCGCCGACCTGCCCTCGGCCCAGGCCGCGATCAGCGCCTGGGTGCACGCCTACAACCACGCCCGGCCGCACCAGGCCCTGGGCATGGCCACCCCCGCCAGCCTGTTCCGTCCCGGCGTCTCCCCGGACCGGGAGCCGGCCGCCGTGGCCCTACCGCGCGCGGAACCCGCGATCGCCGCCGGGGCGGTCCCGCGGCTGGTCCTGTCGCCGTGTGGCGGGGCGGTCGAGTTCGAGACTGTGATCTCGGCCGCCGGCGTGCTCAGCGTGCTGCCCCGGGTCCAGCGGCTCAAGCTGGGTCCGGCCACGGCCGGGCAGGCCGCCCGCGTCTGGGCCGACGAGGCCGCCGTCCACGTGAGCATCGGCGGGCAGCTGATCAAGACCGTGCCGTCCAGCCTGGGCGCCGAGGACCTGGCCGAGCTGCGGATGCGCGGCGCGGTCCCGGCCGGGCCGCCACCCGCGACGCCCGCCCCCGCCCGGGCGGGCGCCCTGCCCGCCGGCACCGTGATCGAGGTCAGCCGGACCGTCGACATCAACGGGACCGCCGACCTCGCCGGGCGCAAGGTCAAGATCGGCCCCGAGCTAGCCCGCACCAGGGTCACGCTCCGGCTCGACGGGCACCTCATCCACGTCATCGCCGACGGCGTCCTCGCCAAGACCCTGCCCTCGCCCGTTCCCGCTGACGACCGCGCCGGGCTGCGCGGCGCCCGGATCAATGATGCCCCGCTGCCCGCGCCTGCCCCGGGCCCGGTCAGCGTCCAGCGCAAGGTCCCCCGGGACGGCGTCATCATGGTCACCCGCCAGCGGCTCCGCGTCGGCGCCACCTACGCAGGGAAGATCGTCACCGTTCACGTCGAGGACACTCACTTCCGCGTCACCTGCGACGGCACCGAGGTATCCCTCCACCCCCGCGACGAGCAGCGCCCCGTCACCCGGTGGCGAGCCAAGATTCACGCCCCGAAAGCCGAGGCGGCGTCCAGCATGTCCTGAGGCTGTCAACCAAGTGGTGAGCCGAAGTTGTCAAGCATCTCCTGAGACCACACACCACAATGATGTCTCGCCGACGTTCCGGATGATCATGAGCAATCGAGCGCGGGTCGGGACCGACTCGCGAGCACGGACGCTGTGACGGCCTCCGGAGCGTTTACCGAGAGCTACCCGTTGTCGTCCGGCCCAGGCGATCAGCGGGGGACGGGGATTACCACGTTACGTAACCGATGGCCTTAGGAACGAGCGCGCGAGATCCGATATGGCGCCGGTTCGGGCTG
>JBEKJP010000330.1:0-3378 GCA_050011155.1 Streptosporangiaceae bacterium
CGGGCCGGCCAGGCCGGCCAGGGCGGCGGCCGCGATGCCGAGGGTCACGGCGCCGGCGGCGATGCGGGCGGCGGTCCTGGTGGCGTGCGCGGCGATGTTCATGTCTTCATACTGCGCAACCCCGGTAGCCAACCCGGTACCCCCGACGTTGCCAACCGGTAGCAGCACCGGCTTGTGCCCGGGCCTCAGCTGCCAGCAAGCCGGAAAGCGGCCGGAATGCCCGCTGCCGGACAGATGATCGATTCCAAGGGGGTAGCTGTGGAGTCCTAGCCACGGGTTACTGATGGAACTCGCTGATCAGGGACGAAGCGGCTGCCGGGCGAGAGGCAGCTTGCCCGTGAGCGTGATCGTTCCCGCCTTCGGCTCTCCGGTTGCGTCATCATCGCGCTTGCGCCGGGTATTCGTGACTGCGCGGGACCCGCGACTGCCAGCCCCTCTGGCGGCAGCCCGGTCTGGTGGCCGCCTATCATCTGGGACGACAGGCCGGAGCAGATCCTGGCCTGAGCACAGGCACGGACGAGGAGGACGGCCGGTGACCGCCGACAATCGGGTGGGTCCGCCCAGCTTTGGCAGCGAGCGCGACATGCTGCGGGGCTTCCTCGATTACCACCGTGCGACCCTCGCGATGAAGTGCGACGGGCTCACCGATGCGGAGCTGCGGCAGCGGTCGATGCCGCCGTCGACGCTTTCGCTGCTTGGCCTGGTGCGGCACATGGCGGAGGTGGAGCGCGCCTGGTTCCGCCGGGTGTTCGAGGACAACGATGCGCCAATGGTCTGGTCCGAGGAGATCGACTTCCAGGCGGCGTACGACGCGAGCGCGTCAACCAGGGCTGAGGCGTTCGCGGCCTGGGAGGCGGAGGCCGAGAACTCGCGCCGCATTGAGCGGGAGGCCGAGTCCCTGGACTTGGCCGGGCATCAGCCAAGATGGGGTGAGGACGTGTCGCTGCGGATGGTGATGGTGCACGTGCTGCTGGAGTACGGCCGCCATAACGGGCACGCGGACTTCCTGCGTGAGGGTGTCGACGGGACCGTAGGCGCCTGAGTCGCCGTCCGGGCCAGCACCGGCACCCAGACCCCGGGCCGCCGCTGATACCGCACCCGGAACACGACCGCGCGGGAGCCACGGATCTCCCAAGACGATCTATTTCAGGGAATCGTCGGCGAGCCTGCAGGGAGGGAATCCAACGTCGGTGCGTGAAGACAGAGCTGGACTCCCTCGCGACCGCTCTTTACGTCTCTTTACGTCAAGACCGATGATCTGCTGAATGACTCGCCGCAGCTCGCTCTGGGCCCGCGGAGCGGGCTCGCTGGCTGCGTCAACCTCATTTGGCCCCACCTACTACTTTGATTCGGCCCCGGCGGGGTTGTCGTTGCTCTGGCGGGGCGTGATTGTTTGTCCTGTCGCCGTTAAATCGGCCCTGTCTCACTGAATCCGGCCCGTTACCGGTCTGGTCTCAGTTAACTCGGCCCGGGCCTGCGCGGCCACCGAAGCACTCGCGCGTCAGCATATGTTGACGAGCCTCAGACGTCAGCCTATGCTGACGTCATGGAATCGGCACTCGCGATCACCGAGGCAGCCTCCGGCAGCGACCCCGACACCGGGCTGCGCGCCGTGGCGGCCCTGCGGGCCCTCGCCGAACGGCTGGAGGTCCTCCAGGTCGACAACGCGCGCAAGCTCGGGTGGTCGTGGCAGGACATCGCCGCCCGGCTCGGCGTCACCAAGCAGACCGTGCACCGCAAGCACGGCAAGCGGGCAGGGAGCCGGTAATGCGCATCCGCCTGAACCGCCCCTTCACCTTCACCGACGGCGCCCGCACCATCATGATCCATTCCCAGGAGCACGCCCGGCGGCTCGGGCACGGCCACTGCGGCGGCGAGCATTACCTGCTCGCCCTCGCCGCCGCCGACCTGCCGTTCGCGGCGGTCCTGCGCGAGCACAGGGTCACTCCCGGGCGTGTGGAGGAGGAAATCGTCCGCCTGGAAGGCCTTGGCCCGGCAGCCGCCCTGTTCGCCGACCTCGACATCGGCACGCTAGCCGCTGCCGGCGTCGACCTCAGCGCCGTCCGCGACCGGGTCGAGGCATCATTCGGGCCCGACGCCCTCGCGCGGGCCGGCCAGGCCATCCAGGAGAAACCCCGCCGTCCCTCCGGGCTGAACCCGAAGAACCCCCGCCCGATGCGCACCGGCCCCGTCGGCCGCTGGCACATCCGGCGCCAGGCCCGGCACGCCGTCCCGCTCCCTCCTGTCCCCCCGGCCCCTCCCGGCCTCTACCAGGCTCCGGACCACCGGCCCGCCGGGGGCATCCCGCCGACCCCCGACGCCTGGTACGCCGTGCACCGGAGCGTCGTCGAAGCGACGATCCTCCGCGACGGCACCCTTGTCCGCGCCGAGCACCTCGCGCTCGCCTTCACCGCCATGACCACCGGGCTGGTGCCGCCCATCCTGTCCGCCCTCGGCACGTCAGCGCCCGCACTGCGCACCGCGATCCTCGGACGCGGCTGGCAGCCCGGCTGACCCCGCGGGAACCGCACCCGGCAGATGCCAGGTGCGGTCAGTTAGTTCCCACGGGCAAACCACAGCTAATGGCTTCCGGCCTGGCCAGCGTGCCAGCCTCCGATAAATCAGCCCTGTCTCACTGAATCCGGCCCGTTACTGGGCCTGTCTCATTATTGTTACCCTGGGGCGGATTCTCTGACGGCAGGCGGGGGCCATGACTGTCGGTGCACTGGATCTTGGGTCAGGTGCTGACCTGCGGTTCTTCCTGGAATTCACGGAGGCCGACGGGACGAGGCGCCGGGATCCACTGGGGTCGTGCGTGACGGCCCGGCTTGAGGACGCACTGCCGGTGCGGTCGTTCCAGTGGGCGAAGGGGGCCTGTCATTTCCCGGGGTTGTGGTGGTCATCTACCACCGGGGACCACGTGGGCTTCGAGTCGTGGCTGGAACGCGACCACGTTATGGCGATGGACTTCGACCCGGACATCACGGGCATCGCCTCCCAGCCGTTCTGGCTGCGCTGGCGCGACGAGGACGGCCGGGACCGGCGGCATGCGCCGGACTTCTTCGCCCGGCGGGCTGATGGCAGCGGCCTGGTGGTCGACGTCCGCCCGGATGACCGGATCCCGGCGAAGGACGCCGGGGTGTTCGGGGTGACGGCGATCGCCTGCGGGCAGGCGGGGTGGGAGTTCCGCCGGGCAGGGGCGATCGACCCGGTGGGTGGACCGCCAGCAGCCCGGTGTCCAGGTCGATGCCGCCGACGGGAATGGCCAGGGCCTCGCCGATCCGGATGCCGGTGACCGCGACCAGCCCGAACAGGGCGGTATAGGTCGCGGACCGGAACCACGGCCGGAGGCTGCCGCAGGCGGCGTGCATCGCCGCG
>JBEKJP010000331.1:0-3337 GCA_050011155.1 Streptosporangiaceae bacterium
TGCGACAGAAGATCGCCGACTACGGCACGCAGATCCTGGGAGCCTACGGCCAGCTGGACGGCCAGGACCCGCTGGCGCCGGACGGGGGCGCGATGGAACGGCTCTACCGGCGCGCACCGCTGCTGCGTTTCGGCGGCGGGACCAATGAGGTCCTGCGGGACGTCATCGCCCAGCGTGGCTACGGGATGCCGGACTACGGCCGGACCCGGCGGAAGCCCGACGTTGCCGACGTCGGACGACGGGAGGCGGGCAGCAGATGAGGGTGACCCTGACCGACGATCAGCGGGCACTAGCGGCGTCCCTGCGCAGTGCGTTGGAGAAGGAGTGGGGACCGGCGCAGGTGCGCGAGGCGCAGGCCATCGACGCGCCTCATCCGGCGCGGCTGTGGCAAGTGCTCGGCGACATCGGCGTCTTCGGCCTGGCCCTAGAGGAAGAGCTCGGCGGGGTCGGTGGGGATCTGTTCGAGCTCGGCCTGTTCTACGAAGCCGCCGGACGGGTGCTCTGCTCCAGCCTGGTGTACAGCACCCTCGGCTTCCGGCTAGCACTCCAGAGGCTCGGTCGCGCCGAGCAGCAGCGCCGCTGGCTGCCGCGGCTAGCATCGGGCGAGCTCACCGCGACGCTGGCCCTCTGGAATCCGTCCGACAACAGCGACCTCAGGCCGACCCTGACCGCGCGACGAGTTGACACCGGCTGGCTGCTGTCCGGGACGGTCAACTTCGTGCCCAACGCTGACACGGCGGACGTGATGATCGTCTCCGCCGTGACCGATGGCGACGACGGCCGGCGAACGATCTGCTGCGTGCTTGACCCGTCTCGCCCAGAGTGCAGCACGACCCGGCATCACACGCTCAGCCGGGAGAACCAGTGCCGGGTGACCCTGGACGAGCTGGCTATCGACGCTGCGGACACCATCGATCTGGACAGCGGCGGGGAAGCACCCGGCGATCTGCGGTGGGTGAGCAACGCAGTCACCGCGTTGCAATGCATGGAGATGACCGGCGGCGGCCTCAGCGTGCTCGATCGGACTGTCGGCTACGTGAAGGACCGCTACCAGTTCAACCGCCCCATCGCGAGTTTCCAGGCAGCGCAGCACCACGTCGCGAACATGCACATCGCGCTCGACGCAGGCCGGCTGACTGCCTATCAGGCCGTCTGGCTGCTTGGGCAGGGACACGCAGCCAGCCGAGAGGTGGCCATTGCCAAGCTCAAGTGCAACGAGGCGTACAAATTCGCCACGCTCACGGCTCACCAGCTGCACGGCGGCATGGGTTTTCTCAGGGAGACCGACTTGCACCTGTGGTCGCAGCGCGCGAAATCGACTGAGCTACTCGGTGGTGCCTGGGACGTCCAGCTGGCCGCTCTCGAGCGCGCGCTGATACCACCACCGTCCGCGCCGTGAGCAGCGCCGTCTCCCCGAAGGACCAGCCCGCTGCGATATCGAGACCGGCAAGGACAACGCCACGCCATCTGCCACGAAACTGGCACGTCGTCGCACCAAGGCGTCCTGACACGCCTCTACTGCTCGCGAAGATCGCCTCTACGATGTGTAGAAACCAAGGCGGGGGAGTCCTGGCAGGACAACGACCTGATCTTCTGCCGGGGCGACGGCACGCCGCATAAGCCAGATGCCGTATCGCGCCGGTTCAACCGCCTGGCGGCGCCGGCGGGCACTGTCGGCTTCCCTCGATTTACCCCGCTCGCCCTGGTGCCGTAGGGCCGCTGCAGGGCCGGCCCTAGAACCAGCGGCGTGGCAAGCATGTCACGCGCAGGCGGACTCTACCGGGGCTGCGTCAAGGGACATTGGGAAGTGCCCGGTGGCGGTCGTGAATTGTGCCGCTGGCGGCCACCGGATCTGCCTAGTGGCGGCCCCCAGACATGCCCGGCGGGGCTAGTTCAGGGGGATCACTCCCCTTCCGGCCTGGGTGAGGCGGATGCTGTCGCTACGAGCCGGGCGGTCGCCTTGATGTTAAGCGTGTCAAGCGACGCGGGTACTAAAGATTAGGCCGCAGCGTCTTCGGCTATGAAATGGTCATGTCCAATACGACCATCCCTGCCGCGGACGGCACCCCGCTCAAGGCCTACCTCGCCGTCCCGGCCGAGGCCGGTCCCTGCCCTGGGGTCGTCGTGATCCAGGACGCGCTCGGTCTGACCCGGGCCATACGGGAGCACGCCGACCGTCTGGCGTCGTACGGGTACCTGGCTGTGGCCCCGGACCTCTACACACGCGGGGGGATGCTGAGGTGCGTGCAGGCCACCATGCGCTCCCTCTTCAGCGGGCAGGGACTGGCCTACGGCGACATCGAAGGATCTCGCCGCTGGCTGCTCGGCCGCGGCGACTGCTCGGGCCGGGTCGGGGTCATCGGGTTCTGCATGGGCGGCGGGTTCGCTCTCATGACCGCCAGCCGGGGCTTCGACGCCTCGGCTCCCAACTACGGCCAGCTGCCCAAGAACCTCGATGCTGCGCTGGGCAGCGCCTGTCCCGTGGTCGGCAGCTACGGCGCCCGGGACCGCATGCTCAAGGGCGTAGCCGCCAAGTTGGAGGCGGCCCTGACGGAAAGGGGCATCCCCCACGACGTCAAGGAGTATCCCGACGCCGGTCACAGCTTCCTCGAGCAGTTCCCGGTCGGGCCCCTTGCGCCGGTTCTGCGAGTGGCCGGCATGGGCTACGAAACGGCCAGCGCCGACGACGCCTGGCGTCGGATCCGCGCCTTCTTCGACGAGCATCTGGCCGCCGGCGAGCCCCCCACAGCAGCTACCTGGTGAAGACCGGGTGGGTGCCCAACCCGGACCTATGGGAGATCAGCACAGCATCATCGGCGGGACAACTCACGATGGTCAGAAGCTACTGATCGTTGTCCCGTGCGAGGACAACGAGACTGAAGATGGCGGCACCGAGCTCGTCCAGCAGATCACCTAGACCGCCGCCAACGCCATACCAGCTACTGATCCACTGCAGATCCCGGGATGCCGCAGCTCCCGACAGTAAGGAGATGCGGAGCGGATGACGGATTCGGATCCGCATGCCCAGCCTGGAAGGCTACGGGCACGGAACCGCTGAGCTGCGTTAATGCAGGGTGGCGGCGTGCGCGCCTGCACGTGAGTGACCGCGCCCCCTCCGCACACGCACGCGAGTAATACCGGGCCACCGACTCCAGCGCCGCCGGATGCCGGCGCAGCACCGGGTGCCGCCGGTAGTCGGGCGGAAGCACGTCGAGCAGCCAGGCAACTTCCGCGTCTACGCAATTGGGCAGCGACAAGCCGGCCGTCCGACTCGCGGGGGTCTACGCGATGGCGGGCTTGGCCGATGACTGGGCGGAGAGTCGGCAGGCCTGTGTTG
>JBEKJP010000332.1:0-3241 GCA_050011155.1 Streptosporangiaceae bacterium
GCACGGTCCAGGCCGCGAACTACGACACCGGCGGGCAGGGCGTCGCCTACAACGTCACCGCGGCCAACGGCTCGGCCAACAGCTACCGCTCCGACGGGGTCGACCTGGAGACCACCGCCGACGCCCAGGACACCAGCCCGGCCGGCGGCGCCTACGACATCGGCTGGACGGCGGCCGGGCAGTGGTTTAAATACACCGTGAGCGTGGCCACGGCGGGCACCTATTCCGTCAGCCTGCGGCTGGCCGCGCCCACCGCGGTGGGCGACGCGCTGCACATCGCCAACTCCTCCGGCACCAGCCTGACTGGCGCGGTCGCCGTGCCAGCGACCGGCGGCTACCAGGACTGGACGACGGTGACCGTCTCCGTCACGCTGCCCGCTGGTCAGCAGACGCTGACCGTTGACCAGGACAACGCCGGCTGGAACATCCACTACCTGGCCTTCACCCAGGGATCAAGCGGCGGCGGAGGCGGCACCGGCGGTTCGGGCCCGACCGAGTACTGCGGCACGCAGGACCTCGCGCTTGACCAGCCGACCACGGCCTCCTCGACCCAGGACGCGACCGACTACCCGGCCTCCGACGCGACCGACGGCGACCCAGGCACCCGCTGGTCCAGCGCGGCCAGCGACCCGCAGTGGCTGGATATCGACCTCGGTTCTCCGCAGCAGATCTGCAGCGTGGGTATCCAGTGGGAGACCGCGTACGCTTCGGCGTTCTCGATCCAGGTGTCGAACGACAACGCGACCTGGACCACGGTCTACTCCACGACCGCCGGCACCGGCGGGAACCAGACGTTCCCCATCTCCACGACCGCCCGCTACATCCGCATGTACGCCACCGCCCGCGCCACCCAGTGGGGCGACTCGATCTTCGAGTTCGACGTCTACGGCCTGACCACCACCGCCCCGGTCACCGGCGGCAACGGCAACGGCGGTAACGGGACCTGCCCCTGGGTAGGCTCCACCGCGCCGGTCGCCACCCGGGTCCAGCAGGTGCTCAACACCATGGACCAGGCCGAAGAACTGGACCTGGTGGCGGGAGACGGCACCTCGTCCTACATCGGCCACATCCCGGCGGTCCCCGATCTCTGCATCCCCGCCACCAACCTGGAGGACGGCCCGAACGGGGTCGGTGACGGGGCCGGCGGCGTGACCGCCTTCCCGGACGGCGAGTCGGCCGCCGCGACCTTCGACCCGACGCTGATCCAGCAGGAGGGCACGGCGATGGGGGCCGAGTTCGCGGGCAAGGGCGTTAACGTGGCCCTCGGCCCGACAACCAACCTGGTGCGCGACCCGCGCTGGGGCCGGACCTATGAGACCTACGGCGAGGACCCGTACCTGGCCGGGCAGATCACCTCGGCCGAGGTGGAAGGCCTGCAGAGCCAGGGCGTGATGTCCATGGTCAAGCACGTCGCCGCCTACGACCAGGAGCAGTACCCCAACAACAACAAGGACGAGACGGTCAGCCAGCAGGCACTGGAGGAGCTCTACCTGGCGCCCTTCCAGACCACCATTCAGCAGTCCGCCCCGGCCGCCATGATGTGCTCCTACGCCGTCGTCAACGGCGATGCCTCCTGCCAGAACGCCGACATGGAGCAGAGCGGGCTGGACGAGCAGGCGAACTGGGGCGGCTTCATCACCTCCGACTGGGGCGCCGACTATTCGAGCATCCCGTCCATGGAGGCCGGCATGGACGTCGCGATGCCGTTCTCCGATGCGACCACCCTGCAGCCCGCCCTTGCGGCGGGCACGCTGAGCCAGGCGGTGGTTAACGAGGCCGTGTCCCGGATCCTGACTCAGATGTTCGCGTTCGGGATGTTGGACAACCCGCAGACCGGCTCCCTCTCCGCCACCGTCACCAGCGCCGCGCACCAGCAGACCGCGCTGCAACTGGGCGAGGAGGGCAGCGTGCTGCTGAAAAACAACGGCATCCTGCCGCTCAACCCGAACGGCACCGAGTCCATCGCGGTGATCGGCACCGACGCCGGCGCCGGGGTCGAGCTCGCGGGCGGCGGCAGCGGCACGGTGACCAGCTCGAACACGATCTGGCCGATCACCGGCATCCAGGACGCGGTCGGGCCCAACGTCAAGGTCACCTACACCCAGGGTGACGACAACGGCACCACCGACATCCCCCAGGCGGTCGCCGCGGCGCAGGCCGCGACCGACGCGATCATCTACGTCAACCTCCCGGAGGGCGAGGAGACCGACCTGACATCGATCGACCTTTCAGCTGCGGACGAGACGATGATCGCGGACGTGGCGGCGGCCAACCCGCACACGATCGTCGTGATCAACAGCGGCGGCCCGGTCGTCATGCCGTGGCTCAACTCGGTCGCCGGGGTGTTCGAGAACTGGTACGGCGGGCAGGAGACCGGGGCGGCGATGGCCGCGCTGATCTTCGGCACCGTCGACCCCTCGGGCAAGCTGCCGGTCACCTTCCCGGTCAGCCTCAGCCAGGTCCCCGCGCAGACCGCGGCGCAGTGGCCCGGCACCACGGCCGGGATCGATTTCAGCGAGGGGGTGGACATCGGCTACCGCTGGTACCAGTCCCAGAACATCACCCCGCAGTTCTCGTTCGGGTACGGGCTGTCGTACACGAAGTTCTCCTTCTCCAACCTGTCCGTCGGGGCCTTCAACGCCAACGGCAACGCCACGGTGACCGCAACGGTCACCAACACCGGGTCGGTCGCGGGCGCGGACGTGGCACAGCTGTACGTCGGCGACCCGGCCGCAAGCGATGACCCGCCGGAGCAGCTCAAGGGCTTCCAGCGGGTCACGCTCAGCCCCGGGGCGAGCGCGACCGTCTCCTTCCCGCTCACCATCCACGACCTGGCGTCCTGGTCGCCAACCGACAACCAGTGGGAGGCTCAGGCGGGTGCTTACTCGATCAAGGTCGGGGACGCTTCCAACAGCCTGCCGCTGACCGGCTCGACCAGCCTCGCCAAGGAGCTCACCGGGCAGATCGCCGCGGGCGCCTCCGCCGCGGGGGTCTCGCTAACCAACACGGCGGTCAGCGCGAACGTCACCCCGAACTCGGGCGTGCCGGGCGCGGAGACCGTGGGCGTGGTCAACCCCTTCGGCTACAGCAGCCCGAAGGGCACGGCGGTGTCGTTCGCACTGCAGGCGGTGGACTCCAACGCGTCACAGACGCTCACCTTCACCGCCACCGGGCTGCCGCCCGGCACCAGCATCGCCGCCAACGGGACGATCTCCGGTTCCGGCACCACCCTCGGCACCTA
>JBEKJP010000333.1:0-3220 GCA_050011155.1 Streptosporangiaceae bacterium
TGCCCAAGCAGATGGCGCTGGAGCTGTTCAAGCCGTTCGTGATGAAGCGCCTGGTTGACCTCAACCACGCGCAGAACATCAAGTCGGCCAAGCGGATGGTGGAGCGGGCCCGCCCGGTCGTGTGGGACGTGCTCGAGGAGGTCATCACCGAGCACCCGGTGCTGCTTAACCGGGCGCCGACCCTGCACCGCCTGGGCATCCAGGCCTTCGAGCCGCAGCTGGTCGAGGGCAAGGCCATCCAGATCCACCCGCTGGTCTGCACCGCGTTCAACGCGGACTTCGACGGCGACCAGATGGCGGTGCACCTGCCGCTGTCGGCCGAGGCGCAGGCCGAGGCGCGGATCCTGATGCTGTCCACCAACAACATCCTCAAGCCGTCCGACGGCAAGCCGGTCACCATGCCCACCCAGGACATGATCATCGGCCTGTACTCCCTGACCAGGCTGACCGAGGGCGCACCCGGCGAGGGCCGGGCGTTCTCCACCCTGTCCGAGGCGCTGATGGCCTACGACTCGGGCGAGCTCGACCTGCAGGCCCAGATCCAGATCCGGCTGCCCGGCATCGTGCCGCCTGAGGGCTGGGAGCGGCCCGAGGGCTACGAGGACGGAGACCCGATCCGGCTCACCACCACGCTGGGCCGCTGCATCTTCAACGAGACGCTGCCGGCCGACTTCCCGTTCGTCAACTACATGGTGGACAGGAAGGCCCTCACCGTCATCGTCAACTCGCTGGCCGAGACCTATCCCAAGGTCGAGGTGGCGGCGGCCCTTGACGCGCTCAAGGACGCCGGCTTCCACTGGGCCACCAGGTCCGGCGTGACGATCGGCATCGAGGACGTGGTGGCCCCGCCCAACAAGCCGGAGATCCTGGAGAACTACGAGCGCCGGGCCGACAAGGTGCAGCGTGAGTACGAGCGCGGCCTGATCACCGACGAGGAGCGCCGTCAGGAGCTCATCGAGATCTGGACGCACGCCACCGCTGAGGTGGCGCAGGACATGGAGAAGGCCTTCCCCGAGACCAACTCGGTCTGGATGATGGTCAACTCCGGCGCCCGTGGTAACCCGATGCAGGTCCGGCAGATCGCCGGCATGCGCGGCCTGGTCTCCAACCCGAAGGGCGAGACCATCCCGCGGCCGATCAAGTCCAGCTTCCGCGAGGGGCTGTCCGTGCTGGAGTACTTCATCTCCACCCACGGCGCCCGCAAGGGCCTGGCCGACACCGCGCTCCGCACCGCCGACTCCGGGTACCTCACCCGGCGCCTGGTGGACGTGGCGCAGGACGTGATCGTCCGCGAGGAGGACTGCGGTACCGACCGGTCGCTGCCGATGCGGATCGCGGAGAAGAACTCCGAGGGCGTGCTGCGCAAGCTGCCGAACATCGAGAACACCGGCACCGGCCGGACCATCGCCGAGGACGTCGAGGCCGACGGCGTGATCATCGCCAAGGTCGGCGACGACACGACCGAGCTGATGATCGACCGGCTGACCGAAGCCGGCGTGGAGACCGTCCGCACCTACAGCGTGATGGTCTGCGAGGCCAAGATCGGAGTCTGCGGCAAGTGCTACGGCCGCTCCCTGGCCACCGGCAAGCGGGTGGACGTCGGCGAGGCCGTCGGCATCGTCGCCGCCCAGTCGATCGGTGAGCCCGGTACGCAGCTGACCATGCGGACCTTCCACACCGGTGGTGTGGCGGGGCAGGACATCACCCACGGTCTGCCGCGTATCCAGGAGCTCTTCGAGGCTCGTATCCCGAAGGGCATGGCGCCCATCAGCGAGTACGAGGGCCGGGTCAAGATCGAGGAGACCGAGAAGACCAGGAAGATCCTGGTGGTCCCGGACGACGGCTCGGAAGAGGTGTCGTACCAGGTCCCGATGCGATCGAGGCTCCTGGTCACCGACGGCGGTCACGTGGCCGTCGGGCAGCAGCTCATCGCGGGCGCGATGAACCCGCACGAGGTGCTGCGCATCCTCGGCGGGCGGGCGGTGCAGCTGCACCTCGTGCACGAGGTGCAGGAGGTGTACCGGTCGCAGGGTGTGTCGATCCACGACAAGCACATCGAGATCATCATCCGGCAGATGCTGAAGCGAGTGAACGTGCTCGAGTCCGGCGACACCGATCTGCTGCCTGGCGAGCTGGTCGAGCGGCCTCGGTTCGAGGCGGTCAACCGCGCGGTGGTGAACGACGGCGGCACCTCGGCCGCCGGCCGGGCCGTCCTGATGGGCATCACCAAGGCGTCGCTGGCCACCGAGTCGTGGCTGTCGGCGGCCTCCTTCCAGGAGACCACCCGGGTGCTCACCGACGCGGCCATCAACGCCAAGTCGGACTCGCTCCTGGGCCTGAAGGAGAACGTCATCATCGGCAAGCTCATCCCGGCCGGCACCGGTATGCAGGTGTACCGGAACATCCGGGTCGAGCCGACCGACGCCGCCCGCTCCTCGGCCTTCCCGTCCGGCTCCTACGCCGAGCCTGAGACCTACCCGTTCGGGCAGGGCCCGGGCGAGGCGGTGCCGCTGGAGGAGTACGACTTCGGCTCCTACAACAGGTAAACGCGCCTAACCCCGCGACGGGCTGGCGGCCGGCTCCCAAGCTGACCGCCAGCCCGTTCGGCATATATAACGAACGGGCTGCCGTCCCCGCCCCGGCCCCGGCCTCCGCCCCGGGCCGGGATTAAATGGCGGGGACGGTATGTTGTACGGGTACGAGCAATGTTCGGCGAGCATCCACGGCCTGCCCCCCAGGGGGACTAGGGCAGTGGGCGCTCGATTTTGCTTGACGGTTGTGTCATGGTAGGTTTCTCATTCGTGTCCGTGTACGCATGGGCGCGTATGCATGCCAGCTGACGGCATGCCAGCTGAGCTAGGCCGGGACCGTGGTCGTCAGATCGCGGGCCGGGGACTGGCTCGGGGTGGCTGACCTGCTGGTAGCGGGGTCTCTTCCCTTCACGCAAGTCGGCTCCTTGTGGGCCTATTGACTCCCGGTCAGGGCGACACGCCCGACCTCGGGGGTCGGCGGAGGGCAGAAAACCCCAGGCTGGGAGGTTGCGGAGCCCCTCAAAAGGCCCCCTGACCGCCTAGGTATCTCGAAGGCTCGCCAGCAAAGAACGTGACGGGGCTCGCGCGTGAGCGCGGGCCGGAACGACTGGAAAGACGGAGACGCGGTTGCCCACGATCCAGCAGCTGGTCCGCAAGGGCCGCCAGGACAAGGTAGCGAAGAACAAGAC
>JBEKJP010000334.1:0-3202 GCA_050011155.1 Streptosporangiaceae bacterium
CTACCTCCGCCGTGGATTCGAGCAGTTCAGCGCGGTTGAACGGTGGCGGTTCCGCCGGCTGTACCGCGCTGATGCGGCGGAGCAGTTCGCGGGCCGCTCCCGGCTGGCCGCGCCGGGCGAGCAGCTTGGCCTCGACTAGGTGCAGGTCCGGCGACAACGGCGTGGGGCCCGTCTGGTTCTCATCGACGTACCGCTGTGCCTCGTCGAACCGGCCCTGCGCGTACAGCGCAGTCGCGACATGACCGACCAGGTCGAGGTACAGCAGGCCGCGGTCACCCATCGCATCGAACGCCGCGGACCCCTCCCGCGCGTATCGCTCTGCCGCCGCCAGATCGCCGAGGATGAACTCCGTGAGGCTGGCCGGGATAGCGCTCTCCGCCAGCGGCCGCTGCGCGCCGAAACCCCTGAAGACCTCCTGGGACCGTGCGATGGCCGCGCGCGCCTCAGCGCCGCGGCCCGCGTAGGCGTACAGCACGCAGAGCGGCTTGAGCATGTCGGCTTCCGCCCATGGGTCGCCAGCGGCGTCCCGCAGCAGTTTCTCGGTGCGCGTGATGCCGTCGTCCACCGGGATCGGCAGCAGGTGGAAGGTCACCGCCAGCCAATGCGCGGCCCGCATCCGCGCCCGGCGATGGCCGGCGCGTTGCGCGCAGTCGATGGCGCGGTTAAGCGCCGCGTGGCTGCCGGTCATGTCGCCGAGCCACATCCTCAGTTTTCCCGCGTCCGTCAGCGCCTCGGCGAGCCCGGAAAAATCAGATGCAGCATCCAGAACGATTGCGGCTGACTCGCATGCCGCGAGCGCCTCTCTATCCGGGGCGCCCCGCTGCCGGGCGATCTCGGCCAGCAGGATCGCGAACCGGGCACTCGCGGCGGGCCCGGCCGCCACGCAGCTCCGTACACCTTCGGCGAGCACCGACTCGGCATGCTCGAGGTCCCCGGTTTCCATGAGCAGCGTGCCCAGCGACCGGAGCAGGTCCGTCCGCAGCACCTCGCCGGCCGTATCGCGCGCACCCGGCCGGCTGCCGGGCCGGTCGGCCGCCAGCGCGCGTTCGAGCCAGTCCCGTCCCTCCGCGAGCAGGCCGCGCCCGAGCCAGAACTCGCCGAGCGCCCGGGCGAGCCGTGGTCCCGCTGGATCTCCGCACTCCAGCGACCACTCCAGCGCGGCACGGAAGTTGTCCAGGTCCCTCGCCAGCACCGACGGATCCTGCTCCCGCTCGGCCACGCACAGGAACGCGGCGGCGTGCCGCCGCCGGACCTCCTGCGCGGCGCCGGTCTCGTTGAGCCGGTCCGCAGCGTAGTGCCGGACCGTGTCAAGTAGCCGGTACCGGGTCCCGTCGTCGGCCGGCTCGGCGGAAACCAGCGACTTTCTCGTCAGGCTGTCCGCGAGGTCGAGCGCCGCGGCGGGATCGCCCTCGCAGCACACCAGCGCGGTCTGCGTGAGGCCGAAGCTTCCGGCGAAGACCGACAGGTCAGCGAGAAAACGGCGTTCGCTCGCCGACAGCAGGTCGTAACTCCAGTCAAGTGCCGTCCGCAGCGCCTGATGGCGCCGGTCGCCGGCCGCCCGGGGGTAAGCCAGGAACTCGAGCCGGTCCGCCAGGTGTGCCTCGACCTCCGCCGCCGACATTGTGGCCAGCCGTGCCGCGGCAAGCTCGATCGCCAGCGGCAGGCCGTCAAGCCGCCGGCAGATCCTTGCGGCTGCCTCGCCGGACGCGGCCGGCCGGCCGCCTCGTACCGCAGTTCCCCGGTCGAGGAACAACCGCACTGCGGGCCCGTGATCTACCCAGTCGCCAGCGCGCATATCCGCCGCTTTTGCCGTCAGCGCTAGCGGAGGCACCTGGTAGATCACCTCACCCGGGCAGCCGACCGGCTCACGGCTGGTCGCCAGCACCCGCAGACCGGGCGCGGCTCGCAGCAGGGCGTAGGCCAGTTCCGACACGGCGCCAAGAAGATGCTCGCAGTTGTCGAGTATCAGCAGCAGGGACGCCGAACGCAGCCGGTAGACCAGGGCATCAAGAACCGGCACGTCGCGCTGCTGACGAACCCCCAGCGTCTCCATGACCTGCCCGGCGACGAGCCGGGGTTCTGCGAGCCCGGCCAGTTCGGTCAGCCACACGCCGTCGGCGAACCGCCCGGCCGCCCGTGTCCCGGCCTCGATGGCCAGCCGGGTCTTTCCGGTCCCGGCGGTACCTGTCAGCGTGATCAGCCGCGCCTCGTCAAGCAGGGCGTCCAGCTGCCCCAGGTCGTCCCCGCGTCCGACGAAGCTGGTCACCGGGGCGGGCAGGTTGCACCGTGCGGCCGCCGCAGGCCCGGGCACTTCCTGGCGCAACACCGCCTGCTCCAGGCCGCTCAGCTCCGGGCCCGGCTCGATCCCAAGCTCGCTGGCCAGCATCCGGCGGGCGCGACGGCAGGCCGCGAGCGCGTCGGCTTGGCGCTGCTGCCGGTACAGGGCAAGCACAAGCAGCCCCCATAGCCGTTCGCGCAGCGGGTACTCGCGGGTGAGCGATTCGAGTTCTCCGGCGACCTCAGCGTGCAGCCCGAGTTCGATGTCGGCCTCGATCCGGCCTTCCACCGCAACGAGCCGCAGTTCTTCCAGCCGCGTGGCCTCACGGACCAGCGGTTCTACCTCATCCATGCCTGCCAAGGCCGGCCCCCGCCACAGGCTGAGCGCGGAGCGGAAGCGGCTGCCGGCGCCCGCCGCGTCACCGGCGCTCAGCGCCGCGTGCCCGGCCGCCACGAAACGCTCGAACCGGATCGCGTCCACCGCCTCCGGGGTGACTTCGAGCACGTAGCCGCCGCCCCTAGCCGCCAGCACGGCGTCCGGTGCCAGCGCCGAACGCAGCCGGGACACGTACGACCGCAGCGTCACGGCAGCGGTGGGCGGCGGCTCACCGCGCCACAGCTCCTCCGCGAGCTGACCGGCCGGCACGATCCTGGATCGTGATGCGAGCAGGGCGAGGACGGCCCGCTGCCGGGGGCCGCCCAGCATGACCTCGCCGCCGGACCTGACCACCCGCACTGATCCGAGCAGCCGAATCTCGAACACTGAAGTGCCCTCATCCGGGACCACACATTAATCATCGGGCGTCAGCACGGCGTCCGCAACGATGCTCACTAGCCCGGCCGAGGCGTTAGGCGACGTCCGGTATGAGCATCTTGCGCCACCTACCGCGAGCACAGTGGTTACGGTTCTCTCCGGCTTGGCCGC
>JBEKJP010000335.1:0-3073 GCA_050011155.1 Streptosporangiaceae bacterium
TGCAGCAGCGGGACGAGCTCGCCGGTCGTGGGCAGCCGGTACTCGGTAATGCCGTGGTGGGTGAGCTCCAGGAGTTCCTCGCAGCGGATCCCTGTGAGTCTCAGGACCTCGATCACGGCGAAGGCCCAGAACGCTTCTTCTTCCTCATACGACAGGTTGCGGCGCTTGCCGGCCGCGGTGTCCTCGGCCCACACGTGCCGCCCGTTGGCCTTGGGGGCAACGGCCCGGCGCAGCGTCCCGCCCGTGCCCTCGATGATCTCGCCGGGCGGTGTCGTCATGGCGGCCCCGAGGCGGCTGGCGGTCGCGTTCTTCCGGTCGGCGGCGGTGCGGGCGAGGACGGGCAGGACGGGCAGCCGCTCGCGGGTCCGCTGGTCCATCCGGGCCTTGCGCCGCCGGCGTTCCTTGGCCAGGCTGATCTCGGCGTCGCTGACCGGGCTCGGGACCGCCCACTGCGCCCAGCGTCCGGGTTCCTCCGTGGCCCACTGGGCGATGTCGAGGTAGAGCGCCCGGACGCGGATCAGCTCGTCCTTGGCGTTGATCCGCGTCCGGGTGACGACGGTCTTGCTCCCGTCGGGACCGGTGACGCTGCGCTTGATCGTCAGCAGGTCTTCCTTCCACGCTCGTGCGACCTCCGGCGGCAGCTGCAGCGTGTCGATGCCCGGGGACAGGGCCTCGATCCTGGCCCAGAACAGGCCGGCCAGGGACCGTGAGACCGAGTCCAGGCTGGCGTAGTCCAGCGCGGGCTGCCGTTCCTTCAGGTAGTCCACGAGCAGGTCGCGGACCGGCTTGCACTGCAGCCGGTAGCGGTCGACGAGGTCCTCGACGGTCACCTGTCCCTGGGCCAGGCCGAACGCGCGGATCGTGGCCGGGGCGTCGGCGGGGAAGATGCCGAGGGCCCGCAGCCGCAGGTAGAAATCGACTTTCCGCTGGCCGCCGCGGGAGTGGACCCGCCGCTGGGTATCGACCAGTTCCACGCAGTCCCCGACGGTGATGTCGCTGACGAGGCCGCCTTTGCAGGCCATCAGCGTCGCGACCCTGGTGGCCGCGTAGCGGGCGTCGTCCATGGCCGACGCCGGCCCGGCTTCGGCCAGCTCGCGGAGCCTGGCGAACCCGGCGGGGTCACGGGTCTCGGCCATGACGATGGCCAGGTACCTGTGGGTCCTGGTCAGCATCCACGCCAGTCCCGGCCGGATCACGTCTGCGCAGACGAGCATCAGCAGCCCGGACGACAGGTCGTTGTCGTCAGAGGAGGCCCTCATGCCGTTGTCCTCCAGCCACCGGAGCGGCAGCTGAACCCAGGAGCTGCCCGGGTGATCCTCGGCCTTCGATGCCTCCCATCGCTGCTGCCAGGTGTCCCCGGAGAAGGAAGACAGCCAGCGCAGCAGCTTGGCCGTCCCCCGGCGCCGCCCGGCCTGGGTCGCCTTCCTCTCCGCCGCGAACGGCGGCAAGGCCAGCCGCCGCAGCACCTCGTCCTCGCCCTGGGCCGTGGCCGGCCACCGCTCCCAGGCGGGCCTGGGCGGGAACTGCCTGCGCAGCTGGCTGTTGCGCGGCTGCCCAGGGGCCGCAGTGCCGGCCGTTCCCTTGCCGCGGATCATGTGCTTCACGATGGCCGTCATGACGGCCGCCCGAACAGCACCGACAGTGACTTCGGATCATAGCCCGGCGCCGGCTGCGGCGGCGGGGCCTTCTGCACCCGGGACTGGCGGGCGTGGTGGGCGAGCACGCCCTCGATCACCTCGTCCCGGGTCGGCGTCAGGTAAATTTCCGTCGTGGTCAGATGGGCATGACCCATCACCCACTGCACGTCGGTCAGGCTGAGTTCCTTGTCGCGGGACATCCTGGCCGCTGCACTGTGTCTTAGGTCGTGCAGGGTCCAGTCCGCTCCGAGAGAGGCGTTGACCCGCTCGAACATCCGGTGCGCCCCGTGATAGCTCAGCGGCCGGCAGGGGCGCCGCAGCGTCTGCCAGGCCGGCTGCCGCCGGCCCTGCGGCACTCCCATTTTCAGCAGTTCCTGCTGGTAGAGCCGGTGCCAGACGAATGCGTCAGCCGATGCCGGGAGCTCCTGCACGGCCCGGGTGCCCTTGCGGACCACGCTGATCAGCTGCTCGCCGGGCCTGAAGTCGCACTGCCGCATGCCCAGCAGTTCCGCGGCCCTGGCTCCGGTGGAGATCCAGAACGCGACCAGGGCCCGGTCCCGGTCCGAGGGCAGCGACGCGAACAGCTTGTCGAACCACCCGTCGGGGATCGCCCGCGGGATCCGCCTGGGCACCGTCGGCCGGTAGCGCCCGCTCCGCTCAGGCCGCCACTCGTCCATCGGGTTGTGGTGCGCGTTCGGGCGGCCGCGACGGCGGCGGGAGGCATCCAGCGGGAACGGGTTCAGCACCGGCCCGGTGCCGACGTCGCGGTGGAAATCGTAGAACCGCCGCAGCACCGTCTCGCTATGCGCCACGGTGGACGGCGCATACCCGTCGCCGGACGCCGGCTTGCCGGTCACCAGGTTCGGCGCTCCCGCCGCCCGCGAGGACAGGCGGGCTGCCCGCGGCCGGGACGTCTGCAGCCGCTGCTTGGCCGTCAGCTGGATCCAGCAGCTGAAATCCCTCGCCTCGGTCCGCGACGCCCGGTCCCACCGAACACCGACGGCGTCCAGGAACCGCCACCACCGCAGCAGGTCGACCGAGTACGACCTCAGCGTCGATTCCGACCTCCCCGACGCCAGCAGGTCCCGCAGGAAAGCCGACACCGGCTCCACGATCTCGCCGCCAGGCCCGACTACCTGGTACGGCTCATGGGCATCGCCGGTGGTCACGAGACGGCCCGCCCGCGGCACCACGAGCCGGGACAGATCGCGTTCCTGTTCCTCATCCGATTCGATCACCCGGACAAGTTAGCGCCAGTGACCGAAACCTCGCCGTGAACTGCTGAAACATCGTAGTTAGTTCAGTTAACGGGGCGTCAGGTGCTCACTCTTGCGGCCGTCGCCCGGCCAGCGTGATCGCCTTGAGGAGATACGCGCCAACCTGCACGACCGCATCGCGGAGGCCGAGCGCGAAGGCTGGCCCGGCGAGGTCGAGGG
>JBEKJP010000336.1:0-3028 GCA_050011155.1 Streptosporangiaceae bacterium
GGAACCCGGCCGGAGCCAGCTGCGCCGGCAGGGACGGGGCGGTGGCGGGCGCGGACAGGGCCGCGCGCAGCGCGGCCGCGGACGCCACGGGCAGGTGCGGCTCGGGCAGCAACTCCCCACCCGCGGCATACCGCCACCGGGCCCCGGCGTGCTGCCGCCGCCGGACCGCGGCCTCGAGCCGCTCGACGGCCCGCGCCAGGTCGGCCGCGAGCCTGGCGGGCGTCTCGTCCTGGCTGAGCTGGTGCTGCCGGGTCATCCAGCGCTGCCGTTCGGTGGCCCACCCCTGCCGTTCGCGGTCGAGGTCGACCCATTCCTGCCGGGCCTGTTCCACCTCGGCCTCCCGGCGGGCCCTGGCCCCGATCCCGAGCCGGCCGGCCAGTCGCTGGCCCATCCCCTCGCGGCCGGAGAGCTCGGCGAGGCGGGCCGAGGCCGCCTGCAGGCGCTCGAGCGCGGCCGCGGCCGCCCACGTCACGCGCCGCCACGGGTCCTCACTCGCGGCCAGGGCCCCGGCCGCGCGGTCCCGTTCCCGCTGCCAGTTCTCCCGGTACTGCTCCGACTGGTGACCGGCCGCGGACCTGGCCGTGCTGGCCTCGCCCAGTTCGGTTTCCGCTGCCGCCAGCTCGTCCAGCGCCGCGGCCAGGGCGTCGACCGGCGGCCGGGCGGTGGCGAACTCATTCTCCGCCCGGGCGACGGCCTCGGCCGATCGCACGGCGGCCTCTCGCGTCTCCGCCAGCGCCCGCCGGGCCGCGGCGGTCTCGTCTTCCTGCTGCTGGCGCGCCCTTTCCCGCCAGGCCCGGGCCTCGTCCCGGCGGCGTTCCAGGCTGGCCTGGGCGGCCTGGGCCTCGGCTACCACGGTGCCCGCCTGGTAGCGCGCCTGCTGCGCGGCGAGCAGCCGGTCGATCGCGGCCTGCTCGGCGATCAGGCCCGACTGCCTGGCAGCCCAGTGCGCGTCGCTGTCCTGGCCGGGCCGGCGCAGCGCCCCGACGAACTCCTTGCCTACCCGGTCGGGCAGGAAGTCACGCAGGCGCTCGTCGACCCGGCCCTCATCCCAGGACAGCCGCAGCGCCCGGACACCTGGCTTGCGACCGATGCGCCCGAGCACCTCGTCCACCGCGACGTGCTGCGGGGCCAGCAGCAGCACCCGCTGCTTACGGGCGAGTAGCTGGCGGACGATCTCGCAGATCACCGTGCTCTTCCCGGTTCCCGGCGGACCCTGGATGACGAACGCGTGCGGCGTGGCGAGCGCCCCGGCGACCGCCTGGCGCTGGGCATCGTTCAGCGGGTTCTCACCGGGATCCTCGTCGCAGAAGAAGCGCGGTGGCAGCGGACGGGACGCCAGGTCGAGCAGCGCTGGCTGGCACAGCAGGGCGGCCAGATCGTCCCAGTCGCCCTCGACCTCGCCCCGGAGGAACCGTTCCAGGGCCCGGTCGTGCTGTTTCATCGAGAACCGCGGGACGGTGGTCAGGGTGACCGCGGTATCCGGCGTCCAGCGGCCCCGGCCGGGCATGTCCAGGGCTATGAGCTGGCCGGACAGGTCCCGCGCCCGCGTCCGCGCGGTCCCGTCCTGGCCGCTGATTTCGAGGTAGGCGTCGTTGAACTCGCTCAGCGGCTGGTCGTGCTCGCCGATCCGAACGTAGAGGTAGGGGGAATCGGCCGCATCTTCCTGGTCGGCGGCCATGATGATGCCCTCCGCCGTCGCCGCCGACTGTTCGGCCCGCAGGGCGAGCAGCGACATGAGGGCCCGGAGCGCGCCGTAGCGCCTGCGGGCGGTGCCATGGAGCTTGCCATGCCTGGCCAGGTCCTCGTCCCGCCGGGCCCGCCGCACGTCCCGGGCGGCGCTGGCCTGAGCCGTGCGGTAGCGGCTAGCCCGCTGTACGTGCTCGTAGACCAGGTGGATGTCGCAGTACCGCTCCTGGCGCACGCTGTCGAACTCCACCGGGCACCAGACGCGGCCCGCCCGGCGGGGCACGGTGTTCGCGGGCAGGGGAGCCAGGCGGAGCACGAGCGCGATCGGCTGGCCGTTCCCGTCGGCCGGTTTGGACAAGACCTCCGCTTCGTACCGGGTTCCCTCGAGCCAGAACCGCCGCCCGGCTGGATGGGGGCGGCCGGCCCGGATCCGCAGCCCGTCCTCGAAGTCGGCCCGCACGGCCTCCAGGTCGACATCCCAGCCGGGCAGCTGCCGGGCTGAATAGCTGAGCACGATGCGGCCTTGGTAACTGGACTCCGCGCCGGCGAGATCCGGATGGCGCAGCGCGCACAGCTCCTCGGCCCAGGTCGCGGGAGGACTGAGGGTACGGCTCAAGCTGCCGGTCATATCGCGGGATGCCAACCGGGCCTCACACGTCGCGCAGGAACCGCAGTCCCTCGCATACCTCGTGGATGTCCTCGCCCGACGGGCCGTGCAGTTCCCACAGGGCGCGGAGAATCTGATGAGCCTGCCCCTCCAGCTTCTCGCACTGCTCGGTGGTGACGCGTTGCTGGCCGTGGGCGAGCAGGGACTTGTTGCGGCCCTCGGTCAGCTGGGCGAGATGGCTCAGCCCTCGGGCGTTGGTGATCTTGACCTGGCGCAGCATCGTGTCGTCCAAGGCGTGCAGGATGATGGCCGCGTCGAGAAAGCCGATCTTCGGCGGCAGGCCGGCCACGGCCGGCCTGCCGAGCTTGGTCCGGACCAGGTTGAAGGCGGCCAGCACCTGATCGGGAGGTACTGGCAGCTGGCTGTAGTCGGGCCGACCGCAGTCGAAGCCCGAGTAGCCGAGCCTGAGCCGTTCGGCGAAGCAACCCTCGGCGGTGCGGTAGTACAGCAGCGCGGCGAAGTCGAGCCGCCGCAGTTCATGGTAGTGCTGGCCCAGCACGAAGAAGTTCGGCAGGAATCTGATGAACTCTCCCCGCCCGGCGAGGTCCTCGAGATAGCCGAGCTGGTGGCGGACCCGCGCCGCCGCCACGCTAGTGACCTTCGACTGCGGGTCCTCCAGGGACCGGCGGGTCCGGTCGATCCAGGTCTGGAGGTTCTCCAGGTCAAAATCCGAGT
>JBEKJP010000337.1:0-3018 GCA_050011155.1 Streptosporangiaceae bacterium
ACCCGGGGCCTGTTCCAGACCACTCAGTTGCGGCCCAGGCTAGCCGAACGCGGCATCCGCCTGTCTGATAGCCAGGTCTACCGGCTGGTGATCGACAAGCCGGAACGGCTCAACCTCAAGGTCCTCATGGCGCTGCTGGACATCCTGGGCTGCCAGATGGACGACCTTATCGTGCCGGCCGCCGCTCCCGCGGCCAGGGCGGAAAAGGACAGCGCCGGCCACGGCGCCGGGCCCGGCGTCGGCGGTTTCCGGCCCAGGCGGGCGCGGGTCGTGCCCGGTTCCTCCTCGTGACCGGCCCGGCGGGGGCCGGGTTCCTGGCCGAGCCCGGCGCGGTCATCGCCGGCATCGTGGCCGCCGCCGAGCCGGGCCTGGGCCAGGACGGCATCGCCGCCGCGATCGCGCGGGCGGCGCCGTCGCGCGCTCAGCAGCGGCGGCTCGCCGCGGCGCTAAGCACCGAGCCGGGCCTGCTGACCTCGGGGCGGCCGGAAGGTCCGCCGCAGGTCGAGCTGCTGATTAGGGCCCTGCGGGAGAACGGGGCCCGGCGGCTGGTCCTGCCCCGGTGCGCCGGCTGCGGCCTGCCCAGGCGGCTGGTCCAGCGTGATGGCATGCTGCGGATCTGCACGTCGTGCGACCGGCAGCGGCACCGCACCGCCGAGCCGTGCGCGATCTGCGGGAACACCAGCCAGTTCCGTGCCCGGGACCGGCACGGCCGGCCGCTCTGCGGTCGCTGCCGTCCCTGCGACGGCCCTGATCCGGCCGGGAAGATCGCCGCCCATATCGCCCGCCTCGGCCCGGGACTGGATCACCCCCGGCTGCTCGAGGTGATCGCCGCAGCGATCCCCCGGCTGTTCCAGCGCGACCAGGTCCTGCGGGAACTGGACCGCTGCCCGGGGCTGCTCACCGGCCAGGGCGCGCACGGCTCACCGCGGGTCAACGTCCTGATCCAGGCGCTGCTCGCCGCAGGCGCCAGCGGCGTCGTGGCCCCCGCCTGCCCGTCATGCGGCCAGACGGTACCGCTGAGCAACCGGCTCGGCCCCGCGCGCTGCTGCCTGCGCTGTTACACCCGGGCCCGGCTCCAGCCCTGCAGCCGCTGCCAGCGGCTCGCCCAGGTGACCAGCCGCACCGCGGCCGGCGAGCCCGTGTGCAGCAAATGCTTTAACGCCGACCCGGCCAACCACGGTCAGTGCACCACCTGCGGCCTGACTACCCGGGTGATCCGCGGGGAAGACGGCCACCTGCGATGCAAGCGCTGCTACCGCCCGCCGCTGGCCACCTGCATACTGTGCGGCCGCGAGGAGCCCTGCTACCTGGCCTCCGCTGGCACGCCGCGCTGCCACAACTGCTCACGGCAGATGCGCCGCCAGTGCTGCGCTGGCTGCGGCCGCGACCAGGCCGTGTGGGCCCGTACCGCCGACGGCGAGCCGCTGTGTGCCACCTGCAGCCGCCAGAAGGTGCCGTGCACCGGATGCGGCAACACCCGCACCGTCGCCGCCCGGCTGCCCGCCGGCCCGCTATGCGGCACGTGTTACCCCAAGCACCCGGCCTCGTTCCAGCCGTGCACCGGATGCGGGATCACCGAACGTCTCTACCATCACGGCCTATGCACCCGCTGCGCCTGCCGCCAGCACCTTCTCAGCCTGCTGTCCCACGATCACGGCGGCCTTCACCCGCACGCCGAGGCGATCTACCACGTGCTGGCCGCCAGCGACCCCGCCTCCTTGATGCACTGGCTGACCCGGGGCTCTGCCGCCCCGGCGATCCTCGCCGAGATCAGCCAGGCCAGCCAGCCGCCCGGGCACGGCATACTGGACCGCTACCTGCCCAGCCGCGCCGCCCGCCACCTGCGCGCCATCCTCGTGGCCGGAGGCATCCTGCCCGCCCGGGACGAACGCCTCGCCGACCTCGAACGGTGGGCCGAACACGAGACCAGCCAGATCGGTGATCCCGCCGAACGGCGGATCGTCCGCAGCTTCACGGCCTGGCATCACCTGCGGCGGCTCCGCCGCCAATCCGAGCGGCACCTTATCACCGCCGAGCAGGCCGGCCACGCCCGGCACCAGATCCGGGCCGCGGCCCGGCTGATCAGCTGGCTGCACAGCACCGGCACCACCCTGACAGCCTGCACCCAACGCGACATCGACACCTGGCTCGCCACCGGGACAACCAGCTGCTACCACGCGCGCGCCTTCGTGGCCTGGTCCACTGCACACGGCCACACAAGCGGCCTGGCCATACCCGCCCGCGCCCGCAGCGACCTGATCACCCAGATCCAAGACGACCACCGGTGGGCACTGGCCCGCAGCCTCCTCCACGACGACAGCCACCCCGCCGAGGACCGGCTGGCCGGCCTGCTCGTGCTGCTCTACGGACAGCCGACCGCCCGCATCGCACGCCTCACCCGGAACCAGATCACCCTCACCCCCGACAGCGCCCAGCTCGCCCTGGGCACCGTGCCCCTCGACCTGCCCGCACCCCTGGACGAACTCGCCCGCCAGCTCCTGAACCGCCGCCACGGACACGCCGCTGTCGGCCGCACCAGCGACCACCCCTGGCTGTTCCCCGGCGGAGCACCAGCACAGCCGATCTCCGCCTCCCGCCTCAGCGCCAGGCTCGCATCCCTGGGCATACACAGCCGCCCCGCACGCAACACCGCCCTCATGGACCTAGCCGCCACGATCCCCCCCGCCGCCCTCGCCCCCCTGCTCGGCATTCACATCACCACCGCCGCAGACTGGGCCGAACGAACAGCCGGATCACAAGCCGCCTACGCAGCACAGCTATCCCGCCGCACATTCAGCAAGTCCTGATATCGCTGATTACCAATAAGGGGGACGCGCAGCGCATGCCTGTAGTGAGCGCGGCCGGCGAAGACTGAGTGCTGGCGGGGTTCGGCGATCCGGTACCACAGCGGCAGACCGCGGCGGATCCGGGCGGAGCGGCGCAGGACGGCCAGGCGGCCCCAGCGCAGCCACAGGCCGAAGACGTGGGCGAATCCTTTGCCGGGGTGCAGCCGCAGGT
>JBEKJP010000338.1:0-3012 GCA_050011155.1 Streptosporangiaceae bacterium
CCTCACGCAGGCCGGGGTCGCCGGGGTCCAGGTCGGTGAGGGAGCGCAGGCCGCGGTCGCGGCCGTAGTTGGCAAGGCGCTGGATCGGGGACAGTTCCCACTTCCCGTGCTGCCGCCGGGCGTGCCAGCACATGCCCCACTGGATCTCGGCCCGCAGCAGCGGGTGCAGGCCCCGGAGGTTGACCTGGCTGGGCCGCAGCACCGCCGCGGTCGTCGCGCACCAGCGGCGGAAGGCCGGCTCGTCGGCGTACCCGACGGGGACGGCCTTTCCGGTGCGCTCGTAGCGGGTGCCCCACTGGCTCGGCAGGGCGGCGCCTCCCGGGCGGCCTTCCCGCTGGTAGCGCGCGTCGTGCCGTGAGCACAGCCCCAGCGGCGAGAACGCGGTCTCCGGGCAGACGCGGACGTGGCACCGGCCGTAGCCGGCGGCTTCCTCCTGGCCGGCCAGCCACTGGGCGAAGCCGGCACCGTCACCGTGCTGGCCCCGGTAGCTATACCAGCGGTGCTGGTGATAATGGCAGAGCCGCAGCGTCAGGTGGCAGGCCGGGCGGTGCGGGCAGATCCGGCACGGCCGTTCCTCGATCCCCTCGCCTGGCCCCAGGGACTGAGCCGCCTGCAGGAAGTCGGCCCGTGTCCCGCCTTCGTCACGGTGCCTGCGCCAGAGCGCCTGGTGGGTGCTGCACAGGTCGCCGTGCCCCATCACGGTGCGTTCGCAGCCTGCCAGGCAGTTCCACCGGTAGACAGGGTGCCCAGCGGGGACCTTGACGATGTCGCCGCGGAACAGCGGGTCGAACGACGGCGCGCTGATCAGCGCGGACAGGATCTCCAGCCGGTCCCTGCCCTCGCGGGCGTCCGGCTGCGGCAGCAGCGCGAGCGTCACCGGCCCTCGCCCCAGACCGCGCGCAGGGCCGCGTCGAACGCCGGGTCGTGGACATCGACGTGGCCGTAGACCTCGTCGACCATCGCGGCCGACGCCCACCCGCCGGCGTCCCGCGCGATCACCAGGTTCCCGCCGGAGGCATCGAGGACAGCCGAGGTGAAGGAATGCCGGAAAGAATGGGGTTTCACGGCCCCGAGGCCGGCGCGCTTCCCCGCGCGGGCAAGCATCCGGCGTGCGCCGACGGGGGCCAGCGGCTGCCCGGCGGCCGGGCCGCGCAGCTGGACCAGCAGCATCCCGTGCCCGGCGCCCCGCGGGTACTCGCTCGTCATGTACTCGAAGTAGGCGTGCACCATCGCGGGGCTGACCCGCTTGACCAGCCCGCCGACGACCGTGCCGCCTTCGGCTTTCCAGGGATGCTTCGTCTTGGCCTCGGCCCCGTTCGGGTTCCCCGGCCGGTGGCAGACGTGCAGGTGCGGCCACCGGCACTCCCCGCAGGCCGCGTCCTGCCGCAGGTGCAGGTCCACCAGGTGCAGGCCGCAAAGCTCGCCGATCCGCAGGCCCCCGTCTGCCAGCCAGGACACGATCAGCCGGTCCCTCGCCGAGTTCACCGCCCCCGTCATCGACTCCCGTGCGCCGTCCGGGAGCATCTTCGGGTGACGGCGGTAGCGTCCCTTCGGGGCCAGCGGGTTCGCGGGCATCTCCATCTTCACGTGCCCCAGCAGCGCCCGCCGCCGGTCCGCCCGGGTCGGCAGCCTCGTCCGGTGGAGCTTCTCGCCCAGCTCGGTGTTGACCCCGAGGGACGCCTGGTGCAGGTAGAAGCCCTTCAGGCAGGCCGCCGCCGTCGACAGCGCCGCCCGTCCGTAGGGCAGCCTGCCCTCCCGCCACGGCTCGCCCAGCGGCATGCGCACGTCGGCGCCGACGACGCCCATGTAACGCTCGAGGTCCCGCAGCCGGACGTCGCCGGTCGGCAGGCACTCGCGGTCGAGCCACCGCAGGTGGTCGACCAGGTAGTACGCGTAGGTCTTCTGCGTGCCCGACCCGTCGTGGACGCGCAGGAACCGGTCGGCCTCCTCGTGGACCGTTCCCTCGGGCCACACGATCGTCCACGACCGCAACCCGTGCCTCCGGTCGAGCCGCTGGACCCGCAGGTCCCCGACGACCACCCGCCGCGCCATCCGTCCTCCTGGTGCCGACCCCTCACATGGACGACGCCCCGGACCAGGTCGGTAAAGGAGTCTAGGACGCCCGGCAGCCAGGCTCGGGAGAACGACACGGACACTCAGAAGTACGGTCGGTAAACTGGTGTATCACCGGCCCCGGCAAGACGGGCTGGCGGTGCCGGAATGGCCGCACCTGAAGCTGTCGCCGAACGAGATGTATGAGACCGGCGTGGCCCGTGCCGGGCTGCTGCGCATCCCGGCCTCCCCGGAGATGACTTACGACTTCCTGCCGGCCGAGTGGCGCACCATCCAGCATTACGGCGTCGAGGTGGGCGGGCTGCGCTACAACGGCCCGGCGCTGGATACCTACCGCAACGCCGGGAGCCCGTATGGCGGCCGCATGCCGGCAAGTGGCCGGTCCGGACCAATCCCGACGACGTCCGCTACGCCTATTTCCAGGACCCGGCCGATGACTGCTGGCACCGGCTGGAATGGGAACACGCCGCCGGGCTGAGGACGCCGTTCAGCGGCGAGGCCGCCCGGTACGCGCGCCAGCTCGCCGCCCGGCAGGAGCGCTGGCCCGATGCCGGGCAGACGCTGGGCGAGCTGCTGGCCCGGTGGGACCAGGGCATGGTCAGCGGGCGGCGGGAACGCCGGATGGCGATCCGGCTGGCCGCCGAGCGGCAGCGTCCACGGCCTGGACTATGAGAACGTGTGTCCCTGCTCAGGCGCCTGCGGCCGGCGGCGGCAGCCGGATGATCAGGAATCCTGCCTGTCGCAGGATCGACGGGATCTCGTGGACGGCGTTCCGGTCCTTGTTCCGGGAGCTCTCGCTGAGGTCCGCCCAGGGCACCAGGTCAGGGTGCTGCCTGGCGGCGCGATCGGGCCCGGGCACGTAGCCCTGCGCCTGCCGTTCTTGCATCCAGCGCTCGTGCTCCTGCTCGGCCAGCCGCTCGAGTTCGGCCGGGGCGAAAG
>JBEKJP010000339.1:0-2927 GCA_050011155.1 Streptosporangiaceae bacterium
TGAGAACTTCCATCGTTCCGCCCGGGCCCTGCCCGCCACCCGCAGACACGCCGGACACATCAGCCGTTATTACGACAACCCCAGGTCACAGCCTCACTTCACGACTTTGCCGTGTCCCTGGGGCAGAACCCGGGACTGCGGGACTGGCTGGAGAACCGCGAGATCGGCTACGTGATGGCGGTGCCGTGCAGCGAGCTGATCACCGTCGCCGCGGGCCGCCAGCGCGCGGACGCGCTGGCCCGCCTGGTCCCGCGCCAGGCGTGGCAGCGCCTGTCGTGCGCGGACGGCTCGAAGGGGCCGCGGGTCTATGACTGGGCGCTGGTCGATGCTGCCAGCGGCGATCACCGGCTGCTGGTCCGCCGGTCCCTGCACCGGAACGAGAAGGGCGAGCGGGAGCTGGCGTACTTCTGGTGCTACGCGCCGCGCGGCGCGGCGCTGGCCGAGCTGGTCGCGGTAGCCGGCGCCAGGTGGGGCCGTCGTGGAGGATTGTTTCGCTGAGGCCAAGAACGAGACCGGCCTGGACCACTACCAGGTCAGGCTCTACCAGGCCTGGTACCGGCACATCACCCTGTCGATGCTCGCGCACGCGTTCCTCGCCGTCACCGCGCACGCCCTGCGGCCCGGCCCCGGGCTACCGGACCCGCTGCCCCCCGGCGCAAAGGACACCGGCGCCGCTAAAAAGGGGCCCCTCAGCCTGTGGACAAATATTCAGCCCGCCGAAGACATATAGCCCGCCGCAGGTCATAACAGATGAAAACGGCGAGGAAATGATCCCGCTCACCGCTGCCGAGACCCGCCGCCTGTTCAACCTCCACACCCGCGTCACCCGCCCGGAGCACTACCATCAGCGCTGGTCAGGCTGGCGTCGCCGTCACCAGGCCCGCGCCCGCCGGTTCCACTACCAGCGCCGAACCAAACATCTCAAGGTGCGGCTGTAGTACTAACGGGGCTCCGCCCCAGCCCGGCGAGGCGTGCCTGCAGGTGAGATGGGCGAAAAGGGCTCCGGCCGGTACGTGACGGTGACACTATGTGTTCCGTATATGACCGCCTGTGGCGGTAGTTGGCCTGTTATGGCCTGTCCGACCGGAGCCACTGATGACGCTACCCCGTTCCGCTGCCGATGTCCTGGCCCGCCATGTGGTCTTCGAGCTGGAGTGCATCGACCGCATCTACTGCAACCTGTATGTCCCTAAGCTGCAGCGCGAGCTGGGCGTGGCCAGCTTCATCCGCGAGCACCTGGGCAAGCCGGTAGCCTCCACCGCGGTGCTGGCAGCCAGGACCGAGGCGTTCTATGCGGAGATCCGCAAGTTCGCCGGGCAGCACGGTATCCCGGTCGTGGAGTTCGCCTCCGGGCAGCGCAAGGACGACGTCATGCGCGAGCACCTGGAACAGTTCCTGGCCGCGGGGCGGACCGAGGGGGTGGTGTTCATCGGCCGGGCGCAGGAGAAGGTCCGCGTATTCGCCACCACCAGGCGCCGTGATGCCGAGGGCAAGTCCTACCCATGGATCGTGCGCGCCAGCCGGGTGGTCACCCAGTGGTACTTCTACTGCTACGACGCCTGCGCGGGACCGTTCTTCCTGAAGTACTGCGGCTACTTCCCTTACAACGCGAAGCTGTGCCTCAACGGCAACGAGTACGCCAAGGCCATGGCCGCCCGCGCCGGGATCGGGTTCACCGCGCTGGACAACGGGTTCGCCGCCGTCGATGACGTGACCGCGGTCCAGTCGATCTGCGATTCCTTCGACGAGAACGTCATCTGGGACCTGGCCGCCAAGTGGACAGCCATCGTGCCGTGCCCGTTCACTGCGCAGGACACCGCGGCCGGGTACCGGTACGAGGTCTCCGTGCTGCAGGCCGAGTTCTCCCTGACCCAGGTCCTGGACAAGCCGGTGACCGGGCGGATCTTCTTCGAGCAGGTCATCCGCGACAACCTGGACATCGGCCGCCCAGACCAGGTCGGGCTCATCTTCGGCCGGCGGATCATGCGAACCGGACCCCGCACCACGCCGGGCCGGTTCCGCACCCGCGTGATCACCAGCGGGGTGATCCCCACCCTGCACATCGACTACAAGCACTCCAAGATCAAGCAGTACCACAAGGAAGGGAAGGCGCTCCGCACCGAGACCACCATCAACGATCCCGGCGACTTCGGCATCGGCAAACGGCTCCATAACCTGCCCGCGCTACGGACAGCCGGCTTCGCAGCCACCCGGCGCCTGCTTGACGTCCAGAAAATCAGCCACGACCCCGCCGACGGCCAGGCCGCCATCGCCCAGATCACCGCTCCCGTCACCACCGCCGCCGGCACCAGGATCGCCGCGATGCGGCTAGCCGACCCCCGCGTGCACGCCCTGCTCGCAGCCCTGTGCGTCTTCCGCCTTCTTCCCCGCGGCTTCGCCAACCGCGACCTGCGCCCCGTCATGGCCCAGATCCTCGGCGTCCCCGCCGAGACCATCACCCCGGGAAAGATGACCTACGACCTGCGCCGCCTGCGATACCACGGGCTCATCGAACGCATCCCGGGCACCTTCCGGTACCAGGTCACCGGCACCGGCATCGCCCAGGCGCTCTTCCTCACCCGGCTGCACGACCGGTTCCTGCGCACCGGGCTATCCGACCTCGCTACCCGCGCCGGAACCGGCCACAGCCTGGCCGCCGCCAGCCGCGCCTACACCAGTGCCCTCGACGACCTCGCCCGGCAAGCCGGCCTCGCCGCCTGACCCTGCCCGAGCCGTAACCCCACCATCCCGACCTGCAAACACAGAACTTGACTCATAACTAAAGACCTAGGTCATCCAAGCTTGCTAGGCGCATTAGAAGGTCAGCCATGCATACCTATTGATACCTACAGGTATTTAGCCTGGCAGAGTCGCGCTTAGGCGCCGACATGGAGGTAGGCCGCCCAGATCTCCGGCGGGTACCGGTC
>JBEKJP010000340.1:0-4008 GCA_050011155.1 Streptosporangiaceae bacterium
ACGCCGAGCGCGAGCGCCATGACGGCCTGCTCGCAGTCCTCACCGGAGCCGGCGGCGAAGATGGCCGGCCCGCTGGGCCGGCGGCCCGGCGGGCCCGTGCCCGCGGCACGGCCGGGAACACGCCATGAGCACCGGGAAGAGCGGCCGCGGGCCGGCGCGGGGAGGGCCGCATCGCCGTGCCGTCCGGCACCGCCGGCCAGCGTGCCAGCGCCGCCGCGGTGCTTTGATACCGGGACGGGGAAATCTCCCGCCCGGCGGCTGGCACGCACGTAAGTTCGCCTCGTCCCAGGTCACGCTCATGATCCGGAAAGAGGGAACCTACGTGCGTGTCATGACAATAGCGCCTGCCCGCCAGCTGATGCTGGATATCCCCTGGCCAGGACGCGGCGAAGGCCGCGACCGGGAGCAGGTATGGAACCAGATGCCCGACGCGGCCCGGACCCGGGTGCTGCGCCTGCTCGCGGCCATGATCGCCGCCGGCGTGCTGACTGGTGACGACGCAGGCCAGGACGCCGGGGCGGTGCGGAACGATGGCTGACCCGGCCGCCGCCCACCTCAGGCGCAATGCTTATATCTACGTCCGCCAGTCGACGCTTGTCCAGACGGTCCGTAACACCGAGAGCCTGCTCCGGCAGTACGACCTGGCCGGGCGTGCCCGGGAACTGGGCTGGGCAGAGCACCAGATCGTGGTGGTCGATGACGACCTGGGCCGTTCGGGTGCCTCCGCCCAGGGCCGTAAGGGCTTTTCCGACCTGGTCGCCGATGTCGGGCTGGGCAAGGCCGGGATCGTGCTGTCGCTGGAATCCTCACGGCTGGCCCGCAACAACGCCGACTGGTACCGGCTTCTGGATTTGTGCGCGCTGACCGACACGCTGATCGCCGACGCCGACGGCGTCTACCACCCCGGCAGCTATAACGACCGCCTCGTGCTGGGCCTCAAGGGGACCCTGTCGGAGGCTGAACTGCACCTGCTGCGGTCACGGATGACCGAGGGACTGCGCGCCAAGGCCGCCCGCGGTGAGCTGCGGCTGACGCTGCCCGCCGGACTGGACTACGACGACGGTGACCACGTGATCATCACCCCCGATGAGGCCGTCCGCGAAGCGGTCATGTGCGTGTTCCGCCGCTTTGACCAGCTCGGCTCGGCCCGGCAGGTGGTCGTCAGCCTCCGCGCCGACGGCCTGCGGCTGCCCCGGCGGGACATCCGCACCGGGAAGATCACCTGGGCGCAGGCCGGCTACCCGGCCGTGCACGACATCTTGATCCACCCCGGCTATGCCGGGGTGTTCGCCTACGGGCGCAGCAAGCTGGAAAAGCACCTGGACGCCAGCGGGACCGTGATCACCCGGCAGCGGCGGCTTCCTCGCGAGCAGTGGGCCGTGATGATCCCCGGCCATCATCCCGGCTACATCTCCCCGGAAACCTACGACGCCAACATCGCCAGGCTGGCCGCCAACGCCCCGCGGCCGGCCGGCGGCGCCGGCGGGGCCGCGCGGGAAGGCGCGGCCTGGCTGCAGGGCCTGCTGCGCTGCGGCCGGTGCGGGCGGCTGATGCAGGTCAACTACCACTCCAGCGGCAGCCCCGCCTACCGGTGCGGACGCGCCAACCAGATGTACGGCGCCAGGTCCTGCCAGTGGATCGGCGGACGGCGGCTGCACGAAACGGTGCTGGACGAGCTGCTGGCCGTGCTCGCCCCCGCTTCCCTGGCCGCCACCGTCCAGGCCCTGGCCGACGCCCAGGCCCGGCACCGCCAGAACCTGGCCGTGTTCGAACGCGCCGCCGAACGCGCCCGTTACGAAGCCGGCCGGGCGCTGCGCCAGTACGACAACGTCGAGCCGGAAAACCGGCTGGTGGCACGGACCCTCGAGGCGGCCCTGGAAGACAAGCTCGCGGTCGTGCGCACCGCGGAAAACCAGCTTGCCGCCCAGCGCGCCCGCCAGCCCGTCACCCTCACCGGCGAAGAGACCGCCTGGATCACCACCGCCGGCGCGGACCTGCGGGCGATCTTCCAGGCCCCGGCCACCACCCACGCCCAGCGCAAGGAACTCATCCGCGCGGTCATCACCGAGATCATCGTCACCGCCGGGGACGCCGGCGACGGCAAGGGCAGCGGACGGACCTGCCAGATCCGCATCATCTGGCAAGGCGGCGCCAGCACCCAGGTGCAGATGCCGATGCCCGCCAGCGGCAAGCACGGCCGGACCACCAGCGAAGACACCCTCGCCCTGATCCGCCGCCTGGCACCCCGCTACGACGACACCACCATCGCCCAGATCCTCGGGCAGCAGAACCGCCGCACCGCCACCGGGCTCCCCTTCAGGAAAGCCCACGTCAGGGCACTACGCGCCTACCACGCCATCCCCGGATACCAGCCGCCGCCCGGAAATGTCACACCCGGCTGCCAGGATGCAGCCGTGGTCAGCATCACCGAAGCCGCACGCCAGCTCGGCGTCTCCAGCGCCACCATCTACCGGTGGCTGCGCGACGGCTTCGTCACCGGCGAGCAGCTCACCCCGGGAGCACCCTGGCAGGTCCGCATCGACCAGCAGCTCCGCGACCGCATTCGGCCCCAGGCCCCCGACGGCTGGCTGCCCCTCGGCCAGGCCGCCGCCCGCCTCGGCGTCGCCCGCCAGACCGTGTTGAACAAGGTCCAACGCGGCGAGCTCAACGCCATCTACCTCACCCGCGGACGCCGCAAAGGCCTGCGTATCCAGGCCGGACACGGCCAGGCTGGACTCTTTGACACGCCATGACAGACAACAGGAGCAGTGTGAAGCATGCTCGACGGCGAAGACGTAGCGGGCGCCGAGGTTCTCGCAGATCAGCGTGGCGAGGGCACGCTGGGTGTGGAGTGCGTCTGCCGTCAGGACCCACCCGGCGAGGGGGAACCCGCGCAGCATGGGGCCGATCTCCGGGATCTCGTTGGTCTTGGCCGGGATCTCCCGCTCGGCGACCACGACCCCGCCCGTGGCGGCGGACAGCAGGAACAGGCTGGTGCCGTCGGGCCGGACGGCGCCGCGCACCTCCTTGCCGTCGCAGGACAGGTGCGGCTGCAGCACGGGCCCGGCCACCGGGCAGGCCGGGGGCCGCGCCGGGATAGCGGCCGCGAGGTAGCGGGCCGCGGCGTCGGCGAGGGCCTGCGCGCCGAGCAGGCCCAGCAGCCGGGTCACCGTCTTCGGCGATGGCGCCTGGAGCCGGCCGTCCCGGCCGGCGCGGGCGCCGGCGGCGGCCAGGGTCTCCTGGCCCGCATGCGCGATCCACGCGGTGATGTCGGCCAGCCTCGCCTTGCCGTGCAGCATCGCGGACAGTACCAGGGTCAGGACGCACGGCAGGCAGTGCCGCCGCCCTTGCCGGCTCCTGGGGTCGGGGACGGACGCGAAGCAGCCCTCCGGGACGCTCCCGCCGGCCGCCTCCCGGAGCTCCGCTGCCCGCTCCAGCAGCGCCCGGCGCGCCTCGTCGGCCACGGCCCGCAGCCGCTGCTCCTCCGCCCGCTCTCGCTCCCGCAGTTCAGCAGCCTTCTGGTCGCGCTCCTCCTGCCGCCGCCGAGCCTCCGCACGCCGGCCCTCCCGCCGTCGCCGCGCCCTGTCCCCGGCAGCGGCGAGGCGGACGGCATCCTCTGCCTCCGCGATCACCGCCTCAGCGGCGTCAGCGGGCAGCGACATGCAAGACTGGTCGCGCAACGGGGCCTCCGGCAGGCGAAGAGAGGTGAGAGTCCCTTCGTCCTATCCACGGCCCCGTTGCCCGGGGGCCAGAGTAACCAGACCGACGCAAAGCCCCTCACGGCCAGTCACTGCACCGCCCGGCACCGCGCCAGCCATCCGGCCACTGCCAGTAACCGCGCGCCGGAACCAGTGCCCCTGCCAGCCGCCGAGACGGCCGACCTCAGCCCGCGCGAACAGGCTGAGCTTCCGCCACCCCCCCACTCCGCCACTCCTGCAGACGCTCGCTGAACAGCGAAAATGACTTTGTCCGCAGCCCTGCGCAGGAGGACGACCGTCCGGGTTGAGG
>JBEKJP010000341.1:0-2791 GCA_050011155.1 Streptosporangiaceae bacterium
ATCCGGTCGTGTTCTCCGCTGGCGGGGTGTGCACCGTGTCCGGCACCACGGTGACCTACACCGCGGCGGGCAACTGCTTCGTCGACGCCAACCAGGCCGGCACCGGCACCTACGCGGCGGCACCCGAGGTCCAGCACACGATCACGGTAAGCAACAGGGATTCAATTGGTAACGGCAGCCAAGCACCCGCCAGCCCTGAGCCATCACCAAGCCTCGGCACCTAAGACAAGAACGACTAGCCCCCGCAGCTAGCGTGCCCAGAGCTAGCGTGCCTGGAGGAAGTTTCCGCCCAGCCAGCAGTCCTGCACCCGGGCCGGATGCGCGACCCGGGCGTCAAATCCGTGGCTGCCGCGGGTCCCCGCCGGTCGTGGCGTCAGCGACCCGCCCCGGTCAGCGTCCGGGGCTGAGACGGCGCGGTCCGGTTTTTCCCGCTAAACCTATGTCCTGGCGTGCTCGACGTGACGGCACGCGCGACTGGGAGGCAGCCGTGACAGATCAGCAGGACGGGCTCGTCGTGCGGGACGTGTCGGTGCGGCCGGTGGTGGTGCCGTTGCGGCGGCCGCTGGCCACCAAGGTGGGAGCTTTCTCCCAATGGCCGCTGCTGCTCATCGACGTGACGACCGAACAGGGCATCACCGGCCGCGGGTACCTGGCCCCCTACCTGACCCGCGCGACCGCGGGCCTGCGGGCGATCCTGGCCGACCTCGGGGCTGCCATGCGCGGGCAGCCGGTGTCGCCCGCCGCGGCCATGGCCGGTGCCCGCGGCTGGCTCGGCCTGGCCGGATACCAGGGCCTGGCCCTGGCCGCGGTGGCCGGCCTCGACATCGCGCTGTGGGACGCGCTGGCCCAGGCGGCCGGGCTGCCGCTGGCCACACTGCTGGGCGGGACGATGGCCCCGGTGCCCGCGTACAACAGCAACGGCCTGGGGCTCATACCGCCAGAACGGGCCGCGGATGAAGCACTCGAACTGCTCGACGAGGGCGGATTCGCGGCGCTGAAGGTGCGGGTCGGCCGGGACCGCCCGGCCGACGACATCGCCGCCGTCCGCCGTGTCAGGGCCGCGGTCGGCGACCAGGTCACGTTGGTCGCGGACTATAACCAGGGCCTCGGGCTCGGCGAGGCGCTCGAGCGCTGCCGGGCGCTGGACGGCGAGGGCCTGGCCTGGATCGAGGAACCACTGCGGTACGACGACCTGGACGGGCACGCCAGGCTCGCGGGTGGTCTAGCCACTCCCGTTATGCTCGGGGAAAACTTTTACGGTCCGCGGGCCATGCACGACGCGATCCGGTCCCGGGCCTGTGACCTGGTGATGCCGGACCTGATGCGGATCGGCGGGGTTTCCGGCTGGCTGCAGGCCGCGGCGATCGCCGACGTCACCGGCCTGCCGATGTCCTCGCACCTGTACCCCGAGGTGTCCGGGCACCTGCTGCGGGTCACGCCGACCCGGCACTGGCTGGAGTGGCAGGACTGGGCCCACCCCGTGCTCGCGCACCCCTTCGAGGTCCGCTCGGGTGAGCTGCACCTGCCCGACGTCCCCGGCAACGGCCTGGCCTGGGACGAAGACGCGGTCGCGCACTACCAGGCCGAGCTGTGAACGCGCCTCCGCGCGGGGCGGCCGGCCTGATCAATGAATACACGCGGCAACACCGCGCCCGCCGCTAAAACGTAACCAGCGATCACCCACCGCAACACCAAACCCAAGAGCCCGACTTACCCTGAAACTAACGGGAGTGACATGGTAATTGGGGCTGTTGGTGCTTAAATAAACCGTCCGCGAGGGGGCTATCTCAGGTGTCATCCGGCGGGACGCGGATTTGCATTTCATCGGGCGAGCATTACATATATGTTGCAAGCATGTTTCGGATTCAGGCATGCACATTACGAAGGCTTTTTGATAAGACAGGTCCACATGACTCTAAGCCCGCATTAACGGGACCTTTGGCCCTGCATCGGCCGTAGATCTGGAGGGAATGTGATCACATGTGCTCTTAGTTCTAAATGCAAGATAAATGATCTTGCATACTCATTCCGTCAACGTAAGGAGCCATATCATGACCGGGCGGATCCTCGTAGCTGACCGAGGTCTGGCAAGTGACATACAACTTACCTGGTGGGTGAGCGAGGTTGCGGAGCTAACCAAGCCCGATCGCATCGTGTGGTGCGACGGCTCGTATCCTGAATGGGAGCGTCTGACCAATCTCCTGGTCGAACAGGGCACCTTCAAACGGCTCAACCCGCGGATCCGGCCGGACAGCTTCTACTGTGCCTCTGATCCGGGCGACGTTGCGCGCGTCGAGGACAGGACCTTCATCTGCTCGGAGCGGCAAGAGGACGCCGGCCCTACGAACAACTGGATCGCCCCGGATGAGATGCGGGAGACTTTGGCCGGTCTCTTCCATGGCTGCATGAGGGGCCGCACCATGTATGTCGTCCCGTTCTGCATGGGGCCGCTAGACAGCGACTTCTCACAGCTCGGCGTCGAGATAACCGACTCACCATACGTGGTGGTATCGATGCGGATCATGACGAGAATGGGGACACCAGCGCTGCAGCTTATCGAGGAACGCGGCTCGTTCGTCCGCGCGGTGCATTCCGTCGGCGCCCCGCTGCGGGCGGGTTCTGGGGTCCAGGCTCAGGCTGATGTGCCCTGGCCGTGCAACACGACCAAATACATCTCGCACTTCCCCGAGACCAGGGAGATCTGGTCCTACGGTTCCGGGTATGGCGGCAACGCCCTGCTCGGTAAGAAATGCTACGCGCTGCGCATAGCATCGGTGATGGCCCGCGACGA
>JBEKJP010000342.1:0-2772 GCA_050011155.1 Streptosporangiaceae bacterium
CGCGACCCCCCTGGTACTGACGGCGGCGCAGGATGCCGCCCGCAAGCGCGTCCAGGGGCTGGGCATGGCGGTTACCGACTCGGTGTTCTGCGGGCGGGCGGCGTTCATCACCGCGCTGGACCGGCTGCTGGATGGCGACGATCCGCTGAACGTGCTGCTCGCGTACGCGCCGGACCCCAGCCAGCATTACGGCGGCAAGCGGCTGCTGCGCGAGCTGAGCGCGCGCGCCATCCGGTCCGGGGTGCTGCCGGTGTTGCTGGGTCCGTATGCGAAGGAGCCGCCGACAAGCCGGCTGGAGCTGGCCCAGGCGATCAGCGACCGGATCGACGACATCCGCGACCGGCTCGAACTGGGAGAACGCGCGAGCCGCGCCCTCGCCTTCGCTGAGGCGGACGCGCTGGGCGTGCCCGGGGCCGGTAACGCCGCGCGCCGCCGCAAGCTCGCCAGGGCGATCCGCGAGGACCTCGACGCGCTCGTCGCCGACCTGCCGGACAGCGACCCGGTCCGGGCCCGCGACGACGGCCAGCCCCGGGTGATCCTGCTGTGCCACCGCGTGGACAATTGGGTCGACGCGCTCGATGACCTGCTCGGCGGCCTCCTCGACTCCCCCGGCCTGAGCGGGGGCGCGCTGCCTGTCCCAGTCGTCATGACGGGCGCGGACGTTGACCCGCTGAAGGAGGCGCGGCTGCGCTCGTGGAACGGGCTGGCCTGGGTGCTGCCGGAGCCGCTGGACCGGTTCACGACCGATGATGAGGAGGACATCCTCGCCTACCTGTGGTGGCTGCTGAACCCGCCGAAGAAGGAGCGCGTCTACGCCGTCTCCCGGACCGCGCTGCCCGGCTGGCCGGGGCTGCTGCGGCTGTTCCTGCAGGCCTCCCCGGTCTACCCGGGGGACAACCTGTTCGTGGTCGCCAAGACGATGAGCGACTACTTCACCCCCGGCAATGACGACGAGCTTCTCGCCAGCTACGCGAAGGTACTGCCATGAGGCCGGCGCCGGGCTTGCCTGGAGCGCCGGGCTTGCCTGGAGCGCCGGGCTTGCCGGGAGCGCTGCCGTGAGCGCGCCGAATGACCTGCGGGCTCGAGTCGAGGAGGCGCTGCGGGACCGGCGGATCGCCACCGCGGATGAGCTGGGCGCGACCGCCACGCTGTGGCTGGCCGCGACGCCCGTTTGGACGCGCAGCACGGCCGAGGCCGCCCGGTTCCCCGTGGACTCGGTCACCGATTTCGTCCAGCGGGCATCGGAGGTCGGGTGGTGCGAGACCCGCGGATCGCCGCGCGGGCACGGGACGCGGGAGCTGCGCTTCTGGATGCCCGACGCGGTGCGCCGCGAGGTTATCGGCGCGCTGACCTCACGGGCCGGCTACCAGAGCGCCGCTGACGAGGTCACCGCAATCGCCGCGCGGCTCTCCCAGCGCGCCACCCTTTCTGGCGTCGAGGCACCAGGGGCGCTGCGCGCATGGGCTGACCTGGTGGGGCGCGCCGACCCGGGCGAGCGGGCCGCGCGGGCTGGCGCGGGCACCGCGCCAGCCCGGCTGGTCGAGCAGGCCCGGCAGGCCGCCGAGGCGGGCGACCTCGCGCTGGCGCAGGAGCTCGTAGACGCCGGGGAGGCAGTCGCCGCCGTCTTCGGCGGCACCAGCGAGCAGGCGCTGAGCCGGGCGCGGCGGCTGCTGGCGCTGGCGCGGCAGCGCCGCCAAGACGAGCGGGCGCTGCGCCGCTACCTGGACCGGCCCGAGCTTACCGGCGCCGTCACGCTCCTGCTCGACCGGCAGCGTGCGGCGCTCGGCGCCGTTGCCCGGGCGCTCACGCCTGTCCACTCGGCGCTGCGCGCGGACGGCCCCGCCGATCGTCGCGCCTTGCTGCGCGTGGTGGATGACCTCATCACCCAGCTCGGCTCACTGAGCGCATCCTCTCCCGCGCCCGATGCCGCGACCACGACGGCGCTGAACACCGTCCGCCTGAGCGCCCTCTCCCTCAGCAGCGCGCTCGACCTTGACCCGGACGTTTACGAGGCGCGCGCCGGCGCCCTGATCAGCGCGCTGGAGCGGGTCCGGGCGCTGGTCGCGGAGCGCGACGCCGCAGATGGCTACCCGCCGGGCCCGGACGGCTCTCCCGGACCCGGCCGGGGGTGGGCGCTGCACCTGCGCGGGGTCGGCGGGGTCGGCAAGACGATGCTGATCCGCTACCTGGCCTCCGGCCGGTACGCGCGCGAGCGCGGGACCGCCCCGTTCCCGCTGGCCCGCGCGGACTTCGATCACATCAGTCCGGACTACCCGGTGCGCCGCCCGGTGCAGCTGCTGCTGGAGCTGGCCGACGAGCTGGCGCTGCACACGGCCGGCAGCTCCCGCGCCGACCAGAAGCTGGCCGCGTTCCGAGCGGACGCGACGCGGGCGCATGAGGCGGTCAGCGGCCTGCGCGAGGCGGGCGGCACGCCGCTGGCGCACCCGGAGGTGGCCCGCGCGGTCGACAGCTTCGGCGGCGCGCTGGCCGAGCTCGGCGACGTGCTGCTGATTTTGGACACCTGCGAGGAGCTGGCCAAGGCCGACATGGGCGACCCGGCCGCGCCCGCCGTGCGGGCGACGCTAGACATCCTCCAGCGGCTCCATTCGCGCGCACCGGCGATGCGGGTGCTGCTGGCCGGCCGCCGCCCGCTGCCGAAGCGCGACTACCTGACCGTGATGCCGGTGGCCGGGTTCACCGTGGATGAGGCGCGGGCGTACCTGGCCGGCGAGTACGGCAGCCCCCAGCCGAAGACCCAGGCTCTTACCCTGG
>JBEKJP010000343.1:0-2770 GCA_050011155.1 Streptosporangiaceae bacterium
GTCCGCCGCAACAACGACGAGCTGGTCGCGACGTGGGGGAACCTGGTGAACCGCGCGGTCTCGTTCGCGGCCCGCAACATCGGCTCGATCCCGGCGGCGGGCGCGCTGACTCACCTGGACCATGAGCTCCTGGACAGGTCCCGGCAGGCCTTCGGCACGGTCGGGACCCAGCTGGCCTCCTCGCGGTTCAAGTTCGCGATCACCGAGGCGATGCGGACGGTGTCCGAGGCCAACAAGTACTTCTCCGAGCAGGCGCCGTGGAAGCTGCGCGAGTCCGACCCGGAGCGGATGCGCACCGTGCTGCACGTGGCCCTGCAGCTGGTCGACGACGCCAAGACCCTGCTGACCCCGTTCCTGCCCCGGTCGTCGGCGCTGGTGCACGAGATGCTGCACGCGGGGGACCCCGGCACCTGGTCGGACATGCCCAGGATCGAGCAGGTCGACGAGGCCGGCGCCCCGTCCTATCCGGTCATCACCGGAACCTACGACGGCGCGGCGCGCTGGTCGTCGGTGCCGCTGCGCGCGGGCACGCCGCTGGCCCCGCCCACGCCCCTTTTCGCCAAGCTCGACCCCGCCGTGGTGGACTCCGAACTTGCCCGGCTGGAGTCCTGATGCTTGACCAGAACGGGCCGAGGTGACAGCTCCCGCACCCCCGGCACCGCTGCCCCGGCCGGCCCTCGACAGCCACACGCACCTGGACATGATCCGCCGGCCGGTCCCGGCGGTGCTCGCCGCGGCCCGCGCGGCCGGGATCGTGCGGGTGGTCACAGTGGGCACCACCCTGGAGTCCTCTCGCTGGTCGGCGCGGTGCGCCGAGGAACACGACGCGGTGTACGCGGCGGTCGCCATCCACCCCAACGAGGTGTTTGCCCGGGGGGACGAACCCGGAAGCCCCCCGGAGCCCCCCGCGCACGGGGGGGCTGCCCGCCCCCCCCGTTCCCCCTGGGAGGTGCTGGCCGGCATCGAGGCGCTGGCCTCCCGGCCGCGGGTGCGCGCGGTCGGGGAGACCGGACTTGACTACTACCGCGACCATGCCGCCCCGGACGTCCAGCGCTGGTGGTTCCGTGAGCACATCAAGATCGCCAAGCGGGTCGGCAAGGCGCTGATGATCCACGACCGGGAGGCGCACGAGGACGTGCTGCGCATCCTGGAGGCCGACGGGCCGCCGCCGCGGGTGGTGTTCCACTGTTTCTCCGGCGGCGTGGCCATGGCCAAGCGCTGCGCCGAGGCGGGTTACGTCATGTCGTTCGCGGGCAACGTGACGTTCTCCAGCGCCCAGCCGCTGCGCGACGCCGCGGCCGCCGCCCCGCCGGATCTCATCCTGATCGAGACCGACGCGCCCTTCCTGACCCCGGTGCCCAACCGCGGCAAGCCCAACGAGCCCGCCCTGGCCGCGGACACCCTGCGCCTGGTCGCCGAGGTGAAGGGCATGGACGTGGCGGACCTGTGCGACGCGGTCACGGCCACCGCCGGCCGCATCTTCGGCCCGTGGTAACAGCTCCGCTCGCCCCCCAGCACCGCTCCTGTCCCTCCCACCCCTCCCATACGTCCAGCCTGCCCTGCACCCCTCGCACCCCGTGTGCGCCCCGTGCCCCGCACGCCTCTCGCGCACCCCGTACATCCCATGCCCGGCGCTCGCCCCGGTTCCAGCCGGCACGGTGGCACACCGTGCCGGCTGGAGCCGGCACAACCGTCCATCGTGCCGGCCCGGAAGGCTGACCGGATGGCTCGGGAGGAGCCGGCCGTGCGGCTGCTGGGGCCAGGGGAGATCCGTGTGCTGGCGGATCGCCTGGGTGTCCGGCCCTCGAAGCGGCTCGGCCAGAACTTTGTGGTGGAACAGGGGACGGTACGCAGGATTGCCGCGCTGGCGGCGCTGCGGCCCGATGACGTGGTGCTCGAGGTAGGCCCGGGACTCGGCTCGCTCACGCTCGCCCTGCTGGAGGCCGGGGCCGGCCAGCTGGTGGCCGTCGAGATCGACCGGGCGCTGGCCGGCGAACTGCCGCGGACGATCGCGGCCCGCGCACCGCATCTCGCGGGCCGGGCGGTCGTCGTCACCGCCGACGCGCTGAAGATCAGCGCGCCCAGCCCGGGCGCGCTGAAGGTCGGCGAGCCTGACCCGGGCGCGCTGAAGATCGGCGAGCTCGGGCCGGCGGCGCTCGCGGCCGGGGAAGCTCCGGACCTCGCGCTGCCCGCGGCACCGTCGGTGCTGGTCGCGAACTTGCCGTACAACGTGGCGGTGCCGGTGCTGCTGCACCTGCTGGCCGCGCTGCCCTCGCTCGCCCGCGGGCTGATCATGGTGCAGGCCGAGGTGGCGGACCGGATGTGCGCCGGGCCTGGCTCCCGGGTGTACGGCACGCCCTCGGTCAAACTGGCCTGGTACGCGGCGGCCCGGGCCGCGGGGACGGTGCCGCGGACGGTGTTCTGGCCGGTACCGAACGTGGACTCGCGACTGGTCGCGTTCACCCGGCACGACGCGCCGCCCACCACGGCGAGCCGCGAAGAGGTGTTCGCGGTCATCGACGCCGCGTTCAGGCAGCGGCGCAAGACGCTGCGCGCCGCGCTGGCCGGCTGGGCCGGGTCGGCGACCGAGGCGGAACGACGGCTCCGGGCGGCTGGCATCGATCCTGGCCTGCGGGGAGAAGCGCTCGGCGTGGCCGAGTTCGCGCGGCTGGCGGCGGTGCACCCGGAGCTACCGCATACGATTCGGTCATCGTGATCGGTGTGACAGTGCGGGTACCCGCCAAACTCAACCTCCAGCTCGCAGTGGGTC
>JBEKJP010000344.1:0-2763 GCA_050011155.1 Streptosporangiaceae bacterium
AACGAACGCCACCAGCAACAGGCGCACGCTGAGCTTCTCCTCGGACCAGCGGCGCATCCGGGCAGTACCGGCACGATCATCCCGAGACCCAGCAAGTTGCGAGTTCTTCACGGGCAGACTCCCTTCAGTCACATCCCGGGATGAACCCGGGCTCATAGGTCAAGCATCACGGCGAACCAGGACCCCCGCCCGTGCCCGCCATCACCAGTCCCGGTGACATCCGCCCGGGCCGGCCATGACAAATCACACGTCCCGCCCCTGGATCCCGCAGCAGGACGGCCGCGCCCCACAATCGCCACCGGAGAAACCGCGGCAGTGCCGCACGACTCCGCTGTGCGGCCGGCGTGCGGAGCTTGTCGGGGGTGTGCGCGGGGCCGGGCGCAGCCGGCCCACCGGCGCGACTCGTGCGGCGCGTGGTCGCGCGCCGCAGGCCGCGGGCCGCCGGTGTTTCCGGGGGGAACACCGCAACAGCGCCGCCGCGGATAGTTCCGCCCGAGCTGTTTTTACTTTAAGTAGTCAACCGGGTGCGTTAAGTGCAAACCGTCGCGCCGCACTGAGCTCCGGAGACGTCGTCTCAGGGGGACCCTTGGCGGTTCACGGTGCAGGTCTCGCCACGGCCAGCGGCATCCATCATCCGCTGGGCGAACTCCCGGATCATCGCCCGCAGCACATCCGGGCCCGCCGATGCCAGGGTCTCCTCGAACTGCGCGCCGGGAACCGGCACAATGTGTCCTGCGGCCACTTTGCTCTCCTTCGTCTCGAACTAGCCATTTCGAAGGATCGCGAGGTGGCCGCCTCGCATCACGGCGACACGCCGTACCCCGGTAACTCACTCACATTAGTACCGGTTACCCCATACACCACTTCCGTGGACGTGAACCCGGGCGTGTTCAGCTTCGTCCCGGACTGTGGTGAGGGCGTTGCTGATCTCACGGTGGATGGAGTCCGCTATCACCAGACCGTCTGCGGTGACACTGATCGTGTTCAGGGCCACCTCGCGGCGTAGCAGGATGTCACCCACGCAGGGTGGCTCGTGCCGGGCGTAAAATTGCAAGTCTTTGGCGGCCCACCAGCGCGGGGGTCGGTCGTGTGCGGCGCCGAGAAGGACGCATGCGCGCTCCTTGCTGGGATCAAGCTCCCACAGCGACTGCCTGCGGCCGATGACGACCCAGTGGTGCTGAATGCCGGGTCGCCACAGCCAGACGTCGGTGATCCCTTGCCGCTGATAGTGCGTGTGGCGGGCGGACCACTCATGGTCGGTCAAGGGCGTGGCTTGTACCTCCATTGCGACCTGGCGGCCGTCGCGGAAGCGGATTCGCACGTCGGATCGGCGTGCCCGGTCCGGCGTGAAGCGCTCCACCGCTACGTTGATGACGTCGGGCTGGCGTCTGGCCCAGTCAGCGAGCCCGGCCTTGGCGGACAGGTGCCAGACTGACTCGGGGTGGTGTCCGCCCACTGGGGCCTGTCCTGGCGGGTGGGCGAAGTGCGGGCGGCGTAGTCCGCCTTGCCGGCCGCGGACGACCAGGGGTACGCGGGTTCCGGGTTCGGCGTCGATACCGGCGTGGCACAGGGCGCAGACCAGGGTGCGGCGGCCCGAGTAGCCGCGGGCGTGCCAGTAGGCCAGGTCTGGCTCACGGAGGTGGACTTCGCGACTGGTCTCCAGGTCCAGGCCGGCAACGAGCAGATCGTCTTGCAACGCTGGCTCCTTCGTGCAGGCCCGGGCGGGGCTGCCGGGGCGGCGAACCGAGCACACCGGAAGGAACGCTCGGACCAGCACGCAGGACTGCGGGTGAAGGAAGAATCAAGATGCAAGCTGTGATCAGTTGAGTACGTGAACGCCCGCTGGTGTGGTCTGGCTCCCCGGAATGGGAAGGAGCTTAATGTGATTAGTGTGAATGCGGGCGCAGAATGTATTTCAGTGGTCTGTCGTTGTTTGTGTTCTCAGATATGAGTGCAGCCAGCTGACTGACAGGCAAATTGTACGTTGCAAATGTGCTCTGCCGAAGGATCGGCTGCGCGTCCCCGGCCGATGGTGTTGCGGCGAGCTGGGATGCCGCAGAAGCCTACGTGGCGGCCCTGGCCAGACTCAAGAGCGTCAGCTGGTTGCTGGTCACTGCCAGGGCGGTGACTTCGGCCCGGTGGGGAAGCTGAAACAGGCTACCGGGTGCGCGGGGTCAGGCGGCTTCGTGGCCGGGTTCGGTGAAGGCGAGCCGCTGGTCGCCGAAGTCGGCGATGATCTCGAGGCGGCCGCCGAGGGCTTCGACGTAGGCGGCCAGGGTGCGCAGTTCGGTGGTGCCTGGCTTGGCGTGCTCGAGGGCGGACACGCGGCCCTGGGTGATGCCCATCCGGGCGGCTACCTGGGCCTGGGTGATTCCCAGGCGGCGGCGCATCTCGGCGAGCCGGAAAGCGCGCTGCTCGGCCCGCAGCTGCTCCATCCCGGCGGCGATGGCGGCCTTGTCGGCAGGATCGGGATAGAACTCGGCGAGGAACTCATCCCGGGTGTAGTGGTCGAACTCGCTGCTGCTCATCGGATGTCCTCTTGTTTCAGGTAGTCCTCGTAACGCTGCTCGGCCAGCGGGATCGCCTGGCGGTACCAGGCCTCCCATTTACCAGCCTTGTCTCCGGATACCAGCAGGACCGTGTTCCGCCGGGGATCGAAGATATACAGGATGCGGATCTCGCTGCGCCCGGCAGAGCCTGGCCGCAGCTCCTTCAGGTTGCTCAGCCGGGTGTGGTGGACGCGGTCGGCGAGCGGGCGGCCCA
>JBEKJP010000345.1:0-2751 GCA_050011155.1 Streptosporangiaceae bacterium
CGGGTTTCGGGCCACCACTCGGTGACGACGGCGGTATCGCTGGCGGCGGGGTTAGCGAGTTCGGGCAGGTCGTCCAGGCCGAGCGGGTGGAACCAGGCCGGGAACCGGGACCGGTCGGTGGTGGCGTGCTCGACGCGCAGCCAGCGGGCATGATCAAAACGCGGCAGCACGGCGGTGAGGTAGTCGCGGGCGACGTCCTCGAACAGTTCCCGGTGGCCGACAGGCTGCCCGCCGAAGCTGGTGGAGACCCTGCCCCCGATGGTGAGGGTGACCGGAGCGGTCATCTCGAAGGCGCCCAGCCCGGTCTGGCAGTGGCCGCCGCGCAGGTACAGCTTGTCGAGGTTGTGGTGCAGGACCGCGCCGAAGCGTTCCCGGCAGTGCCGGGAGTAGGCCACCGACATCCGCTCGGCCAGGGCGTCGGCCAGCGTGTCGGGATGCCCCAGGCCCCTGCGCTCCACGACCTCTACGGGCTGGCCGTCCGGCCCGGGTGCGTGCCGGACGCTGATCATGCGGCGGGGGCGGGACTGCCGTCCTGGCCGACGGCCGGCGGCGGGCTGAGCAGCCGGGTGATGGAGGCGTTCTCATCGACGGTGTAGGGGATGCCGCGGCCGACGATGACCGGGCGGGCAGCGGCGGTCTGCCCCATCAGGATCGATGCGGCGGCGGCGATCTCATCGACCCGGTTCATCATCGGCTTGCTCGCGTTGCCGAACAGGTCGGCGTCGCCTTGCGGTTCCTCGGCGTGCCGGATGCCGGCGATGCCGATCGCCGCGCCGATCGCGCCCTCGCGCACCGGGCTGCCGAAGGAGTCCGACACGATCACCGCCACGGCCGCGCCGGTCAGCTCGCGGAGCCTGGCCCGGATACCCCGGGCGGAAGCGTCGGGATCGGCAGGAAGCAGGACCGCGTAGCCATCGGCCCGGTCAGCGACGTTAGACATGTCCACCCCGGCGCCCGTACCGACGAAGCCGAGCCGGTGCACCGTGACCACGTGACGGCCCCCGGACTTCGGTGATCACCGCTGACTCGTCCAGGTAGAGCTGGCACAGCCTGGCATCTCGCCCGGTGCGCTCCGCCAGTTCCTGCGCTTGCGGCGTGGGGGCCACGTCATCGAGGCGGACGATGCGCCCTTCGGCCTTGGAGACGACCTTCTGCGCCACGACGACGACGTCGCCGTCCGCGAAGGCGAGATCGTCGGCTTCGGCGGCCTTGGCGATGAGGGCGGGCAGGTCGTCGCCGGGCTGGATGAGCGGTATCCCGGGCAGCGCCCGGAACCGCATGTCCCACGTGGTCACAAGACGGCTCCTCGGGTAGCAAGGGAAGCGCTGGGAACAAGCCCGCAGATCAGGTCAGCGGCGGCGGCGTTCCCGCGCCGCCCGGTCCTGCGGACGCCGCGGGCGGCTGCCTCAAGCGCCCGCAGCACAGTATCGCGTAGCCCGGCGTGGTCATGCCAGTCGCGTGGCGTGAACACCGAGGGCAGGGCCGCGACCGCGGCGGCGTTGTCCTGCTGCTCTCCCGCGCGGTGCGGGTCGGCCGCGACCGGGCGCCCTGTACTGACACGCCGGCGCCAGGGGCCGCACCGTACCTGGCGGGCGCACGCACGGGAGAAAGGGAAGCATGAAGGTCATCGGCGCCGGCTTCGGCCGGACAGGCACCCTGTCCTTGAGGGCAGCGCTCTGCGAACCCGGTTTCGGGCCGTGCCATCACATGACCGACGTCACGGCAGACCCGGCCCTGGCGGACAAATGGCTCCGGAAAGCCCGCGGCGAAGACGTCGGCTGGAACGAGATCCTCGGCGGTTACGCGTCGATCGTCGACTGGCCGGGATGCTTCTACTGGCAAGAACTTCTGGATCACTTCCCGCACGCCAAGGTCATCCTCACGGTCCGGGATGCGGGCGCCTGGTACCGCAGCGCCGCCGAGACGATCTACGCGATGGCGCAGGCGTACCGGCCGCCAGGCGACGGCCACGCGCCCGGGATGAGCGATCTCATCATCTGGCAGGGCACCTTTGGCGGGCGGTTCGCCGAACGGGACTACGCCCTGCGGGTCTTCGCCGACCACTACCGCCGGGTGATCAGCGCCGTTCCCCGCCAGCGGCTCCTGGTCTATGACATCCGGGCCGGATGGGGGCCGCTGTGCGAGTTCCTCGGCGCCAATGTCCCGCCTGGTATCAGCTTCCCGCACCGCAACGACCGCGCGAGCTTCCCGGCCATCTGGCAGCCCGGGAACACATAAGCCAGGCACGCTGACGCGGCACATAATCAGTCAAGCTGCACCGAGGGGTACAGCGGGAAGCGGGCCAGGAGGTCGGCGGCCTGCCCGGCGATCTTCGACGCCAGCGCCTCGTCCAGGCTGTACCGGGCCCGCGATGTCCCGCCGTCCGGCCCGGCCGCGGGCCGCGTGCTGGCCAGGACCGTGTCGATCAGGCCGGCGATGTCGTCCATCTCGGCCGGCCCCAGGCCCCGGGTGGTCAGGGCGGGCGTGCCGAGCCGGATGCCGGAGGTATACCAGGCGCCGTTGGGGTCCCGGGGGATGCTGTTGCGGTTGGTGACGATACCGGCGTCCACCAGGGCGGACTCAGCCTGGCGGCCGGTGAGCCGGTACCCGGACACATCCATCAGGAGCAGATGGTTATCGGTACCGCCGGTCACCAGCGTGACCCCGCGCCGCAGCAGCCCGTCAGCCAGCGCGGCGGCGTTCTCCACGATCCGGCGGGCATAGCCGGCGAACTCGGGGCGGCGCGCCTCG
>JBEKJP010000346.1:0-2673 GCA_050011155.1 Streptosporangiaceae bacterium
GGACCAGTGGCTCCGGGTCGCTGTGCCGGGCGGTACGCACCAGCACCGTGACGGGGGCCGGGTCCTGCTCGATCGTGCGCACCTCACCGGGCAGGCCCCCCGCGGGCAGGCCCGTTTCGGTCAGGCTTTCCCGGGTGGCGGACAGGACCGTGGCCACATCGCCGGCCGCCTGCTGCAGGTCGCGGAGCGCGCGGCCCGCGTCCTCCACGGCGCGCGCGTGGTTCGCCCGCTCCCGCTGCGCCCCGGCCAGCGCCTGGTCGGCCGTGCTAGCCAGCGCGGCCTCGGCGCGGTCGCGCTGCACGAGGTCATCGGCGGTCTTGAAGATCTCCCGCGACTGGATCGCCTGCAGCACGTCGTCGATCTCGTCGAGTTCCTCCGCCAGCTGCTGGGCCTGCGCCTGGAGCTGGCCAGACTCTGCCTCCAGACCGGCGAGCTCGCCCGCCCGCCGCGAAGCGGTCGCCTCGGCCTCGGTGACAGCATCGGCCGCGCCCAGCGTGTCCTGGGCCACCGAACGCACCGTCTCAGCGGCATAGCGGTGGTACACGGCCAGGAACGTGGCCACCTGCCGGGCCGAATGCTCCAGCCGTTCCTGCGCGGCGCGGGTCTCGGTCAGGCCATCGAGCTGCTCGCCGGCCCGGGCCAGGGCCTCCTCGTGCAGCGGCGGCAGCGACTCCAGCAGGATCTGCGGCAGCCGGCCCTCGTCGATGCGGTTCCCGACGTCGGGCGCGCGCAGCGTATGCAGCAGCTGCAGCAGGCCGTCGTAGCGGTCGCGGCCGGCCTCACCGCCCAGGCCGAACACCTCGGTGCGGATGCGTTCCCGGTGGACGTTCGGCGAGTCGGTGATGCGCTCGGCGCCGATCAGCTCGGTCAGCGCCTCACGCGACAGCGGCTCGCGGGAGGCGGACATCAGCTCCAGGCCGTGGCCGGCCCCCCCGCCGCAAACCCGGAGCGGAGTGGTGAAGTACCAGACCCTGGTGTTGCTGGCGGACTGGCTGTGCCGGATCAGCGCCCCCACCGTGAGGCACTCACCAGGCCGGGCGAGCTCCAGCCACAGGTACCCGGTGCGGTTGGCCTGGCCGTGCGCGCCGGTGCGCATCAGCTCGTCGAGGCTGACCCGCGCCGCGCCGGTCGCGTCCATCCGGCGGCGGTCGGCGTCCAGCAGGAACGGCAGCAGCATCTCCAGCGCGCGGGACTTCCCCGACCCGTTCGTGCCCCGCAGGATCATCCGGCCGCCGCCGACGTCGAACTCGTTGTCCAGGTAGTGCCAGACGTTGACGATGCCGGCGCGCGACAGCCGCCAGCGCTCGTCGAAGCGGCGAGGGGGGAGTGGCTGGCGCATCTGGCTGTCTTTCATTCGTAATTTTTTCCGTGCCGCGGGCCGGCTGCTGTGTGCGGGCGCCCCTTCGGCGCGTCGAACCATCCGTAATCGTTCGGCCGGTCGGACCCGGGCAGGCTGTCCGGCTCCTTGGGCGGCCCGTTCGGCCGGGCCGAGCCTGGCGGACCGTCCGCCTCCCCGGGCCGCCCGTTCGGCGCGGGTGAATGGGTTCTTACCTGCGGCTGGTAGCGCGCCGCGAAGGGGAAGACGGCCAGGCCGTCCTGGACCGAACGTCCCAGCCGCAGCGCCTCCAGCACCTCGACGGCGTCGGCCCGCAGCGTGTCCAGCGACTCGCCGTACGCGCCCTTCCAGACGTTTCGGTAACGGGCCGCCAGGCCGCCGAGGACCGCGTCGACCTGGGCCCACGGTGCGAGCGCGCCCGGCAGGCGGATGCCGTCGACCAGGACGGCGGCCTCCGCCGACGGCTGCCGGGCTGTGGCCAGCTCGTCGAGCAGCAGCAGGGCGGCCTGCTTGGCGCTGCCGCCGCCGGGAAAGTCCAGATCGGTGAGCGCGCCGGACGGGTCGTAGGCCAGCGCGCCTTCCGCACGGACCTCCAGCACCAGGCCGAAGTTCTCATCCAGGTGCCGGGCCAGCTCATTTCGTTCCCTGGACAGCACGTCGAGCTCGTCCTCGGGAAGCTCCGCCCGGAAGATCGCCGGGTTCTCCACCAGCCGCTGCCGGAGCCGGCGCCGCGGGGGCTCGGGCCGAAGCTGTGACCAGGTGTCCTCGGCCGTCCCGAACTGGTGCAGCGGGCTCGGCAGGAGGTGAATGAGCAGCGCGCGGTTGATGCTGAGCAGGGCCTCGTCCTCCCGGCGCTCGCCCCAGGCGGCGAGCGAGCCGTCCGTCTCGGCCACTACGCCCCAGCTCACGAGCAGCTTCAGGGCGGTCACGAGCTGCCGCCGGTCGCTGATGCCGTCGGTGACCGTGATCGACTGTTCGGCCGCGTCGGCGCGGATCTGGTCCACGAGGGCGGAGATGAGGATCTGCTCGCCGACCCCGGGCGCGAGCAGCGCGGCGCAGACCAGGGCCAGCTGGATGTAGGTGGCGGCGGTGAAGGGACTGTCGTCGGTCGCGCGGCGCGCGGGGCGGGTCGGCACGGAAGCCGGCAGCGGCGCCTTCACCAGGCGGGCGAAGCTGGACTCGACGATCAGCGGGTACCCGAGCTGGCTGGCGAACATGGACTTCAGCGCCGTGGCGTGGCGGCGCACCAGATCCAGCTCCGTCGGCTGGCGCGCGGCGGTCAGGATGGGGGAGGACAGCAGGTACCGGGTGGCGATCCGCCGCTCGCCCGCGTCCAG
>JBEKJP010000347.1:0-4367 GCA_050011155.1 Streptosporangiaceae bacterium
GGCGCCGCGATCCGGTGGCGTCTGCCTGGATCGGTTCAGGCCCGGTTGACTCGGGAGCCACCAACAACGGGTCGGCCGATATATGGCATCACGCTGAGTAGCCGAGACCATCCACGAGAACGCGCGCATTGCACTGCCGAATCTGGCCATATGTATGTCAAGGCGCCGCTGGCCCGGCGTTAGTGCCGGGCTCAGCCTTTAGGCCCCGCCCGCCGCACGCCGGGCCACACCCCCGCAGGGCACGCAGATCAACGCAGTTCACTCGTTACGCGGGCCGTTGGCAGCACGCTACCGTCTTTCTCGGCGATCGATTGTCCAGCTCGCGGCCACCCGCATCAATGGCGGCCCTTTCGGGCCGTCGTACGCGATCGGCTGCGCTGACCATTGACCCGGAGGCCACTCCCCAGGGACCGGCGCTTGCGAGGAAGGACGTGCACAAGAGGTCACTTCGATCCCCAGACCGAGCGGAAACAGGCCGCACGACGCCGACCGCCATCGATGGGGGTCTTGGGCGCGGCCCGGCAGCATGGTCTGCCGGACAAACCAGCACATTACCCATTGACGCTGGGCCTATTTCCGTGCAAGGCTGAGCCGCTGCCATGCCGGTATGCTGCACAAACTTCGCGCGGTCGCCTCGACCAGCAGTATCCGGTGAACGGTGGGGGGATAACGATGCGCGGTCTGATTCGGCGTGCCTTGGTGGCGGCCAGTGCTGCCGTGGCGCTCTTGGTTCCCGCAGCGACGGCGTCGGCCAGCGCCAGCGGGACGGTCGTGCTCAGCTGGGCGCCAACGACCTCGGCTGGCACCTACAACTACGGCACACTGCACGCCGGCCAAACAGTGTCCAAGGCGTTCAGCCTCACCAACTCCGGCAGCACGGGCACCTCTGCGCTGAAGATCACCCTGTCGAGCTCCTCGGCGTTCATCAAGACCGCGGACACCTGTACCGGGACCAGCCTGGGCCCGAAGAAGACGTGCAGCGTCACCATCACCTACGCCCCCGCCACAAGCGGCCAGAACGACACAGCCACGCTCACCGGGACTAGCAACAAGCCCGCCGCCACCGCCAGCCTGACCCTCCGCGGCGCGAGCGCGCCGAAGTCCTCCCCGGCCATCGCGACCACCCCGAGCCCGGGCGGGCCGGTCGGCAGCACGGTGCGGGACACGGCCAGGCTGTCGGGTGGCTCGTCGCCGACCGGGACGATCGAGTTCAAGTTGTACGGCCCGAGCGCCCCGGCGAGCTGTTCTGGCACTGCGGTGTTTGACAAAACGGTGCGCGTCGCGGGCAACGGCAACTACAGCAGCCCGTCGTTCACGCCCACCAAGGCTGGCACCTACTGGTGGACCGCCAGCTACGGCGGCGACCCCGGCAACACCCCGGCCGCCTCGGGCTGCGGCGGCGAGCAGGTGATCATCAGCGGGCCGAAGTCCTCCCCCGCCATCACGACGACCCCGAGTCCGGGCGGCCCGGTCGGCACGACGGTGCAGGACACGGCCGCCTTGTCGGGTGGTTCGTCGCCGACCGGGATGATCACGTTCAACTTGTACGGCCCGAGCGCGGCGGCGAGCTGTTCGGGCACGCCGGTGGATACTGAGACCGCGGCCGTGACCGGCAACGGCGACTACACCACCCCGGCCGGGGCCACCCCGTCTCAGGCTGGCACCTACTGGTGGACCGCCTCCTACGGCGGCGACGCCGGCAACACCCCGGCCGCCTCGGGCTGCGGCGCCGAGCAGGTGATCATCAGCCCGCTGGCCGTCACGGCCATCACGACGACCCCGAGCCCGGGCGGCCCGTCACGACGACCCCGAGCCCGGGCGGCCCGCTCGGCAGCACCACGGTGTCAGACACGGCCAGCCTGTCCGGTGGCTCGTCGCCGACCGGGATGATCACGTTCAAGTTGTACGGCCCGAGCGCGACCGCGGGCTGCTCCGGCACGCCGCTGTCGGACCAAACCGTGGCCGTCTCCGGCAACAGCAGCTACACCACCCCGGCCGGGGTCCTCCTAGGCCAGGCTGGCACCTACTGGTGGACCGCCTCCTACGGCGGTGACGCCGGCAACACCCCGGCCGCCTCGGGCTGCGGCGCCGAGCAGGTGATCATCAGCCCGCTGGCCTCCCCGACCTTCTCGACGACCCCGACACCGGGCGGCCCGGTCGGCGCTTTGGTGCTGGACACGGCCGCCCTGTTGGGTGGTTCGTCGCCGACAGGGACGATCACGTTCAACTTGTACGGCCCGAGCGCGACGGCTAACTGCTCCGGCACGCCGGTCGATACCGAAACCGTGACTGTCACCGGCAACGGCGGTTACTCCACCCCGGCTGGGGCCACCCCGTCCCAGGCTGGCACCTACTGGTGGACCGCCAGCTACAGCGGCGACGCCCGCAACAACCCGGCCGCCTCCGGCTGCGGCGCCGAGCAGGTGACAATCAGCAAGGTCACCCTGGGCTTCGCCACGGGCGCGGGTCCGGGCGGGCCGGTCGGCACGCTGGTGATAGATTTCGCCGCCCTGGAGGGTGGTGACAACCCCACCGGGACGATCACGTTCAACCTGTACGGCCCCAGCGCGACGGCGAGTTGCTCCGGCACGCCGGTCGATACCGAAACCGTGACTGTCACCGGCAACGGCAGCTACCGCACTCCGGCCGGGGCCACCCCGTCCCAGGCTGGCACCTACTGGTGGACCGCCAGCTACAGCGGGGACACCAACAACGCCCCGGCCGTCTCGGGTTGCGGCCAGGAATCGGTGACCCTCAGCCCTTAACGTGCCTGGATGGGGCGATCCGGCTTGGGCGTGGAACGGTCCGTGGAACGGCTCGCCGGATAATCCCAGCGCAGCAAATGCCGTCAGGGCGATGATCTGTGCCATCGGTGCAGCTAGCGCATGTGCGGCCAGGGAGCAGGCCTCTCGTAATGCGTAGGTCATCGGTTCGATTCCGATAGGCGGCTCGGAATATCCGCAGGTCAGAGACGCATTTTCTTTAGTCAGGCGTGACCGCGCTTCAGGGTCGTGGGAACGAGCGACCCGTTTCACGAAAGTGGGCTTCTCGATCGCCAGCGGGCAGCCGCCGGGCGCGCAGAGTGGCTATCGGTGACTTTCTGAGTTGCCAGGTGGCTCATACCGCGCTGCAGGGCCGATGACATGGACGCGCTGATGCGGCGCCTCGGGTTAGAGGGGGCGCACCGTACCCGTAGCCAGGAGGGGCCGGGCCGCAGATCATCCCCTGGCCTCGCGGCGCCGGACTTCGGCAAGCTCATCGTTCGCCCGCTGTAGCGCCGACTGCGCCTCCGCTGTCGTGTCACGGATGGCATTCTTGGCTGCCTTCACCAGAGCCACCTGTGCTTTGAACTCGGCACCCGGGACGTCCTCCGCGGTTGGGGTGTCAGAGGTCGCCCCGATCACCCAGGACCTCGGTACCTGGTACCTCACCAAGACCGCCTTGGAGTTGCCGTAGGCGTCGGCGCGAGCCGTCTGGTCGTCGAGCTTGTCCAGCTCCGCCAAGAGCGCCTGGCGTGCAGCCTCGTCCTGAGGGCTCCGCAGGTAGCCGCCCACCAGGCCCTCGATTTTCCGGATGTCATTCTCAAGCTGGACGTCGACTGCCATGACTTGATCCTGGCTGGCGCCGCCGCGCTTCCGTCGACCGAACCCAGGCATGTGTCGCCTCCTCGCTCACAGGGGGAGCGTCATAACGTGCCGACCCCCGGTCAGAATTGGACACCGGGACCCTCCGGCCACCTGCTAGCGGCCAACGGGCGAGCGGGGTCCAGGCGTCAGCGGAGTAGCCGAATCCGACCTGGTGTAGCCGCTGCACCGGCAGTGCCGCCACCAGCGGCCCCGGACCGAGCAGGAACCCGGGTGCAAATGCGAATCGGCACGGTGGCCGCAGCGTGCGCAGGGCGCGGCCTCCGGCCCGCTGGCATCGGGGTGGGGCCCTGGCGGCCAGCCGAGCTGATAGCTATCGGACATGGCAACCTCCTCGTGGTCGCGGCTCTCGCATGGGGAACCGCTAACTCTGCCGAAGGCATTCGCCCTCTGGTGACACGATGGACGCCTGACGCTGAGCTGGGCAGGGGCTAAGGTCACCCGGCGTCCCGCGAATGGCTCGGCGACAGCGAGCTGGCGCATTCGGCATACAGGTGGAAGCGTGGGTCGCCTCCCCCGAACCGGCCTTAGGAGTGTTCACGCCAGCCGGAACCTGTCCAGATCTCGGCGGTCAGAGGCGGAGCCTCACTGGTACTACAGCAGCGCCTCGATGCTTAGGGCGTGCGTATGTCATGAGAGGGGCGAGCCGACTGGCCCGTCGGACACGGTGCGGATGATGGCGATCAGCATTGCGCCCGCGACAGCGAGGAAGCACAGGCTGGC
>JBEKJP010000348.1:0-2651 GCA_050011155.1 Streptosporangiaceae bacterium
AGCCCGGCGCGGGCGCGGACCTGTCAGTACGATTTGACGCGCTCCGGACCGAAGCGCTCGCGGGTAGTGCCTCGGTGCGCCTCATCGAGAAAGTGATGGACGAATGGAACGGGAACGACTAGCCCGTGCCCGGTGGCGCAAGTCCAGCTACTCGGGAACCGATGGCGGCAACTGCGTTGAAGCGGCCGGCGCGCTGGGAACGGTGCTCCTCCGCGACAGCAACGACTCGGACGGGCCGTACCTGGCCTTCGGACGGCAGGCATGGGAAGCGTTCGCGGCGGCGGTGACGGCAGGCACATATCGCAGCTGACCTCATCTTGGGTCCATCCGGCGGCTGCAAGGGCGCACTCTCCTCTTTGAGAGTGCCCTCTTTGGCATGTCTTCGGGTTGGGTGCGGCTTCAGGGGCGGATAATGCCTCCATACGGCAGCAGCCGCAGCAGGCCCCTTATGGGCAGGCACCCCCGGCACCCCAGGTACCCCGGCGCCTCAGGCGCCGGCTGCGCCGACCACCTTGGCGGGACCGGTGTGCGCGTCGTGCCAGGCGGCGAACCCGGCGGGCGCGCGGTTCTGCATGGGCTGCGGTCAGGCGCTGGCCCCCGCGGTCGCGCACTGCACCGAGTGCGGCGCCGAGCTTCCGGCCGGCGCTCACTTCTGCGCGGGCTGCGGCACCAGGGTCGGCGGCTGAGCGCTCGGAATTAGAACGCCCGCGGCGCGCGATTTCTCGCGTGCCGCGGGCGGCGTTTTGCGGTGGGTTTAGTAGACGGTGATGTTCGAGGCGTTCAGGGCCTTGTACCAGGCGACGTAGTCCTGGTGAGTGGTGCCGTAGCCGGGGCCGGGCTGGAGCAGGTTCGCCACGACGATGAAGTCGTTGAGCATCGTCTTGTAGGCAGCCAGGTTGTGCTTCGGCAGCAGGGCGCGGGTGGACAGGATCTTGCGGGCTTCGGCCCGCACGACGCGGGCGTCGGCCTCGAAGACCAGGTGATTGTGGACGGTGGGCGCGTGGGCCTCGGTCTGCAGGGCCGCGGCGAGGGTGTCGACCTCATCGTTGAAGGTCAGCTGAGCCTGGCCGCCGGCTGATTCCAGCCAGGCCAGTGACGGGTCGATCGAGGCGGGACGCTGGATGGCCGTCAACTTGGCGCTGACCCGGTGCGCGCCGGCCAGGTCCGCGCTGGCCAGGTGCTGGGCGGGGTGGGTGACGCTGACCGCGCCCTGGTGAGTCACCCCGCAGCCGGAGACAATGGCAGCTGATGCGATGGCGACTGTGGCGATGGCGGTGGCCGCGCGATTTAGCCTCATGACTCGTCCTTTTAAAATCTTTAGATTTCCCTGGATAAGCTGTTCTCGGCTTTCCGGGTGCTTATGAGTTAAGTTTCGTTCGCGCCAGTAGCGGCACGGGTTGCCGTTTAGTTGCGTACCGGTTGCAGCGTCTGGCGGGTTTAGTAGACGGTGATGTTCGAGGCGTGCAGGGCCTGGTACCAGGCGACGTAGTCTTGGGGAGTGGTGCCGTAATCGGGGCCGGGCTGGAGCAGGTTCGCCACCGTGATGAAGTCGTTCAGCATCGTCTTGTAGGCAGCCAGGTTGTGCTTCGGCAGCAGGGCGCGGGTGAACAGGATCTTGCGGGCTTCGGCCCGCACCACGCGGGCGTCGGCCTCGAAGACCAGGTGATTGGCGACGGTGGGGGCGTGGGCCTCGGTCTGCAGGGCCGCGGCCAGGGAATCCACCTCGTCGTTGAAGGTCAGCTGAGCTTGGCCGCCAGCCGATTCCAGCCAGGCCAGTGACGGGTCGAGGCGCTGGGCGGCGGTCAGCTGGGCGCTGGCCCGGTGCGTGCTGACCGCAACGGTCTTCGGAGGGTGCGTGACGGTGATCGCGCCATGGTGGGTGACCCCACAGCCGGAAACAATGGCGACTGCGGCTATGGCAGCGGCGGCGGCGCGATTGAGCCTCATGACTTATCCTTTTCGAAGGTGTTTCTCTTACCTGGATAAGTTGAGTTTCATTCGCGCGAGTAGCGCCGTGGTTTGCCATTCAGTTGCAGGCCAGTTGCGCTGTCAGGGCTATGACGCGCCTCGCCGGGTACCCATCACGTCACGTGCACAGGTCGGGACGGCTGGCGGGAGCATGGGTTGCGAAACGTATGGGAGACGATCGGATCGCGAGCCGACGTTCCCGGCTGGGCCAAAAGACTCCGACACTAAGAGTGATCAGCTATGATCAAACTGTGACTATAGAGTGGCACGCGGATTCACGCGTCATGCCGGGCGCGGATGTCGACCCTCGCGCTCGCCTCGGGCCGGGTGCATCGGTGTGGCATCTCGCCCAGATCCGGGAGGATGCCGAGATCGGGGCTGACTGCGTCATCGGTCGCGGTGCGTACATCGGCCCAGAGGTCCGGCTGGGACAGCGGTGCAAGGTGCAAAACTACGCCCTCATCTACGAACCCGCGTGGCTCGACGACGGAGTCTTCGTGGGCCCGGGTGCTGTCTTCACCAATGACAGGTACCCGCGGGCGATCACGCCGGACGGCTCGATCAAGACCGCCGGTGACTGGGAGCCGGTTGGCGTCACCGTGCGCTACGGAGCCTCGATCGGTGCGGGCGCGGTGTGCGTCGCTCCGGTCACCGTGGGCCGGTGGGCGATCGTCGCGGCCGGT
>JBEKJP010000349.1:0-2596 GCA_050011155.1 Streptosporangiaceae bacterium
TACCCTGGACCGCCAGGATCGGCGGAATCCGGATACCGGTGACCGCGCGGCCGCCGCGAGCCACGCGCTGGCCCCCGGGCTCGCGGACGCGATGATCCGTCAGTCCCCGGCCGTGGACGGCCCCGCCCCCCGCGAAGGCGACCTGCCGGAGCGGGTCAGCCCGTTTGACCTGGCGCTGTACGCGGCGTGGGCCGAGGAGGACCCCGATCTCAGCGTGGCACAGGTCAGCCGGGGCAGCGACGCCTACATCGAGGGCCGGATCATCGAGCGGCTCGATGACCCGCTCGTGATCGGCGCGCTGCCCGTACTGGCCTCGGCCGGCCGGTGCAGGGTGGCGACGATAGCGGAGCTGCTGAGCTGCGACCCGGTGGCCCTGGGCCGGAGCCTGGCGGCGCAGGAGTGGATCGAAGCCGCCGGTGACCTGGGCAATGGCGTGGCGGCGCACGTGACCGCGCGCCCGGCGCTGGCCCGGCGGCTGCGCCGGTACTTCGGCGCAGACCAGCGTCGAGCGCAGTTCGCCGCGCGGAACAATGCCCTGGCCTCCGCGCTGCTGACCCGGATCCGGGACACGCCGCTGGCCGACATCGACGTCGATGAGCTAATCGGCGTCGATGAGCTAATCGCCGCACTGCGCGTGGCCGGGCCGGCCGACGCGGCGGCGCTGTGGGACTCCATCGCCGAGCGCGCGATGGAGCCGCCGGGCCGCTGGGGCACGGTGCTGAACCTGACCCGCCGCATCCTCGGTGAGTGGGAGCCGGGCGAGTGGGAGGACGGCGCGTGGCCGACGATGCCCGCGCTGCGCGCCACGGTGACCGCCGCGCACATCGCCGCCGGCCGCCGGGACAACCCCGCCTTCCACGCCCAGGGCCACTGGGACGCCGTCCGTGCCTGGGCTGGCTCGCATCCAGATCCGCAGGCGGGTCAGATCCTGTCCGTCCGGGCCGCGCTGGGCCTGCTGCCGTACCTGCCTGAGGACGAGTCGCTCTGGGAGGGCATCGACCGCGCGCTCGGTTCGCGGCTCCCGCCGGACCGCGCCAGCCTGGCGGCGGCCGCCGCCGAAGCGGGGCACCTGCTACTCGAAGCCGGCCACGTTGCGGCGGCTCACCGATTCAGCCGCTACCTGCTGACGGAGCTCACCCCCAAGGTGGCACGGCGATCGTATGCCTGGGCGCGCGTCGTTCAGGCGCGCACGTCCGCCGAGGCCGGCGCCGCCGAGGCTGCCCTCGATTATCTCGTGGAGGCGCAAGACCTCGCGCAGCGGGCCGCCGGCCCCGAGCCGTCCTGGCCGGACTGGATACCGCCGGAAGACCTGCTCGCGCGGATCTGGATCGAGCATGGCCTGATCGTGCCCCCGGACAGCCTCTCGGCCCTGGCTGAGTGGGAGGCCCACGCGGCGGACCACATCGACACGATCGACGGGGAACGGCTCGCGTCGCTGTGCCTGCGCCTCCGGCTGCGGCACGGCGTGATCGACGCGGCCGAGGCGGGGCGCTGGGAGGCGCTCGACCGCTACGCGCCCGATCGCGTGCCGACCTGCTCGGCGCACGACCTGGTCCCGCCGCTGTTCGTGTCCGTCACGGAGGCCTGGATGTCGGCCGGGGAGCCGGACCGCGCCCTGGACCTGCTGAATCACCGTCGCGACGACGCGCTTGGGACACGCCAGGACGAGGAGACGGTCCGGCACGCGGACGCGGCGACGATGCGGATCGTCCGCCGCCTTCGCCTGCGCACCCACAACTCGCTCCTGCAGCGGCTGGCGGTTGACCTTCGCCGATGGCCCGGAGACTACAGATGGGCGGAGTGCGCGGGGTACGAGGCGTGGCGCACCATGGGCCTGCTCGGCGAGCGGGTGGGCCTCCACCCGCAGGAAGTTGACTCCCCGGCGCAGTGGCATGCCTGGTGGCAGGCCTTCAGCCTGGGAGCGGACGGGACGTTTCCGCCGGGCGCGGAGCCGGAGTACCACGCGGACGTCCAGGCCGACCTTGCGGAGTTCCGGCAGCTCGGGAACGCCTCGCCGCCCCGCATTCCTTACGCCTTCGATCGCTGGCTCGCCCAGACGACGCCGCCGGACCCGGCGGCTCGCTCGCCGCAGCCCAACCGTGACGTCCGGGCGGCCCTGCGGGCCGCCGCGCTCGCCGGGCAGCCGTTCACGCCGCGCGACGGGGTGCCGCCGCGCCTGCTTGCCGAGCTGGCCTTCGAAGAGGCCGAGCTCACCGCCCTGCGCCTGCCGAAGGTCGCCGTCCGGCTGTTCACCACGGCCGCCAGCGCTTACGACGAAGCGGGCGACCGGATCGGATCCCTGCTCGCCCAGGTCAGCGCCTCCAGGGCTGATACCGGCTCCATCCTGACGGCAGCCCTGAACGCCGCCCCCGCGCACAGCTTGCTAGCGCGTCAGAACCCGGTCCTGGCCGCGAAGCTGGCCGGCCCGCCGGAGGATGCCGGCCCATGGCAGCACTGGGCAGCGCAGCTGGGGGGACTGTCGGCCATGGGACAGGCGGCCTCCTCGCTAGGCGACGACCCCAGCTCACCCGAGCTGCCCAGGTCCGGGACTGGTCCGTCCCAGCTCCCCATTCCCGTCATCACACCGTCGCCCCGC
>JBEKJP010000350.1:0-2585 GCA_050011155.1 Streptosporangiaceae bacterium
CCGCGAGGTGCTGACGTTCATCGATGGCGAGTTCACCCAGCCCGGTCCCTGGAACCTGGACGGTGCCGCGGCACTCGGCAGCCTGCTGCATGAGCTGCACCAGGCAACCCGCTCGTTCCGCCTTCCCCCGGCAGCGGTGTGGTTCCCCTGGCACGGCCGGGACCTGGGCAGTCCGGTCAAGGTCATCGGCCACTGCGATGTCGCCCCCTGGAATATCGTCGCCCGGGATGGCCTGCCGGTCGCCCTCATGGAGCGCCTCCCTCCACTCAGCCGGCCAATACCGGCACGAACCTGCAGCAGGTTGCCATGTGGTCCCCGGTCCGCGCAACCGAATTTCGGCGCGGCTCGCGCGACAGCGGCGCGGCTCGCGCTCGCATGGCAACTTCGCTCCCGACCCCATGACTAACTCAGCGACCAGACCACCACGAACCTAGCGACCAGACCACCGCGAAACTTGTGGATAGCAGCGGCGTGCCGCGACGCATCCGGCAGACATGCTGCCGGGATGGTCCGCAAGGTGTATGTAATATGTCTTGTCGCTAAAATCCCGTAGCGGCCGTGAGTCCGCCCCCCGGCCGGGGTAATCGTGCTAGATATCTGCGTAACGGCGAGGGGGTTTACCGATTGCCTGACAGGCGAGTCGTCAGCGGGGTGGTCGCCAGCGTGATCGCGGCGGTGGCCGCCATCGCGGTGGTGGTGCTGCTGGCGCACAAGTCGTCGCAGACCGCGACGTCGCCGCCGACCACCAGCCAGGCCAGCACCGCTTCCAGGACCGCGGCGACCGCCGCCAGCAAGGCGGCCGACTCAGGCCCGGCCACCTTCTCAGGTCCGGACGGGGTCGAGGCCCGCTGGGTGATCCAGGAGAATGACAAGCCGGGCACCACCGCGTGGGAGATCCACGGCGCGCACGGCGGCATCGGCGGTTTCGCCAGCCAGGTCTACGCGCAGCAGGGCCAGCAGGTCACCTTGTACGTCAGCACCACCGGCCCGTCCTTCCGCGCCGAAGCCTTCCGGATGGGCTACTACCACGGCCAGGGCGCGCGCCTGATCTGGACGTCGGGCCAGCAAACCGGCAAGGACCAGCCCGCCTGCCCGGTTACCGACGGTACCAACATGGTGGCCTGCGACAACTGGTCCCCGTCGCTGACGTTCACCGTCACCCCGGCCTTCGTCCAGGGTGACTACCTGATCAAGCTGACCGGTCCGGGCAACCGGCAGAGCTACGTCCCGCTGACGATCTGGGACCCCGCCAGCACCGCCACATACGTGATCAAGAACGACGTGTTCACCTGGCAGGCCTGGAACTATTACGGCGGCTACGACTACTACCAGGGCCTGGGGAACTGCCCGCCGGACGTGTACCCGATCTGCAACCGGGCCCGGGTGGTGTCCTACGACCGGCCCTACGCCGCGGAGAACGGCTCTGGCAACTTCCTCGGCCTGGAGTACCCGCTGGTCAAGTGGGCCGAACAGCACGGCCTCAACGTCACCTACGCCACCGACCTGACCGTCCAGGAGCATCCCGGCTACCTGCTCAGGCACCAGGTGCTGCTCTCCCTCGGCCACGACGAGTGCTGGTCGCTCGGCGAGCGCCAGGCCGCCGTCGCGGCCTATGACCGGGGCGTCAACATTGTCTTCTTCGCCGCCAGCCCGGTCCTGCGGCACGTCAGGACCCAGGCGTCCCCGCTCGGCCCGGACCGTGAGCTGGTCGACTACCGGGACTCGGCCGCCGATCCGCTCGACGGCCACGGCAACCCGCTCCAGGTCACCGGCAACGAATGGGCCAACCCGCCGTCAAGCTGGCCGGAGTACGACTTCGTCGGCGATACCTACGCCGGGTTCCTCGAGCCCGGCCTGCACGTGGGCTTCATGGTCGCGGACGCCTCGGCCTGGATCTTTGACGGCACCGGCCTGCACAACGGCGAGGTCATCCCCAGCCTTATCGCCTCGGACGTGGACAAGTTCGACCTGGCCTACGGCCAGCCGGCCGATGACCAGGTCTTCGGCCACTCACCGATCCCCGCCAACCTGGGCCAGACCAGCATCGGCGCGTTCTACTCCGACATGACGTACTACACGGACTCCTCCACCGGCGCGGGCGTGCTCGACACCGGCACCAACAACTGGATCCCGGCCCTTGACGACCACAGCGGCTGCTACCCCGGCGGGGTCTGCGAGGCCACCATCGTCCAGCGGATCACCGGCAACATCTTCAAGCTGTTCGGCCAGGGTCCCGCCGCCCGCATCCAGCCCTCGGTCCCCAACTGGCGCCAGCTCACCGGCCAGTAACCCGCCGAGGAAGGTGCCCGCGCCTACACCTGGACGAACTCGATGCCGGTGACCTGGCAGAAGGCCTTCCAGTCGGCGGCGTGGTGACCCAGGTTCATCACCTCGTGGTGCGGTCCGCCGTGCGAGAGCCACCCGTTCAGGCACGTGCGCAGGCCGGAGGCCGGGCGGAACTGCCCGTACGGCATCTCCAGGGCCGGCAGTTCCTGGCTGTCCAGGTTCTCGCCCTCGGCGACCACCAGCCGGAACCGCTCTCCTTCCAGCGAGACCAGGGCGGCCAGGGTGGCCGGACCCGGCTG
>JBEKJP010000351.1:0-2560 GCA_050011155.1 Streptosporangiaceae bacterium
CGAACCACCGCGGATAACCCGCCATCCACCGCTCCAACCGTCATCCGGACCCATCGGCATCCCAGACATGAAAGCCAGCAAGCCCGAGGAGGCGGCCTGCGCACGAACCCAGGGCCGCGCGCGCCTAGCGACGCGCAATGACGGCCCTTTGGGGGCGTCCGTACAACGTTAGACGGTTTACACCGGGACGCGTTCGCGCTCCTCAGGATGCGCGTATGTCTGCCATCCGCGGGTGCCATCGCCGACGGCAATGATGGCCGTAGTTGCCCATGAATGAGCTGCCGACACCGCATCTTCCGGGTCGTCCTCATCCACGTACATGTTAAAGAGCGCCGTCCGCGCCTTGCGATCAGAGGAGAGGGTGAACCCGAGGAATGCAGGCGTGTGCTGTTGGATATCGTCAAGATGCTCGGCCACAGCAGCGACGCTCTCCGCCATCCGCTCCACCGATCCCCCAACGATGGTCGCTCTAAGCGAGATCCTGAAGGCCACCGTCACCCCTGTCCTTCCGATGCATCTCTCATCGTCCGCTCCAGCCAAGCCCGCAAATCTGCGACCATATGCCGCCATGCCGCCGACGAGGGCACGACGCGCCCGAGGAACTGCATGTCCTCCTCCAGGCCAGGTGACACCAGCGTATACACGCCCTCATGGCGGAAGATCACGAATCCGGCTCGGTTAGCCTCACGGAACATCTCCTCAACCTCAGGGTCTGGGTGAGTCGGCCAGGTGATGTAGGGATCGCCACCGCTCGCCGGTGCCATAGGCCAAGGCTACCCGTAGAGGGGTCTTTGATAATCCCGCAACCATCAGGCCAGGTCAGCGCGCCGTCTGGTGATCGAGGCTGTTTATCAGCTCTGATACCGCTGACTCTGTCAGCACCATCGAGGCCACGGTAAAGCCTTGATACCGCAAAGACACGGCCGCTTCCCCGCTGCGTATGTAGGGAAGCGGCCCGGTTGGCAGACGTCCCAAAGCGCGGCACAGGGAACCCGCCGTGCGAGCGGCCGGCTCTCCGCCGCCGCCGCCGACCACGGAACTAGCAAACCGCACGGAGGCGGCCCCCCCACCCGCCCCCTGACGGCCCGGCCCCGCCGCGCAGAACGCCCGCCACCGGCGCCAGCGACCGGCCCGTCAGGGCAAACCGAAGACCACAAAGGCGCCCTGCGGCACTTCCTTCTCCGGCAGGCGCGGACCGCTTTCCTAGCGGTCAGGCATAGCTGTGAGCCTGATCGGGGTAGTGGCCGTCGGCCACGTCGGCCGCAAAGCGGGTGGCCGCGGCCAGCAGGTCCCCGCGCATGTCGGCGTAACGCTGGACGAACCGTGGCAGGCGGCCCGCGGTCAGCCCGGCCATATCCTGCCAGACCATGATCTGGGCGTCGCAGTCCGGCCCGGCGCCGATGCCGATCGTCGGTATGCGCAACTGCCCGGAGACCCGCCGTCCGAGGCTAGCCGGCACGGATTCCAGCACTACAGCGAAGGCTCCGGCCCGTTCGAGGGCAAGCGCGTCGGCGAGCAACTGGTCCCCGGCGTCGCCCCGGCCCTGGACGCGGCGCGTCCCGCCGAGCGTGTTGACGCTCTGGGGCGTCAGGCCTAGGTGCCCCATCACCGGGATGCCCGCGCCCGTGAGGGCGGCGACCTGCGGCAGCACACGGCTGCCGCCCTCCAGCTTGACGGCCTGCGCGCCGCCTTCCTTCAGGTGCCGGACCGCGTTGGCGAGCGCGGTTTCCGGTCCCGCCTGGTAACTGCCGAACGGGAGGTCCGCGACCACCAGCGCGGTGCGCGTCCCCCGCACCACGGCGGCGACCATCGAGACCATTTCATCCATCGTCACCGGCAGCGTGTCGGGATGGCCGAGAACCATCTCGGCACTGGTGTCGCCGACGAGCAGCGCGCGCACCCCGGCCTGCTCGAACACGCCCGCCGTCAGCGCGTCGTAGCTGGTCAGCATGGACCAGCGCTCGTTCCGGTCAGTAGCGGCCTGCAAATCCCGGACGGTGATCCGCCGGCCGGCGGGCCAGGCCCTCACATCGGCCATGGCATTTCCTCTCCGGTCGCCACCAGCATGGTTGGCGCCACTCCTGATCATCCCCGCAGAAGCGGGTCAAGAGAAGCAGTTCGCCAGAACGGGCAGAATGTCACATCTATAGAACCTGAGCGGACTGGGGCGTACAGGACAAGAACGCACTGGTGGTGCGGGTGCGTGCAGCAGGGCGGCGAATGGCTTGGCTCAGCTGGCCGGAGGGCCGGCGAGACCATAGAGCAGCAGGCTGGTGACGCCGTCGATGACGTCCGGCTCCGCGTAGCTCGGACGAGGGCGGGCAGTCTGCGGGCGATGCGGCTCAGGGTGTGCTGGCTCAGGGTGTGCTGGCTCTAGGGGCAGTAGGGCGTAGGCGAGCATTGACAGCATCCCGCCCATCGCGGCTGCGATCAGCGTGGGATCGCCGGGCAGCGGGTGTCCCCTCCCCCGCAGGTACTCTAGGTGCTCGCGGAACATCACGGTGTCCTCGGTCAGCCGTTCCCACAGCGCGCCTGAGGCCGGACCGGCAGCCATGGCCGA
>JBEKJP010000352.1:0-2504 GCA_050011155.1 Streptosporangiaceae bacterium
CGACGCGGACACCCTCATCTCGGCCGCGCAGACGGCCGACGGCCCGGGCGTGCACGTCTCACTGGGCGGGGCGTCGATCACGAACTCCGAGCGGGCCAAGCCCGGGCCGTCCGTGGCCGTGGGCGTCGTGGCGGCGCTGGTCATCCTGCTGATCGTCTTCGGCGGCGCGTTCCTGGCCGCCCTGACGCCCCTGGCCGGCGCCGCGCTGGCGCTGGTCATCGGGTCCTCGGCCATCACGCTGCTCAGCCACGCCCTGACCGTCGCGAGCGCCTCGACCGACCTCGCCGTGCTGATCGGCCTGGGCGTCGGCGTCGACTACGGGCTCTTCATCGTGAGCAGGCACCGTGCCGCCGTGCGGGCCGGCCGCTCCTACGCCGACGCCGTGGCTGAGGCCGTGAACACCTCCGGTCGCACCGTGCTGTTCGCGGGCCTGACCGTGTGCGTCGCGCTGCTCGGCCAGTTCGCGCTCGGCGTCAGCTTCCTCGACGGGCTGTCCGCCGCGGCCGCCGTCACCGTCGCGCTGACCATCGCCGCCGCGCTCACCCTGCTGCCCGCGCTGCTGGGCTTCCTCGGACCGAAGGTACTGTCCCGCCGCGAGCGCGCTGTTCTGGCAAACACGGGGCTGGCAGGCAACGGGCCCGTCCGGGAGGACCCGCAGGGTATCGGCTCACGCTGGGCCCGCCTGGTGGAACGGCACAGCGTGCTGACTGCCCTGGCATCCCTCGCCGTGATCACGCTGATCGCACTGCCCGTCCTGGGACTGCGCCTGGGCACCTCCGACGCCAGTACCGACCCGGTCAGCTGGACCACCCACCAGTCCTACGCCGCCCTCGCCGGCGGCTTCGGCCCCGGGTTCAACGGCCCGCTCGAACTCGCTGGCCAGGTACGGAGCCCAGGCGACCTGGCCGCGTTCGACCGCCTGCTGGCGACGGCGGCACACGCCCCCGGGGTTGCCCGGGTTACGGCCGCCCAGGTCTCTCCGGACCACCAGGCGGTGATCGCCACGCTCTACCCGGCCACAGCACCCCAGGACCAGCGGACCGTCACCCTCGTCAACACCCTGCGCGACAGCCTGATCCCCCAGGCTGAGCACGGCAACGGCCTCGTCGTCCACGTCGGCGGCCAGACCGCCACCGCGATCGACTTCGCGCACGTCCTCGGCAGCAAGCTCCCCCTGTTCGTCGCCGTCGTCGTCATCCTCGCGTTCGTGCTGCTCACCGCCGTGTTCCGCAGCCTGCTGATCCCGCTGGTCGCCTCGGCGCTCAACCTCCTGTCAGTAGTGGCGGCGCTCGGGGCCATCACCGCCGTGTTCACCAGGGGCTGGGGCGGCTCGCTGCTCGGCCTGTCCGGCACCGGGCCGGTGGACGCGTTCCTGCCCGTCGTCATGTTCTCGGTCCTGTTCGGCCTGTCCATGGACTACGAGGTCTACACCGTCAGCCGCATGCACGAGGAATGGCGGCGCCTGCGCTCGCGCCCGGAAGGAGCGGCCTGGCGTAACCATGCCGCCGTCACCGCCGGGCAGGCGCACAGCACCCGCATCGTCACCGCCGCCGCCGGGATCATGATCCTGGTCTTCGGCTCCTTCCTGCCCGGCGGGCACCACCTGCTCCAGGAGTTCGGCTTCGGGCTCGGCTTCTCCGTCCTCGTCGACGCGCTGATCATACGCAGCATGCTGCTACCCGCCGGCATGCACCTGATCGGCCCGGTCAACTGGTACCTGCCCGCCCGCCTCTCCCGGATCCTGCCCCGGCTTGACATCGAGGCCACCGAGACCGGCGGTCCCGGCGAGACAGGCGGAGCTTTCGGCACCGTGCCCGGACCGCACGAGGCAGCAGATCCCCCGAGGACCCGCTAGACGATTGACTCCGAGGGGTTGTCAGTGGTCGTAGGCGATGAGCGAGCGGTGTACCGGTAGTCCGAGTTTGTCGTTGAGCCGGATCGCCGTGGTCAGGGCCAGGATGCGTTGCAGAACCCGGGCGATCACCCCCGCGGTGCTGCGCCCGCCGTGGCGCTCGAGGTCCGGTTGTCCCTTGAAGGTCTGGTTGACCGGCTCGATGGTCTGGCGTGGCGGCTTGAGCAGCTGTGCTCCGGGCCGCTCTGGCTCGCCGGCGCGGGCTGGGCGCGAGCGGTAGCCGTACTCGGCCCATCGGCCAGGTTCGGGCGTTTGGCGGTCTCGCGCGAGCGGCCGCACTGGGCCGGGGCGGGGTCAATGACCCGCACGTCGTCGGCCCGCAGCGAGGTGCCGGTGGCCGGGAACCGCCACAGTGCTCTCATCAGCGCGCTCGCGCCGCGCAGGCGCTTGCTGTACCCGGCCTGTGCGGGCAGGCACGGGAACAGGCGCCGTAGGCGGCGGCGGGCGTAGCGCGGAAACCGGCGCTCCGAGACAAAACCGCGGTGCGCCTGGATAACCGCGAGGGCGGCCAGTTCAGCATCGGCCAGTTGCGGAGCGATCCCGGCCGCCGGGCGCGCCGGAGCAAGGCCCGGCCGCGCCTTTACCAGGTCGT
>JBEKJP010000353.1:0-2502 GCA_050011155.1 Streptosporangiaceae bacterium
GGTCGCCGCGCGGGATAAACGGCAGCGTCAGCGGCTCGGAGCCGTCGGCCGGTCCGGCTGGCTCGCGCCTAGCGGGCCGCGGCGGCATCGCCCGACGTAGCACGTCCGACAAAGGCGATCGCCTTGGGGCCGGTCGGTGCCCGATCACCCAGCGGGCGGCTCTTTCGCTGAACCGCCCTTGATCAGCATTCATGTCCCGGTTGATCCTCGCGTTTCATCTCGGCCGCCGCAAGGCTCGAGATATCGCTCGAGCCTTGCGGCAATGATCCCGGAGTGACGCGGCGCACTATGATCGGCTCGCCGGAGGCGCAGATCTGCTTGGCGATCTGCTCCGCATCGGGAGCGGAGAAGACCAGCCGCTGGTAGCGGTCACCGCTGGGGTCGACCCAGGGCGTCGGCCGGTGTCCGCGGACGCGGCGCACCTCCGGATAGCGACGCGCTTGCCCGCGCGTCGGTGATCAAAACCCGCCGGCCGTTATGGACAACGGCGTGTCATGGATGTTTGCTTAGCTGACGATGCTAGATGGGATCCGTATTCCCCAGCCGGTTCTGGCTGAACTGCGGGCCATCGCCGGACCGGAGCACCTCCGGCTGGCCGACGGCGAGCTGGCCGTGTATGCGCGTGACGCGACACCGCTGATCCAAGGCACGCCCGATGCCGTCATCGCGCCGGCGGATACCGAGCAGGTCGCACGGATCCTGCGGCTGGCTACCGAGCACCGCATCCCCGTGGTACCGCGCGGCGCAGGGTCCAACCTCTGCGCCGGCACCGTGCCGCTGACCGGCGGCATCGTGCTGTCGACCGTGCGGATGAACCGCGTCCTCGAGGTGGCGCAGCAGGAGATGCTGGTACGCGCCCAGACTGGGGTGACGACACAGGCGCTCAATGATGCCGCGGCGGCCCACGGCCTGTTCTACCCGCCGGATCCGGGCAGCCAGACCGTCTCCACCATCGGCGGCAACGTCGCCACCTGCGCCGGCGGCCTGCGGGGGCTCAAGTACGGTGTCACCCGCAACTACGTGCTGGGGCTGACGGTGGCACTGCCGACCGGCGAGATCATCCGGACCGGCGGCCGGCTCTGGAAGGATGTCGCCGGCTACGACCTAACCCGGCTGATCACCGGGTCCGAGGGTACCCTCGGCGTGATCACCGAGGTGACGGTGGCGGTGCTGCCGGGCCCGTCTACCAGTCGTACCGGCCTCGCTTATTTCGACACGCTGACCCAGGCCGGCCGCGCCGTGGCCGGCATTCTCGCCGCGGGAGTGATCCCGGCGACGCTGGAGTTTCTCGACCGTAAGTGCATGGACGCGGTGGAGCAGTACGCGCATCTGGGACTGCATTCCGGCGCGGGCGCGCTACTGCTGTTCGGCGATGACGGTGATGAGGCGGTCGTGGCGCGCAGCTTCGAGCGGATTGCCGCTGCCTGCGCAGACTGCGGCGCCATCACGGTGGAGACCGCGGGTGATGCCACCGAGTCCGAGGCGCTGCTGACCGCCAGGCGCTGCACGCTGCCCGCGCTGTCCCGGCTGGGGTCGCTGACGATTCTGGAGGACGCCAGCGTGCCCAGGCCGCGGCTGGCCGAGATGGTCGCGCGGATTGACGAGATCGCGGCGCGGCACCGGGTCACGATGGCGACGTTCGGTCATGCCGGTGACGGCAACCTGCATCCCACCTGCGTGCTGGGTTCCGCCGAGGACACCGAGGGAATCGCCCGTGCCGAGAGCGCTTTCGCCGACATCTTCCGCACCGCGATCGAGCTCGGCGGCACGATCACCGGCGAGCACGGAGTCGGCGCGGCCAAGCTGCCCTACCTTGAGGAGCGTCTTGGCAGCGAGCAGATGGCCTTGCTCCGGCGGATCAAGACGGCCTTCGACCCGGCGGGCATCCTCAATCCCGGAAAGCTGGGGTCGTGATGGATGGTGCGAAGGTGCCGCCAGCCGGCTCGGTCTTCGACCCGGACCTGCTGAGCCGCTGCATCTCCTGCGGCTTCTGCCTGCCGGCGTGCCCGACCTACGCGCTCACCGGTGACGAGGCGTCCTCGCCGCGGGGCAGGATCACCCTGATGCGGGCGCTGGATTCCGGTACGCTCCCGCCCGGCGACCCCACGCTGGCCGAGCAGGCCTCATTCTGCCTGGGCTGCCGGGCGTGCGAGCCGGTGTGCCCGGCGGGGGTGCAGTACGGCGAGCTGCTCGAGCAATGGCGCGGGTATCAGTGGGCGGGGCGCCACCGCCCGCTGGTCGTCCGCTTCCTGATCTTCGCGGCCGAACGCGCCCGGGCGCACCGTATCGCCGGACGGCTGCGCGGCGCCGCCCGCACTCCGGCGTCGGCGTCGGGGCCCTCGCTGATGCTCGGCTGCTTCGAGCGGAGCCTGTTTCCGGGGGTGAGCAGATCGGCGCTGGCGCTGGCGCCCGAACTCGCCGTCCCTGGCCTGCAGGGATGCTGCGGAGCGCTGCACGCGCATAACGGCGAGCCCGAGCGGGGCAGGCAGCTAGCCGAACGGC
>JBEKJP010000354.1:0-2651 GCA_050011155.1 Streptosporangiaceae bacterium
CTGCCGCCGTCGAGCGCGGCCTGGATCTGGGCGCGGGCCTGCTCGGCGGCCTCGTCGATCTTCACCGTGTCCAGGAGGTCTGCGGTGAGCGCTTCCCCGCCACGGCGGATGGCCCGCCGGGCACCGCGGTTCACCAGCGTCATCAGGGAGCCGATATGCCCGGTGGTGCGGGCGAACAGGTAGCCGGCCAGGTCGTCCGCCAGCATTCCGGGGTGCGCACCGGCGAGGATGAGGTGCTTCTCGATGGCCAGGAGCAGGCTGCGCCACTGGCGGCGGCCGGGCTCGTCGGCGATGGTGAACGGGTCGAGGGTGAGCCGGGTCCACCGCCGGGCGGTCTGGGCGCTGGCCTGCTCGGCCGCGGTCATGCCCTCGGACATCAGCCCGCGCTCCCGCAGGGACACGCCGGCGAACAGGAACGTGACGGGGAACTCGCTGGCCAGCCATTTCAGGTGGTTGCTGACCTCGATCCCGTCACGGCGGCGCATATCCAGGAAGTGCACGTCATCGACCACGACCAGGCGGGTAGCGCAGGACAAGATGCAGTCCAGTGCCTGGGAGGCGAGCTGCCCGGTGGTGGACTTGCCGTAGCGGCCGGTCGCCGGGTGCGCGTAGAACCCGAGGATCGCCTGGTTGAGCGCCTTGATCGTGGTGCCCGCGGACAGGCTCACCCGGCAGACGGGAAGGTGCTCGCAGCCGTCCGGGGTGAGGACGCCGTGCTGCCCGGCCTCCCGGCGGTGGAACTGCCGCGCGAACGTCAGCGCCGTGGTCGTCTTGCCCAGGCCGGGGAACGCGTCGATCGCGGCGGCGCCCTTGACCTTGTCGCCGTCGTGCATGTTGCTGTCGGTGATCTCCTGCAGGTCCTCGTGGACCGCGGCCATCTGGGGCGTCTTCAGCGGGCCGATGTTCGCGTGCCAGACCCGCCGGGCAAGGTCATACTCGCCGCGGGCCTCCGGGCCCAGCCGCGCGAGCGCGGGCCGGCCCAGCCGGTCCGGCGGCGTCCGCGTCCGGGCCTGAACATACTCCAGCCAGCCTTCCTTGCGGGCCAGGACCATGCGCCCGGCACCGGTCCCGCTCACTCGACGGTGTCCATCGCGTCGGCGTAGAAGTCGCCCGCCCCGGCCTCCGGGCCTGGCGGAGCGGCCTCGTCCCCTCCTGGGCCGGGATCTTCCTGCGCGGCGCGGGCGCGCCGCACCGCGGGCAGGGACGTGACATCATCCCCGGGGCGGGTCGGTGCCTGCAGGGCCGCCCTGTCAGCGGCCAGCCGCAGCGCCATCCTCCGCTCGGCCCGGTTCGCGGCCAGGCCCAGGTTCCATGCCCCGAGCAGGTCCGACAGCGCCCGCCTCGTGTCCGGGAACCGGTCCTTCCGGGCAGCCAGCGACTTGGCATAGGCGAGCGTCTCGGCGCTGAACGGCATGTCCAGGTCGGCGGCGTGCTCCCAGGGCAGCTCGTGCCACCTGCCGTCGGCGGGGTCGCGGAAGTAGATCCGCGAGACGTCGTCGGGATTGACCGCGAACGGCCACAGGCCCGGCCGGGCTCCCTGATAGGGACTGGCGCGGTCCCGGTAGCCAGCGAGCGCGGGGCCGTTATAGCGCAGGCCGCCGATCTCGACGCCGTAATGCCGGACCGTCCGCCACTGCAGCGGGAGGAACTCCAGCCGCACGTCCGGGTCACGGGGAACCTCGATCCAGCCCGCCCGGGCGATCCCGTATCCGAACCGCTGCACCGGGCTCATCTTCAGCCCGGGCAGCCGCGGGTCGGCCAGCGAGTCATGGGGACGCCGGTGGTAGACGACGGCGGTCCACTCCCTGACGATCGATTCCAGCTCGCCGAGGTAGAAGAACGCGTCGCCCTCGCAGTCCTTCCCCCGGCTGAACACGTCCGGGCCCTTATAGCCCGGCAGCGCCTCAAGCAGCCCCTCACCGAGCGTCCGGAAGAAGCGCTCGACCGGCGATTTGCCCCGCATCGTCAACTACACCCGATCCGCACGATCGGTACCGACGCGTCCGGGTGACGCACCCGTTCCATCCCCTGTGCGGCCAGGACTTCGAGTTCGTCGTCTACCGCCAGAACTGGGGGGGTGAGGACCGGGTCCACCTGCACGACGAGAACGGGCAGCTGTTCTCGCTGCCGGCAGCGTGGACTGACGCGGTAGCGGCGGACCCGTTCGTGGTGATCGCGGCGGGCAGGGCGCCGTTCACCACGGCTGGCCTGCTGGCACTCGCTGACCTGGCAGGCCGGCTCCGCGCGCAGCGGGACGGCGCCGAGGCCGTAAAGCAGATTACGCCGTGAATGTCAGGAAGATTATGCCGGTCTTCCTGACGGGACTGATCACGATCCAGGCCGCAACCGGAGATGAATGCCTAATTTTTCTGAGAAATGTCGCGACACGCTGGCGGCGGTGCGTGCTTCCGCTAGCAATGTTCGGCAAAATCATCCTGACATTGATCGGGATGGGGAGGCGGCATGGCCGGGCAGCAGGGCAGGCAGGACCCCAAGGAGACGGCGCTGGCCGCCGCACGGTGCCTGAATCCGCACCCGGAGCAGGTGACGGATGCGGAGTTCCTGGGCAGCGACTTCTTCGACGCCCGGGACGCGGTGCAGGTCAAGTACGAGATGGTGCGCAAGGTCAGGGCCGGCGGCGGCCCCGTCAC
>JBEKJP010000355.1:0-3007 GCA_050011155.1 Streptosporangiaceae bacterium
CACGTGGAGCTCGTTTTCCGACATCATCCCCTTCATGCCCAGGACGAGCCGGTCGTTGAACAGGGCGGGATGGTAGATGCCGTCGGCGTCGGCGACGAGGGTGTCGCAGACCCCGGCCAGGTGTAAGGTCGGCCCGGGGCGCGGTACTGGCCTTCCGGCCAGCCCGTCTCCCCGGACCGCCTCCCGAACCCGCCGTGCGAGTCGTCCCCGCAACGGGCTCTCCGCAAGTCCCGTCAGGGTCCGCGCCTGGTCCTCATGCCGTTCCCAGCGGCCAGGGTGAGGGGATCTTCGATCCCCGGTAGCGATACCGGGTTGTGGTGACCAGCCCGGCGTTGAACAACGCTAGTTCCCGGCCCCTGGGCTGCCATCCGCCGTCGCAGTAGCGGCGGCGGAATTCCTTCCGGGTGATCCCGGGGTGCTTGCGGCGGATCCAGCCAGCCACCCGGCGCCAGACGTAGGCGGCCAGGTACTGGAAGGTCGCGCTCGACACCCCGGGGCGGAAGAACGCCGTCCATCCTTTCAGCAGCGGATTGATCCGTGCTAGCAGGATGTCCAGCGGCTGGTTCGTGTCGACCTGACGGCACCACATCTTGACCTTTGCCATGACGGCGCGCAGCGCCTTCCTGGACGGGTAGGTGTAGACGTAGTGCTGGTTCGTGCCCCGCTTGCGGTGGCGCTGGATGCGCCACCCCAGGAAATCCAGGCCCTCGTCGATGTGCGTGATCAGGGTCTTCTCCTCCGACAGGTGCAGCCCGATCCGGGCCAGCACCTGCGCGGCCTCCTCGCGGAGGGCCAGCGCGTCATCCCTGGTGCCCGCGACCATGATCGTCCAGTCGTCGGCGTACCGCACCAGGCGGTAGTTCGGCAGGCCCAGACGGCGGCGCTTGGCTCGTTCCCAGGACGTTGACGCCGGGCCTCCCGGTGCCTGGGCGAAATGCTTGTCCAGGACCGACAGGGCGACGTTACTGAGCAACGGCGACAAGATCGAACCCTGCGGAGTACCGGTGTCGGTGTCCTTCAGCGCGCCGTCCTCGGTGAGGATGCCCGCCTTCAGGAACGCCTTCACCAGCGCTAGGACGCGTTTGTCTGCGACGCGAGCCCGCACCCGGTCCATGAGATGAGGGCGACATGCGAGATTTCGTCGAAACAGGCCCGGATATCGCCCTCGACGATCCACTCATAGGAGTGGGACGCCAGGTGCCGCACCTCGGCCACCGCGTCATGGACCCGGTGCCCCGGGCGGAACCCGTAGGAGCACGGGAGGAAATCCGCCTCGAAGACCGGCTCCAGCACCAGCTTCAAGGACGCCTGGACCACCCGGTCGCGGATCGTGCTGATCCCCAGGCGGCGGCGCTTGGCCGTGCCCGGTTTCGGGATCAGCCGCTCCCGCGACGGCACGCGCCTGGATGGATGCGGCCGTGTGGCCGTCCACCCCGGCGGTCTTCGCGCCCTTGTTGCCCCGGACCCGGTCCCATGCCACCAGCAGGAACGCGGGATCGGCGACAAGGTTGAACAGGTCGCCGAACCGGCGATGAGGGTCATCGGCGGCCCAGCGGTGCAGTTTGGCCTGGATCTCCAGTACCCGGTGCTCAGCCATGTAAATGGCCTGCTCCAGCTCGTCGGTATTCACCAGCGTCCTCCCGGCATTCCAGCATCCTTCCTGCATGACTTGCTGGCCTCCTTCGCCATGTGCGCGCCTCTCGCGCGCCCGGACTACTACGAGGCCTCCGCCCCGCCCGCGGCCGTCAGCCGGCATCGGGCCTGCCCGCCGCCGGGCTGGAGGCCCGTCGGGGAGGGCGACCGCGGACGGTTCCCACGTTCACTGCGCATCGTTCGGCCAGGCCGGCGTCCAGCTATACCCCGGCAGCATCACCGCGCCTACGCCGCAGGCTTTCAGCGCGGCCTCCTCACCGTCTGCTAGAACCGGCTCCGGAGTTGACCCGCCTCCTAGAATCGGGTCACGTACTGCATCCCGGCCCATATCCGCCAGATTGGAGCCGGAGGCACCGTTACGGGGCTTCAGCCACTGATTCACTCGCGTTACGCCTTCTGACCTTGCTAGCCGGACCCGGACCGTCTGGCAGTACCGGCCCGTCCCGACGTTGTCGAGGCTGCTTCCCGCCCTCCCCGGCGATCCCCGGATCAGGCTGCCTCCAGCTTCACCAGACCGCTGCGACGGCCCGGCGGCGGAGCCCTTCCATCTCCGCACGAATACACAGCGCCTCGTGGCGCACCCAGCGCCTCGTGGCGCACCCAGCAGGTGGTGCCAGTCCTTCCCGGTCCGCGCCAGCCGCGACATCTCGATCCCCAGCACGATCCCCGCCCTGCCCATGGCGACCTCAGCGACCAGCCGGGCAAAGCCCTCCCGCGAATCCGGGACCGACGCCGACACGCCCAAGTCGTCATCGATCACCAGGACCTGCGATCGCGCCCAGCCCAGCGCTACCGCCCGCTCGGCCAGCGCGTACTGCAGCCGCGTCGACTCCGTATGCTCAAGGACCTGGCCCCTGGCCGGCTGCCGCACGTACACGATCGCCGGCAGCGCCAGGTGCCCCGGCCGGATCTTCAGCTGCGGCAGCCCCTCCGGGCGCATGACCGCGTTCACCGTGACCGCCTCCCGTCACGGCCGCGGCCGCCCGCACCGCGAGCACCGCCAGCAGCCCTACCGCCGCCGCCCGCTGACCCGGCGGCACCGCCGCCCAGATCCGCTGGCCAGGAACCGCTGTCGTTCCGCCGCCCGGTCGCATCAGGATCACCTGCCGCAGCCAGCAGACGGCCAACCGTCGCTGCCGCCTGCAACAGTGCTCCCACGCTCAGTATCGCCCCGGATGTGCCCGAAACGATAGAGACCATTTCTTCTTCACGGGTATCAGCGGTGGCTGACTGAGAACGGCTACTACGAGACCTTCAACCGGGACAACGTAACCCTGCTGGACGCGCGGTCCGTGCCGATCGAGGAGATCACCCCGCACGGCGTGCGGACCGGCGAGCGCGAGTACGAGGTCGA